>JBKDKX010000007.1:0-65332 GCA_046344715.1 Alphaproteobacteria bacterium | reverse complement strand
TGGTCACGCGGGAGGTGCAGCCATGAAGCAGTGGACAGCGATTGACGTAGTGAAGCGTTTTGAAAGCGCGGTGTACACGCTGAAGCGCCTGCCGCCGGTGCGGGTGATGGGCTACAAAACACAGTGGCCAGCCGTCATGCTTACGGAAGCAGAGAAACTTCAGGCCGATAAGCTGCCGCTTCGCCTCGGACCACCATCGGCGCAGGCGATTGCCGAGATGGAAGAAACCATCCAGTGGATTTTCTTCCTCGATGACGAAATCGACCGCCGCCTAATTTGGCTGCGTGCGGCCAGAGTGCCGTGGAAACCGATTGCCAAGCGTTTGGGCTACTGCCGTACCACGCTGCATTATCGCTATCGTGTGGCGGTTTATATGATCACCATGCGCCTGAATTCAGCACAGGGAGGGCTTCCCCGTGTTTGAACATCTTAGCACTAAACACAGTGAACAATTTTCTGTATGTTACATGGAAAGATCGCGAGAGGTGCGTCAGTTTGCACTTCAGAACAGCCAAATCCCATTTTTCCATCGTTTTGAATTAAACACACCTGCATACGCGCAGGCGGCGTTCATGTGCGTTGGGGGCTGGCGATGATTACCGACTTAACCCCGTATCGGCAGTACGTCGATAAGTTCGATTTGAGCGAAGAGCAAAAGCTCGAACTGGTCAATGCGGTATGGGTAACGCTGGAGAATTATTTCGACCAGCAGCTTGGCATTAACCAGCTGGCGTTAAAGGAGAAAAGACATCAAAAGAGCGTTGATTCCGAGCTGCACTTAGCTATCCTTCCGAAAGACCCTCAAGACATTGAATTATGATGGCTTTTATGGAAGAAGCCATGCAAAAAGCCGTTATTTATTGCCGGGTATCATCACCAGAACAGGTGAAAAACGGACACGGATTATCATCACAGGAAACGCGGTGCAGAGAGTTCGCCCGTCATAAAAAATTGGAGGTGGTAGAGGTTTTCGCGGAGGAAGGTATCTCCGGCAGCATGATCGACCGCCCCGCCATGACGCAAATGCTGGACTATCTTCGGCAGCACGAGCATGAGCAGATCGTCGTTATCATTGATGACATCAGCCGCTTGGCGCGAGGCGTAAAGGCGCATCTGGAATTACGCATCGCTATTCGGGATGCCGGGGGTGTGCTGCAATCACCCTCCATCGAATTCGGGGAGGATTCAGACAGCCAGCTTGTTGAAAACCTGCTGGCCAGCGTGTCGCAGCATCAGCGCCAGAAAAATGCCGAACAGGTTAAGAATCGGATGCGTGCGCGGATGATGAGCGGCTATTGGATTCTCTGCCCACCGCGCGGATACAAGATGGAGAAGCGCGGCACGCATGGCAAAATGCTGGTGCGGGATGAGCCGCTGGCTTCGGTCATACAGGAAGCGATGGAGGGATTTGCCTCCGACCGATTTAGCTCGCCGGTTGAAGTGAAAAACTTTCTGGCGCAGCAGCCGGTTTTTCCGAAAGACCGGAAGGGAGAAGTGCATATGCAGCGCGTGCTTGATATGCTGAACCGGAAACTTTACTCCGGCTATTTTGACTATCCCGAATGGAATATCGGGCTGACCAAAGGGCATCACGAGCCAATTATCTCGTTTGAAACCTTCTGCCGGATTCAGGATAAGCTGCATGGCCGCGCCAAGGTTCCGGCGCGGCATGACATCAGCCATGACTTTCCGCTGCGCGGGTTCGTGACCTGTGATTGCTGCGGCGTGCCGATGAAGTCCTGCTGGACGCAGGGGCGAAGCGGGAAATACCCGTATTACCTCTGCCAAACCAAGGGGTGCGAGCAATACGGCAAGTCCATCAAGCGCGACTATCTTGAGGATGAATTCGTGAGGCTTCTGAAAGAGCTAACCCCATCAGACACGCTGGTGGGGATGGTAGATAATATGCTGGATCAGCTGTCGAAGCTCAAATCGGGTGACATTGTGGAGCGCCGCAAGGAACTCCAAAACCAGATACTTCTGATTGAACGGAAGGTGGAGCAGTTCCTCGACCGCATTGCGGCGGCGGACAGCGCCATCCTTATCGCCAGCTATGAGCGCCAAATTAAAACTTTGGAGGAACAGCGGCTGGTTTTGCAAGAGCGGATACAGAAATGCGGAGAGTTTGACAGCACCGTAACGGAGACGGCTAGAACCGCTTTTCAATTCTTCGCAAAGCCTTACCAGCGCTGGGTTTGCGGCGATATATCGGTCAAGAGATTGGTGCTGAAAACGACTTTTGCACGCCCTCTGGCCTATGACCGAAAGGAGGGGTATAGAACCGCAGCTCTATCGCTCCCTTTCTCGCTTTTCAGAGAATTCTCGGACAGTGAGTCCGAAGTGGTGCCCCCGGTCGGAATCGAACCGACACACCTTGCGGTACCGGATTTTGAGTCCGGCGCGTCTACCAGTTCCACCACAGGGGCATCCCCATCTTATCCTCTCCCCTTGTGGGAGAGGACGTGTTTGCCTTGTACTTACAAAGTAAGTGCTTAGGCAAACCGAGGTGAGGGGTTACTTAAAGAAAGATTTATCCCCACCCGGATTTGCTAAATTCGCTACGCACATTAAACAAATCCGCCCTCACCCATCAAGGGTAGGGGAAGTGGCACTATAACCATCTCTAATCCTCGGTCAAGCGCGGGTGGCTTGCCAAAGTGCAAAACCGGCCTTATGATGGGCATATCTATGAAATTACAAACACATATCAACAAAATGACGCCAAAATGCCTGCTGCGCCTTATGGCCATCGCAAGCCTTGGCATGTTGGCTGCGGCACTTGTGGGTCAATATGGCTTTGGCTGGCATCCGTGTGATTTGTGCCTGAAGCAGCGTTATCCGTACGCGGCAATCGCAGTGCTTGGCCTGCTGGGGGCGTGGTTTGTAAAATCTCCGAAACTGCTTTTTGCCATCGCTTGGCTGTGCGTGCTGCTGTTTGTGGTGGATGCCGGCATTGCGTTTTATCACACCGGTGTTGAAATGGGTTGGTTTACCGGCCCATCCGCCTGCTCGAACACTGGTACTGGCGAACAGACACTGGAAGAAATGCGTGCCGCCATTATGAATGCGCCGCTGGTTTCGTGCGATCAGGCGATGGCGTATGTCCTTGGCCTGTCGCTTGCCGCGTGGAATTTTATGGCGGCAAGTGTGCTTGCAGTTTTCTCTGCTGCTATGTTGCTAAAATTCCACAAAAGGAAAATATAATGCAGGCGAAACTTCCGGGTGACCGCACGCATGACGAGGAAATCGCGCGCATGATCCGCGTGAATCATGCCGGTGAATATGGCGCGCAGCGCATTTATGCCGGGCAGCTTGCGGTGCTTGGCAAAAGCGCGTGTGCGCCGCTGCTGAAGCACATGGCAGAGCAAGAGCAGGAGCACCTTCAGACATTCTCCGAATGGATGGTAAAACGCCGCGTGCGCCCCACGGTGTTTATGCCACTGTGGCATGTGGCCGGCTATGCCATGGGTGCAGCCACCGCGCTTCTTGGCGAAAAATCAGCCATGGCCTGCACGGCGGCAGTTGAATCCGTCATTGATGAACATTATGCCGCGCAGGAAAAAAAACTGGAGGGTGAACCAGAGCTCAAATCCATCGTGTCAAAGTTCCGCGCCGATGAAAAAGAGCACCATGATATCGCGTTGGAACATGGTGCAGAATCTTCTCCTCTTTACCAAATTTTAACGACTGTAATAGTATACAAAACTAAGCTTGCTATCTGGCTTTCGACGCGCGCATAATTTTTCCGTGTTCGGAATGTATTATGTTGTGTCGATATCGGAATATGATACTACATGTTGTAGTTACCATGTTTGTGAGTGAATGGTTGATTGTTTTGGTAAGGTCGTACATCGCGTGAAACGCAGACAAAAACTACTCCCGCTTGGTTTGTGCCTGATGCTTGCCACAGGGTGCAGCGAAGAATTCTACGACCCAAAAAATAATGATAAGATAGATCCGAATCTTAGCCTGAGTCGTGATGATTATAAGAATCTGACGAATGCACAGGCGTATGAAAAGCCCGGTGCTCCTGGTGAAATGCTAAATCCGGCAGAGCCGCCAATTCCTGCACTAGAAGAGGTGCTTGCTGCACCGAGTCCGCCAAAGATTGGCGCTACTAAACTGGTGTCTGTTGCAGTAACTGACGATGTACCGCTTAAAGACGTCTTGGTTGAACTGGCGCGATTAGCAGATGTGGATATCGAGATAGATTCAGGTATAACCGGCGGTGTTTCATTCCGTGCCAAAGATAAACCATTTAATGAGGTGGTTGAGCGTATCGCAGACCTTGCAGGCTTGCGGTACACCATGAAAAACGGGGTGCTGAGGGTAGAGCGTGATACACCATATATTCAGACATATAATATTGATTTTCTGAATATAGACCGTGATTCTAATAGCACTAATAGCCTGTCAACGAATGTGTTTTCAGCAGGCGGTGAAGGTGGGGGTGATGGCGGTGGTGTAGGCGGTGGTTCATCCTCAAGTGTGAACGCAACAAGTAAGAGTGATTTCTGGGTAAAATTTGATGAAGGCGTTAAGGCAATTATGGCGTATGTGCCGCCTAGCCGTGTGTCTGCCGTTACTGTTGCATCACAGCCTTTATCTCCAGAAAATGAAGGATCATCAGAAGGTGTAGTGCCAGCTTCTGCAGCGCCGGCTCCTGTTGCTGCAACGAGTACATCAGACAGCTTTTATGTCATTAATCGTCAGGCGGGGGCGATTACTATTTCTGGCACAGCAAAACAGCACGAACTGATACAAAAATTTCTGGAAAAAGTGCGTATCAGCACCTCTGCTCAGGTATTGATTGAAGCAAAAATTGTTGAAGTAACGCTGAATGATCAGTTCCAGAGCGGTATAGACTGGTCGCAATTTGGCGGCAGCAAAATAGGCATGCCGTCTACGTTTGGATCAGTTCCGGATACCGGAAACAGAGCAAGCTTTGCCTTTAGTCTAGCGGATATTGCAGGGAAGAACTTCGACTTGCAGGCAGCGGTGGATTTGACGCAGACATTTGGTACAACGCGGACTCTTTCAAGCCCGCGTCTGCATGCAATCAATAACCAGCAATCTGTGCTGACTTTTGCAGAGAATATAGTGTATTTTGAGCTTCAGATTGATCGTGATACCAGTACCAGCACATCCGGTCCCAGTACTCAGCTTGAGGTCACCGCAGAAATAAAAACAGTTCCAATCGGTATAATCCTTTCACTTATGCCTTCTATCAATACCGATACAAACGAAATTACGCTAAGCGTCCGTCCAACGCTTTCTCGCCAGACAGGTAGCGTCAGTGATCCATCAGTTGCTTTTGCGCTTGCGCAGCTTGATCCAAGTGTGGATACGTCTGGCATAACCAATTCGATACCTGTTGTTGAGATACGTGAACTTGATTCTATACTCAAGCTCCAGAGCGGCGAAGTCATGGTAATTGGCGGGCTTATGGAAGACAAATCAATCAACACAGATAGAGGCATTCCATGGGTGAGCGAGGTACCTTATATCGGCAATGCATTCAAAGGCGTTGATAAAGATCATGATGTTAAAGAGCTGGTGATATTTATTAAGGCAACTATCGTAGGCACCAATGGTAACGCACACCCTACGGACAAAGCCGTATATGAGAAATTCACCAATGACCCGCGACCACTTCAGTTTTAAGCTGTAGAATTTTATGCTTACCAGCATCCGTTACATATTACTCACAGCGTTTCGTGATAAGTTATTCATCGGTGTGTTAATCGGTGTGGTATGTGCTGCAGCCATATCAGCAACACTTGGCAGCACAGCATTCCTTGAAGAACAGCAGATGACACTTACCTATGCGGCTGGTTCTGCGCGCCTGATATTGGCGGTTGGACTTATTGTGTTTGTGTGTTTTCATATACGCAGTGCTTTTGACAGCAAGGAAATAGACGTAATGTTATCGCGTCCGATTTCCCGTTCAAATCTGGTGGTAGCGTACTGGCTTGGGTTCAGTGTGGTGGCGTTGCTATTAGTGGTTCCGGTAGTAGGTGTCATTGCTGCGCTTGGGCTTTTAAATATGGAAGGCTATATGGGGTGGGCAATCAGCTTGCTGCTTGAGGCTTCACTTGTGGTGGCACTTGCATTGTTCAGTGCATTTACGTTGAAGAGCGCAGTGACCTCTGTGCTTGCGTGCATGGGGTTTTATGTGCTCTCGCGTATGATGGCGTTTTTTGTCATAGCAGCGGATGCGCCCAGTATGGGGCAGATGCCATATCTAATTTTGAAATATGTACTGAAGGCCATATCTTCCATTGTGCCGCGGCTTGATTTCTTTGCCAAAACAGAATGGCTTGTATATGGATTTACAGTACCGCAGGAATGGTATTGGTTTGTGTTGCAGGCAGCAATTTTCATTCCGTTGCTTTTGATTGCAGCGATTCTTGATTTTAAGCGTAAGCAATTCTAGCGATGCAGCTGATCAGAAAGAAAATCACAACAATACATGGATTGTTTGTCTTGGTATTGGCATGTCAGGTGGTGTTCTGGCAGAGCACGAAAGATAACCGCCCCGATTTGGGGATTGTGCCGGAAGTGCCAGGTAAGCAGGTGGTAGAGGCACTTAGTTTTGGTGACAAACAATTTTATTTTCGGGTACTCGCCCACACTATCCAGAATGCCGGCGATACCTATGGGCGTTTTACATCGCTGCGTTATTACGATTTCAGTAAACTCTACCTCTGGTTTAAGTTACTCGATGGGCTGGATGCACGCTCAGACATGATGCCTTCCATGGCGACCTATTATTTCAGCCAGACCCAGAACACTGCAGATGTGCGCTATATTGTGGATTATCTTTATGAGCATGCATCACGCGATGTACCGCGCAAATGGTGGTGGTTGCTGCAATCTATCTATCTGGCTATGCACCGTCTGGAAGATAAAGACTTAGCACTTAAAGTAGCTAAACCCATGGTGAATGATGGTGTGCCTGTGTGGGCGCAGCAGATGGTGGCTGTGGTGCATGAAAAGCGCGGCGAAATGGAAGCGGCCTATGACATCATGGAAACCATTCGCCAGAATGCCGAAGACATTCCAGAGAAAGACCTGAACTACATGGTGTACTTTGTAAAAGAACGCCTGAACAAACTGGAAGAATCCAAACGTTTCGAGCCTAAGCATAATTTTAAGAAGTAGGCGTGGTTAGTACCCCGTCATAATCCTATCCACCAATTCCTTGATGGTTGGGACGAATCCATCCTTATAGAAAGGGTCACTCTTAAAACGGTATGCATTATGGCCGGAGAACATCAGATTATTTTCGATGTCACCGCCATGCACAATATCCTGCAGGGTTTTTTGGATGCAGAAGCTGCGCGGATCAGCCTTTTTTCCAGTGGTGTAATCATCATGGTCTTTCCAGTTGGAGAAGCGGCAATGGCTTAGGCAACCCATACAATCGATCTGGTCTTTGATAATCTGGTTGGCTTTTTCCGGTGTTACAAAAATCAGGCTGGAATCCGGTGTTTTCATCGGTTCGATGAAGCCCGCTTTAATATATTCCTCGGCGCGTGCGCGGTCTTCCGGAGAAACAAATACAGGGCGGCCACGTGCGCCCACGGGCAGCGGTTCGGTGAAATAATTTTCCGGCTCAGTGCGATATTCAATCTGGCGTTCAGAGCGTCCGCGCAGTTCCTTGATAAAATCGTTATTCACGGCCGACGAATAAAAACCGGTGGGGGAGAACTGGTTTAAGAACACGTCGCCTTCTTCCAGCGTCATCAGGCGTTTTTTCCATGCGTCGGGCACGGGGCTTTCCACTGTAAGCAGCGGGCGTGTACCAAATTGGAAAGCAATGGGGCCAATCTCAGGATTATCCAGCCAGTGTTCCCATTCTTTTAAATGCCATGCGCCGCCTGCCATGATGATGGGGGTATTCTGCAAACCAAACCCATTCATCACCTTGCGTAGTTCTGCCACGCGTGGGTACGGGTCTTGCGGTTTTTCCGGGTCTTCAGCGTTAGAAAGGCCGTTATGCCCGCCCGCCAGCCAAGGATCTTCATATACCACGCTGCCAAGCCATTCCGAGGTGCGCTGGTAAGAGCGTTTCCACAGCGCATTAAACGCGCGGCCAGAAGAAATAATCGGGTGGTAATGCACTTTGTAATACGCGCAAATGTCGCCAAGGCGATATGGCATACCCGCACCGCAGGTAACGCCATGCACCATACCTTTTGCGCCTTCAAGTATATTTTGCAGGATACGCTCGCAGCCGCCCATTTCCCACAGCACATTGGTGTGGATACGGCCTTGGCCACCGGAAATATCATGCGCGATCTTCGCCTGCGCGATGCCGCCGCGCGAACTTAAATCTACCAATTCTTCATGGCGTTCACGGCGCGTTGAAGCCTTGTATTCATACGGCACAATATTGCCTTGCGCGTCATAACTATCAGCATTTACACCGGAAAATGTACCCACAGCCCCAGCCGCAGCAAATGCGCCAGAGCTTTTGCCGCTGGTGGCGGAAACACCCTTGCCACCTTCAATAATAGGCAATACTTCTTTGCCGGAAACGATGACGGGCTTCAATTTTTTGGTAAACGCAGCAGTATCAGACAATGGTTTGCTCCAAAGGTTCAAAAATCGGCTAACAACACCATGAAATATGCAGGAAGTCCAGTATTAATGCGCTTCCTTCCATTGCTTCCCGTGGCCGCATTCCACCACCAGCGGCACAGAGAGGGAGGCCGCCTGTTCCATGCATTTTTTGACTAAGGTTTTGGCTTCTTCCACGTGCGCTTCCGGCACTTCGAACACCAGTTCGTCGTGGACTTGGAGGAGCATTGTAACAGGCGTCAGGTTTCGGGCTTCAGGATTCAGGTTAGAAGTAGTATCTTTCTGATGCCTGAAGCCTGACGCCTGAAGCCTATCTATTGCTACCATCGCCCGTTTGATGATATCGGCCGCCGTGCCCTGCAACGGTGCGTTGATAGCCGCACGTTCAGAAAACTGGCGGCGTGCGCCATTTTTATCGTTAATGGCGGGCACATGGCAACGCCGTCCGTAAAGCGTTTCCACATAGCCGTGCTTGCGGGCGAAGGCGATAGAGGCTTCCATATAATCATTGATGCCCGGATATTGCCGGAAATACTGCTCAATATAGGTGGCCGCTTCCGAACGACTGATACCAAGGCGTGCGGCAAGTCCGTGCGCGGAGATGCCATAAATAATGCCGAAATTAATAGTCTTGGCTTTGCGCCTAAGGTCGCTATCTACCGCATTTACCGGCACACCAAACATCTGGCTGGCAGTGATGGCATGAATATCATCGCCATGCTTGAAGGCATTTTTCAGTACATCGATATTTGCCATATGCGCAAGTAAACGCAGCTCAATCTGCGAATAATCGGCCGATACCAGCACGCAGCCCTCTTTTGCTATGAATGCCTCGCGGATTTTCTGCCCTTCCACCGTGCGTATGGGAATGTTTTGCAAATTCGGATCCGTTGAGCTTAAGCGGCCGGTGGAGGCAATCGCCATCGCGTAGCTTGTGTGGATGCGGCCGGTTTTCGGGTTTATCTGTTCCGGCAATGAATCGCTATAGGTGCTTTTGAGCTTGGCGAGTTGCCGCCATAGCAGCACCTTTTCTGCGATGGTGTGGCCTTGCTCCGCCAGTTCTTCCAGCACGCTGCTGTCTGTGCCATAGGCACCGCTTTTGGCGGATTTTTTGCCGCCTTCAATATTCATTTCATCAAACAGCACTTCGCCTAATTGCTTAGGTGATGCGATGTTAAACGGGTGGCCTGCGAGCTTATATACTTCCTGCTCATAATCGCGCATACGCAGCGCAAAATCGTTGGAAAGCCCGCGCAGTTTCGCGGTATCCACCATAATACCTGCACGCTCCATGTGCGCAAGCACGGGCACGAGTGGCCGTTCAATGGTTTCATAGAGCGTGAGCATTCTTTGCTGGATAACCTGCGGCTTGAACACTTCATAAAGCCGTAAGGTAATATCGGCATCTTCGGCCGCGTATTGCGCTGCCTTTTCAATCTCCACCTCGTCAAAGCGCAGGCGGTTCTTGCCGGTGCCGGTGACGTCGGAAAATCTAATGGTTTTATATTGCAGGTATTTTTCTGCTAGTTCATCCATGCCTTGCCCATGCTCACCTGCATGCAACACATAGGAAAGCAGCATCGTATCTTCGATAGGGTTTATTTCGATACCGTAATGATTCATTATCAGCCAATCATACTTAATGTTATGGCCGATTTTCAGCACTGCTTCATCTTCCAGCAGTGGCTTGAGCAGTTGGATAGCGCGGGGCAGGGGGATTTGATCAGGCTCTAGGCTACAGGTTTCAGACTTCAGGGAAAAAAGGTCTAGGGCAATACCTGAAACCTGAAGCCCAGAACCCGAAGCCTTGTGCAAAAGCGGCACATAACACGCTTCACCCACATCCACACATAATGAAAATCCAACCATCTCCGCCTGCATGGCATTGAGTGATGTGGTTTCCGTATCAAATGCCACCGCGCCCTTTTTACAGGCTTTTTCTATCCACTGAATGAGTGTGGCTTCGTCGCGCACAATAGAATAAAAGGCTTCAGGCTTCGGGCTTCGGGTTTCAGGTGAAGATGGGACTACGGGTGGCTTGGCATTGTTTTCCTGAAGCCTATTTGCTAGCGATTTAAAACCATGCTCTTGCATGAAGGCCATCAGTTTTGCTGGGTCTGGCTCGCGGATAACAAGCGATTCAAGGGGCGGCAGGTTCGGTACATCGTGTTTTAGCGTGATCAGTTGTTTGGAAAGCCGTGCTTTATCGGCATTCTGTACCAATGTTTCGCGGCGTTTATCCTGTTTGATCTCTCCGGCGCGTGCCAGCAATGTTTCCAGATCACCGAACTGGTTGATGAGTTCTGCTGCGGTCTTCGGCCCAATGCCCGGCACACCCGGTACGTTGTCTGATGAATCACCCATCAGGCTCAGCACATCCAGCACCTTATCCGGCGATACACCAAATTTCTCCAGCACTTCCGGTTCACAAATATCCTTTTCCTTCATGGCGTCATACAGGCAGATATGCGGCTGGATGAGCTGCATCAAATCCTTATCGGAAGATACAATTACTACCTCCATGCCCTTGGCTTTCGCCTGCATCGCGTAGGTTGCGATGATGTCATCAGCCTCATAATCCGTAAGTTCGATAGAGGGTAAATTCAGTGCTTCCGCGGCTTCACGCACCAGCGCGAATTGCGGCACTAAATCATCAGGGGCAGGGGGGCGGTTGGCTTTGTAGGCCGGGTAAATATCATTGCGGAAAGTCTTGCGTCCGGCATCAAATATCACCGCAGCGTAGCCACAGCCATTGCCGTCCATAAGTTTCTGTATCATTGTCAGAAAGCCATACACGGCTTTTACCGGAACACCCTTGGGGTTGGTCATATCGCGCTTGATGGCAAAATAGGCGCGGAAGATGAAGCCAGAACCGTCGATGAGGTAGAGCGTGTCTTTAGTCATGGGTCATGAGTCATGGGTTGATTGCGTTGGATGCGAAGATGGTATATTGCAATACACCTGTCTACTATAAATCTATTGCACATGACCAAGGACTCATGACTCATGACTAATTCACTTACCGGCCCAATACGCAAACCCCGCTCTGGCAGCAAGGCAAAACAACTCGTACTCATCCTGCATGGCTGGGGCGCCGATGGCTCGAACCTTATCGACCTCGCTGATGTATTTGCGCCTGCGCTGCCGGATGCGCATTTTATAGCGCCTAATGCGCCGTATCCCTGTGAAGCGAATCCCTATGGGTTCCAGTGGTTTTCATTGATGGACAGGCAACCGCAGCATTTGCTTGCTGGCGTGCGTGGTGCCGCTGAAATTCTGAACGCATTTATTGATGAGCAACTGGCAGTACTTTCGCTTGATAATACTAAACTTGCGCTGGTTGGTTTCTCACAAGGTACGATGACGGCACTGCATGTAGCGCTGCGCCGCAGTCCGCAAATTGGCGCAGTGGTAGGCTTTTCCGGTTCATTGATTGGGCCGGATGAATTGGCGAAAGAGATTACTGCCCGCCCACCCGTGTGCCTGATTCATGGCAACATGGATGATGTGGTGCCTTATGCTTCCATGGAACGTGCCGCGAATGCACTGGCGCAACATGGTGTGAAGGCGGAAACACATACGCGCGAATATCTTGGCCATTCGATAGATATGGAAGGCATAAAAGCCGCCACGGCATTTTTGGGGAAGAATTTATGCTAGGCCGTTTGTACGGACAGGTGTAGTGGCGCCACGATCTCCTGCAGGGCTGCTGCCTGGCGCGCCTACCAATGAACCATCTCGTGCGTTATATCTTGTGTCCATGGCAAAACCTTCAATCAGGGGTGGCTGTGCTGGCATAGGGGGTGCTGAATCAGCTGCCGCTGCCAGTGCCTGATTGAGTTGAGGAATCTGAGGGCTCAATTTTTCATCAATGGTTTTTCTGATATTGGCCTTCACGCTGTCGGCGTGTTCTTTCCATGAAGCCGGTACACTCCCGTCGGCAAGTCCAGCGTCAAATTTTGCTTCCATGCTTTTGATGATACGTTCTTTATCGAAAGTGCGTTCATTGTTATCGAACGATCTGTTTACTTCTTCATTGATAGTTGCATTGGCATTATCATGCAGGAATGTTGCAAGTTTTGCCTGTTCATTTGCTGAAGGAGCCAAGATGCCGCGGGTAAGCCAGCCAATAACCACGCCGCCTGCTTGTTCATTGGCACTCGCGCGTATTTCAGATTCTATCGAATCAGCTGAAATCTGACTCAGGCTTTTATCTAATTCTGATTGCACAGTACTGCGAATAAAACTGCGTTTGCGCGTTGCTGAGGCAACAGAAAATTCCTGCGTTGGTGCTGCGGTAACACCAAGTCCATTGGAGTCTTTTACGAAGGATGTGCTGATTTGGTCAGCAAGGATCGTGAGCCTGTTATCATCCATATTCATGCCGCCGGCATCATTGATGTAGGCTTTATTTTTGATAAGCGCTGCACGGATCTCGCCCGATACATTCGAATAAGCAAGGCTTCCCTGTGCCTTCAGATCATCTTTTCTTCCTTCCAACTCTGCCATTTTAGGGCCGATGACATTACTGAGCACGTCAATCTGTGTATCACCAAATTCCTTGGCACTGGTTAGCTGGGCTAGTTTTTCTTTATCTGCATCGGGCAGGGCTGCCAGCGAACCTTTTACTTTCTCCTTCGCGATGGTATCAACTGGTGAAAGATACATGTTCTGGCCTTTGACGCTTCCATCATCGCCAAAATGTCCCATTTCAGACAATTTATCACTGGCTGACTTCGCTGCTTTGCTTGCGATTACTTCAAACTGCTCATCGCTGAAAGAAGCCATACTATTTTTATCGTTGGTTGCTTTCAGTTGTTCACGTTTTGCAATCAGATCATCTTTGATACGTTTGCTCAATTTCGCTTCAAATTGCTGTTTGTTTTCATATTCAAATTTAGGATCAGTCAGAGCTGTGCTCACCGTATCGGCTACCTGTGCAGCCGCTGCTCTTTGTTCTTCTTTTTCAGGAATGGGCGAGCCGAACCATTTGGCGAGTGTTTTTTCAAAATTAAACATCTTTGCCAGTTTGAAAATCATGCTTTTGAGGAATCCCCAGAAGCCGCCGTCCTTTTTCACACCATCTACTTCAATGATGTTATCGCGCACATTGCTTACGGCATCATCCACACCTTTTTCTATAGCGGGCAGGGCAGACTCATAGGTCTTCGCGCGAATATTCTCGCGGATAGCGGCCTGTGATTCTTCGTCTGGTATGTAATTAGGAACCATAGTCTGCGTTTTACCTTGTTTTCTTCACCCTAAGCTTAACCTATAACGTCCTAAAGTATCATGAAAAGTTTATGACAATTGGTTTTTTGCTGTGTTGCAAAACGGGGTTTTGGTTGATTTTAGCCACAAAACTGTCATAAACCAATTAACAAGAAAAAACGGCTAAATACGCAATCTATTGAAATAACGGGAGAAAGCCTATGAGTGTGGTAAACATCAAAATAGGCGGGCGCGATTATAGCGTGGCATGCGGGGATGGGCAGGAAGAACATCTGCGACTTTTGGCCGATGAGGTCAATGATCGGGTTAATTCATTGTTTTTTAGCAGTAAAAATGGGAAAAACAAGCCAAGCGAGCCGATGATGCTGGTCATGGCAGCCCTCATGCTTGCCGATGAGTTAGTGGAAAGTAAAAAGGAAACCGAATATTTCATGACGCACGCGCCGGAAGATAACGGCAAGAAAGCGCAGGAAATTGAGGCGGCGATGGCAATCACACTGGAAGATATAGCGGCGCGTATTGAAAAGATTGCTGAGAGTGCAGAAATGCGCTAGTATGCGTGCCGAACGGTTCTGCTCGGTGCGATAGGTTACATAATCCTTGGGCCGATAGCATTGCTATAGGGAGCTGTCCCTGGTGAAGGTCTTGCCTTTGCACACACGGCGCCCACCTTAACTTAAGGGTCCGCATGCGATTTGTTTTCAACCAACGGCCATGGCGGTTCCGTTCACTTTCTGGTTTCTGTCATACCGGCGGAAGCCGGTATCCAAAAAATAGATAGGCTAGATTCCGGCTTTCGCCGGAATGACGAAAGTAATATTATTCCCAAATGACAATTGATAAATCTTCTCTCCGTGCCGGATTTCTTTACATCAGGCAGGCTATACAGCCAGATGTGCGCGCAGCAGCCAGCCAGCAAATCATTCCGCATGTGCTGAAACTTGTTCCACATAATGCAGTTGTTGCGGGTTATGTAGCCATTCGTGGAGAGTTGGATGTGTTTCCGGCGCTTGCTGCATTAGCGGGCAGGGGACAGCAATTATGTTTGCCGGTGACGCTTAATAACCGTGAGCTTATTTTCCGCCAGTATAAGCCAGATGATGTATTGGAAACAGGCGCTTATGGCATTGCTATTCCACCATCAACTGCGCCGATTACCGTACCAGATGTACTGTTGGTGCCGCTGGTAGCGTTTGATGCGGTGGGTCACCGGTTGGGGTATGGTGCAGGGTATTACGACCGTGCAATCCATAAACTTAAGCAGAAAAACAACAACTTAAAAGTGTTCGGCGTGGCGTTTTTCTGTCAGAAAGCAGATGCAATTCCCGCAGAAAGCACCGATGAGAAACTGGATGCAATTATTACTGAGATGGGTATAGTATTACCGAATATTAACTAAGGGATGCTTATGGTTGATAATAATTTTGAAGCTCAAGAAAACAAACGCGTAGCGCGTGTAGCGGTTGGGTTTCTTGCACAATTTTCTGAACAGGCTTTTAGGGATGGGTATGCTGTAATACCAGCCAGCAGGGTTAAAGAGCTTTTTAGCAAAGCCCAGATTGACAGGTTGGTTAAGGCTGGTGCAATGAAAGAAAAACTTGAAGTTAACGGCGGTATTGAGCAACGGGTATTTGATGTCACGCGTTTGGAGCAATTGGCCGGCGAGAGATGGGATAAAATTATTAAAGCTGGCAGGGAATGTTCGTAAATTGTGAAATTACTTTTCCTTGGTGATATTGTTGGAAGGTCTGGGCGCGATGCGGTGATTGAGGCCGTGCCCAAACTTCGCGCGGAACATAAACTTGATGCAGTGATTGCCAGTGGCGATAATGCAGCTGGTGGTTTCGGCATCACCCCGAAAATCTGCAAAGACTTATTCGTAGCCGGTGTGGATGTGGTAACGGGCGGTGACCATGTGTGGGATCAGAAGGAAAGCTATTCTTATCTCGCCACCGAAAAACGTTTTCTCCGCCCGCATAACTTCCCAGATAAAACACCGGGCAGCGGCGTCTATACGTTGCAATTAGCCGATGGCCGGTCACTTGCCGTGATTCACCTGCTCGGGCAGGTATTTCATAAAGAACATACAGCATGCCCGTTTGCCACGGCGGATAGGGTATTGGAAACCATGCGCCTCACAAAGGGAGCATCCATATTCGTAGATATGCACTGCGAAGCCACATCGGAAAAAATGGCGATGGGTGTGTATCTGGATGGCCGCGTGAGTGCTGTGGTGGGTAGTCACACGCATGTGCCAACCGCTGATGCGCGCATATTACCAAAAGGCACTGCCTACCAAACAGATGCAGGCATGTGCGGCGATTATAATTCGGTGATTGGTTTTGAACCGACGGGCCCATTAGAGCGTTTCCTCACCAAAATCCCTAAAGCGAAAATGGAAGCAGCAAGCGGTGCAGCAACCGTGTGCGGCGTGCTTATAGAAACGGATGATGCCACCGGGCTTGCCATAAGCTGCAAAGGGCTGCAATGGCCTAAGCCTCTGTGATATTGTCATTCCGTGGAGTATTTCAGTAGAAATACGAGCACGGAATCCAGAAAAGCCAGAAGTCAGCAGGCTTCTGGCGTCTTATTATTAAGTAAGCTGGATTCCTGCTGGAGTTTATCCCCGCGAAAGCGGGGACAGGAATGACGAAGTCTGTTAAGCCGCTTGGTGGATATGTTTTTTCGCATGTGCAATCGTTTTTTCCAGCCCAGTCCGCAATTTAATCGTTGGCTGCCAGTTCAGAAATTTCTTCGCGAGTGTAATATCCGGCTGGCGTTGCAGCGGGTCATCCTGCGGCAGGGGTTTATATTCCAGAGGTGAGGATGAGCCAGTAATTTCCAGTACCAGCTCTGCCAATTCTTCCATGGTGAATTCATCAGGATTGCCTAGATTGATTGGGCCAGTAATGCCTGCAGCGCTTTCCATCAGCGCGATGAGGCCAGAAACCATATCATCGACGTAACAGAATGAGCGCGTTTGTGAACCATCGCCATACATGGTAATCGCCCGATTTTCGAGAGCCTGATAAATAAAATTGGTGACCACGCGCCCATCATCCTTTGCCATGGCGGGGCCATAGGTATTGAAAATCCGCGCTACTTTAATATCAACTTTATGCTGGCGGTGATAATCAAAACACAGCGTTTCTGCGCAGCGTTTTCCTTCGTCATAGCAGGCGCGTGGGCCAATGGTATTTACATTGCCCAGATAGTTTTCCGGCTGCGGATGTACTTGTGGATCGCCGTATATTTCACTCGTTGATGCCTGCAATACGCGCGCCCCCGTTTGTTTGGCCAGCTCAAGCACATTGCGCATACCAATCACATTCGTGAGTGTGGTTTTAATAGGGTCTTCCTGATAGGCCGGCGGTGAGGCAGGGCAGGCGAGGTTGTATATCTGGTGAACGGTGGACAGTGAATGGTGGATGGTGAGTGGTTGAGTGATGTCATGCTCAATCAGTGAGCAGTTTTGATTTTGCAAAAGGTCTTCAATATTGCCGCGGCTGCCCGTGGAAAAATCATCCAGAATGATGACTCTGTTTCCGGCAGAAAGCAACTTGCGGCTTAGATGCGAGCCAATAAAGCCCGCACCGCCTGTGATAAGAATGGTTTTCATTTAACGCAACATAACGCAAGCGGCGTTATGTGCAAGTGAGATTAGGTTGGCGGGGTTGTCATGTCGCCATCATTGGTTTGCTCGCGTGGCTTTAATAAGACTATACGTCTTACTGGTGACAACATGCGCTGTACAAAAGGATCAGCAAAATTAGTAAGTGTTGTATGGCGTCTTACGGTTTCTACAACCAGCACATTATGCGTTGCATCCTGGATTCCGTAACCGCCAGGTAATTGTGCTTCTCCTCCGGTGGCGCCGATAGTACTTGTATCTGGCCCTCTCTTCCACTGCCATACAACGCACCCTCTACGACAACCTTTTAATACCTTTATAGGTGCTCGGGCGTCTCTAGCAGATGGTGCTGCTAAAGCAAGATCTACTGCGTCAGCATCTGCTCTGCTTATTGCTGCCACAGAACTTACAATCACTGTACCATTCAGATCGAACGGATCCATTATCTGGTCAATTGCATCGGCATAGCCATTAAGCAGCTGCAAGGTTGCCTGCTTATTTTGTGTGATGAGATCTGCCATGTCACTTGTGGCTTTGTCCTGCTTCTGAAGCGAAAGTGCATACCAGCTTATCTCGGCTAATCCTACAAATAATACAACAAGTATGGGTAAAATCAGGCCAAACTCTATGGCTGCTACGCCTTTGTTGTTTTTAAATATTTTTGGTATCAATGCACGGCGCATATACTAAAATCCTTCATTCTTTACTAGGGTGTTTGTTGTTATTCTGAATTCACCAGCAGCGTTACCTATAATGTTGCGCATCAGTGGTGTAATAATTGGCCAGTCATAAGTTATTCTATATAATACAATTCGATCGCGTTGGCCGGGACCTGAAATGCCCTGATCTAAATCCCATGTACCATTACCATTAACGTCTACAAAGTTGGTGCCAGCAACGCCCGGGCAGGGAGGGGTAGTGGGATTGATGCACGGCTCCGGATCTCCTACGTCGCCAAATGTGCCATAATGAAGGATGTTAATATTAATACGTGCGGGATCCAGATAATTTCCTGATAATCTAAGTATTTCACCGCGTATGAAGGCAGTTCTTTCTCCTTCGCTGTATCCTGTTTTGCCAGTGCGTCCGGCGATGGATCCAGCCCCTTCCAGTATCATGCTGGAAATAAAAATAAGCCCAAACTCCATGATTCCCATCATTAGCAGAAAAAGCACTGGAGCAATTATCGCAAACTCAAGAGCAGTAGCACCATCACGGTTCTTTCTGAAATTATTAGAATGATGAATTATATGTTTTTTTTTCATACGATTAACTGGCAATTTTTTTCATGATTATTTAACTACCTGTGTGTTATTCTGCGTACGATCATAAAAAATTGTACTGCAATCTAATTAATTAATCATTAATTTATTTTAATAAAATAACGTGTAAATTTTATTAAAATAATGTACAATAATCTACATTACTCAGGTGGATTATTACATAGAAAAAGAGCCAAAAAGCATGAAAACATTAGGTAATCTCCTCAGGTCTGTATCTGGCGCAACAGCTATCACTTTTGCCGTCAGTAGTGTTGCAGTGATTGGCGTAACGGCAGTGGCTATCGATGGTGCACGTTATTATCTGGTGCACCAAAAGGTTCAGAATGCGTTGGATGCAGCCGTGCTTGCAGCGGCTATCGATGTTGAAGGAGTTAACCCTGAGCGGGAAGCCGTAAGGGTTTTTCATGCGAATTATCCGGCGGGATATGCCGGTACGGAAGTGGTGAATGTTCGCATTAACAGGCTAACACGTTTTGGTTCTCGCGATGACGCGGATCGTATATCAGATCCTAAAAGGCCATTTACAGGGGAAGTTGAGGGCTCTGCGTATGTACGCATCAATCATTCAATGGTTCAGCTACTTGGTGCTGGCGACAATGGTATGATAGTTGCCGAAGCCAGAGCTACGAATGATCTTGATAGAACGGATACCCATATTGAAATTGCTTTTGTGCTTGATAATTCCGGTTCGATGGGTTTTCTTGGTGGGCTGCCGGTTCAAAGGCTGCGGGAAGCTACGGACTATGCAAT
Source organism: Alphaproteobacteria bacterium (assembly GCA_046344715.1). Taxonomy (GTDB): domain Bacteria; phylum Pseudomonadota; class Alphaproteobacteria; order Rickettsiales; family SXRF01; genus CAZAQK01. The sequence continues at coordinate 45,850 of JBKDKX010000007.1, read as the reverse complement.
TGAGTTACTCTTCGATGGTGAAGCAGAGAATCCGCGCTTACATATCAGTATTGTCCCCTACTCTGTCGCAGTTGCATTTCCGGCATCAATGCTACAAGCCAGAAACTGGGCGCAAAATGCATGGGTTGCAAGATATGATTATTGGATAAATCAACAGGGGAAAGGATATTTAGCAACACGTAATAATGATAACCCCGTGAATTCATATGTTGACGTAAGTGATGTTGCGCCAACTTCTGAGGCAACTCGGTTTCGTACGCCAGGCAGGCAAATAGGTGGGGCGCCGGCTTCAATTCCTTTTCATCCTAATTTAAATAACGTGGGTGGGTGGGATATAGAAACTTCACAGCTTCCCACTGTGGTGTTTGGAGAAAGCAATAAGGCCGTGTTAAAAGCTGCTGCAGCTGCTCAGTCAGGGCAACCCGGGGCATATACACGCATAAATGTAGGCGCGCTGTGGGGGTGGCTTGCTCTTTCACCCAACTGGCGCGGTGTATGGAGTGCTGCTAAACCAGATTTGCCACGTGAATTTGGTGATCGCAATCTGAAATTTATGGTGCTTATGACTGATGGAACAAACACTACATTTTGGGGAGGTGGTAGCACTTCCAACGATGATACCACGCTTATAAATCTATGTACTGCAATTAAGGCGCAGGGTATCATGCTGTATACAATAGTACTTGAGACTGGCACAGTTAACTTCCCACTTATGAGCAGTTGTGCTACAAGCCCAGCACACAGCTTTTTATCCCCTACTCCAGAACAGCTAAGGGACATTTTCGAAGACATAGTTCAGGATATAATAAGCAGGGCTCAAATACGGTTGACTCGTTAGGATAAGTTTAATCCCTGTAAATCATCGTGCCGGCACCGTATTTGGTGAAGGTTTCCAGCAGCAACACATGCGGCAGGCGGCCATCTAAAATATGCGCGGCCTCCACATCATTTTCCAGGGCGTGAATGCAGGTTTCCATTTTGGGAATCATGCCGCCAGTGATGACACCATCCTTTGAAAGTTTGTGCGCTTCGCTAATGGTGAGTTCGCTGATAAGTTCTTTATCCTTATTCAGCACACCCGGCACATCGGTAAGAATCATGAGCTTGGCGGCCGCGAGTGCGGCGGCAATCGCGCCTGCTGCGGTATCCGCATTGATATTGAAGGTTTCGCCATTCGGGCCAAGACCAATAGGCGCAATCACCGGAATGATGTTGGATTCAGAAAATTCCTGAATGATAGTGGGGTTGATGCGTACTGGCTCGCCCACAAAACCCAGATCCAGAATTTTTTCAATATTTGAATCTGGGTCTTTGGCGTGACGGCGGATTTTGCGCGCCTCAATCAGTTGACCGTCTTTGCCGGAAATACCAATCGCCATACCGCCAGCAGCATTAATTTCTGATACAATCTGTTTATTGATAGAGCCGCAAAGTACCATCTCTACGATCTCAACGGTTGCGGCATCCGTCACACGCAGACCATCAATGAAAGAACTTTGTATCTTCAGTCGTTCCAGCATTTTACCAATCTGCGGGCCACCACCATGCACCACAATCGGGTTAATGCCCACCTGCTTGAGCAATACAATATCTTCAGCGAACTGCCGTGAGAGCGCGGCATCGCCCATGGCATGACCACCGTATTTGATGACGAAGGTTTCATCAGCAAATTGCCGCATATAGGGCAAGGCTTCCGACAAAGTGGATACGGTTTTAAGCCACGCATCGGTTGTTTTTAACTGTCTTGTTTTCATGTTCTTGTCTCGCTTAGTGCAAATGCTGCCAGTTCTTCCTGTAATGATTCGATGCCTTGCTTATCAGCAGCACTGGTAACCAGTATCTGTGGGTGCGCTGCTGCGTGCAATTTTAACGCCTTATGCACGTTTTGCAACACATCCTCAAGCTCTTTAGGCTTAAGCGTATCGGCTTTGGTTAGCACGATCTGGTAAGATACGGCGGTTTCATCCAGCAGATCCATAAAATTATCATCAATCTCCATAACGCCACGGCGGCTGTCGATGAGCAGGCAGATGCGCTTTAAGCTCTGACGACCCATGAGGTAATTTTTGGTAAGGCTGCTCCACTGGCGTTTTTCTTTCTTAGATACGCTGGCATGGCCATAACCTGGCATATCCACCATCATCAGCCGTTCGTCCAGCAGAAAAAAATTGAGCTGCTGCGTACGCCCGGGCGTCTGCGATGTGCGTGCCAGTGCTTTTTGCCCAACCAGCGCATTGATGATGCTGGATTTACCTACATTAGATCGGCCAATAAAGGCTATCTCTGGATGCGTGCAGGGCGGCAGTGCATCTGGTGTTGCAGCACCTGCTATGAAGCGGCAGGGTTTTTTGAACAGACTCACGCCTTTGCCTTATGAGGTGCACCATGTTTTTTTGAAATCACATGCTGCTGGATGATGGAAAGAATATTACTCCACACCCAATAGAGCACCAAACCGGCTGGAAAGCTTGCGAAGATAAACAGAAAGAAATACGGCATAATACCAATAATTTTTGCCTGAATAGGGTCGGTTGGTTTGGGTTGTTGCTTCATTTGAATTACCATGGTGGCACACATGAGTATCGGTAAAATACCCAGATGCATCCAGCTCGGATGGCTCCAATCCAGCAGGCCAAACAGCGTGAAGATGTTAGACGGGTCGATGGCGGATAAGTCTTTCAGCCAGCCAAAAAACGGCGCATGGCGCATTTCAATGGTAACAAATAACACTTTATACAGTGCAAAAAATACCGGCATCTGGATAAGCAGTGGCAGGCAGCCTGCCGCAGGATTTACTTTCTCGCGTTTGTATAATGCCATGAGTTCTTGCTGCATACGAATCTGGTCATCACCATAGCGCTCACGCAATTTCTGCATTTCAGGTTGCAGGCGGCGAATCTGTGCGGAGGCCTTATACGACTTGTTGGCTAGTGGATACATGAACAGTTTTACCATGATTGTAAGCAGCAAAATGGCGATACCAAAATTACCGGTATGCGTGAAGAAGAAATTCAGCATCAGGAACATTGGTTTGGTAAGGAAATATAGCACGCCGAAATCCACTGCGCGGTCAAACAGCGGAATAGGTGGGTGCTTCACATCGCCTGTGGCATACGCATCAATTACACGGATTTCCTTGGCGCCAGCAAACAGGCGCACGCTGCTTTCTGCATGGCCACCAGGTTGTACATGCTGTGGCTTGGAAACATAATCCACCTGATAGCGGTTGTGACTGTTTTTGGTGTAATGGCTGAAGCTGCCTTTGAACCCTTTCTCATTTGGAATCAATGCAGCAAGCCAGTATTTATCGGTAATACCCAGCCAGCCGGAGGCATTATCAAACGATTTTTTTTCCTTGCGTAAATCTTCGTATGAAATTTCTTCCAATGCTTCCTGCATAACGCCCAGCGGGCCTTCATGCAAAATGGCGTAATGCTGGATGCTCGGATCTTCTTCATGCTGACGGTTGATGTAGGCATATGGCGTTACACTGATGGGTGCACCCGACATATTCTCAACGCGCTGATGTATCTGGAACATGTAGTGTTCATCAAGAGATATAGAGAGGATAAAGGTTACGTTGGCGTTGTTTGTCCAGCGCAGTGTCACAACTTCACCGGCGGTGAAATTATTTTTGTCGGTCTGCCACAAGCTGTTCTGGTCTGGCACCTGTGTTTTTGTATCGGATGCTACCCAGCCTGCCTGTGCAAAATAGGCATTCATATTACCATTCGGTGAGAAAAGGGTAACGGCAGGGCTGGTGTCTGAAAGCTCTACACGGTATTTAGGCATAATAAGGTCATCAAGCCGTGCGCCTTTGAGCGCGATAGAGCCTTGCAGCTTCTCTGTTTTGAACGTAACGCGGGGTGAGAGCACCAGCAGTTCACTGCGTGTCAATGGCTTGCCAGTAACTTCTCCTTCTTTGCCTGCAAGTGTTTTTGCTTCCAGAGCCTTGATTCTTGCTTTTTCCTCAAGCTGCTTTGCATGAAGGGTAGCCAGTTGCTGGCGGCGCGGATATTCAACCATTGCCTGCCAGCTCATTAATATGACGGCGGCGATAAAAATGGTGATAAACAGGCGAGTATAATCGGGTTGGTTGGGCATGATTATTTCTGTGAATGGTTATCGGGTACAGGGTCGTATGCAGAAGCAAAAAAGGGATTGCATCTAAGCAGGCGTTTTGCGGCAAGCAGACTGCCTCTTAAGGTGCCATGCTTTTCGAGTGCCTGATGTGCGTAGCATGAACAGCTTGGCACAAAGCGACAATGTGTGCCGAGTAGTGGCGAAATACATAGCTGATATACACGCAAACACATGTGTAAAAACGACTTCATGGAACCTCTATAATTACGAAGGGTTATTTATTAGCGTGTATTCGGGAAAATGCAAACTCCATGTCACGCAGAATTTCAGAAAATTCGCACGTAAGAGCGGCTTCGCGTGAGATAATGACATAGTCATGGCACGGTTTCATATAAGGTGCAGCAATTTGTGCGGCGGCATGTTTCAGGCGGCGGCGGATACGGTTGCGTGCCACCGCATTACCCATTTTCTTGGTTACGGTATAACCAACGCGCGCAATATCACGTATGGGGTGATCATCAGCACGTTTTACGGTAAGCAGCACAAATCTTGGCGTAACCCATCTCTTTCCGCGCGAGGCGGTCAAGAAGTCACGGCGTACCTTGATGGTAATCAGGTTGATACGTCCCGTACCCATACGGGAGTGCAAAACTATGCGCTTAAGCGCTTACGACCCTTAGCGCGGCGGGCAGCGATGACGCGGCGGCCACCAACGGTTGCCATGCGTGAGCGGAATCCATGACGACGCTTGCGGACGATGTTGCTAGGCTGAAATGTTCTTTTCATGGGAAATCCCCGAAAAATCTATGTTTTTGTTAAAGGAAGAGCTTTATAGCGATGTCACGGGTTGGTGTCAATAGCCTATCTTGTATACAAAATTAACCATTTTTTATATAAAAATCCACTACTTGCTAAGAAATGCCTTCAATACATTCTTAATGGAAATAGAATATACTGGTGGGAAATATCATGCTAGAGGCGTGTTTCCATCGATGCTTAGTAATTTACGCATATTCAGCTTAATCAGTGTATCGCTCATCGTAGTGGTGGCTTTTATGGCTGGCATCAATCTGAAACAGGCAGTTTTAGACCATACACTGACAACGATTGAGCAAAATAATAAAAGTCTCGCTAAGTTCTATACAGAGATGGTCTGGACACAGTATCGCGACGTTATCGTGCCACTCTCCACTAATAATCCCTCTGCGCTTGGTGGTAACCCTCAGGTGATACAATTTGCACAGGAGACAATAAAGCATTTCAGGCATATGCCGCTGGTGCGTGTGAATATTTATAATGCAGCAGGTATGTTGCTGATGAGTGTGGATACCACCGGGCAGGGTAAGCTGGTTAGTAAGAATGCATCTCCTGATAAGAATTTTGTAGTGCGGGAATTGCGCAGTATCAGTGCCAAGAATAACGTTTTAGATGATGTTGAGTTGCAGGGGAATCCAAAGGCAAGCCTTCTTCAGTCATTATTACCTATCAGGAGCGGTGAATCAGGAAATCTCGATGGCGCACTTGAAATGATATATGATATTTCGGATACGCAACAACATGCAAAATACATGCAAATATTCAGCACATTAGGAATTATAGTGCTGTTTGTGGTATTTCTTGCCATCGTTATTTTTAGTTCTCGCCGCGCTGAAGCAATTATCGCCAGGCAGCATGAAGCGAATATTGAGTTGGCCGAAGCGGCTGCAACTGCCGAAGCGCAGAACCGCGAGAAATCACAGTTTCTTGCCAATATCAGCCATGAATTGCGCACACCGCTCAATGCGGTGATAGGCTTTTCAGACATTATTAAAAACGAAGTCATCGCCCCGATGGCAAACAAAAAATATCATGACTATATCAGCGATATTCACTCTTCCGGTGTGCATCTGCTTAGCCTTATCAATGATATTCTTGATTATTCTAAAGCGGAAGCGGGTAAGCTGGAACTTGAGGTATCAGAAACCAATGCCACCAAGCTGGTGCAGAACAGTATGCGTCTTGTCAGCCCACGTGCCGAATCGGCCAAGGTAAAACTGACCGAAGCACTGCCAAAAGATGCCGTCATCATGCTGACCGATAATAAGAAGCTCAAACAGATATTACTTAATCTGCTTTCGAACGCGGTTAAATTTACGCCAGCAGGCGGTGAGGTGCGGGTGACTGCATGGCGCAATGCCGCTGATGATACCTACTCCTTTGAGGTCAAAGATACGGGTATTGGTATTGCGCCGAAGGACATTTCCCGTGCCATGGCACCCTTCGGGCAGGTAGACAGCTCTATTTCCCGTAAATATGAGGGAACGGGCCTTGGGTTGCCGCTTACCAAGAAATTTGTAGAGATCATGGGTGGCAAATTTACCATTGAAAGTGAAGTAAATGTTGGCACAACTATTGTCTTTACCCTCCCTCGTGAGCTAAAAGAGAGGGAAGGGGTCATTATCAAGTATATTACGTAAGACATGCAAAAACGAATTTCTGTTACAGACATCACCTCCCGTAAGGGAGAAATACCACTCGTGGTGCTTACTGCATACACCGCGCCTGTTGCCCGCATTCTTGATGAGTATGTGGACATATTACTGGTGGGTGATTCACTTGGCATGGTGGTGTATGGTATGGAAAGTACCCTTGCTGTGTCGCTGGAGTTGATGATTGCGCACGGCAAGGCCGTGGTGAAATCATCGAAGCGTGCTTTGGTGGTTGTTGATATGCCGTTTGGCAGTTATCAGGCATCGAAGGAACAGGCCTTTATTTCAGCAGCGCGTGTGATGGCAGAAACCGGTGCACAGGCGGTAAAGCTCGAAGGCGGCAAGGAGATGGCCGACACCATCGCATACCTCGTTGAACGTGGCATTCCGGTGATGGGGCATGTCGGCCTGATGCCACAACACGTGCATGCACTCGGCGGCTATCGTTACCGTGGGCGCGATGCCAAGGAAGCCAAACTGATTTTAGATAATGCCCTTGCAGTGCAAAAAGCCGGTGCGTTCTCGCTGGTGCTGGAAGGTACGCAGGAATCGGTGGCAAAAGACATCAGCAAGAAACTTTCCATCCCCACCATCGGCATTGGCGCATCCCCTGCCTGTGACGGGCAGGTACTGGTGATTGATGACATGCTTGGCATGGGCGGCTATGCGCCAAGCTTCGTGAAGAAATATGAAAACCTTGAAGTAATCATCAGCAAAGCGGCAAAAAAATACGCCGATGAAGTAAAAGCCCGCAAATTCCCAAGCAGCGAGTATTATTTTTCGGGGAAGAAGAAATCCTAAACGTATTTCCCTACAATCCACTTCGCAAATGCAAAGCTCGATGTGTATCCGGGAGATACGGCGTTTAACACATGCACGGAATGTGCATCGCCTTCCACGGTAAAATCCTGCACTAATTGTAGTGTTTTTTTGTTCAGTAGTTGCGCACGTATGCCTGGACGCAGCCATGTGTTAAACTGTGCATCATCGAGCTGCTTAACCATCGGTCGCACAAGATTCAGCAAATGGTTGCGGTTATATTTCTGTATTTCTTCCCATGCCAGCGAGCGGAAATTAAACGCATTGGTGGCCAGCAATTTTAATTCCCACGCGCCAATCGCAAGCAGTTCATCCAGCTTGAAATTAGAAAGACCTTTATAATTTTCACGCCAGAAAGCAGGAATGGCGGTAGGGCCAATTTTCACCCGGCCATCCACTGTAAGGTTGAAATGCACACCAAGGAAGGGATTTTTCAAATTGGGTACTGGATATATCAGTGTACGCACGATAGGCGTTGCGTTGGAAATCAGGTGAATGCCCTTGAAGGGGATAATGGTGTAATCACTGCAAAAACCAAAATCCTTCGCTACGCGGTCGGCATATAAGCCAGCGCAGTTGAAAATTTTCCCGGCAGTGATGCTGATATTTCCCGCACGGATGGTGTTACCTTGCACACGCCCTGCGTAAGGGTGACCCAGTAGAATATCCACCCCAACATCTTTCAGTTCTGCCGCCAGCGTATTACAAATTTGTATTGGGTCAACGGTTGCCGTGTCCGGCGAGTGCAGGGCTTCCTTGTGCGTTTTTGCGTTTGGCTCAATTGCATCCATTTGCTGCTGGCTGATGATGGATACATTCACGCCATTTGCATCACCACGTTTTTTTAGCTCATGCACCGTCTGCCATTCGGCTTCATCTTTTGCCACCACTACCTTGCCGCACGGGTTCATTTTCAGGTTACGGCTAGTTACATATTCTTTCATGAACCTGTTGCCATCGCGGCAGAACTGGGCTTTGAGTGAATCCGCCGAATAATAAAATCCGGCATGTAGCACACCGGAATTACGCCCGCTGCCATGCTCCGCCACGTGTGTTTCTTTTTCAATAATGGTGATGTGCTTCGTAGCAAAGCGGCTTTTAAGTTCCCGTGCCAGCGCAAGGCCGATAATACCGCCGCCAATAATCAGGAAATCGGTGTGGCGCGTTTCCACAATCACACCTCGTCATTGCGAGCGAAGCGAAGCAATCCAACTATTTTATTACAACTGGATTGCCGCGTTGGCCTTCGGCCTCCTCGCAATGACGAATAACTATCAAGCATATTTGACAGCAAGCACTTCATATTCTTTCGTGCCGCCAGGGGATTTAACTTCTACCGAATCGCCGACTTTCTTGCCGATGAGCGCGCGTGCAATAGGTGCGGTGATGGACACCTGCTTCGCATCAATATCCGCCTCATATTCACCGACGATCTGGTAGCTGGTTTCCTTCTCGGAATCGACATCCACCAGTTTCACAGTGGCACCGAATTTAATGGTATTGCCGGAAAGTGCCTTCACATCAATCACATCCGCGCGGGAAACCACGGCTTCCAACTCCTGAATACGGCCTTCATTGAAAGATTGGCGCTCGCGTGCAGCCGAATATTCTGCATTTTCAGATAAGTCGCCATGGGCACGCGCTTCCGCGATCGCCTGAATAATAGCAGGGCGCTCCACCGATTTGCGGTGTTTCAGTTCGGCTTCCACCTTGGCAAAGCCAGCGGCGGTGAAGGGAATTTTTTCCATAAATCAAACCTCTCCGTCATACCGGTGAAGGCCGGTATCCAGTAGAATAAACACAAAAAAAGCTGGATTCCGGCTTCCGCCGGAATGACGCTATTACCTAAGCAGCAAAATACGATTGTATCGACCGAACGTCAAGCCCTTCGCCTTCCGCTATGGCGGCGATGGCGTAAACGGCAGCCTGCGCGCCTGCCACCGTGGTATAATACGGAATTTTGTTTAGCAGTGTGGTGCGGCGGATGGAGAACGAATCAGCAATCGCCTGTGCACCTTCGGTGGTATTGATGACGAGCGCAATCTTGCCGTCTTTCAACATATCCACGATATGCGGCCTGCCTTCCAGCACCTTGTTCACCACTTCGGCTTTAATGCCTGCTTGTTCTAAATGCTTGGCTGTGCCTCGGGTGGCGACAATGGAAAATCCCTGCTCAACAAGGCCTTTTGCGATAGCGGTGATGATGGGTTTGTCGGACTCTTTCACGGATATGAATACCGTGCCGGATTTAGGAATGGTACTGCCTGCAGAAAGCTGCGATTTTGCAAACGCTCGCGGGAAGTCGCGGTCAATGCCCATGGCCTCGCCGGTAGATTTCATTTCAGGGCCAAGTATTACATCCACGCCTGGGAAGCGCGCGAATGGGAATACGGATTCTTTCACGCAAACATGCTGAAGTGGTTTGCTTTTATGTAATGTGAAGCTGGCGAGTTTTTCTCCAGCCATCAGGCGTGCAGCAATTTTGGCCACCGGCACACCCGTTGATTTGGCCACGAACGGCACGGTACGGCTGGCGCGCGGGTTTACCTCAATCAGGTAAACCACACCATCCTTCACCGCAAACTGCACGTTCATAAGGCCGATGACTTTAAGTTCTTTGGCAAGGCTCTTTGCCTGCGATTCAATTTCTTTCAAAATATTTTCCGGCAGGGAATAGGCAGGCAGTGAGCAGGCCGAGTCACCGGAGTGAATACCCGCTTCTTCAATATGCTGCATGATACCTGCAATATGCACATCTGTGCCGTCTGATAGGCAGTCAACATCCAGTTCAGTGGCATCACGCAAATACGCATCCACCAATATTGGCCCATCGCCAAACATTTTCACAATCTCGCCGATGTATTTTTCCAAGCTCGGCTTATCATGCATAATTGCCATGGCGCGTCCGCCAAGCACATAAGAAGGCCGCACCAGCAGCGGGAACCCAATAGTGTCTGCCGCGCGTAGCACTTCTTCCGTTGAGTATCCAATACCGCTTTTCGGCTGTTTCAATTTCAGTTTTTCCACCAGTGCGCGGAAGCGGTCGCGGTCTTCTGCAAGGTCGATCGAATCAGGCGACGTGCCAATGATAATATCTTTGCCGAATTCTTTTTCCAGCGCGCGCGCAAGTTTCAGCGGTGTCTGCCCGCCAAATTGCACAATCACGCCTTTTACTTTGCCATTTTTCTTTTCCGTATGAATGATTTCAAATACATCTTCGGCGGTCAGTGGCTCAAAATACAGGCGGTCGGAAGTGTCATAATCGGTGGAAACGGTTTCCGGGTTGCAATTGACCATGATGGTTTCGTAGCCGGCATCTTTCAGCGCGTAGGCTGCGTGCACACAGCAATAATCAAACTCAATGCCTTGGCCAATGCGGTTTGGCCCGCCGCCGAGGATGATAATTTTTTCTTTATCCGTCGGCTGTGATTCACATTCCATATCAAAGGTGGAATACATATACGGAGTGTTGCTTTCAAACTCCGCCGCGCAGGTATCAACGCGTTTATATACGGGATGAATATTCAATGTTTTGCGCAAATCGGTTACATCAGATGTTTTTACACCAGCAAGTTTTGCAATACGCGCATCAGAGAAACCCATGCGTTTAAGCGCAAGTAATTCGGAAGTTTTTTTCCATTTCCCAGCCGTGACTATTTTTTCTGCCTGAACAATCTCTTCAATCTGCCGTATGAACCACGGGTCATATTTTGTAATGGAACAAATTTCTTCCACGCTTAGCCCAAGGCGCAGCGCCTGTGCGGCGACCAGTAGCCTGTCTGGTGTTGGTTTGCCCAGTGCGGCGCGCGCTGTATCGGGTGTGGCAAGTTCCACCTCATCAAGGCCTGTAAGGCCAGTTTCCAGCGAGCGCAGGGCTTTTTGCAGGCTCTCCTGAAAATTACGTCCCATCGCCATCGATTCACCTACGGATTTCATCGCGGTGGTGAGCATCGGCTCAGCACCCGGAAACTTCTCGAAGGTGAAGCGCGGAATTTTTGTTACTACATAATCAATGCTTGGCTCAAATGATGCGGGTGTTACTTTCGTTACATCATTTTGAATTTCATCGAGCGTATAACCCACCGCAAGTTTTGCAGCTACTTTGGCAATCGGGAAGCCGGTTGCTTTTGAAGCAAGCGCAGATGAGCGCGATACGCGCGGGTTCATCTCAATCACCACCATGCGGCCATCTTTTGGGTTCACCGCGAATTGCACGTTGGAACCACCGGTATCCACGCCGATCTCGCGCAGCACTGCAAAGCTCGCATTGCGCATGATTTGGTATTCTTTATCCGTGAGGGTCAGGACAGGGGCAACGGTGATGGAATCCCCGGTGTGCACGCCCATTGGGTCAACATTTTCAATCGAGCAGACGATGATGCAGTTATCATTTTTATCGCGCACCACTTCCATCTCGTACTCTTTCCAGCCTAGCACGGATTCATCGATCATCACCTCACCCACAGGCGAGGCATCTAGGCCGGAGAAAATAATCTGTTCGAATTCTTCCTTGTTGTAAGCAATGCCGCCGCCAGCACCACCCATGGTGAAGGATGGGCGGATAACAACCGGAAGGCCGATGGTTTTAAGGGCTTCACGCGCAGCTTCCATGCTGCCGACTACGGCATTTTTTGGCACCTCAAGGCCAATTTTTGCCATGGCTTTGCCGAAGAGCAGGCGGTCTTCGGCCTTGTTGATGCTTTCCAGTTTTGCACCAATCAATTCCACATTATGTTTTTTGAGCACGCCGGATTCAGCGAGAGCTTTGGCGCAATTTAGCGCCGTCTGCCCGCCCATGGTAGGAAGCAGCGCATCCGGTTTTTCTTTCACGATAATTTTTTCTACCATCTCCGGTGTGATGGGCTCAATATACGTTGCATCGGCCAGATCCGGATCGGTCATGATGGTGGCGGGGTTGGAATTCACCAGAATGACGCGGTAACCTTCCGCCTTCAAAATTTTGCACGCCTGTGAGCCAGAATAATCAAATTCGCACGCCTGCCCGATGACGATAGGGCCCGCACCGATGATGAGGATGGATTTTATGTCTGTGCGTTTAGGCATTTTTTTTCCTCACAACGGCTGATTCATCTTTTGATGCGCGGATCATCTCTGCAAACGTATCAAACAGATACTGACTATCATGCGGGCCGGGCGATGCTTCGGGGTGCCCCTGCATACAGAAAATAGGTTTTGTTTTGTGGCGCAGGCCTTGAATCGTTCCATCGAACAGTGAAAGATGCGTCACTTCCACATCGGCAGGCAGGCCATCTTTGCTCACAACGAATCCATGGTTCTGCGAGGTGATGATAACCTTGCCACTTTGCAGATCTTTCACCGGATGGTTAGCGCCGCGATGCCCCTGCGGCATTTTTTCGGTTTTGCCGCCCATGGCAAGGCCAAGCAGCTGATGACCAAGGCAGATGCCAAAAATCGGAATACCGGTTTCCATCAGTTTTTTGATTTCAGGCAGTGCATATACACCCGTTGCTGCCGGATCACCCGGGCCATTGGAGAGAAATATTCCATCTGGCTTTAGCTTCAGTATTTCTTCTGCACTGGTGGTGGCAGGCACAACCGTAATGCGGCAACCGCGATCGGCAATACAGCGCAGGATGTTGTGTTTCGCGCCGTAATCGATGGCTACTACGTGCAAGGTTTCAGTCTTCGGGTTTCGGGATTCAGGAGTTAAGTGCCACAGGCCTTTCGTCCACTCACACGGCTTTTTAGTGGTTACAGATTTGGCCAAATCCAAACCTTTCATGCTTGGTGCTTTAGACAATACTTCCTTGGCTTCCTGAAGCTTGAAGCCTGAAGCCTGAATCCCAAAAATTATCACATTTTGTGCGCCATGCTTGCGTATATGCCGTGTGATTGCGCGTGTATCAACACCTGCGATACCGCTGATGTTGTTTTTCTCAAGCCATGCTTGCAGGCTCATCTGGCTGCGGAAACTGGAAGGTAGGGTAGGTATTTCACGCACTATCAAGCCAACCGCACCAAGGCGCGGATGGGCAGTACCCGCCTTACCGGATTCCATATCTTCCGCATTGCAGCCGACATTGCCGATATGTGGTGCAGTGAACGTGATAATCTGGCCTGCGTAAGAAGGGTCGGTCAGGATTTCCTGATAGCCGGTCATGGACGTGTTGAAGCAGATTTCCCCGGTGACGGTTGCCGCCTTGCCAATGGCAGTTCCAAAAAACATTGTTCCATCCGCCATAAGCAGGCAGGCATTGGCGTTGGCGGGAACAGTGTCTTTTGTGTGCGGCATTTTCTCTATATATCACCCCAGTTGGCAGCAGGCAAATTGACGGGACAATAAGGAGCCAGCACAGGGGTGTCAAGGGGTAATCCGCCGTCATTGCGACCCTGCGCTTGTCGCGGGGGAAGAAATCCATATTCCTTTCTGATACGGCAAGAAACTGGATTGCCACGGGAGCTAAAGCTCCCTCGAAATGACGAGGGTAAAAGAAAAGGCCGGGGGATTTTACTCCGCCCAGCCTTTTAATAAATGCTTCATTTATTGAGTGTCATAACAATAAATCATATTGCCACGCTCGTCAAATCTTAACAATCTCTCTGGCGGTTGCATGGTTTTACGCCACCCAACTGGGAAGTGAGGGATAAGATCATGAGACAGCAATGGCCTGCAATCGTCTAATCCAAGCGCAAGGGTATTCCCAATTGCGTCAGCTTCGGTATCGTAGTCTACCAGAGTTCCAAGCATAGACACGGATGGAACGGTCTGTGCAAATACTGGCGTTGTTGTTAGAGATGCAAAGCAAGTAAACGACAAGGCGAGGAGGGCGGCTTTTACGCCGGATGATTTAATTACATTAGAGTTGAGGCGGTGGGTAATCAGATTCTGATTAGACATATTATTCTCCATTATTCCCCGTATTTTGTTTGTTTTTACATAGAAGCCATAAGGCGCCTACCTGTAAATAAAAATATAGCATCCGAATATGACAATTTCGTGACGGTTTGATGATGTTTTGCAGAATATTGGCACCGTTTTGCCACGAATCCGTCATTATACTTTATGATCATTGCGTCGATTCCGGCCTGCGCCGGAACGACGTTACTTGTCGTGCTTGTTCAGGAAATCGCTGATAATCGGCACCACATGTTCGCGGAACTTTCGACCATTGAAAATACCATAATGTCCCACGCCTTTTTGTACATGGTGGTGGCGCATATCAGCAGGTAAGCTGCTGCAAAGCGTTTGCGCCGCTTCTGTTTGGCCAACGCCGGAAATATCATCCAGCTCGCCTTCCAGTGTGAGCAGGGCGGTTTTGGTGATGGCTTTGGTGTCAATGCGGCGTCCTTCATACTCGAATTCGCCTTTAGGCAGCAGGTGTTTCTGGAATACCTGCTCGATACAATCGAGGTAAAATTCAGCCGGTAAGTCACACACGGAAAGATATTCATTATAGAATTTCTTATGCGCGGCGGCACTGTCACCATCACCAACCACCAGATGCTTGAATAAATCCACATGCGCGTTGATGTGGCGGTTCATATCCAGCGACATAAAGCCGGTAAGTTGCAGGAATCCAGGATATACGCGGCGCATGAACCCGGGATAATTAAACGGCACACGGGTAATCACATTCTGCTTAAACCATTCAAGCGGTTTTTGTTCGGCCAGCGCATTCACCTTGGTCGGGTTGATGCGTGTATCAATTGGTCCGCCAATCAGTGTCATGGATAACGGCGTGTAAGGGTCTTTTGCGGCATTCATAACACTTACCGCCACCATCACCGGAACAGAAGGCTGGCAGATAGCAAGCATATGCACACCTTCACCGATTTTGTGGGTAAAGTCTATGGTGTAGTGAATATAATCTTCTAGTGAAAATTCGCCGTAACTCATGGATACATTACGGGCATCTTTCCAGTCTGTGATGTATACATCGGCATGTGGAAGCAGTGCTTCAACGGTACCACGCAGCAGTGTTGCATGGTGGCCGGACATAGGTGCAACTACAAGCAACGTAGGCTGCTTGATCTTGGAATCTTTTTTGAAATGGATCAGGTCGCAGAACGGTTTGCTTTCAACCGTCTCCTGCAAAATATCCACTCGCTTACCGCTCATCTGTGTATGGGTGATGCCAAAATCCGGTTTGCCATAACGGTGCGTTACGCGTTCAACCAGCTCTGCGGCAGCGGCAACGCTTTTGCCATAGGTGGTATAGGTGAGGGGATTGAACGGATTTTTATGCATGGCCTTGCTAGCGCTCGCAAACATCTTGAACGGAGCGATGGCTGCATAATGCATCTCATGCAAGTTATAAAGATGGCTATTCTCACGCATTTGGATTATTCCCCCTGTTGTACTATTTTTTTATTCAACACTTATTTACCCTAGCATTTTACAGCATTGGGTATAAATAAAGCATTAAAATTTAGTAACATTTTATGGTTGTGATACATCCGTATCGTGTTGTTTATTAAGTAGTTATATAAAGTTACTAAAAAGTAAACATAAATAGTTTTGGTTTTTATGCAGGAATCACAGTTTCATCAATTGGCAGATAAATGGCTTCTCAGTGCGCAGGATAGGTTGGAAAATGCCGATTCGGAAGGGTTGCTTGACATTGATTGTGCACATGGCAGCTTAAGCATTACGCTTGAAAGCGGGCAGGTATTTTTAGTCAGCAAGCACACACCAAGCAGGCAGCTATGGCTTTCTTCGCCCATCAGCGGTGGGTTGCATTTTGGGTATGATGAAAAAAGCAAGCAATGGATATTGGCGAATGGTTGTATTCTGCCGGAATTACTGGCAAAAGAATTGCAATCGCTTTCAGGAATTACCATATCATTATAATCCATGCGAAAGAGTTCAACTCCTATAGACCGGCCGAAGGGTGATGTAAAAAGCCTGTGGCCGTTGCTGCGTTACCTGAAGCCTTACAATTTGCAGATTGCAGGTGCTACAGTTGCGCTGGTGTTTACCTCATCGGCAGTGCTGGCGATGGGTGGCGGACTGCGCTACCTGGTGGATGAAGGGCTGGGCAAAGGCAATACCCATCTGCTCGATAATGCGTTCATGATTTTGCTCGGTGTCACGCTGCTGCTTGCGGTTGCTTCCTATGTACGCTTTTTTCTGGTGTCGTGGATTGGCGAGCGCGTGGTGGCGGATATACGCAGCGATGTATACCGGCACGTTATGAGCATGCACATTGGTTTTTTTGAAACCATGCGCACGGGCGAGCTGCTTTCGCGCATTACCACCGATACGACTCTGCTGCAAAACGTGATTGGCAGCTCAGTATCAGTTGCGATACGCAATACATTGATGCTGATTGGCGGCATCGTGCTGCTGCTTATTACCAGCGCACAGCTTACCGGCTATGTCTTCATGATGATACCGCTGGTGATTATTCCTATTGTGGTGCTTGGGCGGCGTGTACGCCTGTTTGCGCGGGAAGCACAAAGCAAGGTGGCGGATATTTCTGCACATGCGGAAGAATCGCTGAATGCGATTCGCACGCTGCAATCACTGGTGCTGGAGGAGTTTGACCGTAATCGTTTTGAGTCACATGTGCAGGCAGCGATGAAAGCGGCGTATTCGCGTATTCGCGCACGCGCATTCCTCACGGCCATCGTCATCACACTCATGTTTGGCGCCATCGTTACGGTACTGTGGTTTGGTGGAAAAGATGTGCTGGCGGGGCGTATCACCGCCGGTGATTTATCGGCGTTTGTATTTTATTCCATCGTGGTGGCGGGTGCTGTGGGTGCCATCAGTGAAGTGGTGGCAGATTTGCAGCGCGCAGCAGGTGCTGCGGAGCGTTTAGGTGAATTGCTTGCCATGCAGCCGGAGATTGTTTCCCTTAATCCAGCGCAGACCGTCCTGCCTGAGGGTGGGGTGGATGTAAGATTTGAACACGTCACCTTTGCGTATCCGGCGCGTAAGCACACGCTTTCCATTGCCGATTTTTCACTGAATGTAAACGCAGGTGAAACCATCGCCATCGTGGGGCCGTCCGGTGCTGGAAAAACCACACTGTTCCAGCTATTGCTTCGGTTCTATGATGTCGATACAGGTAACATCATTATTGGTCGCAAATCTATCAAAGACTATGCGCTCTCTGATTTGCGCGGCATGATCGGCATTGTGCCGCAGGATCCGGTCATTTTTTCCGGCAGCGTGCGTGAGAATATTATACTTGGTGATGTAACTGCCAGCGATGAAGCCATTAAAGCTGCTGCAAAAGCAGCGTCAGCGCTCGAATTTATTGAAAAACTGCCGCAAGGGTTTAATACAGCCGTGGGTGAAAAAGGCATCCAGCTTTCTGGCGGCCAGCGTCAGAGGCTTGCGATTGCCCGAGCAATTCTGCGGAATCCTAAATTATTGCTGCTCGATGAGGCCACCAGCGCACTGGATTCTGAAAATGAGCACCTGATTCAGGAAGCATTAAGCCGCATCATGAAAGCGCGCACTACCTTTGTTATTGCCCACCGGCTTTCCACGGTGATGCAGGCAGACAGGATTGTTTTGCTGAATGAGGGAAAAATTGAAGCGGTAGGTACGCATCTGGAGTTATTGCAGGCTAGCCCGCTTTACAGACGCTTAGCCGCGCTGCAATTCAAGCAGGCGGCATAATATTAAAAATGCATCTAAAAATGCGCCTATTATTAAGGAAAAAGTAAGGAAATAACTGGTAGAGTGATTGTCTTATCGCACTAGCCTCGCACAGGTTTATCATGGCGTCTATTCAGGTAAAAAATTTTAATCTTCCCTGGCATTCAGCTGCGAATTACTGGATCGTGGTTTTCCCTACCAGCGGCAATTTTTCGGCAACCGCTTCAAAGACGCTCATGGATGCGGGATTGCAGCCCGCTGGTAACGGTGGAGTAAGCATAAAGGCCGGTACGAAATGGAAAGAAAAATGGGAATCTATATTTAAGGCACTTCAGCAGGCCGGTGCACTTGCTGGTATTGAAGTGGCGGTAGTTGGTGGCGAGAGCTTGCCATCTGAAATTACCGATCGTAGAACCGCAGCCAATATACAGGCAATTGCGGAAAGCCTGTGGCTTGGCGAGGCGCTGCTTGAAAATCGCGTGATGTGTTATTTGCAGCCGGTGATGAGCAGCAAAGAAAAAACATTTGGCTATGAATCATTTGCTCGCGTGAAAATGCCGGATGGCAGCGTGGTGGCAGGTGATAAAATCATGGCGGCAAGCCGCGCGCTTAACATTGAATTTATGATAGACCGCTTGCTTCATGTGCAGGCCATTCACACCTTTGCCACCAGTAATTTTAATGGCTATTTGTTTGTAAATTTCTTTCCGGGTTTTATTCATCGTCCGGCGGTATATCTGGAAGGCTTGAGTGAAACAGCAAAACAGTACGGTATTTTCTCAAAGCATATTGTGCTTGATTTTACCCGTTCGGAAACACAGCGTGATATGTCGCATATTAAAAGCGTATGCGATTACTGCCATGCTCAGGGCTATTCGATTGCACTGGATGATATAGAATCCGTTGAGGGTGCGAAGAAACTGGTGGCAGAAATTCGTCCGGATTTTGTGAAGATTGATATGCAGTTGGCGCGTCAGGCAGGTGATTCTGGCAAACGCGCCCAGATAAAAGGCATTGTAGATCTCACCCATGCGGCAGGTGGCACAGTCATTGGTGAGGGCATTGAAACTGATGAGACCTATGCACATCTGCGCGATCTGGGCGTAGATCTTTTTCAGGGCTATTTATTCTCGCCGCCGGTTCCGGTGGAAGTGGTGGCGAAAAAAACTGCTGCTGGTTAGAGCATTTTTTATTTAGTCTTGCGCGTTGTTATCCTGTGGACTCGGTGTGTCCACGCATCAGTTTATACTCCGCGCGCCTCGCCTTGGCTGCCTAGCGCAGAACTAAAGCAAAAATATTCTGTTACTCATGCAACACAAACTCGCTGCCTTTTTTGCCGCTATAGGCAAATGGCATCGGTGTTTCTGCCCACATCGGCACTTGCTGGCGCGATTTCGTACGGCAGAGTTTGAAGAATACATCCCAGTCTTTGCTTAAATCCAGAATAGTGAACATGGCATCTTTCGGCTGGCCGCTTTTGTCCAGTTGCATTTCTCCGAAATGCTCTCCCAGCTTACTCACCACCGATTTTAGCGTACCCTGAAACAGGATAAAAATATCACCATCCTGACACAGGTAAATATAACCTTCTGCATCAGACAACAACTCTCTCACTGCTTTACCCACAAAATGGGCAAGCAGCCCGTGATTATGGCGCATACGGTACGCCGAAAGGCTGATATAAATACACCGCCAGCTATTGTGCGGCTTGGTGCTTAAGTCACTCACTTTCTCAAATAAAATGGCTGCTGCGTTGCGTTCAAGAACTTGCATAAAACCCTCCTGACAGGAATATATGCAAGAGCTGTGCCATCTAAGGTGTGGATTTCAATGGTTTATGGGAATAGTGCCCAGAGTTATGCACTGATAAGGTGGTTGTGTCAGGGATAGCCCATGCTTCGCTCGTTGAGCTACGCAGGTCACTGCTTCAGCCTAACGCTCTACGCTTAGGCTGCGCCACGCGTAGCCCGTAAGGGCGAAGCGTGGTGCCGCTTGCCGGATTTGAACTGGCGACCTACCGCTTACAAGGCGGTTGCTCTACCCCTGAGCTAAAGCGGCATATTGGGGAAGGGATAACCGATTATGGGAATGTGAGGAAATAAGCAACAGTTTTCTGCGGGATAACCTACTGATTCTGTGCAAAATACCAAAAAATTGGCTATTTCTCTGAATTGTAACAAAAAAACGGTGGGGATTATAGTCATTTACCGCTAAAATCCTAGCATATGAGTCATAATGAGAATAACTCTGAACAGGAAAGTAGAGGCTTTTTCAGTAAGGCCATTTCGCACCTGTTTGATAACAAGCAGGAAACTGGCATCAATTGTATGCAGGATTAGTTAGATTTACGCATGGAAAAAAACGGCAAACATACTAATGAACCGGATAGCCTCTTAGGCAAGGCACTCAAAATTGTTGCCTATCCTGCCGCCGCTTTCACGGGCTGGTGGGTAACTAGAAATCAGATTCGCCACTATACGTTTGAGAAGCTCAGTAAAACGGGTGGACTTACGGATATAAGGCAAGAATTTGATACCAAGATAAAAAACCTTACGTCCGAGGGTGTGGAGCGTATCCAACAGGGAAATACTGAATATAGCCTGAGAAAAGTAACGAAGCCTGTCGAACAGGAATACACAGCAGCCATTCGGGAACGGATGAGGCAACTGCGTGTGCACACAATTGAGAGGCAAAGTGAATATATCTACAAGCCGCAGTTCCATAAAGCATTGATAGAAGGCTTTACTGCGGCAAGTATTATGCTTGGCGGGTTATTGATTCTGGCGAACAGCAGATCACTTTCGCGGGCGTTTGGTGATGTAGAAGATAATGATGTAAGCAAAAAAGACGAAACACCAAAACGTTCTTAATCGTGTTTATACTCGCCTTCGTTTAGCCAGCTTCTGTGATTTTCTGGCTTGCCGAAATAATAACCCTGCATGTAATCGACACCCATGCTCATGAGGATTTTGGTGATTTCACCATTCTCCACAAATTCAGCAACGGTTTTAAGACCAAAGCCCTGTGCGAAATCGAGCAGTGTTTTTACAAAGAACTGGTTATCAGCAGAGTGGGCGAGATCTTTGATGAAGATGCCGTCAATCTTCACCATGTCTACCGACAGTGCCTTAAGCTGACGGAATGATGTGTAACCAGAGCCAAAATCATCGAGTGCTACCTGGCAGCCCATGGATTGCAGGCTCGCCACAAAAAACGCGGTGCGGCGCAAATCACGATGCACGGCAGTTTCAGTGATTTCGACGATGAGGCGTTGGGCAATATC
The DNA here is from genome assembly GCA_046344715.1 of Alphaproteobacteria bacterium. Lineage (GTDB taxonomy): Bacteria > Pseudomonadota > Alphaproteobacteria > Rickettsiales > SXRF01 > CAZAQK01. The sequence goes on along the minus strand of JBKDKX010000007.1, from coordinate 24,603 downwards.
AGGCGTTTCCTTAAGCAGTGCTGCAATATTTTCCAGCCACACAGCATTTTCTGTGGTGTGATTGGATACATTAAAGGCAAGCGTTACATCGGGTGAATTGCGAAGTTCGGCAATCACCATTTCCATCACCATGGTATCAATGATGTCAATCAACCCCATTTTTTCTGCAACCGGAATCAGCGCACCGGCTGAACTTATTTTTCCTGTAGCGCTCACCATGCGAAGCAGTGCTTCATAATGCGCGGTCTTACCAGTTTTGCTTTCAATCACTGGCTGGTAAGCCATACGCAGGCGTTTTTCCTTGAACGCGCGCAGCAAGTAATTCGCAAGCCCCATTTGCTGGCGGCTCTGGTCTGCTTCATCGCGCATCATATCAAACGTGCGGCAAGGGGCAGTGTGTGAGCTGTTTACAGCAATATAGGCTTTATCCAGCGCATCATGCGCGCTGGCGGTTTCCAGTGGGAAATGTACACTGCCGACAGTGCCAATAATATGTAATGCTGCCGTATCAAAATTATCGCGGCCAAAATTCACGATGATGGTATGGATGCGTTGTGCAATAGTCAGCGTTTCTTCCGGATAGCTGCCGATGAGTATGATGCCAAGCTGGTCGCGTTGCAGTCGTTCAATTCTATCGTGTTCAGAAAGAATGCCACGGATCATATTCGTGAGATCGCTCATCACGCATTCAGATGTATCATGGCCATAGGCATTGATGATCATTGCGAGATTGGTAATGGAAACAAGTATAAGTGAACCAGAGGTATGATGGTCAATAACGTGTTTAATAGACGCATCAAGCTGCCCGACAAAATTACCAGGATACAAAAAGCCTGGCATCGCTTGTGATGAGGGTAAATCAGGAGAATTTGTCATGCTGTTTTTTTTATTCTTACTCTTTTCCTCGTCGTGGTCGGAATGGTATTCCTGATGAAACATGGTGAACTAATCTCCGACCGCAGACCTGTGATTTCGTTACAACTCTATTGATTCTAGCGAAGAAAGGTAAATTTTTATTAAAATGCACCGGTAAAAAGTATAATTAACTTTATCGTTATAATACAATATATTACTACGATAGCAGGGCGCCTAAAAATACAATTGTGCCAAGCTGATATGCATTAGAAATGAAAATTCTTCGGCAAGAGAGGGAAGTGTTAATATCAACACTCTGAATTTGCCAAATAAAATGGCAAAGCGCCAACCATAGAAAAATAAAGAAAAATGCACCGCTACTACTAAGATACCCTGAAAATCCCCACAATAATATGGCCATCAGGTAAAATACGCGTGTAATGGCCAGCGTGTTATCTCCGAGGCGCAGGGCGGTGGATTTTATGCCTATCATCGCATCATCTTTTTTATCCTGATGTGCATAGATAGTGTCATACCCTAGTGTCCAGAATACACCACCGGCATATAGCAGCAAGGCTGGTAGCTCAATAACATCGCGTACTGCAACCCAGCCCATCAGGGCACCCCAGTTGAAGGTAAGGCCAAGAAATAACTGCGGCCACCAGCTGATGCGTTTCATCCATGGATATATCGCCACTGGAATAATTGAAAGTGCCGCCCACAGCACCAAGTGATCGCCCAGCATGATGGCAATACCAAGCGAGATGGCAAGCAACAGTGCAAGAAACATCACGGCTTGCGTAAGCGAAAGTTCCCCGCTTGCCAGTGGCCGTGTTTTTGTGCGTTCCACTAATCCATCAAATTTCCGGTCGGCGATGTCGTTTATAATACAGCCAGCACCACGCATAAGCACCGCGCCTATGCCAAATAATGCAAGCACATCAAGTGGCGGCATGCCGCCTGAAGCAAGGGCAATTGCCCACCAGCACGGCCAGAGCAGCAGCAGGATTCCGGCGGGCTGGTGTAGGCGCGCCAGGCGTAAATAGGGCGATTTCATAAGCATAGTTATACTTCTCTCATAGTATTTTTCCAGCGCGATTCACCCTTCCGGTGTTGGATCCAATTATGTATAGTGCCGCGCATGAGTGAAAATAGAAAGAAAATCCGACTGCATGTAGAAGATGCCTTGTCGCCTGGCGCGCAGCTTATTTTGCCCACCCAGCAATCGCATTATCTCTCGCAGGTGATGCGCGTGCGTGAAGGCGATAGCGTGCTCCTGTTTAACGGCGAAGACGGCGAATGGCAGGCCACCATCACACGGCAGGATAAGAAAAATTGCTATGTATCACTGGGTAAGCAGACGCGGGCGCAGGAATCAAGCCTTGATCTGTGGCTGGTATTTGCGCCTATCAAAGGTAAAACAGATATCGTTATTGAAAAAGCAGTGGAGCTTGGCGTGTCGCGTATCATCCCTGCTGTGACCAACCGCACCATTGTGCGCAGCCTGAATATGGAAAGAATGCGCGCCCATGCAGTAGAAGCCGCAGAGCAATGTGAAAGGCTTGATGTTCCGGTACTTGAAGAACCTCGTCATCTTACCGATATACTGGGAAGTTGCCAGCAGCGCGATTTGCTCTATGCTGATGAAACCGGTGGTGGATTGCTAATAAAATCCCTGCTTGCAACATTAGAAAATGCACCAAAAGCACTGTTAATTGGTCCGGAAGGTGGCTTTACGCCCGAGGAACAAAAAATATTGAAGCAGCAGGATTTTGTGAAGCCATTTACCATGGGCGCGCGTATACTCCGCGCCGATACCGCCGCAATTGCTGCACTGGCCTGTATTCAGGCATGGTGCGGGGATTGGGATAAAAAACCAGCATTTGGAGCAGAATAATCCATGTCAGAAATTCTCAACCGCTTTCGTGCCCTCTATGATTCTAAGGGAGATGCCATTGAGGCATGGCTTGGCGCGCAGCGCAAAACTGCTGCACCATTTGTGTATACTTCGGTGGATTTGCGCCATTCCGGCAAGCGCCTTGTGCCGGTGGATACCAATTTATTTCCGGCGGGTTTCAATAATTTATCACCCGCAGGTGCTGCGCGCGCAGGTCGTTATTTCCATACGTTTCTATCTGAACATTATCCGCAGGCAAAAAAAATTCTGCTGATTCCGGAAAACCATACGCGCAATCTTTCCTACCTCCAGAATTTGTGGCGGCTGAAAGAGATACTCACCGATGCAGGCGCAAAAGTGGCAATCGGAAGTTTAACCGCCGAGATGGGAAGCCCACTGGAATTAGTATCATCCGAAGGCAATGCACTCGTGGAATATGCGGTTGCGAAGCAAGGTGGGCGCGTGGTTGTTGATGGTGGATTCGCGCCAGACTTAGTGCTCATGAATAATGATATGACGGCGGGTATTCCGGATGTCATTCAGGGTATTTCTCAGTCTGTGATTCCATCGCCGGAAGTGGGTTGGTGGCAACGTCGGAAAAGTGTGCATTTCTGCGCATACCAGCAGCTTGCTAAAAATTTCTGTGCAGAGTTTGGTTTGGATCCATGGCTTATCAGCGCGGAGTTTCACCAATGCGGTGTAGTGGATTTCAAGGAGCGCACAGGGCTTGATTGTGTGGCCAAAGGTGTTGATAAAGTGCTTGAATGCGCGCGTGAGAAGCACAAGCAATATGGCATTGCGGAAGACCCCTATGTGTATGTAAAGGCAGATAGTGGCACCTATGGCATGGGTATCATGACGGTTCGTTCCGGAAGCGAAATGATGGAGCTGAACAAAAAAGAACGCAACAAAATGCATATGATAAAAGAAGGCACGCAGGTGAGTGAAGTGATTATTCAGGAAGGTATCCCTACCATTGACACGGTGGATGGCAAGCCTGCAGAACCGATGATTTATATGGTCGATGGCTTGCCGGTGGGCGGTATGTACCGTGTGAATGGCCAGCGTGATGCACAGAATAATTTAAATGCTGCGGGTGTAGAATTTACCGGTATGTGCGATGAAGATGAACCAAGTGCAGGCAAACAACCTATTGTTGGCTGTCACTTCCGATCATTCGGGTTGGTTGCAGCGCTCGCTGCACTAGCATCCCCGCGTGAGCGCTATGGCGCAGAAGAAAAAGAACGCCGCTTACGCTGCAAGCCTTGCGCGTAAGTCTGCGTGCGGCAGCACGCCTGCAACATCGCCCAGTGCTGCAACAGTAAGTTCCCCTTGTGTCAGGAATTTTGCAAGTCCCAGTATATCTTCAAGCGTTACTGCATCAATGCGGCGGATGATTTCACCCACCTGACGATATTCACCATAGGTCAGCAAATGCCTGCCAATCCATGAGGCAACGCCTTGCGGGTTTTCCCTTGCCATAAGCAGCTCTGCCTTGAGTTGGTTTTTGGCGCGGGCTAGTTCTTCTGGGCGAATGGATTTCGCCATGCCTGTTATTTGTTCACACAGTACACCGGAAAGTTCACCGGCTTTTTCTGCGTTCGTTGCCGCATAAATACCCACCACGCCACAATCCGCATAAGATGAGGCAGAAGAATACACCGTATATGCAAGCCCGCGTTTTTCGCGGACTTCCTGGAACAGGCGCGATGACATGCCGCCGCCTAAGATGCTCGAATAAAGTTGCAGTGCCTGATAGCGCGGATCATGAACGGTGATGGCAGGCAGGCCAATAATAAGGTGCAGCTGCTCTAATTCTTTGGATACGCGCACATCACCACCATTGTAATTTGCAAGCGTGCAGGCAGGCGGAGTAGGGGCTTCGGGAAGGTCGAAATGTTCTTCCGCAAGTTTCACAAACTGCTCATGATTCAGGTTGCCCGCTGCGGCCACCACCATGTTTTTGGGTGTGTAATATGTACGCATATAGCCAAGCACATCATCACGCGTGAAGGATAAAACGAGTTGCTCAGTGCCAAGAATCGAGCGGCCAAGCGGCTGGTTTTTGAATGCAGCTGCATCAAAATGATCAACGATTAAATCTTCCGGTGAGTCATGATGCATCGCGATTTCCTGAATGATCACATCTTTCTCGCGTGCCAGCTCGTCTTCATCAAACACAGAGTTCTTCAAAATATCGCCCAATATTTCAACAGCAAGTGCCACATTATCTTTCAGTACTTTAGCGTAATACACCGTATGTTCCATGGAGGTGTAGGCGTTTATCTGCCCGCCGATATTATCGAAGGCTTCTGCTATATCCTTCGCGCTGCGGGTTTTTGTACCTTTGAACGCCATGTGTTCGAGCAGGTGCGAGATACCGTTTAGTGTATCGGTTTCGTAGCGCGCACCCACATTGGTGCTGATGCTGATGGCAACGCTTTCCACGCCTGGCAAAAATTCGGTGGCAACGCGCAGGCCGTTTTTCAGCGTCGTGAGTTGGTATGTCATTTTGTATGGGACTCAATAAACGATTCCACTGCTTTTTTATCATTAGGCAGTGGGTGGGAGCGTTCAGGCAGGCTGAACAAGTCAGCAAGAAACGCTGGCAGTTCTGGGTGTATGCCGGTTGCTTTCTTAACCGCATCGGGGAATTTAGCAGGGTGCGCGGTGGCCAATACAATCATCGGTGTTTGGATTTTTTGTTTCAGTGCCACCGCATAACCCACAGCAGTGTGCGGATCCAGCAGATCACCGGTTTTTTCATATACATCTTTGATGGTGGCAAGTGTTGCTGCATCATCAGCAGAACCTGCCGCAAATTCTTTTTTGAACTCAGCAAATGCTTTTTGTGAAAGCGTAAGTTTTTTCGCGCTTCTCAACTGTTGCATTTTTTGTTGAATCACCGCGCCATCGCGCCCATGCAGGTCAAACAGCAGGCGTTCAAAGTTGCTGGAAATCTGAATATCCATGCTTGGGCTGAGTGTGGGGCACACACCACCCATGCTATATTCGCCGGTTGCAAGCGTGCGCGCCAGAATATCATTTTTATTGGTAGCAATAATGAGTTTCTCAATCGGAAGCCCCATACGCTTGGCAATATATCCTGCATAAATATCGCCGAAATTTCCAGTGGGCACGGTAAAACTCACCGCTTGTTTTGGTGCGCCAAGTTTGAAAGCCGCATAAAAATAATACACAACCTGCGCCAGAATACGTGCCCAGTTAATAGAGTTTACCGCAATCAGCTTATGCTTGCTGCGAAAGCCTACATCATTAAACAAGGCTTTTACAATATCCTGACAGTCATCGAATGTGCCATCAACGGCGATATTATGCACGTTGGCGTCTGCAATCGTCGTCATCTGTTTACGCTGCACGTCAGACACGCGCCCTTTCGGATGCATGATAAAAATATCCATATTTGGGCGGCCAGCAAAACCGGCAATGGCCGCCGAGCCGGTATCGCCTGATGTGGCGCCAATCACAGTGGCATGTTCGTTTGAGGTAGTAAAAATATGGCCAAGTAGCCTGCCTAAAAATTGTAGAGCGAAATCCTTAAACGCAAGCGTGGGGCCGTGGAAAAGTTCCAGCACATGCACATCCCCAATGTTCTTGAGTGGGGCAACATCCGGATGGCGGAACGTGGCATAAGATTCATGGATAATTTTCTTCAGCACATCCGGCGCAACAGATTGTTCATCAATGAAGCGTGAAATCACCGCATAGGCTAAATCAGCGTAGGAAGCATTTTTGAGGGCTTCCATTTCCGCAGTGGAAAATGCAGGAACAGAATCGGGCAGATAAAGCCCGCCGTCACTAGCAAGGCCAGCCAGCACCGCTTCACGGAAGCTAAGTGTTGGCGCAATGCCGCGTGTGGATATGTAACGAATCGCCATAATCAGTCATCCAAATCAAGGAGGGCTTTATATACTCTAAACACTGTGTGTTCAATGGATTAGGCAGTGTTACGCTTTGTTTTCTGGAATACGCTGATAAAACGCGAACATAACCAGCCCGACAATCGCAAGGCTGAACCAGGTGATGGCGTAGCCTAAGTGGTCGTTTCGCATGGATATTTTTCCATCGCTGACAATCGGTTGGGTGCGTTTGTCGGTGCCGGTTGCCTCTATTACATAGGGCAGCAATGGCCTTCCAATGAGAGAAGAAATTGCCGAAATATTCTCATAAAACCACAGGTTTTTGTCTTGCTGATTGTCCGGCGCGAAGGGGCGTTTTTCACGTGGCGGGCGCAGAATGCCCTGAATAGTCTGCAAACCATCTACCGGATTTTCCTTGCCGGTTTCCGCATAGCCACGGTTTACCAGTATCACCCGCCCATCATCTTCCAGCACAAACGGGGTGAGCACAAAAAAACCTGCGCCCATATCGCTTTTACGGCCAACCAGCCTTAAGGCCGTATCATTTATAAATCTGCCGGAAAGAATAACATTCCGGTACGCAAGCCCATCCACATTTTCCGGCAGGTTGCCAAGCGTTTCTTCTGCTTGCGCTTTTTCAATATTTGCTGTGAGTGCATTTTTCCATTGCAGGCGCTGCACTTGCCATGCGCCAAGCGTGGTGAGTACCAGCGTGGCGAAGATGATAAATAATAGTGGGATGAGTTCTGGTTTGCGGAATTTCATTAGGAACGTATAAGCCAGAACTCTCCTTGAAACTAGCTTTTTTGTAACTATATTGTTCGCCTAACCATTTTTTAGAAGGAATACACCATGAGCGTACTTGTAGGAAAGCAGGCACCGGATTTTACCGCTAAGGCCGTAATGCCAGATAACAGCTTTGAAGAGAATTTCAATTTACTCAGCTATCTCGGCATTAAAAAAGATGCCAGCGGCAAAGTGACCAAAAAGGGTAAAATCGGCGTGCTTTTCTTTTATCCGCTGGATTTCACCTTTGTCTGCCCATCTGAAATCATTGCTTTCAACAACCGCGTGAAGGAATTCAAGCTGCGTAAGGCAGAAGTGATTGCGGTTTCTGTTGATTCGCACTTCACTCACCTTGCATGGAAGCAAACACCGGTTGAACAGGGTGGTATAGGAAATGTGCAGTTCCCGATGGTAGCGGATCTCACCAAGAGCATCGCACGTGATTATGATGTGTTGCTTGGGGATGCGGTGGCGTTCCGTGGCACCTTCATGATTGATGGCAACGGCGTTGTACGCCACCAGATTGTGAATGATCTGCCACTTGGTCGTAACGTCGATGAAGCGATCCGCATGGTGGATGCACTCCAGTTCCATGAAGAGCATGGCGAAGTATGCCCAGCGGGTTGGGAACGTGGTGATGAGGGCATGAAAGCATCTGCTGATGGTGTCGCTAAATACCTCAAGAAAAATTCAACCAAGCTATAATCAAGGAAAATTTTATGCGTCACATTTTGCTGGTAGCCATGATGCTGCCCTTTGCTGCAGGTGCTGCGGAAGTTCCGCATGCACATCACCATCCGGTGGCAAAGGTTTCTTCAAGTCTGAAGAAAAATCCTGCAGTAAAAGAGTATGTAGCTGCCAGCGATGTTATGCATAAAGCCATGGATATTTCCTACACTGGCAATGCTGATGTGGATTTTGCAGCAGGTATGATGCCGCACCACCAAGGTGCAGTGGATATGGTTTCCGTGCTGCATAAATATGGCAAGGATGCTGAGCTGCGTGATCTCGGCAACCGTATTGTTACATGGCAGAATGCTGAAATCGGCATTATGAAGCGTTGGCTTGCTGCCAATCAGGGCGTTGCCGGCTGTGCTGATGCAAAGTCTACATCACAATATAAGGAAGCAATGGATGCTATGCATAAAGCCATGGATATTTCTTATACTGGCGATGCAGATGTGGATTTTGTGAATGGCATGATTCCGCATCATCAGGGTGCCATTGATATGGCATGGATACTCATTGAGCATGGCCGCGACCCTGAACTTCGCAAAATTTCTTATGATGTAATCCGCAGTCAGGAGCAGGAAATTAAACTCATGAAAAACTGGCTGGAAAAGAATAAAAAATGACCAATCACACAACAAACATTCTCATCATTGGCTCCGGCGCAGCAGGCTGCACAGCAGCGATTTACGCAGCGCGTGCCATGTTAAAACCCATTATGGTTCGTGGCCTCCAGCCCGGCGGACAGCTTACCATCACTACTGACGTTGAAAATTACCCCGGCTTTGAGCATGCGGTGCAAGGCCCGTGGCTCATGGAGCAGATGGAAAAACAGGCCGCGCATGTCGGCACTCAGATCATTGATGACACGATTGCCAGTGTAGATTTTTCCAAAAGACCATTCGTATGCGTGGGTGAGTCTGGTGATACCTACACGGCGCACAGTGTGGTGATCGCAACGGGTGCTACTGCCCGTTGGCTTGGCACGGAAAGTGAAAAGAAACTGCAGGGTCTTGGCATTTCCGCCTGCGCCACCTGCGATGGGTTTTTCTTCAAGAACAAGGAAGTGGTGGTAGTCGGCGGCGGCAACAGCGCGGTGGAAGAAGCACTTTATCTCTCTAACATCGCTAGCAAAGTAACGCTCCTTCACCGCCGTGATAGCTTGCGTGCTGAAAAAATCGCGCAGGATCGTTTGTTCAAGAATCCAAAAATTTCCGTAGAATGGAATGTGGAAGTAGATGAATTCTTAGGCGGCGGCGAGCCCGTTGGCCTTGTTGGCGTGCGTCTGAAAAACACCAAAGATGGCAGCATGAAAGAACTCAAATGCGACGGTGCGTTCATCGCCATCGGCCATAAACCCAACACCGAGATTTTTGCTGGCAAAGTAGGCATGGATGCGGAAGGCTACGTGCTTACCACTCCGGGCAGCACAAAAACCAATATTCCGGGTGTGTTCGCCGCTGGTGACGTGCAGGATAAAATCTTCCGTCAGGCCGTAACAGCGGCAGGCACTGGCTGCATGGCCGCGCTTGAGGCGGAAAAATACCTTGCAGGTCATTGATAAATATATACTTAATAGAAGTCGCTAAATCGTAACTTTTTATAATGTGCTTGTTTGATATACTCTCCTGACGCTTGTAACCCAAGAAATGGAGAGTGATGATGGCAGAGCTTCAAGAAGCTGAGTATAAAATGTTTGATTTATCTGGCACCAATGTGCGGGTAAAGGCTGAAACTGTGGGAGCTGCGCAGCGTTTAGTTGTCGAGGTGCTGGGTGCCGCGTCGCCCCATTATGGCAAAAGTGGAAAAGCTGAATTTGTTCCTGCGCTTAAATTATTAAAAGATAGAATTGAACAAGCAGTAGCTCTTGTATCAAAGAAAGCAACGCTTGAGCAGACATACGGGAGAGAATCTGAAGGGGAGTCGTACAATATCATTTTTCGTGTTATTCCTCCAAAGGGCTCAGAGCAAAGGAATCCCAGCGAACTGACGGTAATCAGTGATGCTATCAATGAGGTATTATCAACAGTAGGGCAGGAGTTTGCCGCAGAGCTGGGCAAAACCAGGCAGGAATTGGCAGCTGAAGAGGCGCGTTACCAAGCGCGGTACAAACAGCGGTCAGATCAGTTTCAGCGTGGAAGCAGTGGTTCTGCAATATCATAAGCTTAGGTGATAGTTTTATAACCAAGGTCTAAAGATCAGGCCTCTTCGCTTGCCAACGTCCCAACTTTAAGCTAATAGCTGCCGCATGATGGACTGGGACAAACTTCGTATTTTCCATGCAGTCGCCACCGCGCAGAGTTTTACGCGGGCGGGTGAGGTGCTTAATGTCAGCCAGTCTGCCATCAGCCGCCAAATCAGTGCACTTGAAGAGGGAATGCAGGTGGTGCTCTTTCATCGCCATGCGCGTGGCCTGCTGCTTACTGAGCAGGGCGAAATATTGTTCAAAACCGTAAGCGATATTCTTTCGCGCCTTGCTGCGGTAGAAAATGCGCTGCTTGAAAGTAAAGAGCGCCCGCGAGGTCCACTTAAAATTACCGCGCCTGCTGCGCTCGGCACGGTGTGGCTTACACCGCACATGCGCGAGTTTCGTGAACTGTATCCGGATATTGCGCTCACACTGATTGTTGATGACCGCGAGCTTGATTTGGTGATGCGTGAGGCGGATGTGGCGATTCGCACATTCCCCGCACGGCATCCAGACATGATCCAGAAGCAACTCACCACACTTAGAAATTCGCTCTACGCATCGAATGAATATCTGCGCGCACACGGTGTGCCTAAAAAGCCGCAGGATTTAGCGCAGCATACCATCATCACCTTTGGGGAAGATCCAAACGTGCCATTTGCGGAAGTGAACTGGTTGCTGGATATTGCGCGCACTAAAAATGAAGAGCCTACGCAATTCAAAATCAACAGCATGATTGGCATGTTAAAGGCGGTAGAGAGCGGTGTGGGGATTGCAGGGTTGCCGGATTACATGGCGCGCGGCCTGAAGCACATCACCAAGATATTACCGGAGGTCAAAGGGCCGGCGACCGATGTATACTATGTCTATTCTATGGAAATGCGGAACTCAAAAAGAGTCAATGTTTTCAAAGACTTCATCATCCGCAAGCTGGCTGAGGATGGGCTGGGCAAGGCTGCCTGAGATATGCGTAAAACGCATAGCAGCATTGAAAAAATTCATATACTAAAGGTTAACGGAATGGCTAAAATGCGCGCACGATATTCAGATTCCCCAATCTGAATCGGAGCGCAAGCTCCATAATCCTCCCTGTTATAGCTTATAGGCCCGCAGAATATGCGGGCCTTTTTTTACGTTAGTGCAGCACATGCTTTCCTGATACGTGCCATCGCTTCGTTCAGGTTCTTTTCTGACGTGGCGTAGGAAATGCGGAAATAGCCACCCATGCCGAACGCTTCACCGAACACCGCTGCGACATTGGCTTCTTCCAACAAATAATCGCAGAACGTGGTGCAGCGTTCAATCACTTTGCCAGAAGGTGTTTTTTTGCCGATAAGGCCTTTCATATTCGGGAATACATAAAATGCGCCTTCCGGTTTCAGGCAGGTGATGCCGGGAATATCATTAAGTGCAGCAACTACCATGTCGCGACGTTTGGAAAAACTATCGCGCCATTCTTTCAGAAATTCCTGAGGGCCATTCAGTGCGGCAACCGATGCCGCCTGAGAAATAGAGCAGGCATTGGACGTGGAGTGTGACTGTATATCGGTGATGGCAGCGATGAGCTGTTTAGAGCCACCAGCATAGCCAATACGCCAGCCGGTCATGGAGTATGCCTTGGACACACCATTTACCGTCAGTGTGCGTTCATACAGTTTTGGTTCTACCTGCGCGATGGTTTTAAACGCAAATCCGTCATAAATGAGATGCTCATAAATGTCATCAGCCAGAATCATCACATGTGGGTGTTTCAACAACACATCAGCAATGGCGCGCAGTTCTTTTTCAGAATAGGCGGCACCGGTTGGGTTAGAAGGAGAATTCAAAATCAGCCATTTGGTTTTTGGCGTGATAGCTTTTTCCAGTGCCTCAGGCGCAAGTTTAAAATGTTTCTCCTCACTGCACGGTACAATCACCGGCACACCTTCGGCGAACAACACCATATCCGGATAGGAAACCCAGTACGGCGCAGGGATAATCACTTCATCACCGGCGTTGAGCGTGGCAAGCATGGCATTAAAAATCACCTGTTTGGCACCAACACCTGCGACGATCTGGTTTGCGGCATATTCAAGCCCGTTATCGCGCTTGAATTTATCAATGATAGCTTTTTTAAGCGCAGGTGTGCCTGCAACCGGCGTGTATTTGGTGTCGCCACGTTTCAGTGCTTCAACAGCGGCCTGTTTGATATGTTCTGGGGTATCGAAATCCGGCTCACCGGCGCCAAGGCCAATCACATCTTTGCCAGCGGCTTTAAGTTCTGCTGCTTTGGCGGTTACGGCAAGGGTAGGGGAGGGTTTTACGCGGGAAAGGCGAGAGGCGATCATGGACATAAAAAATCTATTTAGTTAAGAGGATGAGTGATAAGAGAATATTCTTAATCGCTCGTCGCCTTTTACTGCACCCTCTCCACATCCACAAGCACTGTTTGATTGGCAGGTAGCGGAATTTTTATATCCGGCGTATCCTTACGCAGCGGTTTCTGGAATTCCGGCGGGATGATGATGGTACGTATCTCACCCGATGTCATGCCGATAACGCCTTGCTCCAACCCAACGATGACTTCTGATAAACCCAGCGTAAATTGTAATGGTTCTCCATTAGTATCCTTGGAGCTGAACAGTTTTTTGCCATCCATACCCCATACGGTAACGTGTGCTTTAATACGTTCGCCGCATATTACGGCAATCCCAACGCCCTGCCGTACATAGGTGATACGGTAAAGTGAGGTATCAGGATTTGGTAATGCTGGCGATGTACTTATAAGCGAGATGTCAAACCGCATAAGTGTATTGGGCGGCACATCCTCGCGCTTGAACCCCTCAACGCCATAAGCATAATTGGGTGGAGCATATACACTGCGCTCGCCGCCTGGCTGCATACCAATCACGCCATGCTCAAACACGGGCATCATTTTCTTTTCGCCGATAATATAGATGGATGGTTTATCTTTGGGGGCGGTGTCAGTATATGGTTTCCCATCAGAATAAAAAGTGTTGTAGGTAACCGTTACTTCCTGTCCGCATACGGCAGGAATGCCGCTCCCAAGCGTCATATCACGGATACGTAGTGCGCCCGCACGTGAAGGAAATATTTTTTCCTTATAGCTGCTCAGATTATCTGCAATGATAGTTGGTGACAGGTCTTGCTTTGCTGGCTCAACAGTTTCTCCCGCGGTATCGGGGGCATTTTTAGGTGCTGGTTTTTGATGAATAAATACCGCATATAGCACAAAAAACGCGAGCAGCCATTTCATCCATGAAGCGTCTTGCTGTTTTCTACGGCGGCGTTTGCGAAAGAACATGAAGATGTATTCCTCTGCTTAGGTGTTAAAGCGGAAGTGCAACACGTCTCCATCTTTTACACTATATTCCTTGCCTTCCAAACGGAATTTTCCAGCTTCTTTCGCACCTGCTTCGCCTTTACACGCAATATAATCATTATATGCAATAGTTTCGGCGCGGATGAATCCTTTTTCAAAATCGGTGTGAATCACGCCTGCTGCTGCAGGCGCCTGCGTGCCGACCGTAATCGTCCACGCGCGCGCCTCTTTCGGCCCAACAGTGAAATAAGTAATCAGGTTAAGCAGTGAATATCCGGCGCGAATAATGCGCGTAAGGCCGGTTTCTTCCAGTCCGATAGATGAAAGAAAATCCTGTTTTTCCGCTTGCGTTTCCAGCATAGCAATTTCTGCTTCAATGCGGGCGGATATTACTACGCTTGGTGCCTTCTTCGCCTTCGCCATTACAGCAACCTTCTCACTGAATGCATTCCCGGTTGCAGCAGCACCTTCTTCCACGTTGCACACATACATCACCGGTTTGGAGGTAAGCAATTGCAGCAGTGAAAATTCCTTTTTATCTTCGGCATCTCTTAGCTCTGTCATGCGGGCGGGGTTGCCTTCGGAAACCACTTTCAGCACACGCTCAATCATGGCCACTTGCGCGATGGATTCTTTATCGCCACCTTTGGCTTTTTTCTGCAAATTTGGCAGGCGTTTTTCAAGACTTTCCAAATCAGCCAGCACCAGCTCTGTTTCAATAATCTCGGCGTCTCGGATGGGGTCAACCGAGCCTTCCACATGCGTAATGTCGCCATCTTCAAAGCAGCGCAGCACATAAATAATGGCATCTACTTCGCGGATATGTGATAGGAACTGGTTGCCCAGCCCTTCGCCTTTGCTGGCACCGCGCACTAATCCTGCAATATCCACAAATTCCAATTGTGTCGGAATAATCTGCTGGGAGCCGGCGATTGCAGAGAGTTTATCCAACCGGTCGTCTGGCACGCTTACACGGCCAACATTTGGCTCAATGGTACAGAAAGGATAATTCGCCGCTTCCGCTTGCATGGTGGAAAGGAGCGCATTGAACAATGTTGATTTGCCTACATTTGGCAAACCAACGATACCACATTTAAAACCCATAATTTAGTCTTTCATATCCAGAGTAATTTTATTCATAAATTCCGCATCATTGCGAGCAAGTTGCTGGTCTATATGCATAGCGACAGATGTACAAAGTTTTTCTACCGCAGGCATTTCTTCTTTTGTAAAATCCGACAGCACATACGGTGACACCAAATCTTTATCGCCCGGGTGGCCAATGCCCATGCGTACACGCCAGTAATCGGCACCCAAATGCGCATCAAGGCTTTTAAGCCCGTTATGTCCGCCATTGCCGCCGCCCAGTTTTACACGAACTTTTGCCAGTGGCAGATCCAGCTCGTCATGGAGAACAATAATATTTTCTAACGGGATTTTATAAAAGCGGGCAAGTGCGCCTGCACTTTCACCGGAAAGGTTCATGAAGGTTTGCGGCTTGAGCAGAAATACTCTGTGGCCGCCGATTTTTCCTTCCGAGCATTGACCCTGAAATTTTTGCGACCACGTACTAAACGAATGTTTTTTTGCAATCGCATCCACTGCCATGAAGCCAATATTATGGCGGTTATGTGCATAGCGCGTGCCCGGATTACCAAGACCAATGAGTAAGAAAGATGTCATGGGTTGTGAATCAAGAGTCATGGGCTTGAAAGCGGTCAGTATATTCCACCAGCGACCCATGACTCATGACCAATGACTAATGACTTATTTCTTTTCATCCTTCTTCGCGTCAGCAGCTTTTGCATCAGCGGCAGGAGCTGCTGCGCCAGCGGCAGGAGCTGCACCATCAGCAGCAGCTGCAACGGGTTTAGCTTCTTCTTCCATAGACGCGCTACGGCCAGCAACGGTTGCAATGGTAAAGTTACGTTTAATTACCGGTGTAATACCCGCTGGCAGAGTCACATCATTGATGTGCACGCTATCACCAATATCCATCTGCTCGATGTTGATTTCGATGTGTGCAACAATGGCTTCTGGCAGGCAGTGGAACTCTATTTCGTGACGAACGATGTTGAGTACGCCGCCTTTCTTGAGGCCAACAGATTTTTCTGTGCCAATAAATTTTACTGGGATTTGCACGTTCACAGCAACGCCTGATTCGATTTTAATGAAATCCACATGTTCAATCTGATCGCTTACCGGATGAAACTGTACATCTTTTGGTAATGCTTTTACTACTTTTCCATCCAGCGATAGTTCAATTAGGCGTGAACGGAAACGGCCGCGCATATATTCCTGACGCAGTTCGTTTGATTTTACAGCGATAGACACCGGTGCGCTGTTTTTGCTGTAAAGTACTGCGGGTACTTTGCCATCACGGCGTAGGCTGCGAGCTGCGCCCTTGCCATTTTTATCACGAGAAAAGGCTTCTAAGCCTGCTTTTTTGGTGTTTTCTTTAGTCATAGTCATTACTCCTTCAAAAAAAATCTAATCAAATAAACTCGATACAGATGCTTCACTGCTGATACGCTTAATGGCTTCGCCAAGAAGCGGTGCAACAGAGATAACACGTATATTTTTTGCCTTCTTTACGGCTTCAGTGGTCATGATGGTGTCGGTAATCACCAGTGAACTGAGCACAGACTTCTCAACGCGCTCTACTGCTTTTCCAGAAAGCACACCATGTGTTACATAGGCAGATACGGAGGCTGCGCCAGCTTTTTTTAGTGCATCAGCGGCGTTGCAGAGCGTGCCGGCGGAATCCACGATATCATCAATCATGATGCAATCGCGACCTTCCACATCACCGATGATATTCATGACTTCTGAATCACCGGCTTTTTCACGGCGCTTATCGACGATGGCAAGGTCTGCCTGCAGGCGGTTGGCCAGCCTGCGCGCGCGCACCACGCCGCCTACGTCGGGTGATACAACCAGAATATTACCCTGATTTTTGAACTGCGCTTTAATATCGGCAACAATCACCGGAGCTGCATATAAATGGTCAAGTGGAATATCAAAGAAACCCTGAATCTGTCCGGCGTGTAAGTCTACCGTGAGCACGCGGTTTGCGCCGGCAGCGGTGATAAGATTTGCCACCAGCTTGGCAGAGATCGGTGTGCGGGAACCCATCTTGCGATCCTGACGCGCATAACCAAAATAAGGAATCACAGCGGTAATGCGACGTGCAGAAGCTCGGCGCAGCGCATCAAGGCACACCAGCAGCTCCATGATATGGTCGTTCGCCGGATAAGAGGTGGATTGCAGCACAAATACATCTTCGCCGCGCACGTTTTCATGCACTTCAACAAACACTTCCTGATCGGCAAAGCGTTTTACATCCGCGTTGGTGAGCTTAACGCCAAGATAATCCGCCATCGACTGGGCGAGGGGAATATTGCCATTACATGCCAGTATTTTCATGTGTCACGCACCCTTGGTTTTTCAGGCAATGCAAACCATTCATCTGCCGGGTGGGAAACACCTACCAGATGAACACGGCCAT
Organism: Alphaproteobacteria bacterium; assembly: GCA_046344715.1. Taxonomy (GTDB): domain Bacteria; phylum Pseudomonadota; class Alphaproteobacteria; order Rickettsiales; family SXRF01; genus CAZAQK01. The sequence continues at coordinate 7,437 of JBKDKX010000007.1, read as the reverse complement.
ATTAGCGTGGCTCGCGCCTGAGATTATTATTAAGGTGCGGCAATCTAACACAGTAATCAGGCTTGTAAACAGCTAATTGGTGCCGGTAGGGAGTTTTTCGGCGGAGCGGGTGAGAGCATAGTCTTCGGCGCGGAACATATCGATAATTCTAGTGATTTCGTATTCGTTAACGCCCACATGTTTGAGTAATGCACCACCAAGCTGAAGGCTGGTTTCAAACATTTCAGCAACGGCTAAATTAGCGCCTGCCTTTTCAAGCTTATGTACTTGTTCAATATTTTTGGCGCGCGCAATGATGGGAAGCTCAGGATTTATCTCACGCACCACCGCAATGGTCTGGAGTGCCACGCGTATATCCGTATGGGTAATAATGAGTGCGCGGGCGCGGGAAATGCCCAGGGCATTCAGCACATGCAGGCGGGTGGTATCGCCGTAATAGGCAGGAATGCCCGATTTTCGTTCCTTGGCAACCAGAAATGAGTCCATATCAATGGACACGTAGCTGATATTTTCAGCTTCCAACAAACGCGCCACCGTGTGTCCTACGCGGCCATAACCGCTGATGATAACGTGATGGCTAAGATCCAGCGTTTCTTCAATCATCATGCGTGGGCGGGAAAGTGCGTGCTGCTCCAGTACGTGCGCAATTTTTTTGCCGAGTTGGGCGATAAGTGGTGTGAGCGCCATGCTGACGGTGACAACAACCAGAAGAATTTGTGATATTTCATTACCGAGAATTCCCTGGCTGTTTGCGAGCGCAAATAGCACGAAGGCAAATTCACTGCCTTGCGAAAGCAGTAACCCTGAATGTACAGCAGTCGAAAGGCCGAAGCCAAACACACGGCAAAGCCCCATGATGATGAGTGCCTTGGTTGCCATCAGTGCTACTGCAAGGCCAATGATGTCGATGAATTTATCCGTAAGCATTTCAAGATTGAGTGACATGCCCACTGACATGAAGAAGAAGCCAAGCAGTAATCCCTTGAATGGCAATATATCGGATTCTACCTGTGGCTTAAATTCTGTTTCAGCAACCAGTAATCCTGCCATGAATGCACCAAGTGCCGGAGAAAGTCCTGCAATGCTTGTTGCGGCGGCAACGCCAAGCACAACCAGCATGGTGGTTGCGGTGAATAATTCTGTATTTTCCATCGATGCGATAAGCCGGAATAGCGGTCGCAGCAATAATCGTCCTGCAACAAATATTACGGTAAGCGCAATAGCTGCTTTCAGTGTTGCATCACTGATCGCGGAAAGTAATGATCCACCCTCCGAAATCAGCGATACGAATACGAGCAGTGGGATAACGGCAAGATCCTGTAATATCAGCGTGGCAAGTGAAAGCCTGCCTACCTGCGATGATTTTTCGCCTTGTTCATTGATTACCTGAAGTACGATGGCCGTAGAAGATAAAGCGAGCCCGCTGCCAATAATAAGTGCTGCTGTTGCATCACCGCCAAAGCCAATAAAAAGCAGTGCTATGATACATGCGGTTAGAATAAATTGCGCGCCACCAAAACCGAACACATGGGTACGCATACTGCGCAGTCGTTCAAACGATAATTCCAGACCAATAATGAACAACAGGAATATTACGCCAAATTCTGCAATGCCTTTAGTGTAATCATGTCCTTGAATAAACCCAAAACCGAATGGCCCAATGATGGTGCCTGCAACAAGATAACCAAGCACAGGGCTTATGCGAATGAAGCGGAACGTGCCAACAATTGCGACGGCGGCGAGGAGTAAAATAACAATGTGGAGTAATTGTTCTGAAGTATGCATGAGCCTACTGCGTTATGTACTGACTACTATTGTATAAGCAGTAATTATTTCATAATGGTAAGCACAGACTATATGAGATATATTATTTATATAGGAAAATTTTGCCCATATTTTTGAATTTGGGAAAATTTTTCCATGTGTTTGTACACAGTATGAGGCAAGTTGTAACAAAACGATAAAGAAACTATTAAACCTATAAGTTGTGGCATTAATGATTACTTTTAAAGATAGAAAAAACATACACTTACATTATTGCCTATTTTTTAGGCATATCTGTAAAATCCACGGATTTGCTATAGTCAGCTAGCTGGTAAAATGGGTTACAAACAGAGTTATCCACAGGTTTCGTGGATTACTTTTTTGAGTTGAAATTTAGGCGAAAAAAATTGTTCTATTACAATAGATGAACGAAAAGATTCCATCACTCGCGCAAGGCACTGCCAACATAAAACGTCACCAGCAAAACATGCCGGATGCGCCTGGTGTGTATCGCATGATCGATGCAGCGGGAAACACTCTGTATATTGGCAAAGCAAAAAATCTCAGAGCGCGTGTTGCATCGTATGTGAATGCATCTGCGCTCAACACACGGTTGCAAAACATGGTGTCGCAGGTGGAGGTGATGGATGTCACCACCACGCGTTCAGAAGCGGAAGCATTTTTGCTTGAAGCAAATCTTATCAAGAAATTTTTGCCGCGTTATAATATTCTCCTGAAAGATGATAAATCGTTTCCGTATATTTTTTTCTCGGGCGATCATTCTTATAGCCGTATCAGCAAACATCGTGGTGCAAAAACCAAGAAGGGAAAATATTTCGGCCCATTTGTATCTGCCCATGCGGTAAATGATATGCTGGTGTTGTTGCAGAAAGCATTCCTGCTGCGCCCGTGCTCTGATAATATTTTTAAGAATCGTACACGTCCCTGCCTGCAATACCAGATAAAGCGTTGCTCTGCGCCATGCGTGGGAAAAATTACACCGGAAGATTATGCTAATCTTGTATCGCAGGCGCAGGCATTTCTTTCCGGCAAGAACCAGCAGGTGCGCGATCATCTGACAGAAGAGATGCAATCACTCAGCCTGAAAATGGAATATGAGAAAGCGCGTGTGGTGCGCGACCGTATTCGCGTTATCAATACCGTGCAACAGCAACTGTCCGTTGCAGCATCGACTATCGGCAATGCCGATGTAATTGCACTAGCGCGAGATGCAGGCAGTGCCTGCATCATCTTGTTTTCGGTCAGGGGTGGCAGGAATTATGGCAGCAAGACATGGTTCCCCGCGCACACCACCACCTACACCGATGAGGAGATTCTAACCAGTTTCATTGGTCAGTTTTATCAGGCGCAACCCATTCCCAATCTGATTCTGGTAAGCCATGTACTCAAAGAATCTGCGTTGCTTGAAGATGCGTTGCGCATGAACACAGACTACAAAGTAGACATTGCTTATCCATTGCGCGGCGACAAACGTGAATTTGTTGATATGGCAGCAAAGAATGCAGCAGAGGCATTGCAGCGGCATATTTCTATCCACGTATCGCAGCGTGAAGTGTTGCAGAAAGTACAGTCATTATTTGGCTTGGATGAAATGCCCAAGCGCATTGAGGTGTATGATAACAGCCATATCAGTGGCACAAACGCAGTGGGTGCCATGATTGTGGCGGGAGCAGAAGGCTTCATGAAAGCGGAGTACCGCAAATTTAACATCAAGCAATCAGAAATTGTGCCTGGTGATGATTACGGTATGTTACGCGAAGTGCTTACTCGCCGTTTCAGCAAACTGCAGGAAGAAAGCGAAGACAGTGCCAAGATTCCGGATTTAGTGTTGATTGACGGTGGGGCAGGGCAGCTTTCGGTTGCCACCAAGGTGTTTGAGGAATTAGGCATCAGCGATATTCCCTATGTAGCAATTTCAAAAGGTGAAGACAGAAACGCCGGCCGTGAATTTTTTCATATGGTGGGCAAGGAGGCTTTCCAGTTGCCACATGAAAGTCCCGTGCTGCATTTCCTGCAACGCATTCGGGATGAAGCACATCGCTTTGCCATTGGCACGCACCGCAGCAAGCGCGCAAAATCCATGCAAGTGTCTGAGTTGGATGCCATTCCCTTCATCGGCCCGCACCGAAAAAAAGCATTGCTTCAGCATTTTGGCTCAGTACGTGAGCTATCCGGTGCCAGTATAACGGAAATTGAAAAAGTTGAGGGCATAAGTAAAAGCATCGCCCGCCAGATTTACGAGCATTTTCATGGGGAAGTATGACGAAGGAAGCAAGGTATTTCAAAATAGCAAAACACTGTGCACTTGTGCCAATGGTAATGGGGTTGACGGTGTTTGCTCTCTGGCTTGTCACGCGTTTTGATATATTGATGTTTGCTGGCGTTCTGGTGATATTACTTGGCGTATTATTATCTTTTGTAGGAATGGTGGCGTTATTTCTAGCGAAGATACATGCAGTCAGAAATAATAAACCTTACAAACGCGCATGTTTGCGTCACGGCTTATTACTACTTATCAATTTTCCATTGGCATTGGGAATAATCGCATGTGCAGATTATCTGCTTAGTCGATACGTAGTAAACATCGTAAATCATTCACCACATAATGTTGAAAAGCTAGAGTTTATAGATCCCGCTGGAAATGTAGATGCAATAGAGAAAATCCCTGCCGGTGCTTCAATTCAAACTAGCCACCACTTTATTGGAGAAAGTTCTATTGAGTATAATATGGTCTTAGATTCAGCTGCATCTTCAGGTATGCTAATTGGATATGTCAGTGGTGGTATGGGTGGGAGTGCCTCAATGGTAATTGAAGCTGATGGTAAGGTTTCCGTTACTCCCCAATAAAAAACCCGCATGTTTCCACCCCGTACCATCCTTTCCTCTCCCCTTGGGGGAGAGGACGTGTTTGCCTTGTACTTACGAAGTAAGTGCTTAGGCAAACCGAGGTGAGGGGTTACTTGCGAATTCTTAAGTAATCACCCCCTCCCTAACCCTCCCCCCCTCAAGGGGGAGGGAAATACTTTGCATAAAAAAACCCGCATGTTTCCATGCGGGTTTTTTCTAGGAGCAAAAGAAATTAAGCAGATTTCTTTTTAGCTGCGCTGTTGTTGCTGTTAGAAGCGCGGCTGATTTCTTCCATGCTTTCTGCAGTGCGTTTATTGAGCACATCGAATGCTTCGAAGCTTGATTTGGTAAGCATTTCGCTTACTTCACGCAGGTTAGACAGCGTGTTTTCAAAGATAGCTTTGGTGAAATCAGCCTGCTTTGCAATGCTGGTTTCTGGTGAGCCACCAGTGAGCATGTCTTTAGATGCTTTCAGTACGTTTTCTACATTGTCACGGGCCACTTCAGCCTGACGGCGTGAAATTGCCTGCGCGCCTTCCACGATGGTCTGGTTGATAACAGCGAGTGCTTCAATGTTGCGACGTTGGGTCGAAAACAGCTGGTTGAAATCCCACATGTTTTTGAAGGAATCATTAAATGCGTTATTAAAGTTCATGGTCGTTCTCCTTATATATGTTGTCGGTCAGTGTTCTTGGTATCGGCAGGTATAATCGCACAAGGCAGCCGCAACGTCAACAAAAATGTTGCATTGCACAATTTTATGTAAAATGCTGAATAATATGAAATTATTGACCGGCCAGCTCGCAGGAGCGTTCGGCGGCCTTAGTCATGGCTTCTTTAATGAGGGTTTTCAGCGCATCATTTTCCATGAGCACGCTTAAGGCGGCTTCGGTGGTGCCGCCTGGGCTGGTCACCTGCTCGCGAAGTGTTTTAAACGAGGCATTATTTTCACCTGCCAGCTTTGCACTGCCCAACACAGTTTGGATGGCAAGCATCCGTGCCATTTCAGCGGAAAGTCCGGCCTCAACACCCGCTTCCTTAAGGCTTTCCATAAATAAAAACACATAGGCTGGGCCGCTGCCGGAAAGGGCGGTCACCGCATCCATCAGCGATTCTTTGTGTATCCATGTGACGGTGCCGATGGCTTCCATCAGCGTGCTTGCCACGTTTTTGGTTTCGGTAGAAACAAAAGGCGGGGCACATAATACGGTGGCGCCTTCGCCAATGAGGGCAGGGGTGTTTGGCATGGCACGGATAATCTGTGCTGCTTCTCCTAGTGATAATGACATGGATCCGAGGGTCTTGCCCGCAGCGATAGAAATATAGATCGGCTTTTTGCCAAAGCGTTTCTGATAATGCGGCAACACCTCATCGAACGATTGCGGCTTGATGGCAAACATTACGACATCGGGTGAAAAACTTTCTGGCAATGATTCCAGCGTTTTTACGTGCGTTACGCCATCGTGCGAAAAATTCTCAGAAGGTTCGATAACAAAAAACTGCACGTTTAAAAATTTAGGCGATGCCTGCCAGCGCGATAGCATCGCGCTTCCCATTTTACCACAGCCGACAAGGAGGAGAGAGTTCATGTGTTCATCCCCGCCGAATGGCGGGGTCCGGTAAAGTTATATTGCGAGTATGTATATAATATAAAACCAGAACCCGCAACAAGTGCGGGGATTATTTACGCTTCTGCAATCGTTTCGAACATTGCGATTTCGAGTGCTTCAGCTGGAGTCTTGCCACCCCAGATGACCGATTGGAACGCCGGATAGAAGCGGTCACACTCAGTAATAGCGATGTCGATAAGTTCGCGCATATGTTCCTGCGAGGTGCCTGCATCTTCACGCAGTAACAGCGAGTGGCGGAATGTCACGGTTGAATCTTCGCTGCAAATATCAAAATGTCCGAGCCACATTTTTTCATTCGCGAGTGCAAGAAGTGTGTACACACGTTCGCGTGATTTCTTTGGAAGCTTCGCATCAAGCGAGCAGGAGAGCGTGAGCCCGCCAGAATCTTCCTGCCATGAAAACCAGATGCGATAGTTGCAACACGCGCCATTCACTTCCGCGATGAGTTGCGTTTCATCGGTGCGATCAAAAACCCAATCGCGATCCATGATCACGGACTCCGCGATATCGAGTGGATTGTAATAGAGAGAATCCGATTTGAGCATCATCGATGTCATCATCATTCCTTTCGAAAGCGTTGGTGAGTGTGGATAAATAAGGTCACCAATCTAGCCGTTTCTGGCCAAAAATCTATTACTTTAGAAAGGATGAATGAAAATAATTATATTGATTTAATTCAATGACTTGTGAATTAATTTGCAGCCATTTTTTTAGTGCCTGAAAAATCAGGATTTTTTATTTTTTTAAGCGATTTTCAAGATCAGCCAGGCGTTTTTTTAATTCTTCCTGCTCTTCCCGAGACTTAGCAAGCATTCCCTTTACGGTATCAAATTCCTCGTGCGTTACTAAGTTCATGTTTTGCAACAACTTTTCCATTTGGCCGCGCATCATGCCTTCCATCTCGCGCCCCATCTCCACGAAGCTACCGGCGGCACCGCTGGCAATTTTGGCCATATCTTCAAAAAATTTATTATCTTTCTGCATGTTAGTATTCCCTTGGGTATATTTACACTTTATTAAAATGTCACAGTGTAGGATAGATAGTAGCTGAACCAATATACATTCAAGATATTGAACTATCAATGAAAACTATTCTCGTCACAGGTGGTGGAGGGTTTATCGGGTCTAACCTGGTGGCCGCGCTGCTGGAACGGGGTACGCACCATATAGTAGC
>JBKDKX010000006.1:0-170875 GCA_046344715.1 Alphaproteobacteria bacterium | reverse complement strand
GTGATGCCAGGTGACAACGTGACGATGGAAGTAACGCTGATATCGCCAATAGCGATGGAAGAAGGCGTGCGCTTCGCTATCCGCGAAGGTGGCCGTACCGTCGGTGCCGGCGTAGTCGCAAAAATTGTTGAGTAGTTAGATAGGGTTTGGGGCTTGGGGTTTGGGGTTTTCTAACCCCCAGCCCCTAATCCCTAACCCCCTACTTATAGGGGTGTAGCTCAGCTGGTAGAGCGGCGGTCTCCAAAACCGCAGGTCGCAGGTTCGAACCCTGTCGCCCCTGCCATTACAAAAGGGGGCTTTTGCCCCCTTTTGTAATGATAAGGAAAGTATTGCGAATCTCCTTGCATTCACTGATTTTTCCGCTATAAGCACTGGCTTCCCCCAAAAAATGTGAGAGTTATGGCAAATTTGAATCCGGCAAAATTTATCCGCGAAGTGCGTCAGGAAATGCATAAGGTTACCTGGCCAACCCGCAAGGAAACCACAGTTTCCACGCTGATGGTGCTGGCGTTGGTTACGGTTGCTGCGACGTTTTTTGTGTTTGTGGATTGGTTTATTGGCACAATCGTGCGGATGATAATTGGTATTTAAGGAGTTATAAAATGAACGCCCGTTGGTATATTGTTCAGGCACATTCAGGCTTTGAGAAAAAAGTGGCGCAGTCCATTAAAGAGCAGGCCGTGCAGAAAAACCTCACCTCTCTGATTGAGGAAGTGGTGGTGCCGGTTGAAGAAGTCACCGAAGTGCGCCGTGGCAAGAAGGTGCAGGCAGAGCGCAAGTTTTTCCCTGGTTATGTGATGGTGAAAATGCAGCTCTCCGATGCCACATGGCATATGGTGAAAAACACCGCAAAAGTCACAGGTTTTCTTGGCGGCGGCGGAAAGGGAAAGCCTGTTCCTATCACCGAAAAAGAAGCGGAATCCATTTTCGCGCAGGTGCGTGAGGGTATTGATCATCCTAAATCCACCGTGCACTTTGAAGTGGGCGAGAATGTTAAAATCATCGACGGTCCGTTTGATACCTTCACCGGTATGATCGAGGGGGTTGATGAGGAAAAGCAGAGGGTTAAGGTGTCAGTATCTATTTTCGGCCGCCCAACCCCTGTGGATCTCGAATACAGTCAGGTGGAAAAAGTTGCATAAGTGCAAATTTTCGCTTGCAATAGAAAAAATAACCACCTATAAATCCGCCTCCCTTGCATAAAGGGGCGAAGTTTATGGGAGTCTGTGCCGCTGAAAACCAGCGTGATGCGGGCGTTAACACCACTTACGAAAGAGTATATAATGGCAAAAAAAATTGTCGGTTACGTGAAGCTGGAGATTCCGGCAGGTAAAGCTAACCCATCCCCACCAGTAGGCCCGGCTCTCGGTCAGCGTGGCCTGAATATCATGGAATTCTGCAAGGCATTCAACGCCGCTACCCAGAAAATGGAGCCAGGCGCGCCAATCCCGGTTATTATTACTGCGTATCAGGATCGCACTTTTACGTTTATAACCAAAACCCCTCCGGTTTCTTTCTTCCTCAAGAAGGCAGCCAAGATTCAGTCTGGATCGCAAACGCCTGGCAAGGGTGCCAAGGCGGGTAAAATCACTATGGATCAGATCCGTGAGATTGCTAAGCAGAAAATGCAGGATTTGAATGCCCATGACGTTGAAGCGGCGGCGCGTATGATTCGCGGCTCTGCCCAGTCTATGGGTCTTGAAGTGGTAGGAGCGTAATATGCCACGTATCGCAAAAAAGAGAAAAGCTATCATTGCTAAGGTTGATACCGCCAAGCGTTACCCGCTTAAGGAAGCAGTGAAGCTGGTGAAAAGCACCTCTGTAAAGAAATTTGATGAAACCATTGATATCGTAATGAATCTCGGTGTTGATGCATCACAGTCAGATCAGGCTGTTCGCGGTATGGTGTCCATGCCAAACGGTACCGGCAAAACTATCCGCGTTGCGGTGTTTGCTCGTGGTGATAAGGCGGCCGATGCGCAGAAAGCGGGCGCTGATTTCGTTGGTGCTGAAGATTTATACGAGAAAATCAACGGTGGATTTACCGATTTTGATCGTTTGATCGCATCACCTGACATGATGGGTATTGTGGGTAAGCTCGGTAAAGTGTTGGGGCCGAAAGGTCTTATGCCAAACCCAAAGCTCGGCACGGTTACGCCTAACGTAGCGGAAGCGGTGAAGGCGGCAAAGGCTGGTCAGGTTGAGTTCCGTATCGATAAAGCAGGTATTGTCCATGCGGGTATCGGTAAGGCGAGTTTCTCTGAAGATGCATTGCTTGCCAACGTAAAAGCATTTGTTGATGCTGTTGTGAAAGCGAAGCCTTCTGCTTCCAAAGGTAATTTTATTAAAAAAGTGGGCTTGTCGTCCACCATGGGTCTTGGCATCAAAGTTGATGTTAATGATCTGATGGCAGCGTAAGGGAGAAACTCATGAACCGCGCAGAAAAACAAGCTCAGATTGAAACCACCAATGTTCGCTTCAAAGATGCGGGCATTGCGCTGGTGGTGCATAATAAAGGTTTGACGGTTGCTGAAATGACCAGCTTGCGTGCTAAAATGCGCGAAGCAGGTGCCGAATTTAAAGTAACGAAGAACCGTCTGACCAAAATTGCGGCTAAAGATACGCCTTTTGAAGCTATCTCTGATATGTTCAAAGGCCCTTCGGCTATCGCAACATCTAAAGATCCTGTTTCTGTGGCTAAGGGCCTCGTTGATTTCGCCAAGCAGAATGAACGTCTGGTGATTATCGGTGGTGCTTATGGCACACAAAAACTTGATGTAAGAGCTATTGAGTCGTTGGCTAAATTGCCTTCGCTTAATGAACTGCGTGCCAAAATTGTTGGCATGTTGCAAACTCCTGCCACGCGCATTGCTTGCGTGCTGCAGGCACCGGGAAGTCAAGTCGCCCGTGTGGTAGCTGCCAAGGCTGCAAAAGAGGGATGAGAAGGGGTAGGAGCACTGCCTTGATGCGCTGGCAGGGTTCTCGGGTAAAAGTAATTTTTTTGATTAATAATTAGGAGTTGTACAATGTCTGCTAATCTTGCTCAAATCGTTGACCAGCTGTCAGCGTTGACCGTTTTGGAAGCTGCTGAGCTTTCTAAAATGCTTGAAGAAAAATGGGGTGTATCTGCTGCTGCTCCCGTAGCTGTAGCGGCTAGCGGTGGCGCTGCTGCTGGTGCTGCACCTGCTGAAGAAAAAACTGAATTCAACGTGATTCTTGCCAGCGCACCTGCTGATAAGAAAATCGGTGTAATTAAAGTTGTTCGTGAAGTAACAGGCCTTGGCTTGAAAGAAGCTAAAGACCTCGTTGAAGGCGCGCCAAAGCCTGTTAAGGAAGGCGTTAACAAAGACACCGCTGAGAAAATCAAAAAATCTCTCGTGGAAGCTGGCGCTACCGTTGAAATTAAGTAGTCACGCAGCATAGTAACAATACCGGAGTACCGCGTGCGGTGCTCCGGTTTTGGCGTTTGTAAAGAAGCGGCCAGTGGTGTAGCCATTTGGTCGAAATTTAAGAATAACCGATCACTGGCTACCGGCCACTGGTCACAGAGAACTAAAGGTTCCTATGGTACACGCAGCAGAAAAATCTCGTTTGTCATTCACAGCGCGTAAGCGTATTCGCAAGAGTTTTGGTCGTATTGAGACCATCACCTCCATGCCAAACCTGATTGAGGTGCAGAAGAATTCTTATGATCAGTTCCTGCAGATTAATATTCCCGCTGAAAAGCGTACTAACACAGGGTTGCAGACGGTCTTCAAATCGGTATTCCCGATTAAAGATTTTGCTGAAACATCCACGCTCGAATTCGTGCGCTTCAATTTTGATGCACCAAAATATGATGTGGATGAATGCCGTTCTCGTGGCATCAATTTTTCTGCTCCGCTACGCGTTACACTCCGCCTGATTGTGTGGATTGTCGATGAAGAAACTGGCGCGCGTGAAATCAAAGACATTAAAGAACAAGACGTATATATGGGCGATGTGCCGCTCATGACCGATAACGGCACGTTTATCATCAACGGTACGGAGCGTGTTATCGTATCGCAGATGCACCGTTCGCCTGGCGTGTTCTTTGACCATGATAAAGGCAAGACGCACTCTTCCGGCAAATTCCTCTATTCTGCCCGCATCATTCCTTACCGTGGCTCATGGCTCGATTTCGAATTTGATGCTAAAGATCTGGTGAATGCCCGTATCGACCGTAGACGCAAAGTGCTCGTATCTACGCTGCTGCGCGCCCTTGGCATGGATAATGAAGAAATCCTGTCTACTTTCTACACCAAAACCACTTTCAAGAAACAAAAAGGTGGCTGGTCAGCAAAATTTAATGCTGAGCAGTGGAGAGGTATAAAACTTGCCTATGATCTCGTAGATGCTAAAACCGGTAAAAAGGTGGCTGAGGAAGGCAAAAAACTCAATACACGTCTTGCCAAAAAACTGGCTGAAGATGGTCTGAAAGAATATTTTCTCACCGATGAACAGCTTGCAGGTAAGTACATTGCGGTTGACGTGGTGAATGACCAAACCGGTGAAATTTATATCGAAGCAGGTGAAGAGCTCACCGCTGCCGCCGTTGCTAAACTGGAAGAAACCGGTGCTAAAGAAGTACAGGTACTCGATATCGATCACGTAAACGTGGGTGCGTATATCCGTAATTCATTGATTGCCGATAAAAACGTAACGCGTGATGAGGCGCTTATCGAAATTTACCGCGTAATGCGCCCAGGTGAACCTACCACACCAGAGGCGGCAGATGCACTATTCAAATCACTCTTCTTTGATGCGGAGCGTTATGATTTATCTGCGGTAGGCCGTGTGAAAATGAATGCGCGCCTTGGCCTGAATCTGGCTGAAGATTTTGGTGTGCTGAGCAAAGAAGACATCATCAATGTGGTGAAACTACTGGTTGGCCTGAAAGATGGCGTGGGTGAAATCGATGACATCGATCATCTTGGAAACCGCCGCGTGCGTTCTGTGGGTGAACTCATGGAAAACCAGTTCCGTATTGGGTTGTTGCGTATGGAGCGTTCTATCATCGAGCGTATGAGTTCGGTGGATATTGATACCGTGATGCCGCACGACCTCGTGAATGCGAAGCCGGTGGCTGCTGCTATCCGTGAATTCTTTGGCTCAAGCCAATTGTCACAATTTATGGACCAAACCAACCCACTGTCAGAAATCACGCACAAGCGTCGTCTTTCTGCCCTTGGACCCGGAGGTCTTACCCGTGAACGCGCAGGCTTTGAAGTGCGCGACGTGCATCCAACGCATTACGGCCGTATCTGCCCGATTGAGACACCTGAAGGTCCGAATATCGGTCTGATTAACTCGATGGCGACTTATGCGCGTGTAAACAAATACGGCTTTATCGAAAGCCCATATCGCAAAGTGGTTAACCATCGCGTGACTGACGAAGTGGTGTACCTGTCTGCGATTGAAGAAGGTAAGTATACTATCGCGCAGGCAAATTCTGAGATGGATGAAAAAGGTAAATTCACCGGTGAGCTGGTATCCTGCCGCCGCAATGGTGACTTCATGCTTTCGCCTCCGGATGCGATTGAATATATCGACGTAGCACCAAAGCAGCTCGTATCGGTAGCTGCTGCACTCATTCCATTCCTCGAAAACGATGACGCGAACCGCGCACTCATGGGTTCTAACATGCAACGTCAGGCAGTTCCGCTCCTGCGTTCTGAGGCACCACTTGTGGGTACCGGTATGGAAGAAGTAGTGGCGAAAGATTCTGGTGTAACCACGGTGGCAAAGCGTGCCGGTGTGGTAGATCAGGTCGATGCTACCCGTATCGTTGTACGTTCTTCTGAAGCCAGCGAAGATGGTTCTCCTGGTGTTGATATTTACAACCTCATTAAATTTACCCGTTCTAACCAATCAACCTGCCTAAACCAACGTCCGCTGATTAAAGTTGGCGATGTGGTGAAAGCTGGCGACATTCTGGCTGATGGTCCGTCTACCGACCTCGGTGAACTGGCTCTTGGCCGCAACGTGCTCGTGGCCTTCATGCCGTGGAATGGTTATAACTTCGAAGATTCGATCCTTATTTCTGAGCGCATTGTATCTGAAGACGTGTTTACTTCCATCCACATCGAAGAATTTGAAGTGATGGCGCGTGACACCAAGCTCGGTGCGGAAGAAATCACCCGTGATATTCCGAACGTAGGTGAAGAAGCGCTGCGTAACTTGGACGAAATCGGCGTGGTGCATATTGGCGCGGAAGTAAAAGCTGGCGATATTCTGGTCGGTAAAGTGACGCCTAAATCTGAAAGCCCAATGACACCGGAAGAAAAACTCTTACGTGCCATTTTCGGTGAAAAAGCATCCGACGTTCGTGATTCTTCTCTCCGTCTGCCTCCGGGTGTGACAGGTACCATTGTGGGTGTGCGTATTTTCAGCCGCCGCGGTATCGAAAAAGACGAACGCGCACTGTCCATCGAAAAAGCGGAAATCGAACGTTTGGCAAAAGACCGTGATGACGAACGTGGTATCATCGAGCGTTTCGTCTATGGCCGCATGAAAGAGTTGCTCCTTGGCAAAAAAGCATCGGCTGGCCCTAAAGGTTTCAAGCCAGGTGCTGAACTTTGTGAAGAGACATTCGGGCAATACGGCAAAGGCCAGTGGTGGCAGTTTGCGGTAAAAGATGACAAGGTAATGTCGCAGGTTGAGCAGCTCAAAAAGCAGCTGGATTCTGCCGTTTCCCGCATCAACCACAAGTTCGAAGAAAAAGTGGGCAAGGTTCAGGCCGGTGACGACCTGATGCCAGGCGTACTCAAAATGGTAAAAGTGTTTGTTGCAGTAAAACGCAAACTCCAGCCGGGCGACAAGATGGCTGGTCGTCATGGTAACAAAGGGGTTATCTCCAAGATTGTGCCTATCGAAGATATGCCGTATCTTGAAGATGGCACGCATGTGGATATCGTACTGAATCCGCTGGGTGTACCGTCGCGTATGAACGTGGGGCAGATTTTAGAAACGCACCTTGGTTGGGCATCTGCTAATATCGGTGGCCAGATTCGCAAAGTTCTTGAAGAAGTTCAGGAAGAAAATGCGAAATCTGCATCGGTTAAAAAATTGCGCGAATTCCTTGGTGATATCTATGATGACAAAGAAAATCGTAAAGCGATTTCTTCGATGTCTGATAGTGAAACGCTTGAGCTTGCGGGCAACCTGAAAAAGGGTGTGCCGTTTGCAACTCCAGTTTTCGATGGTGCAAAGGAAGCAGACATTGAAGGCTGGTTGAAAAAAGCCGGTTGTGATTCTTCCGGTCAGGTGCAGCTGCATGATGGCCGCACGGGTGAGCCATTCGACCGTAAAGTGACCGTAGGGTACATTTACATGTTGAAGCTGCATCATTTGGTGGATGATAAGATCCATGCGCGTTCTATCGGGCCGTACTCGCTGGTTACCCAGCAGCCGCTTGGTGGTAAGTCACAGTTCGGTGGTCAGCGCTTTGGGGAAATGGAATGCTGGGCATTGCAGGCGTATGGCGCTGCATATTCATTGCAGGAAATCCTCACCGTTAAATCAGATGACGTGGCGGGCCGCAGCAAGATTTACGAATCCATCGTGCGCGGTGATAACAGCTTTGAATCCGGCATACCGGAGTCCTTCCACGTTATGGTGAAAGAACTTCGTTCACTGGGCTTGAATGTTGAGTTGATCGAGAAAGAAGCGTAATTCAAATATCCCCGCGCAAGCGGGGATCCTGAACTTACAATGAACTACAGGATTCCCGCTTGTGCGGGAATGTGAAAAAAGGGAAAAAATATGGCAAATGAAGTAATGAGTTTCTTTGGTAATCAGGCGGCAGCTACCAAACAATTCGATGAAATCAAAATCTCGATTGCCTCACCGGAGAAAATCCATAGCTGGTCTTTTGGCGAAGTAAAAAAGCCAGAAACCATCAACTACCGCACGTTTAAGCCAGAGCGTGATGGTTTGTTCTGCGCGCGTATTTTTGGCCCTATCAAAGATTATGAATGTTTGTGCGGCAAATACAAGCGTATGAAATACCGCGGCATTGTGTGCGAAAAATGCGGTGTGGAAGTAACAACTTCTAAAGTACGTCGTGAACGCATGGGGCATATTGAGCTTGCTTCTCCAGTTGCCCATATCTGGTTCTTGAAATCCCTTCCATCGCGTATCGGCACGTTGCTGGATATGACGCTGAAAGATTTAGAGAAGATTTTGTACTTCGAATCATACTGCGTGGTTGAGCCAGGCCTTACTCCTTTTGAACTAGGTGAGTTACTCTCTGAAGAACAATATTACGATGCACAGGATAAATACGGAGATGGTACATTCACTGCGCAAATCGGCGCGGAAGCCATCAAGACATTACTCAATGCGCTGGAACTCGGAAAACTCAAAGAGTCCATGCGCCTTGAGCTGGGTGCAACCACCTCTGAAGCCAAGCGCAAAAAACTGGTAAAGCGCCTAAAACTGGTTGAAGCATTTATTGAATCCAACAACAGGCCAGAATGGATGATTCTGGACGTTGTGCCTGTAATTCCGCCAGAGCTTCGCCCGCTGGTTCCGCTCGATGGTGGCCGCTTTGCGACGTCTGATCTAAACGATCTTTATCGCCGTGTAATCAACCGTAACAACCGTTTGAAACGCCTGTTGGAACTTCGCGCGCCTGATATCATTGTTCGTAATGAAAAACGTATGTTGCAGGAAGCAGTAGATGCGCTGTTTGACAATGGTCGTCGTGGCCGCGTAATTACTGGTGCTAACAAGCGTCCGCTGAAATCACTCTCTGACATGCTTAAAGGCAAGCAGGGGCGCTTCCGTCAAAACCTGCTTGGTAAGCGCGTTGACTATTCTGGCCGTTCGGTAATTGTTGTTGGTCCAGAACTCAAACTGCACCAGTGCGGTCTGCCAAAGAAAATGGCACTCGAACTGTTCAAGCCGTTCATCTATGCGAAGCTCGAATTATACGCGATTGCTACCACCATTAAAGCGGCAAAGCGCATGGTTGAAGCAGAGCGTCCGGAAGTATGGGATATTTTAGAAGAAGTGATTCGTGAACATCCAGTACTATTGAACCGTGCGCCAACACTGCACCGCCTTGGTATTCAGGCATTTGAACCAGTGCTGGTAGAAGGCAAGGCGATTCAGCTGCATCCGCTTGTATGTACGGCGTTTAATGCTGACTTCGACGGTGACCAGATGGCCGTACACGTGCCACTTTCTATTGAAGCGCAGCTTGAAGCACGCGTGCTCATGATGTCTACCAACAACATTCTTTCTCCGGCGAACGGCAAGCCAATCATCGTGCCGTCACAGGATATTGTTCTTGGTCTCTATTACATTTCATTGGAGTCTGATGGAGAAGCGGGCGAAGGCATGGTGTTTACCGGTATTCCGGAAATGCTGCACGCTCTTGAAACCAAGCAGGTAACACTGCATTCCAAAATCAAATGCCGCTATGAAGCAGTAGATGAAAATGGCCAGAAGGTGATGCAGGTTGTGTCTTCTACCCCAGGCCGCATGTTGATTTCAGAAATTCTTCCTAAGCATGTGAAGTTGCCATTCTCTGTGGTGAACAAGCTAATGACGAAGAAAGAAGTATCTAACCTGATTTATGAAGTGTATCGCCACTGCGGTCAGAAAGAGACGGTCATTTTTGCTGACAGGCTTATGTCTCTTGGTTTCGGCCAGGCTGCAAAAGCGGGTATTTCGTTCGGCAAGGACGATATGATCGTTCCTGTAACTAAAGAAAAGCACATTAATCATACCTTTGGTGAAGTAAAGCAATTCGAACGCCAGTACGCGGATGGTCTCATCACGCTGGGTGAAAAATACAACAAGGTGATCGACGCCTGGTCAAAATGTTCTGAAGTGGTTGCTGATGACATGATGAAAGAAATTTCATCTGTCGGCACGTCTAAAGACGGCAAGAAAAAAGCCAAAGACATCAACTCCATTTACATGATGGCACATTCTGGCGCGCGTGGTTCAACAGCGCAAATTAAACAGCTTGCTGGTATGCGCGGGCTCATGGCGAAACCATCAGGCGAAATTATTGAAACGCCGATTATTTCAAACTTCAAAGAAGGTCTCTCGGTACTTGAGTACTTCAACAGCTCGCACGGTGCGCGTAAGGGTCTTGCTGATACCGCGCTTAAAACTGCGAATTCTGGATACCTGACACGTCGCCTCGTTGACGTGGCGCAGGACTGCATAGTGATTGAGCGTGATTGCGGCACAACCCGTGGCGTAGTGGTAAAAGCTGTTATCGAAGGTGGTGACATTATCGTTCCGCTCGCCGATCAAATTCTTGGTCGTGTATCGTCACGTGATGTACATCATCCGGTCTCTGATGCGATTATTGTTGCTGCTGGCCAGCTCATTGATGAGGCAATTGTTGATAAAATCGACGAAGCTGGTATCGAAGCGGTGATGGTGCGTTCTGTGCTGACTTGCGAAAGCAAGGGTGGTGTATGTGCGCATTGCTATGGCCGTGATCTCGCGCGTGGTACCGAAGTGAATCTGGGTGAAGCCGTGGGCGTTATTGCAGCACAATCCATCGGTGAACCTGGTACACAGCTGACCATGCGTACCTTCCACATTGGTGGTGCGGCGCAGCGTGGTGCTGAGACCTCCAGTGTTGAATCATCGCATGATGCAACGCTTACACTTTCTAACAAAAACATCGTGACTGATTCTAAAGGCCGCCTCGTTGTCATGAGCCGTACCTGTGAAATCGTGCTGCGTGATGAGAACAATCGTGAGCGCGCACGCTTCAAAGTGCCGTACGGCGCAAGGTTGCTTGCCAAGGAAAACGAGAAAGTCAAAAAAGGCCAGAAGTTAGCCGACTGGGATCCGTTTACCTTGCCAATCATCACCGAGCGCAATGGTTTCGCGCATTACCGCGATCTCGTGGAAGGCGTTAGCTTGCGTGAAGTACTCGATGAATCAACCGGTATTTCAAGCAAAGCAGTAACTGATTGGCGTCAACAGACGCGCGGTGCGGATTTGAAACCGCGTATTGCGCTCCGTGACAAAAAAGGCGAAATCATCACTCTGGCAAACGGCCTTGAAGCCCGTTATTTCCTGCCGGTGGGTGCTATTCTCTCTGTAACGGATGGTCAGGAAGTACATGCGGGTGACGTGCTGGCGCGTATTCCGCGTGAATCCAGCAAAACGCACGATATTACCGGTGGTCTGCCACGCGTTGCGGAATTGTTTGAAGCACGCAAACCGAAAGACCACGCCATCATCAGCGAAACGGAAGGTGTTGTTGAGTTCGGCAAAGACTATAAAAATAAACGCCGTGTTATTGTGCGTCCGAAAGATGAGGCTGCGGAATCCGTTGAATACATGATTCCAAAAGGCAAGCACATCACTGTTCAGGAAGGCGATTACGTGCAGAAGGGCGACCTTCTGATGGATGGTAATCCTGTGCCGCATGATATTCTGAAGGTCATGGGTGTGGAAGCACTGGCGCGTTACATGGTGAAGGAAGTTCAGCAGGTATATCGCCTGCAGGGTGTAACCATCAACGACAAGCACATTGAGGTGATTGTTCGCCAGATGTTGCAGAAAGTTGAGATAGATACACCAGGCGAAACCACCTTCCTCGCTGGTGAACAGGTAGACTTCACCGAATTTGAGTTGGTGAACACCAAGACGATTGCTGAAGGGTATAAGCCTGCTACGGCATCGCCGGTGTTGCAGGGTATTACCAAGGCAAGCTTGCAGACGCACAGCTTTATTTCGGCGGCGTCGTTCCAGGAAACTACACGCGTTCTCACCGAGGCGGCAGTATCTGGAAAAGTGGATCAGCTCTCCGGTCTCAAGGAAAACGTGATCGTAGGCCGTCTCATTCCGGCTGGTACGGGTGCAACCGTTATGCGTATGCGTAAAGTTGCCCATACACGCGAGAAAGAAGCCGAAGCGCAGCTAAACAACGAAAATCCGGATTTGTTAGCACAGACTGGTTCGTAATTGATACTCTGGTAACGCCGCATGAACTCTGGAAATAACCAAGGTTTCCTGCAGCGTTACCAGACGTTTTTGCTTTTATTCCTGATTACCGCAGCTGGTGTTTTTGCTCGAGTCCATGGCTTGGGCGCGTGGGATTATTATCATGATGAAATCTGGCATGTATATGTAGCCATGCAACCTACTTTAGCAGATGTTTTCTATGTAAACCTTGCAGAGGATGGGCATCCTATACTGGGATATTTCCTGTGGCACTGGTTGTTGAATATCTGGAATGATCCGTGGATGGCTCGTATGCCTTCATTGATTACCGGAACGCTGTGTATTCCGGCTGGGTATTTTTTGGGCAAAGAACTTTTTCAAAGCAGAGATGGTGGTCTGTTTGCTGCGTTTTTTATGGCGTTTTCCTGCTTGATGATTGAGCAGTCGAACGTGGTGCGCGGTTATACGCTAATGCTGCTGTTTAGTATGCTGGCTATCTGGAGCGTGTATCGCTACAAGGAAAATCCCAAGCTATTTTATATTCTCCTGTATTTTATTTTTACCAGTCTTTCATTGTTGTCTGAGTTTGCGGCTGCACCTGTAGTTGCGTTTACCGCCTTGCACTTGCTTAACAGTATTTACCGTAAGGCTCCTTCAAAAATATTGCCGCTGATCTTATGGGGGGGTATCCACCTGTTCTGGCTGTTCTATTTGTGGCAGTTCACAGGATTACTCAAATCGATTGGCGGCATTGATTTTACCCAGTCTCATATTTTCTTTAATCGTGATACAGAGCCGCTGATACATACGCTGGCAAAAATAGTAACATTCTT
Source organism: Alphaproteobacteria bacterium (assembly GCA_046344715.1). Classification (GTDB taxonomy): domain Bacteria; phylum Pseudomonadota; class Alphaproteobacteria; order Rickettsiales; family SXRF01; genus CAZAQK01. Next base: position 158,096 of record JBKDKX010000006.1, on the reverse strand, counting down.
TCTGGAATACATAAATATTGCAGGATTCTTTTGGTTTATTGGTGGTGCCATGCAGTCGGAGATGCTGATTGTTATTCCGCTTTTGGCATTGTTATTTCTTAGTATTGTGGGCGTGGTAGCACTTTCTCGTCTGCGCGCTGTAGATATTATGATGCTTATAATCATCATAGTGACTGTTACTATCGCATTCTATTGGTTCAGAATTGTACCGCTTTCTTCCCCGCGCCGTAATATTGCAATGCTGCTAGTATTCATGGTGTTGTTTTATTATGGCATCAGGCATTGCGCGGTTTATGTGGGTAAATATCCACAATTGGGCAATCTATCTGTTGTCCTGGTTTTGAGCATCAGTACAGCCATGTTATCATTCGGCTATTACATGCAGGGGGAGCACTGGCGTCAGTTGCGCCTTACTGAATTCCAGCAAACAAGAATACAGACAGATGAAATGCTGCAAATATTAGAACATAAGGTTGGTAATAATGATGTGGTAATAACGGATTTATCTTCTGCCTATCATTTATGGACTAAGGGCGAACACCTCAAATACCAATTGCTGACCAAACATCTGGCTACGTTTCCTGACTATAAGCCAAGAATGATGATAAGCCCGAGCGATTTACGCATGAAGGCGTTTCTGATGGATCCACGTGAAGTACAGGTCATGTTTCAGGAAATGCACCGCCTTGGTATGTTAAATGGCGTGCAGAATGTGTGGATTTTGGGACTTCAGCACACCAATGTTAAGACCATCGTGATTGATCCTACCTATCGCAACTATCTGAATATTATTATTCCAGCAGCGGTACGAGCACGTTATCCGCAGGATATGCAAAACATCGTTGATGTTCAGGAGAAACTTGCCAATGAACTGTATGCTGCCGCACGGTTTAAAAAAATGGGTTTTGCATTTTCCTGCGATAATCCAGAGCCGGTGCAGGCGGGTAAGGAACATCCATGCGTGATGAATTCTGCGCTATTCAAATTTCCGGTAAAAACTATCTACGAAAAATTTATTGATGCGCCTAACTACCAGGACCCAGAGGAGTTTCTGAAAAAGGTTCGTCGCGAGTTGATTTCTGTACACTAACGCTTGTAATCAAATTTCCTGAAATAGCACAGGCCTAAGCGCTGCAGGCGCGAAAGCATGGTGGTGAAGAGTATCTTGCTGACATATTTCAGCCCGTTCACATGACAGATTTCGCTGCCGTAGAACGTGGGGATGGATATCTCGAGGAAACGCTGCCGTGTATCGATCATCTGGATAAGAATATCGGTATCGAAATCGAAATAATCGGCATTCGCCTGAAACGGTACAGCGCGCAAGGCAGCGGTTCGATAGACACGATAGCCGCTATGGAACTCGGATAGATTCACCCCAAGCATGATATTCTGCATGGCGGTTACCACAATATTACCGATGAATTTATATTTCGGCATGCCGCCTTTTAACGCCGATTTCTTATCAATCATGCGTGAACCGATCACCACATCTGCTTCATTTTTTAGAGCAGGCGTGGCTAGTGTTGGGATGAGTTCGGGGGCATACTGCCCGTCGCCATGCAGTAGTACTACGGCGTCATATCCTTTATCGATGGCATATTGGTAGCCGATTTTCTGGTTGCCGCCATAGCCTTGATTGGTGGCATTGCGTTGAATATCAATTGTCTTGCCGGTGCGCGCTGCATACGCTTTGGCTACTTCAAATGTATTGTCAGGTGAGCAGTCATCGATCATGAGTATGTCGGCCTCGGCGAGGGACTTATTCCATACAGAAGCAGGAATCCTGTCAAATACGCCTTCAATGTGCTTTGAGGCGTTATAGGCCACAATGAATATGAGCAGCTTCTCTTTATGGTTGTTTTCCGGCATGTTTCCTCACATTAAGTTCTTCCATATTACCGCTACTCTGTTACAGATATATGACAAATTTGGTTATTTATCAGCTTTTTACTAACATACCGATTATCTTAAGAAAATTATGAGCAAAAGCCCCCACATACTCTATGGCAGGCATTCAGCCCTTGCCGCAATAGCTAACCCCATGCGTAAAATCAAACGTGTGCTGGTTACGGCCAATACCCGTAAGGAAATAGGCGAGGGAGTATTTGCTGGCCTTAAAACGGTGTCGGTGGTGGATGCTGGCAAACTGGAATCACAACTGCCAAAAGATGCTGTGCATCAGGGTATTGCGGTGGAGTGTGAGCCACTTCAGCAGCCATCGCTACATGAGTGGCTCTCTGAAGGCATTAAAAAACCGGTATTGCTTTTAGATCAGGTGTCTGATCCCCACAATGTGGGCGCGATACTGCGCTCGGCGGCAGCCTTTGATGCAGGTTGTGTTATTGTGACCGACAGGAACGCACCATCGGAATCTGGCATCATGGCAAAGACGGCAAGCAGCGCACTGGAAATTGTACCGCTTATTTCAGTGTCCAATCTTTCGCAAGCTATTGAAACTCTAAAAAAACATGACTATTGGGTGGCTGGGCTGGATGGTGATGCGAAACAAACCATCGGTGAGGCCAAGCTCGATAATAAAACAGCATTAGTGCTGGGGGCAGAAGGCAAGGGGTTGCGCCGCCTGACTGCCGAACATTGTGACTATCTGGTGAAGCTACCTATGAGTGACCGCATGGAAAGCCTGAATGTATCCAATGCTGCTGCGGTGGCCCTTTATGAGTTGTACACTAAGTGTCATCCCGCACTTGTTGCGGGGTCTAGAGCCTCATGATAATTATGTGCGTGTAGCTCCAAATCTCCGCCTGTACGGAGATGATGAAAGAAAAAGATGAAACGCTTCCACATCTCCATTGCCGTTTCTGATTTTGCGACATCCGTTGCAGATTATAGCAATCGGTTGGGCTGTAAGCCTGTTGTGCTGGTGGAAGGGCGGTACGCACTGTGGAAAACAGATCTGCTAAACTTCACTATTTCTTGCAAGGAAGGGCAGCAGGCGGGTGTGGTGCGGCACATTGGGTTTGAGGATGCTGCTGAAAGAGCCTTACGGGAAGAAAAAGATGTAAATGGTATCGTGTGGGAATATTTTTCATCTGAGGCTCAGATGCAGGAAGCACGAGAGAAATTCAGGATAAAAGCATGATTACTTTTCGCGCTTTTACCAAACAAGATGCAGCAGACTATAGAGGGCTACGGCTGCGTAGCCTCAAAGAGCATCCAGAGAGCTTTTTGTTTGCCTATGAGGAAGCTGTAAATTGGCCGCTAAACCGTTTCGAAAAAGCAATGGAGCGTCCTTGGATCGGAGCGTTCGACGATAAAACCATGATTGGGTTTGTCGGAATGATGCCGAATAATTCAATGAAACTCAAACACAAGGCAAACGTTGGCCCTGTATATGTAACGCCTGAGATGCGGGGCAAGGGCATTGCTAAAGCCATGTTGCAAGCAATCATACTAAAGGCACAGGAAATGGGTATCGAATTGCTGCAACTTAGTGCAAATGCCTTACATCCTGAAGTCGTGTCATTATATAAAAGCGTTGGCTTCGAGCCGTATGGCACAGAAAAACATATCATGAAACTTGCTGATGGATCTTATGTGGATGACATATTGATGGAAAAGTTTTTATAGTAATTCTATGACCTATAACTCTCTGCGTGATTTCATTGCTCACTTGGAAAAAACTGGCCGTCTGGTACGGGTAAAAGAACCTGTATCCACGTATCTGGAGATGACGGAGATAGGTACGCGCCTCATCAGTGAAAAAGGTCCGGCGGTGCTGTTTGAGAATGTCACAGGTCACTCAATGCCAGTACTCATCAACCTCTTCGGCACCATCGAGCGTGTGGCGTGGGGTATGGGGAGAGAGCCACATGAACTGCGTGAGTTGGGTGAAAAACTCGCGTTTCTACGCCAACCTGAGCCGCCTGGAGGCTGGCGTGAGGCACTCGAATTATTGCCGCTCCTTAAATCGGCCATGGCGATGAAACCTAAAACGGTAAAGTCTGCGCCATGTCAGGAAGTAGTCTTGACTGGCGATGATATCGACCTTGCAAAATTTCCTATTCAAACCTGCTGGCCGGAAGATGCAGCGCCACTGATTACGTGGCCTCTTATTGTCACTAAAGGGCCTTCGGATAAAGCTGAAGATAATTTTAACTTAGGTATATATCGCCTGCAGGTGACGGGTAAAAACACCACGCTTATGCGCTGGTTAAAACATCGCGGTGGTGCGCAGCATTACGCGCGTTGGGGTAAGGAAAAGCGGCAGCCGCTTCCGGCTGCGGCGGTCATTGGTTGTGATCCGGCGACGATTCTTGCAGCAGTAACGCCTGTGCCCGATACGATGAGTGAATATCAATATGCCGGCTTGCTGCGCGGCGATAAGGTGGAACTGGTGGATTGCAAGACCGTGCCGCTGAAAGTTCCAGCTGAGGCAGAAATTGTGCTGGAAGGCTATGTATCGCTCGATGAGTTTGGTGATGAAGGGCCATTCGGTGACCACACGGGCTATTATAACTCGGTGGAAAAATTTCCGGTGTTTACCATCACCGCCATTACTATGCGCAAAAACCCGATTTATTTATCTACCCATACCGGGCATCCTCCGGATGAGCCATCGGTTTTGGGTGAGGCGCTTAATGAGGTGTTTATTCCATTATTACAACAGCAATTCCCTGAGATCGTTGATTTTTACCTTCCGCCGGAGGGATGTTCGTATCGCATTGCCGTGGTTTCCATCAAAAAAGCCTATCCGGGACATGCCAAGCGCATCATGATGGGGATTTGGTCGTACCTGCGACAGTTTATCTATACGAAATGGATAATTGTGGTGGATGATGATATTAATGTACGCGACTGGAAACAGGTGATGTGGGCGGTTTCTACGCGTATGGATCCGGTGCGGGACATTACGCTAGTTGACGCCACGCCGATTGACTATTTGGACTTCGCCTCGCCGGAATCTGGCATGGGGGGCAAGGCGGGTTTAGACGCTACGGATAAAATACCCCCAGAAACCAGCCGTGAATGGGGTAAGAAAATTGCTATGAATCAGGAAGTTGTTAGTAAAATTACCGATTTATGGCAGAAACTTGGGCTGCCTGGTGAGGGTAAGCCGGTGAAATGAAGGGTTTTTTAACTATAACCCGTTAATCTTGGTGCAATGAACACTCTGCAATCCGCCCCTGTACAACTGAACGATCATGAACTTGCCAAGCAAGCCATGACATTGATGGACGCGCATAAGGTGCGGCCCACGCCGGAAAATTATGCGGTGTGGTTTGCATATTCGGAAGGAAAAAACAAAGAACTTGCAGCTGAAATTGATAATATCGACGCTAACAAATTACCCTTTACGCTCGATACCAGCAAATATCTCTACAACAAATATATCGTTGGTAACCGTAACCAGAAGGTACTGGATGACGCGTCGCTTGCTGCGCAGAAATTGTTGCAGGATGTGCTGCGGGTGGTCACCGACTTTTCCGGTGAGCAGAAAAATTACAACAAGGATGTTGACCAATATATCGAAAAAATCAGCGTCGATTTTGAAGATGATAACATCAAAAACACCCTCAAAGAACTGGTAACCGCAACTACCACACTGCGCCAGAGCGGTGAAAAAATCACAGAGAAACTGGAAGAATCCAAGAAAGAGATTACGGTGTTGCGTAAAAATTTGCAACAAGTGACGATCGAGGCTCAGCGCGATTTCTTAACCGGTGTATTCAACCGCAAAACATTTGAAAAAATGTATGATGAACTTTCGATGGTGGCAAAAGAAAAGCAGACCGAGCTTTGCCTGATCATGATCGACATCGATTTCTTCAAGAAATTTAATGATAAGTATGGGCATTTGCTGGGTGACGAAGTGCTGAAAACCGTGGCACGTACGCTGACCGAGGTGCTCAAAGGCCGCGACGTCGTGGCGCGTTTTGGCGGTGAAGAATTTGTGGTGATATTGCCGGAAACGCCTATTGAAGGTGCAATGAAAGTGGCCGACATGATTCGCGCTACCATTGCAAGCAAAGAGCTTAAACGCAAAGATACCGGCGAAACATTTGGTACAATTACGGTTTCCATGGGTGTTGCAAAATTCCGCCACACAAGTGATACGTTACCAACGCTTATGAAGCGCGCCGATGACGCGCTGTACCAATCCAAGCACAAAGGGCGCAACTGCGTTACCCGTTCATCAGCGGATTAAAAGCGAAAATGCTCTATCAATGATTTGATGGCAATAAATTCAATAACTTACCATTTGGTTGGTTATTACGGCAAATGATTTGACTTTTGCATGAATGCCCCCTAAAACCGTGCCTCTTTGCTGCTTCTGTGGCATGGGTTCGTAGCTCATTTGGTTAGAGCACCGCTCTGATAAGGCGGGGGTAGGAGGTTCAAATCCTCCCGGACCCACCATTTTTATTTTTGTTGTTATGCATTACGGACATTTCAAACAACAAGACCCGCGGGTACTCAAAACATTGATAGAGTGTTTTCCGTTCGCTACTATTTCAGTGAATAGCCCTGATGGGCCAATCACGGCGCATGCTCCCTTAACATTCAGGCAGGGAGTAACCGCCAATGGTATGGTGGAATTTCATCTGGCAAAAGAAAACCCGATCATGCCTTATTTGCAAAATGGTGCGAAGGTGACGATTGTTGTGAGCGGTCCGAGTGCAGCAATTTCACCCAGTTGGTACACGGCGCGCTTTGCAGGCGATAAACCAGATCGCAGTAAAACCGCTCCAACATATGATTATGTGAATGCAACATTTCGCGGCACACTCCAGGCAATGGATACCGAACATCTTACTGCCCAGATTAGTGATTTAGTTGCCGCACATGAGGCAGCGGATGGCTGGAAAGTGCAGGAAATTGATCCTGCTACATTTACCAAATGGCGTGATTTAATCGCTGGATTTCGTATCCCCATTGAGAGTTTTGATCTTACAGCCAAGCTTAGTCAGGAACAAAATCCTGCTGACAAGGCAGGCATTATTGCCGGGCTGAGAAAACGTGGTGCATCTTCTGATATCGCTATGGCAACATTAATAGATGTATTTGACGGCAGTCCGGAATCGCTTATTACCGGCTTGGGTTCCCTCAATACAAAATGTAACTCCGTTAGAAATCTCTAAATAAAAAGGACAGTATATGCTTAAGAAACTTCTGCTCGGTGTAGTTTTTATTATTGCGGCGGTTGCTATGGTTGCATCCCAGCAGCCAGATGAATTTAAGGTAAGTCGTTCTGCTACTATGAATGCTCCGGCCAGCGAAATATTTGCACAGGTGAATAATCTGCAAAACTGGAAAGCATGGTCACCATGGGAAAAGCTCGATCCTAACGCCACCAGTAATTTTGAAGGGCCCGATGCAGGTGTCGGCGCAAAAATGAGCTGGGCGGGCAACATGGATGTAGGTGTTGGCAGTATGACGATTGCCGAAAGCCGTCCCGATCGTATTCGTTTCGATATGGATTTTAAAGAACCTATGGCAGGGCAGAGCACTGCTGAATTTTCTTTCAAGGATGTTAGCGGCCAGACAGAGGTGACGTGGAGTATGTACGGCAAAAACAACTTCATGGGCAAATTGGCAAGCCTGATTTTTGACTGTGAAAAAATGGTGGGTGAACAGTTTGAGAAGGGGCTTGCTAACTTGAAAACACTCGTGGAAACCAAATAATTGCAAGAGCTGGTTGATTTATCTGCGTGATTTGGTGAATAACTGCCGATATACAACAATAGTTTGGCGTTGTTGTGCACAGAACGGATCGTATCTACAAACCTAACGTTACAGCATGGTTTGTATTGCAGGGGGCGATTGTTGCATAGGTGCGGCAGCGTACATCGTAAGATAATATAACGCAGTGTGTGGATGACTTCCCTCATCTGACATGTATTGAGATTGACGTTTTAGAATCGCAGATGATTTTTACGGCTCTACCGGTTCAGCATCAGGGCACGGCGGTGAGCAAGCGGATACAGAAACTATACCTGAAACGTGAAAAAACCCCGTTTTATGGGCACTCCCGCGTGAGCAGTTGAGCGCATTTGTGGATAAGCCACGCTATATCCACAGGCAGCCCCTTACCTATGATGAGTTGCCGGAAAGTCACAATTTGTCAAAATTCGATAATATCAAGCAAGTTGGAGAAGACATGCACAGGCTGGAGGTGATAGAATAGCGATATATAGGCAAAAAATTCCTATTGACCTGTGGATAAATTGCTAATAAATGGTTAATTTCAATAAAGAGGATTAACTGCCGTGACCAAGCCTACCATACATAGCGATAACTCAAAACCCAACACGTTCCTTGAAACCGTTCAGGCAACCATGGTCAATCGTCTGGCGAACGCATATGGCGGTAATGAACCGATAGTGTACGAATTCACCGATGATCGCGCCCTGCTGCACCAGTATTTTGTGTTGCGTGAGGCGATGTATCGCAAGATGTTCAATACCGATCTTTTCAGTGGTGAAGAAGATATATACGATAAGGTGAGTCATATATTGATTGCAAGGCGTGGTAAGCTCTGTCTTGGTGGATGCAGGCTTACTATCCGTGACCCAGAAGAAAATTGGGATTTACCGATGGAGGGCAAAGATTTCCATCTGCGTGATAAATTTCCAGAATATCCGTTAAAGCTTTTCAGACATGGTGAGATATCCCGTTTTGCTGTAATGGAAGACAGCGGAAGCGATGATAATATTTTCTACAATCTCTGTAGCATCATGTACGAGAAGGTGATTAACGCAAAGATACATTTCCTCTTTGCAAAATCAACACTGCCGCTTGCGCGAAACTGGCGTTTGGTGGCAAATGGATTTGGTGTAAAAACCACCAAGATACGCATGGATGTACAAGTGCCGGAAAACCCGATACATCCGGATATTAAGTGGTATATCACAGAATCACAGCTCAGTCATTTACTAGAGGTATCGCACGACAGGGAACCTGTTGATGTCAAAGGATTCTACGAGCCAAGGAAGGTATTTATGCCTGCGCAGCAGGAAAATTCAGGGCTTTACCTTGTTGAACGTGCATAAAACGTTTTAATCGTTGTATTAATTCATTATTAAACAAATTCTTCTAATGCATTAGGTGAAACATCTAATGGCGTTGGGAGAAGTATGTCGCTATTAAATAAGAATAGCCAGCGGTACTCAGATATATCCAAGGCATTTGTTGGCATGGTCGCATCCGTGCTAGTTGCAGGCATTCCTGCGGTTTCCCATGCCGCGAAAGCAAAATATACCACAAAAGATCTCCTAAATATGTCACTCAAGGAGCTTACCGAGCTTGAGGTAACCTCTGTATCCAAGCGAGCAGAAAAAGAAACCGAGGCGGCGGCGGCCATTTTTGTAATCACGCAAGATGATATCAAGCGTTCAGGTGCTACTGTGATTCCGGAAGTGCTGCGCATGGTGCCGGGTATTACGGTGACTAAATCTGGATCTCACGGTTGGACAGTGACATCGCGCGGGTTTAACGACCAGTTCTCCAACAAGCTGCTGGTGCTGATTGATGGCCGCACCGTTTATTCACCGCTGTTTTCTGGCGTGATCTGGGACATGCAGGATACGATGCTTGAAGATATTGATCGCATCGAGGTTATTCGTGGCCCAGGGGCAACGCTGTGGGGAGCTAATGCAGTAAATGGTGTAATTAACATCATCACTAAACATACGGAAGATACGGAAGGTGGCCTAGCAACGGCGGCTTTCGGTACGCAGGTGGATGGTATTGTGGGTGGGCGTTATGGTACACAGATGGGTGAAAAAGGCTATGTACGCATGTATGCCAAGCAGAGTGCCTATGATTCCGAACAAACGGTGACAGGCGCGAATGCCGGAGATTCCTGGAAACGCAGTCAGGCAGGATTCCGTAGTGATTCACAGATTACGGATTCACGCAGCCTGACCGTGCAAGGTGATATTTACTACATGGACGCAAACACGGGATTTACATTTCCTGAATTGGGTGCTGCGGGCTATGCAAGGCAGTCTGAGGGTGTTAGGGCGAATGGATTTAACCTGCTGGGGCGGTGGGAAGAGGAATTTGCCGAGGATTCACAGGCATCGCTCCAGATGTATGTGGATAATGCCGCCAGAAAAACCGCTTTCTTTAATGATACTACCGGCACGCTGGACATAGACTTCCAGCACGTATGGACACGCTGGGAAAATCATGAGGTGGTGTGGGGTACGGGATATCGCCTGATACGCAGTGAGAATTCGCCGGCATCTGAGCAATACGCACTCACACCACAGCGCCGCAGCGACAATTTATTTAATGCGTTCGTGCAGGATAAAATGCCGCTCTATGAGAAAGAAGTGTTTCTGACGCTTGGATCCAAGTTTGAGCATAATGATTACACAGGCGTGGAAATTCAGCCAAGCGCGCGCATTTCATGGCTGCCGGATGAAGACCAGACGGTCTGGGCATCGGTATCACGCGCGGTGCATACGCCCAGCCGTTTTACGGATGATGGCCATCTAAGTCTTGCAATTTTACCTCCTGGCAGTGCTCCTTTCTTCGCAGGCATTCCAACGCTGGTTGCTGCCAGAGGTCTGGATGCAGTTGATTCAGAAGAGCTGACCGCGTACGAAATGGGATATCGTATTCAGCCTACCAAAACATCTTCTGTGGATGTTGCGGTTTTCTATAATGACTATGACAAGTTGTTCAATGGCCGGTTTGGCGATCCTGTAAACATGGGCACATACCTCTTATGGCCGCTTACCACGGCAAACAGCAAGACAGGGCATTCTTATGGTCTGGAAGTGTCAGGGAAATGGAATGTTTCCAACGATTGGCAGCTAGCTGGTGCATACAGTTATCTTGGGCTGACGATTGATCAGAAAGACGAGACAGATTTTTATTCCGTCATAGGCAAGCAGCCTAAGCATATGTTCAATATTTTCTCTACCTATTCTTTTGGAGATGGGCTGGAAATGACCAATATGTTATATCTGAATGATGATCTGAAGGGGCGTGCCAATATCAATGGCTATCAGCGCTTTGATACGCGCATTTCTTATCTAATACAGGATGGTATGGAAGTAAGCCTTGTTGGACAGAATCTGTTTGATGACCGGCATCAAGAATTTATACCATTCACATATATCTCTCCAACCGAGATAGGAAGAAGCTTTTATGTCACGCTCACCGCAAATTTCTAGGATTTATTAGTTTTTTGGCCGTGATCGTATCTTCCAGGTGAGAGAATATATTTTGGATCAAGAGCTTGTTTGATTGACTTTGCAACTGTCTGGTATCCTGAATCTAGTTGTGATGGTAGATGTTTCATAGCCTCCACGTTTAGCCTGTAAGGTGGGCAACCGATACGGTTTCCCTGACTTACTAACTCATCATAACAGCGCATGGCATTTTCTGCCTCTTCCGGTTTTTTATAGATTATAGGGATTGCCCCAATCGCACATTTTTCGTTAGCTGACGTGAATAATATGGCCGGAGGAAAATAATACTTTGATAAGATAGTGCCGACCATATCTACGCATTCTCTCACATGATCGCTCGTGAGGGGAATAATTGGTGGATACCAGATAAGACCCACGCCATTTTTAATCGGATCAGTATTAAAATCTTGAGGGGATGGAATATGTTGATACAGAATACGCATGGCATTAGAGCGGGGAATGCCGTTTGCCAGATCCAGCAGATATTGCCCCTGTTCAATCTGACTACGAATGAAATGTCCTTTACTTCCCCCTACAAAACCTGCTGCATGTTTGAGTACTTTTAGCCTGTTGTCGTTTGTAAAAATAATACGGCTGCAATATGGCTTTAGTCGCTGGCCTATTTGTTTGCGTATAGAAGAGGCCATGCTGTGTGTTGATCTAAATAGCCCAAAACCTGTCCATTCTGCTTCTCGCAGTAGCCCATTACGGACATCCGCACCGGAAAGTAATTTTTGGTAGGTATTGTTAAAAAATTTCATGCTGCCAATGTTGCCAGGTACATCACGTAACAAATGCCGCGTAGGTGAAATAAATTCTTCTATCGCCTGACGTTTCTTCAAGGTGAATACAAATAATTCAGTATGTTCCGGTTTTGTTGCCAGTGAAATCTGCATGGACGTCACAATTCCCATATTGGACTGGCTGAACAGGCCATCAAGATAAGGGCCTGTTCCCCATTTCCATACGCCTGCCTGCGTTGCGCCGATTGCTGCAAGTTGTGATATATAGATGCTGCCATCTGCGAGTACAGCGCGAATAGATGTCACAGCACGGAAATGATCCTCTTCCGGTGCCATGCCAAATCCGCGCTCAAGAGCATTACCTACGATGCTTGCGGAAGGCCCTGCGCCGGTGGTGGGTACATAGTAATTCAGTCTATGTTGTTGGAGATAATCATATAGTTGCTGCTGAGTTACGCCAGGCTCCAGTGTAATCAGACCCAATTCGACATCCATAGCAAGAATTTTGTTCATGCGCGAAAGATCCAGTATTGCGCAATCATCAGCTGCGGGCAGACTGGTACCATAACCCCAGTTATGACCTGTGCTGATAGTGTACACTGGAAGCTGATACTGGTTGGCAATGTTAATAATACTTACAATCTCTGCTTCAGTTTGTGGCTGAATTGCGGTAACGATACGCCTAGTTACCCCTAGGCAGTTCTGCTGGTAATCTGTAAGCCTTGCTTCGGGCAACACTCTTCCTTCAGGCAGCAGTGTTTTCCATCGGCTGATGCACTCTTTCGACTGGCTCATTTACTTACCCTGAACATATTGCTATAAACACCTGTAATATAATATATAACTTAGTTGGATATAACAGTCATTTCTGATTATGCAGGAAGCGCAAAAAACAGACTATAAGGTAGTTGAACTTAAGGGATTGCCTTTCATAGGGCTTGCGATTCCTATTATTCGTGACAGCATTGGTGCAGTGATGGAACACTCAAGGCAGGATGGCGATATTATAGCCGTTAAAATCATGGGGCAGCGCACATTGCTGCTTAACCATCCTGATTTGGTCAGGCATGTTTTAGTTGATAATCATAAGAATTACCGGAAAAGCGATGCCTACATACGGTTTGAATCAGCAATCGGCCAAGGGATACTGGTAAGTAATGGCGAGAAATGGCGCAGAGATCGCCCGAAAGTCCAGCCGATGTTCAGCCGTGAACGCATCAGCCACGATTATTTTGATATCGTAAATGAAGTAAGCGAAAAATATAAGAACAAGTGGCTGAAACTCACCGAGCATGGCAGCATAGATATTAATATCACCGAAGAAATGGCAAAGATAACAACCGAAGTTATCCTTAAAACTATCTTCGGCAAGGATATTGACGACAAAACGGTACAAGACCTGCATAGCGCATATTCGGTTCTGATAGAATATCTGAGGAATTTACGGATTTTCCCCAAAATTGACATGCGAAAATATATGTGTGCACCATCGTATTTTCGTTTTCGCCGCGCATTGAGTTACATTGATGCGCAATTACTGCAATTAACCGAAAAATACAAGAAGCAAGGGCTTCATGATCCTAAAAATTTCCTAGCCCTACTCATGAAGGCGCAACAAGAAAACCCTGAATATTTTGCTGATAAGGATATACGCGACCACGCAGTAACCATGGTTTTTGCTGGTTTTGAGAGCACTTCTATCATGATGCAGTGGATATGGTACGCGCTAGATGATCATGCCGCCATTAAACAAAAACTGCGCGAAGATATCATTAGCTGTGCCCCATGTCTTGCTATGCCAGATAGTGCTGCGTTGACCTATGACATGCTTCAGGAAATGAACTATCTGTCTGTGGTGTTGAAGGAAACCATGCGTCTATACCCACCCTTCTGGCTGGCAGGCAGGCAGGCAATAGAGGATGACCAGTTTGGTGATTTAAAGGTTCCGCGTGGCACGGTTATCGCAGTGCCACATATTACAATGCACCGCAATCCAAAATGGTGGAGCGAGCCGAACAGCTTCATTCCAGAGCGTTTTCTGGGTGATGCTGAAAAATCCATTGATCCAGGTATATATTTCCCCTTTTCGCTGGGGCCGCGCAAATGCAGCGGCCACAGTTTTGTAGATATGGAAGCGCGTACCGTGGTTGCAAAATTACTGCCGTGGTTTGATGTAGTGGCGCTCAACAAAGTTGGTAACTGCATGAAGCCCGGGATTTCGCTGAAACTTCGCCATCCGTTGATAGTTCGCATCAGTCGCGCCAGAAATTAGGCCGCGACACGCGGCATTTGCATTTTTCCCCGCAGGATATATGCTAATGATAGGAAAAATAGGAGATAGTATGTCCAAAATCAAAGTAAAAACCCCCATCGTTGAAATTGATGGTGACGAGATGACGCGCATTATCTGGGCGTTCATCAAGGAAAAGCTAATACTGCCGTATCTCGATGTGGATTTGAAATATTATGACCTCTCGGTGCAGAAGCGCGATGAAACCGAAGATAAAATCACTATCGAAGCCGGTGAGGCCATCAAAAAATATGGCGTGGGCGTGAAATGCGCCACCATTACGCCGGATGAAGAGCGCGTGAAAGAGTTTAATCTCAAGAAAATGTGGAAATCTCCCAACGGTACGATCCGCAATATTCTGGACGGTACGGTGTTTCGCGAACCCATCATCTGTAAGAACGTGCCGCGCCTAGTACCTGGCTGGACCCAGCCAATTGTGATTGGTCGACATGCCTTCGGCGATCAATATCGCGCCACTGATTTCAAAATTCCATCGGCTGGCAAACTTACCATGACCTTCACGCCGAAGGACGGCAGTGCTCCCATCACCCATGAAGTGTTTGAATTCAAGGAAGCGGGCGTGGCGATGGGTATGTATAACCTTGATGAATCCATCCGGGGATTCGCGCGCGCTTGCCTGAATTACGGGCTGATGCGCAATTATCCGGTATTCCTTTCTACCAAGAATACCATCCTGAAAGTCTATGATGGCCGTTTCAAGGACATCTTTCAGGAAGTGTACGACAAGGAATTCAAAACACAGTTTGAAAAAGCAAAGCTAACTTACGAGCACCGACTGATTGATGACATGGTGGCCATGGCGCTTAAATGGTCTGGTGGTTTTGTGTGGGCGTGTAAGAATTATGATGGCGACGTGCAGTCGGATACCGTGGCACAGGGCTTTGGCTCACTAGGGCTTATGACCTCCGTGCTAATGACACCGGATGGCAACACGATCGAAGCAGAAGCGGCGCACGGCACGGTGACTCGACATTACCGCGAGCACCAGAAGGGCAAGGAAACCTCCACGAACCCGATTGCTTCCATTTTCGCGTGGACGCGCGGGCTTTCTTACCGCGCAAAGTTCGACAACACGCCGGATGTAAAAGCATTCGCTGAGTTGTTGGAAAAAGTGTGCGTGGATACGGTAGAGGCGGGCTTCATGACTAAAGATCTCGCTACACTCATCTCTGACAAGCAGCAGTGGCTTACTACCACGCAGTTCTTAGATAAGCTGGATGCAGGACTGAAAGACGCAATGCGGAAGGCTGCTTAGAATTAGTTATTCATTTGTTTAACTATATTTTTGGCATGTTCACTGCTGAAATTAACGTAACTTGCCTCGTCACCTAAGCCTTCTTCAGTTGTTACTGATATCGGTGATCCGTTTACATTAACCTGAGTTGTGAGTGCATGAGGCGCTAAATTACCAAAGAGTAATTCAGCGGCTATTGGAGGTGCTTTATAGCCAGTTACCGTGATGTTGATAGTATTTGCGCCTGCTGAATCCGCCAGCATATCGTGCTTTGCAAGCTCGAATTCCAATTCCTCTTTTATGTATTTATTGAATATGGAAGGCGCTTGTACACTGGATTTTACCTCTCCAACTGTATAGCGCGTTTTAGCGGAAGGCTGATACCCTTCACATAGTACAACACCCTGCATAATTTTATGCGGAACGGTTATGAAATAACCAGGTGTGCCGCCATATTCGCGGCTGCTGTAACTTTGCAGGGCAGAACCTTTTATCTGGTACGGTTTGTTATTACAAAGTTGTGTTGCCTTCTTCTCAAAATATTCTTTTGCTTTGAGAAGATCTGGTCCATGTGCTGATATTTCAAATTTATTCTCTGCCAATTTTCCGCCATTATGTCCTGTACCGGCAAGTAAATCTGCGCTGAAATCTTCACCTGCACATGCTGTGAGTATAAGGGGTATGATAACCAGATATTTGTTCATGAATAACTCCCAATGTTATCTATAAGGTGGCAATATTTCTACGCCTTGTTTGTTCCGGTGGTAGATATGCGTCATCACTGCGATGCCCCAGAAGGGTGCAAACAGGTTGAATACAGGCAGGGTAGCCATAAAAGTAAGCGCAATGCCAGCAACCGTGATAGTGCGGCTTTGCGTGCCCCAGAGTTTTTTGGCCTCGATGAGCGGGATGTGGCGGCGTGCCGTCATGATAAAGAATTCCTTGCCAAGCAGATAGCCATTCAGCCAGTAAAACAATATCGCGTTAATAACAGGGATTAAATATAGCGGTAAAACTAGCAGGTTGATGCCAAGTACGGTGAGTGAAAACTTTGCATCGTGCCAGAATTCCGGCCAGAAGGCCGGATTGGCGATGGGTTGGCTATGTGGATAATCCTGTCTCTCGATGATATTGGCAATTTTATCATCAAAGAAATTCACAATCACCGGCATGATACCTGGAAATAAAAACCATGCGAGAATGCCGGTGGCTCCTGTGATAATCAGCGGCATAATGTCAAATGGCAGATTTTCTGCCGCCGGACGGTCAAAAAGCCACACCAGTATGTTACTGGCACCTACCCAGAATACGCACAACACCACGATGGTAAGCAGCACGGAATAACAAAACACCCGTATCATCCCGGGGGCGAACAATGAGCGCAGCGCGCGTGCGAATGCGAAAATCAGCGTTTCCATATGAGCATCCTTTCTGTCGTCATTACGAGGAGCTTAAGCGACGAAGCAATCTATAGCAATAAAAACTGGATTGCTTCACAGATGCTCGCAATGACATGTTATTCACTGCGCGTTGAAGGTTTCACCGTTGGCGATGCACGCGGGGCTTGCGAGCGTCACAAATATATCCGTGATGTTGTCTGCTGCAGGGCGCGTCATCGGGTCGGCACCCGGGAAGGCCTGCGCGTTCATATGCGTGCGCACCTGCCCGGGATTAATGATGTTTACCTTAAGCTTGCTGTCTGCATTTTCTGCGGCGTAAAGACGTGCCATCATTTCCAACGCTGCTTTGCTGATGGCATAGGCCCCCCAATAGGCGCGCACGTGCGAGCCAACACCGGAGGTGACAAACATAGCACGCGGTGCGTCCGAGCATAAAAGCAATGCATCAAGCTGGCGCAGCAAGTGGAAATTGGCAGTGAGGTTGGTTGACATTACTCTGTCCCAATGTTCCGGTGTGGTGTGGGCGATGGGTGAAAGCTCACCCAGTATACCAGCATTACCCACCAGGATATCCAGTTTGCCGAAGCGCTGCGCTATTTGTTTTGCAAGCATTTCAATTTGCTCAGGCTTGGTGACATCTAACTGCACCAGTGTGGCATTGCCACCAGCGGCGCGTATCGCATCGTCGTTTTCTTCAAGCCCTGCCACATTGCGTGCTGCAAGAATCACATGCGCCCCTTCCGCAGCAAAACGTTTGGCAACGGCCGCACCAATGCCGCGTGATGCGCCAGTAATCAGCGCGATGCGGTTTTTTAGGTCATGGGTCATGAGTTGTTAGTCACGGGTAAGATAGATACTAAAGACCAATGACGCATGACTAATGACCAATTACACCTCGGAGAACAAATCTTTTTTGCTGCCGGAGCTATTCTCATTATCGGTGAGTGGGATTGGATATTCACCAGAGAAACAGGCGTCGCAGAATTGCGGTGATGCGTTGTTGCGGCCTTTGCCAGATACGGCGCGGTACATCCCATCCAGCGATACAAATGCGAGGCTATCAGCACCGATGAGGCGCGCCATTTCGCGCACGTCATGCTTTGCAGCCATTAACTGGTCACGCGTGGGGGTATCAACACCATAAAAACAGGAATGGGTGGTAGGCGGACTCGCGATACGCATATGCACTTCTTTTGCACCTGCGTCGCGCACCATGGTAACAATTTTTTTGGAAGTAGTTCCGCGCACGATAGAATCATCCACCAGTATCACGCGCTTGCCTTCCAGCATGGCGCGGTTGCCATTATGCTTTAGTTTCACGCCCAAGTGGCGCACATGATCTGACGGCTCAATGAACGTACGCCCTACATAATGGTTGCGTATGATGCCAAGCTCAAACGGAATCTTGGATGCTTTGGCATAGCCCAGTGCGGCGGGGATTCCGGAATCCGGCACAGGCACGACAACATCCGCAGGAATGCCAGCTTCTTTAGCCAGCTCTGCACCAATGCGCTGGCGCGCTTCATAAACATTCAAACCTTCGGTGATAGAATCTGGACGGGCGAAATATACATATTCAAAAATACAAAAACGCGGAGATGTTTTTGCAAATGGCTTCAGGGATTTGATGCCTTGTGGTGAAATAATCACCATTTCGCCAGGCTCAACATCACGCACATAGTCTGCACCCACAATGTCAAACGCACAGGTTTCAGAGGCAAGCAACCACGCATCACCCAGCTTGCCGAGTACGAGCGGACGCACACCGAGCGGATCACGTACACCAATCAGGCGATCACCGGCCAGCACTACGAGTGAGTAAGCACCTTCTACGCGTACCAATGCGTCAAACAACCGGTCTTCGATAGTGCTTTGTTTGGACAGTGCGATGAGGTGGACGATGACTTCTGTGTCTGAAGTAGATTGGAACAAACAGCCCACATCAATGAGTTGCTTGCGCAGTGTCATCGCGTTGGTAAGATTACCGTTATGCGCAACGGCAAGGCCACCAAACGAGAAATCGCCGGAGAAAGGTTGCACGTTGCGAAGCAGTGTGTCGCCGGTGGTAGAATAGCGGTTATGACCAATAGCCATGTGGCCTTTGAGTTTGCTAATGATCTCGGCGGAATTAAAATTATCCCCTACAAGGCCAAGTGCGCGGTGCGTGTAAAACTGTGTGCCGTCACAGCTGACAATACCTGCGGCTTCCTGCCCGCGATGTTGCAATGCATGCAGGCCAAGCGCGGTATGTGCAGCAGCGTCTGCATGGCCGCTGATACCAAAAATGCCGCATTCTTCGTGCAGCTTATCATCAAAAGGTGTGCTCATCGTGCTGGCTGACTCTTTCTCATCATGTTTTCAAATTCCTGTTCGGCGTCAGATTCTGTATCTTCGGCTGATTTAGCATTTTCTTCCGCGTAAGTCTTGGCGCGTTCCTGCAATTTGGAGACGTCTTTCAAATATTCCGGTGCAGCATTCACCAATATAGCAGAACCCTTGGCAACATAAGGTCGCGTTACCGATTCCTTTAGCCATTTGGGCATGTCGTCTTCATCTTCTGGCATAACCATTGTTAGCATGAAAAAACCAAGAGAAACGATAAATGCGCCGCGCAGAGCGCCGAATCCAAGGCCTAACATATTATCAAGTATGCCGGCTTCACCGCCTTGCTTGATAACTTTGATGAGCATCCAGTTGACGATGCTGAAGGCGAAAAGCGAGGCAATATAAAGACCGATAACGGCAGCACCAACAGCCATGGCTTCACTTTTGAAATGCTCTTTGGTGAATTCCAGAGCATCAGGAAAGTAGCGCATGGTAACAATTGCAGCGCCTATCCATGCTACCAGTGACAATATCTCGCGCACGAGCCCACGGAAAAATGCAAACAGGCAGGAAAAACCAACAATAGCCAGTACAATGATATCAAACACATTCAGGTGGGTTTCAATCATGGCCTGCGCCTCATGCTGGAATGGCTTTTTTCTTTACGGCACCGGAACCAAACAATTCACGCGCCAAAGCGGATACACTATCTACATGTTTTATGCCAAGGGTCAAACCCTTAAATGCACTGGATTTAGGGATATAGGCGGAGGCAAAGCCGAGCTTTTCAGCTTCCTTAAGGCGGGCATCGGCACGGCTGACTGCCCGTATTTCGCCTGACAAGCCAATTTCCCCAAACATCACGCAGGATTCTGGCAATGGAGCATCATAAAGGGCAGAAATGAGTGCACTTGCAACGGCCATATCCGCCGCTGGCTCGGAAACCTTAATACCTCCCGCCACGCTTAAATACACTTCCTTATCAGAAAACCGGATGTTAGCGCGGGTTTCAAGCACTGCCAGTACCATGGCCAGGCGGTTTGAATCCCACCCAACCACCGCGCGGCGTGGCGAACTCATATAGGAAGGCGATACCAGTGCCTGCACCTCAACCAAAAGTGGGCGAGAGCCCTCCATACCAGCAAAAACACAAGCACCGCTGATGGGGTGTTCACGCGAGGAAAGAAACAGGGAGGAGGGGTTGGTGACTTCTTTTAGTCCCATATCCGTCATTTCAAATACGCCGATTTCATCGGTGCCGCCGAAACGGTTTTTAACCGAGCGCAGAATGCGAAACTGGTGGCCACGTTCGCCCTCGAAATAGAGCACCGTATCGACCATATGTTCCAGCACGCGTGGGCCTGCGATCTGCCCGTCTTTGGTGACATGTCCCACGAGGAAAAGCGTAATTCCACGCTTCTTGGCGAGCTTGATAAGCTCATGACTTGCGGCACGAACTTGGCTTACCGTGCCCGGTGCGGCATCGAGATTATCGAGATACATGGTCTGCACCGAATCAATCACCATAAGTGCTGGAGGATTTGCGCCATCCAGCGTAGAAATAATATCGCGCACGGAAGTGGCAGAGGCCAGTTTTACCTGAGGGGTGGCAAGACCAAGGCGCTTGGCGCGCAGGGAAATTTGTGCTACTGATTCCTCACCGGAAATATACGCGCACGGCACGCCCGCTTTTGCCGCCGCTGATACAGCCTGTAGTAATATGGTGGATTTTCCGATGCCCGGATCACCACCAATTAAAATGGCGCTTCCCGCCACCATGCCGCCGCCCAGTACCCTGTCTAACTCACCAATGCCGGTGAGTGTACGCATGGCTTCTTCAGTATCGGCATCGAGCGTGGTAAGCTCAATTTTTTTGCCTTTTCCGCTGGTTAGGCCTTTAGGCGTGGTCTCGTTGCCAGCTTCTTCCACCAGCGAGTTCCATGCTGCGCAATCGTCGCATTTACCCGACCATTTGGGATGAATTGCGCCGCAGGACTGGCAGGTATATTGGGTTGTGGATTTGGCCATAAGCCTCTATATAGCACATATTAAAAACTTGTCATGCCCATGGAATATAAAAAATGAGCCGTTTTTCTGAATTTGTTGAATCACAGGTGCTGCTGCTCGATGGGGCGATGGGAACGCAGATTCAGGCCGTAAACCTTGACGTGGAGAAGGATTACTGGGGGCAGGAAAACTGCTCAGAAATCCTCAATCTCTCGCGGCCGGATTTTGTGCGCGATGTGCATAAAAAATATTTAGCAGCAGGTGCAGATGCGGTGGAAACCAATACATTTGGCGGTTCATCCATCACGCTGGGTGAATTTGAACTTTCCGATAAAACCTTGGAAATCAACCGCCGTGCTTGCGAGCTGGCGCATGAGGCGATTGCAGAATTTGCGCATGATGGCAGAGAGCGTTTTGTAGTGGGTGCCATTGGTCCGGGGACAAAACTGCCGAGTCTTGGTCATATTGATTATGATGCGCTGGAGGCGTCCTTTACCTTGCAGGCGCATGGATTGATTGAAGGCAGGGCGGATGCATTTTTAGTTGAGACAGCGCAAGATCCGCTGCAAATAAAAGCGGCGGTCAATGGTGCAAAAATCGCCATGAACAAAGCAGGTATTACCCTTCCTATCATGGTACAGGTGACGGTAGAGACAACAGGTACGATGCTGGTGGGCAGCGATATTGCAGCGGCTGCGACCATCATTGATGCGCTTGATGTATTCAGCATGGGGCTAAATTGCGCCACTGGCCCGCAGGAAATGGCTGATCATGTGCGCTGGCTTTCGCAAAACTGGCCGCATAAAATTTCAGTGCTGCCAAATGCTGGCCTGCCTGAAATGCATGAAGGCCATGTGCATTTTCCGCTCGGGCCTGATGAAATGGCGCGCTGGATGGAGCGTTTTCTGAAAGAGGACGGCATCAACATTATTGGTGGCTGCTGTGGAACGAATGAAAACCATATCGCAGCACTGAACGCAATGCTTGCGCGTCAGGAAGGCGGCAAACGCCGCCCTGCGCCAGTTGCCCGCACGCAGCATTGGATACCAGCGGTTGCCTCGCTTTACCAGCAAACGGAACTGCGGCAGGATAATGCCATTCTTGCCATCGGCGAGCGTTGCAATGCCAACGGTTCAAAAAAGTTCAAGGAAGCACAGGACAGGGAAGATTGGGATACCTGCATCGACATGGCCAAGGAACAGGTGAAAGAAGGTTCGCACACGCTGGATATCTGCACGGCATTTGTTGGTCGCGATGAGATAAAAGACATGAGCGAAATGGTATCGCGCTTGCGTGGCAGCGTTACAGCACCGCTGGTGATTGATTCCACCGAACTGGTGGTGCTCGAGGCAGCATTGAAACTCTATGGCGGTAAGGCGATTATCAACTCCATCAACTTTGAAGACGGTGAAGAACCCGCACATAAACGCATGCAGCTTGCCAAAAAATATGGTGCTGCCGTAATTGCTCTTACCATTGATGAAGAAGGCATGGCGAAGGATGTGGATCGTAAACTAGCGATTGCCCACAGGCTCTATAAATTCTGCTGCGAGGGCTATGGCCTGCCGCCTTCGGATTTGATGATTGATCCGCTAACGTTTACCATCTGCACTGGCAACGAAGATGACCGAAAACTAGGGCTCTGGACGCTTGAGGCGATTGAGCGCATTGCCAAAGAACTGCCGGATATACAGATTATTCTGGGCTTATCCAATATTTCATTCGGCTTAAATCCGGCAGCACGCCATGTGCTCAATTCTGTGTATCTTGACCATGCACAAAAACGTGGCATGACGGGTGCAATTATCCATGTGAGTAAAATTAAGCCATTGCACAAAATTCCTGCGCATGAAGTGCAAGCGGCGGAAGATTTGATTTTTGATAGAAGAAGCCCGATGGAGAAGGTGGCATGAACCATAACTCTGCATTTCTAAAACTGGTTGATGATGCAAAAACGCGCATAAAGGAAATCAGCGCGGAAGAAGTGATGGCAAATATCCATAAATCCTTGCCTTTCCTGCTCATAGACACACGCGAAGAGTCAGAATTTGCTGCAGGAAGAATCACGGGCGCGGTGCATTTAAGCAAGGGTATTATCGAGTGTTATATCGAATCTAAAGTGCCGGATAAAGCCACACCGATGGTGCTTTATTGCGGTGGCGGATATCGTTCAGCGCTTGCCGCGGACTCCTTGCAAAAAATGGGATATACCAATGTGCTTTCGATGGCCGGTGGTTGGCGCGGCTGGAATGAACGCGGATTTCCAACGAGCAATTAAATCATCATGACGCTTAAAACCAAGATCGAATATTTTTATGAAAGCGACGCCGCACGCGCTAAACATTTTCGCTATGCATTGCTGGCATTTGATGTGCTGATTGTTTTTTATCTGTTTATCTCATCATTTTATTATGGTGCGCCGCTGATCGAGATGCTTGATCTGGTGATTGGCGTGGTGGTGGTGCTTGATGTATCGGCGCGGTTGTGGATTGCCAAGAGTAAAACGGCATTTTTTGTAAGCCCTTATGGTATCGCCGATATACTAACTATTATTTCATTGCTGGCGCCGCTGGTGGGTGAAAATATGGCCTTCCTGCGTGTGGCGCGGCTGCTGAGATTGCTGCGCTCTTACACGGTGCTGAAACATCTGCGGCAGGATTTTACGTTTTTCCGGAGGCATGAGGACGTAATGCTATCCGCTACCAACCTTCTGATTTTCATTTTTGTTATGACGGCGGTGGTGTTTGAATCGCAGGTGGGAAGCAACCCTAATATCAAAAATTACATTGATGCGCTGTATTTCACAGTTACAACACTCACCACCACCGGTTTTGGTGATATTACGCTGCAAGGTGACAGCGGAAAGCTGATTGCGGTTATTATTATGATATTCGGCGTTTCACTGTTTATCCGATTGATTCAAACAGTCTTCCGCCCAAACAAGGTACGCCATAAATGCCCTGATTGTGGACTTTTGCTGCATGACCGTGACGCTGTACACTGCAAGCATTGCGCGCGCGTGCTTGATATTGCCGATGAAGGGGTTTATTGAGCAAGCATGACCGAAAACCCCAATATCCCCAAGAAACCCCTAGGCACCCCGGATGACCCATATGATCCGCTGCAGTATTTTATCGCGCTGTTTGAAGGGCGCACCGGTGAGGCGGCAAAGAAAAAAGAGCGTGCCGATACCATCGAAGAAGTGCTGAAAGAACGCATTATTGATGGTGATAAAAAAGGGCTGGAAGAAGATCTGGCAGAAGCGATGAAGACACATGCACCGCTTGCAATCATTAACAACATATTGCTTGAAGGCATGAAAGTTGTGGGTGAGCTTTTTGGTGCGGGCAAGATGCAGTTGCCATTCGTTCTGCAATCGGCAGAGACGATGAAAAAGGCCGTGGCTTATTTAGAGCAATTTATGGAAAAGGTTGAGGGGCAAGAAAAAGGCGTAATCGTGCTGGCCACAGTGAAAGGCGACGTGCATGATATCGGGAAGAACCTCGTGGATATCATCCTCACCAATAATGGCTACAAAGTGCTGAATCTAGGCATCAAGCAGCCCATTTCCAATATTGTGGAAGCCATAAAGCAGCACAAACCGGATGCGGTTGGGCTTTCGGGATTGCTCGTTAAATCCACCGTCATCATGCGCGAGAATCTGGAAGAACTAACGCAGCTTGGGTATGATGTGCCGGTGCTGCTGGGTGGTGCTGCGCTCACGCGTGCCTATGTGGAAGAAGACTGCATGAGCGCTTACGGCCCAGGGCGTGTGGCTTATGCACAAGATGCGTTTGATGGGCTCGACCTCATGAATAAAATTGCCTCCGGTCAATTTGATGCCTATTTGCAGGAAGTCAAAAACCGCAAGCATAACCGGCCAGCGCCGTCAAAAGCTAAACAACGTTGGGCGAATCATGAAGCAAAGCCAGCGGTGGAACTGCGGCCTGTGGAACTGGAAGCGATAAAATTGAAGCGCGAAGAGCTGGCGAAACAAACGTCAGTGCCAACACCACCTTTCTGGGGTGCACGTGTTATTGATAACGTGCCGATGCGCGCGCTTGTGCCCTATCTCAATGAGCAGATGCTGTACACGTTCCACTGGGGCTTCAAAAAATCCGGCAAGTCGCTGGAGGAATACTGGAAGTGGGTGGAAACAGATGTGAAGCCTATTTTAGTGCGGCTGCTCTCGGAATCCGAGAAGGATAACATCATCCAGCCCAAAGCGGCGTACGGCTATTTCAAATGCGCATCGCAGGGCAATGATGTGATTTTGTTTGATGAGTCAGGCAGCAAGGAAATTGGCCGCTTCAACCTTCCGCGGCAGGATAAGGATGGAGGCATCTGTGTTGCTGATTTTTTCCGCGATGTAGATGCAGGTGAACGCGATGTAATTGGTATGCAGGTGGTAACCGCCGGCCAGCGCGTGGCGGATATTGGCCGCGAATGGTTTGCCAATAACCGTTACCAGGATTATTTATACCTGCACGGGTTGGGTGTGGAGATGGCGGAAGGACTCGCCGAATATATCCATAAACGCATTCGCTCCGAGCTTGGCTTTGGCCATGAAGATGAGCGCGACATGAAAAAGCTGGTGAAGCAGGGTTATCGCGGCAGCCGTTATTCGTTCGGCTATCCTGCATGTCCGCGCCTTGAAGACCAGAAAATTTTGCTTACATTGCTTGGTGCAGATAAAATCGGCATCGAACTGTCGGATGAATTCCAGCTACATCCGGAAGCGTCAACATCCGCCATTGTAGTGCATCATCCGCAGGCGAAGTATTTTAACATATAATGCGCCCGTGAAAGTCTGCTGACTTTCACATAGCGCGCCGCTTCGCGGCGCTCATGGCTGATTCGTGCTGCTGCACTCATAGTAATTGGCTGCTGGCTTAGCAGTTTTATTAAGGCACTAACCCATATTTGCCATACATCCGCTTAAGCGCACCACTGGTTTTCATGCTGCGGATGGCGGTGTCATACTGCGCGGCAAGTGCTTTGGATTGCGGCAGGGCAGGCGAGAAGGCCAGATACACATGATCCTGCGGCACACTGCCTGCTAATAAAATTTTGTCGGAAAGATTGGAGGTTTTTAGCGTGTAATCCATCACAATTCTGCTTTCGACGAGGACATCAATTTTTGCATCCAGCAGTTGCTTGATGTTGTCTTGAAGGGGTGTTTTGCCTTTTGCTATGTGGAGTGCTCCGGCAGTGTATTGGTTTTTCTTGATGAAACTGGTTACTATTTCGCCGTAGCCATAATCTTCTATAATTCCAATACGCTTGTTTTTAAGCGTATGTACGCCTTGATAACGCCATGGGCTTCCTGCGCGTACATAAAAACCATCGACAATTTCTGTAATTGCGTTATCAGGGAATATCAGGGTTTTATCATCACTTCTACTGGCACCGACAACGGCATGTACTTTGCCCTCGCGCACTTGCTTCAGTGCTTCTGCCCATGGCATAATTTTATATTCAACTTTATATCCCAACGGTTCGAAAACCTTGCGCGCAAGATCAATACCGATGCCTTCTTCTTTACTGTTTGGGGCGCAATTAATCGGGCACCATTCATCAGCGGCGATGGTGATGGTTTTTGCTGGTTGTGCCGAAGCAGAAAATGCTGCAAAGGCAAAAAATAGAGTGGCAAGTACTTTACTGAAGTATCCTTTCATGGACTGCTCCCGTGTTGCGATATTTTTTTTGTCATTGGAATTAACTTCAGATTATCGTAGAGACGTTAATTTTGTTCTAAATTTTTTGATTATATTTTTCGCGCGATTGTCAGCACGTTTACATGTGCCGCATTATTTTTCAGCAATGTTTTTGTGCATTGTTCGATGGTGGCACCGGTGGTCATCACGTCATCAATAAGTAACAATGACTTACCTTTTATCTTATCCGTATATTTTGCATTTGCTTCAAATGCAGCGCGAACATTTTTTTCTCGTTCGCTGCGCGTGAGTCCGGTTTGTGGTTGTGTCGGTTTGATACGTTTTAGGGCATCTGGCAGCACGGGAAGGCGCGTATGTTTGGCAAGCGCATAGGCCAGCAGCGCGGACTGGTTGTATTTCCGGCTGGCAAAGCGCTTCCAATGCAGGGGGACTGGCACGATAAGGTCGCTGTTGGCAATCAATTCCTGCCCCGCCTTGGCCAGCCATGCCCCATATATAGATGCTAAGTGCAATTGGTCACCAAATTTAAGGGAAGTCACCAGTTTGCTGCTGCTATCATCATACTTAAAGGCTGAGCGTGCGCGCGAATAGCTAGGCCGCTGCTGAATACATTCGCCGCAGAGCGCATTTTCACCGATGGCAAAATCAAAGGGCAGGCCGCAGCAGGCGCAGTAAGGCTCTGTAATGAAATGCACATTTTTCCAGCATTCAAGGCAGAGCGTGCCGTGCGCATCGACGCGGCTGCGGCAAATCAGGCATTGGGGTGGGAAAATGAAGTCAAGGAGCATGGGTTTTAGGTTTTAGGTTTTAGGTTTTAGCAGTATAACCCTAACATCTAATATCTGGCAGCTAAAACCCATTCTATGACCAATGATCCTATTATCTTCAATCGCAAACGTGTGCGCCTGCACCGTGAACGCGCTGTACGCTTGGGCGGTGATGATTTCCTGCTTAAGGAAATGGCGCAGCGCGTGTGTGAGCGGCTGGATGAGCTGAATAAAAAATTTCCAATGGTGCTGGATGTAGGTGCGCATGCGGGCACACTGGCAAAAAAACTGACGGGCAGGAGTGATATTGGAATACTGGTGCAGACGGATTTGTCCTATGGCATGCTTTCAAAAGCCTCCGGCCTGCGCGTGGTGGCCGATGAAGAACTTATACCGTTTGCAGAAAACAGCTTTGACATGTGCATAACTATTGGATCTTTGCAGTGGGTCAATGACTTACCTGGGGCACTGGTGCAGATTCGCCGCGTACTTAAACCGGGTGGGGCATTTATTGCCATAATACCGGGTGGCGAAACGCTTAAAGAACTAAGGCAATCATTCGAGAAAGCAGAAATGGAAATCAGCGGTGGCATCAGCCCACGCATATCCCCTTTTGTCGATGCAAGAGAGGTGGGAAGCCTTCTTACGCGGGCAGGATTTTCGCATCCGGTGATTGATACCGAGCTGCTGAATGTGGAATATGAACATCCGCTTAAGCTATTGAAAGAACTGCGTGCGATGGGGGAAACCAATGCACTTATCCACAGCCAAAAAAACCTCACGCCATGCTCTGTGGTGATGACCATGGCCGATCATTATATGCGGAATTTTCTGAACGAGTCAGAACGTATTAACGCCACCTTCGAACTGGTGACGATGACGGCGTGGCGGGATTAGTCGTCCAGCGCGTGCGCCAGCCGTTCCACCAGCTCCGCATCCGCCTCGATCATATCGACATTATGCATTTCGCGCGGGAGTTCCCACATCAGGGCATTATGGAACAGTGGCTTGGGTTCGCCCTGCCAGATGGTGCAGGTATAGACCGGCATCAACAGATGAAAGCCAAATTCCTTGCTGTAATCATGTGATAAAAACCAGAAAGGCTCTAAATCATCTGCCTCCACCTCAATGCCCAATTCCTCGCGCAGTTCGCGCACCAGTGCACCTTCCGGCGATTCACCTTCTTCCACCTTGCCGCCGGGAAATTCCCATTTTCCGGCAAGGCGCTTGCCTTCGGGACGTTGTGCCAGCAGCACCTCATCATTATCATTTATCAGTGCAGCGGCGACTACGAGGAGAGTCTTTGGTTTTTTGTCATGAGTCATGAGTAGTAATCCTTATTTGCCAATGACCAATGACACATGACCAATGACAAATCAACTAGGTACGGTAACTCCCATTGATATCTATATAACGATGGGTGAGGTCGCACGTCCATACTGTGGCTTTGCAGTTGCCCACGCCAACATCCACCTGAATATCTATGTGGCGCCCCTGCATATGTTCGCTGATGAGGGATTCTTTGTAATCAGGTGCGGCTTCGCCATATTCTGCCACCACCACGCCGCCAATTTTTATGGCTAGCCGGTCGCGGTCGGCGCGTTCGCCCGCTTTGCCCACTGCCATCACGATGCGCCCCCAGTTGGCATCCGATGCAGCGAGTGCGGTTTTCACCAGCGGCGAATTGGCGATACTCATGCCGATGCGTTTGGCAGCCATTTCTGTGGCGGCGCCGGAAACGGTAATCGTCACTAATTTTTCTGCGCCTTCGCCGTCTTTTACTACATGTTGTGCGAGTTCATGCAGCACGCCATGCAGCGCGATGGCAAATGCGGCAAGCGCAGGGTCAGATGCTGACTTTGGTGCAGCATTTTCTGCTTTCCCTGTGGCGAATAACAGCAACGTATCGCTGGTGGAGGTGTCACCATCCACGCTGATGCAATTGAAGGTGGATTCATTGGCGGTGGCTAACAACTCCTGCAATATAGGTGCTGGAATATTGGCATCCGTAAATACGAAGGCCAGCATAGTTGCCATGTCTGGCGCTATCATGCCAGAGCCTTTGGCAATGCCGTTGATGGTAATTTTTTTGCCGCCAATATCGGTGCTGGCAGTTGCCATCTTCGGGTAGGTATCGGTGGTCATTATGGCGCGTGCGGCTTCGTTCCAGCTGTTAGCAGCAAGCGATTGTTTTATGGTAGGAAGTGCATCGGTGATTTTGTGGTCTGGCAATTTTTCGCCAATGACACCGGTGGATGCAGTGAATATTTCGGCTGGCTTGCAGGAGAATTCTTTCGCCGCAGCTTCAAGAATGCGGTTCACCGATGCTTCGCCGGATTTTCCTGTAAAAGCATTGGAGTTGCCAGAATTTACTACCAGCACCCTAGCGCTGCCTGATTTCAGAGATTCGCGGCAGGCAAGCACAGAGGCAGATGCTGTGAGTGATTTGGTAAATACCCCGGCGGCCTGCGTGCCTTCATCCAGATGCACAAGCAACACATCCGTACGGTTTGCATAACGAATGCCACAAGCAGCGGTTGCCAGCGTTACGCCAGCGATGGGCGAAAGTGTTAGGTAATGTGCGGGAGTGAAGGGGGAGGGGCTAAGTTCAGGCACTAGGTATTTTCCATCATTATTAATTCGTCATTGCGAGCGAAGCGAAGCAATCCAGTTGGTTAGGTGGTGTACTGGATTGCTTCGTCGCTAATGCTCCTCGGAATGACGAGTAGTATTACTTACTGCTTCTCACCGCCAGCAGCAGGTGCCAGGCTGCGGGAGAATGGTTTTTCGCTGCCATCGGCGCCATAATATTTAATATCAGCTTTTTTGAGCAAGCCTTCTACATAGGTCTGAACTGATTTATTGGTGAGTTCTGCCTGCAGACTTTCTTTCATATCATCATAGCTTGCAAATGCCAGCGGGCGACGGTCTTCCAGCTTGATGATATGCCAGCCGAATGCAGATTTTACTGGTTCTGATACTTCGCCTTTTTTCAGCTTGAAGGCAGCATCAGCAAATTCCGGCACCATACGTTCCTTAGAGAACCAGCCCAGATCACCACCCTGTGCTCCTGATCCTTTATCGGTAGATTTTTCTTTGGCGATTTTATCAAAATCACCACCTTTTTTAATTTCTTCAGCGATTTTTTTTGCCTCATCTTCGTTCGCCACTAAAATATGACGGGCTTTCACTTCTTCCAGACCTTTAGCCTCTTTGGCCTTCTGGTTATAGAGTGCTTTTACGTCTTTTTCAGCCACCAGATTTTTTGCTTTATCTTCAATAAAGCTCTGCATGACAACCTGTTGCTTCATCGCTTCAATTTTCTTCAGTACTTCTGCATTTTTATCATAACCAGCTTTTACAGCTTCCTGTGCAATTAAACGTTCTGACACCATACCGCGCAGCACATTCTGGCGGATATTTTCATCAAAGCTCGCGAAATCAGGAGCAGTATCGCCAGTAAACAGGTTTTTCCATACATCCTGCACCTCGGAATTTTTAATTTCGTCGCTGCCTATTTTGATGATCGTAAAATCGCTGCTTTGTGCAGAGGCTGCAGGTTTTGCCGCTACGGGAGCTGCCGCTGCTTCAGCGGGTTTTTCGGCAGCAGTTTCAGGTGCTTCTTGTGCAAAAGATGGCGAAGCGAGTATTGTACCGGTAAGAAAAATAGCGGTGAAAATATTTTTTGAGATCATAATAATATCCAAGAAATAGGGTTAAAAATATAGGCTAATTAGAAATCAACCGCATGCAGCGGGCTGCAACATTTGCGTGCTTTTTTACAAGATTATCCGGAATCTGATTATTTGTTTCAACAGCAGTGCCCATGTACATTACTTCCTCAAGGGTAAACTCCTCTGTGTTGCCCTTTATCGTACATTGACAGAAGGTTTTTGCTTCATTGTCATTTAATTTTATATACTTGGCATCAAGCAAACATGTGCGCATTGACATAATTAGAAAGCTCTTATTAAATCCTCCCTTTGTAAGGGCTTCCTTAGGTAGCATAGCTTCGAGCTCAGTATCAGTGTAAGATATTGTCGGTCCGCATCCGGCAAGCATCAGAAATAATGCAATTATTGAGGAAGAAATTGCTAATTTTTTCATTGCGTGTGCTCCATGGCTGTCATGTTTGTATTTGAGGTTATAATCAAAAACCAACAGTTTGCAAGGAAGTAGTAGTGGCTACCATTGACTTACGAGCTTTTAGGCATTATCTCTCTTTCACCGTAAATTATCATTGTTTTATGCTATCAAATATCGCCAAGAAAATCTTCGGTTCAGCCAATGACCGTTTCGTAAAATCCCTGCAGGCAAAGGTGCAGCAAATCAATGCGCTTGAGCCGCAGATGCAGCGTCTTTCAGATGATGAATTGCGTGGCCGCACCACATGGCTCCGTGAGCGTTTGGCGGGTGGCGAGACGCTGGATGATCTGCTGGTAGATGCATTTGCCACCGTGCGTGAGGCAGGCAAGCGCGTGCTCAACATGCGCCATTTCGATGTGCAGTTGGTCGGTGGCATGGTGCTGCATAAAGGCATGATTTCTGAAATGAAAACCGGCGAAGGTAAAACGCTGGTATCTACCTTGGCTGCCTATCTTAATGCGCTTCCTGCAAAAGGTGTGCATGTGGTAACGGTAAATGATTATCTTGCCAAACGCGACGCGGAGTGGATGGGCAAGATTTATACCTTCCTTGGCCTTACGGTGGGTTGTATTGTGCACGGGCTGGAAGATGATGAACGTCAGGCGCAGTATAATTGCGACATTACCTACGCCACCAACAATGAATTAGGCTTTGATTATCTGCGCGATAACATGAAATTCGTGCGCGAACAGATGGTGCATCGCCCGTTTCATTATGCCATCGTTGATGAGGTGGATTCTATTTTAATCGATGAAGCGCGTACACCACTCATTATCTCAGGGCCAACGGAAGATAATTCCGAGCTGTACAATCAGGTAGATAAAATTATCCGTCAGGTAAAACCGGAAGATTATGAGAAAGACGAAAAGCATCGTTCTGTGACCTTAACAGAAGCGGGTACACGCCATGTCGAAGCGATTATGGAGGCTGCTGGCATGTTGCCTGAGGGCACATCGCTTTATGATATTGGCAATGTGTCGCTGGTGCATCATGCCAATCAGGCGCTGAAGGCGCATGTGATTTTCTCTAAAGATGTGGATTACATCGTGAAGGATAACAAGGTTATCATTATTGATGAATTCACTGGCCGCATGATGGAAGGAAGGCGCTATTCCGAAGGCTTGCATCAGGCACTGGAAGCCAAAGAACAGGTGAAAATTCAAAACGAAAACCAAACGCTGGCCTCCATCACCTTCCAGAATTATTTCCGCATGTATCCGAAGCTGGCGGGTATGACCGGTACGGCGATGACCGAAGCGGGGGAGTTCCACGATATTTATAAGTTGGAAGTGATTGAAATTCCAACCAACGTCAATGTGCTTCGTATCGATCATCACGATGAAATCTATCGCACCGCTGCTGAAAAATACCGCGCGGTGATTCGCGAAATCAAGGAAGCCTATGAGCGCAACCAGCCGGTACTGGTGGGTACAGTTTCTATTGAAAAATCGGAATATCTCTCCAAGCTGCTCACCAAGGAAAAAATCAAACATCAGGTGCTAAACGCACGCTACCATGAGCAGGAAGCCTATATTATCGCACAGGCGGGACGTCCGGGCGCGGTGACTATCGCCACCAACATGGCTGGCCGCGGCACCGACATTATGCTCGGCGGTAATCCGGAGATGCGCGTGGCCAAAGACATCGCCGATATGGCGGATGGCGCAGAAAAAGAAGCAAAAATTCTTGCAATACGCAGTGAAGTGGCAGAAGCCAAACAGCAGGTACTTACTGCTGGTGGGCTGTATGTTATAGGCACTGAGCGGCATGAGTCACGCCGCATTGATAACCAGTTGCGTGGCCGTTCCGGTCGTCAGGGTGATCCGGGTGCATCTAAATTTTTCCTGTCGCTGGAAGATGACCTCATGCGTATTTTCGGTTCAGAGCGCATTGATGGCTTGCTGCAGAAACTTGGCATGAAGGAAGACGAAGCGATTTTCCATCCTTGGATGAACCGCGCCATTGAGCGCGCGCAACAGAAAGTGGAAGCCCGCAACTACGAAATTCGCAAAAACCTGCTGAAATATGACGACGTGATGAACGATCAGCGTAAGGTGATTTACGAGCAGCGCATTGAGCTGATGGAAGCAGAAGAAGTGGCTGATACCATCACTGAAATGCGCGAAGAAATAAATGGCAATTATGTGTCTGCGCACATTCCTGCAAAATCCTATGCGGAAGAATGGTCAACTGAGGATTTGCAGAAGGAAGTATACCGCGTATACGGCCTGCAACTTCCTGTGATTGAATGGGCGAAAGAAGAGGGCATCGCTGATGCCGAAATTCTCGAACGCCTGAACAAAGAAACAGCTGCACATTTTGTGAGCAAAGAAGAGAAATATGGCGCGCCACTGATGCGCATGGCAGAAAAACGTGTGTTGCTGCAAACGCTCGATCAATTGTGGAAAGATCATCTGCTGTCGCTTGACCATCTGCGTCAGGGTATCCATCTGCGAGGCTATGGCCAGCGTGATCCGCTCAATGAATATAAGCAGGAAGCCTTCTCACTGTTTGAGCAGATGCTGAATTACCTGCGAGAGCTGGTCATCAGTCGTCTCTCGCATCTTGAAATTCATGTGGAGCGGCCGGAAGGCATTGCACCGATGAGCGGACCACGTAAAATGTTCGAAAGTCGCCAGGATCCGGCCGGTGGTGATGATGGAGAAGCAGCGCAGAATGCGCCCGCAAACTCTGATAAGATAGGCCGCAATGAGCCATGCCCCTGCGGTTCAGGAAAAAAATATAAACATTGTCATGGGGCGATTGCGTAGATTCTAATGCCTCTACTTAAGCGTTTTTATCAGGATCCTTATTTGCATATTCGCTCGTTTGCGCTGCATTTGCTGGCATCTGCAGTGCTGTGTGCGTTGCTTTATAACATCCGCCCACCAGAATTTTTTAGTTATTCGTTTGCATGGTGGCATCCATTATTAATTCTGCCCGCAATCTATATTGGTGGGCTTTCAGCGGTGTTTATCCATAATGCGTGCCATGGTAGTTTTAAACCGCGATGGATGAATGTGGTGGCAGGTGAAGTGGCGGGAATACACCAACTCTGGGGCTTCATGGGCTGGAAGTTGATTCACCTGATGCATCATCATTATTCCGATGATTTGCGCTATGATCCGCACCCGCCAGCGGACTACACATTTATGCAATTCATGAAGCACATGTTCCTTAAGTCTTCACAGAAAGTAACCGAGCGTTATCGTGAACATTACGGCGAAACAAAACGCACTATCATTTTGCATCGCATATTAAAGCCAGTGT
Organism: Alphaproteobacteria bacterium; assembly: GCA_046344715.1. GTDB lineage: Bacteria > Pseudomonadota > Alphaproteobacteria > Rickettsiales > SXRF01 > CAZAQK01. The sequence continues at coordinate 123,047 of JBKDKX010000006.1, read as the reverse complement.
TTCTTGCGATGGCAGCGTGCAATGTGCTGTTCTGGTTTTTCTTGCTGGGGCCTGCGTTGTTTTTATGGCTGTATGTACCGTCATACCTGTTCAACCACTGGATATTCTCTCATGTGAATTACTATTCACACCCTAAAGATGAGAACGGCAAGACATACGCCGTAAACCGCGATGATACGTTGTATACCAAGCTGGGAAATCTATTGTGGTTTGGGCTTTACTATCACGGCAACCATCACCGTAAGCCGCTGCTGTTTAATCCGAAGAAGATGGTGGAAAACCCACCGCGTGAAAAACGCGAGAGGCTGGCTGCTTAATACCCCCGCCGAATGGCGGGGTCTGGTTTAATCCGTCATAGAGAATAATAATTTAATTGACGGTAAAAGAGTTGATAACAAAAAGCGTTCCGTGGCTTCCGTTTCTATCAAAAATCGTCCACTTCACTTTATAATATTGCTGATGGTGTTGTATTTCCTGAGCCAATTCGACATCAACAATCACTTTTTCAATACTTACTGTAGTATTATCGGCCTTCATTTCTAAGGGGGAATCTTTTATAATTTTTGCATAGAGATGTAGAAAATGTGGCCAACCACCACCACCCCTATCCAACGATGGCAAATCATTTGCCAGTGAGAAGTTTGATAACTCTTCTCGGAATTTCTGCATCTTTATAATTTGCTCGATTTGAGATTGAAGATTTTTTGGCAATTCATGTAATTCTAAGCCATTTCTTAGTTCTATATTAGCACTGTTAAAATCCTGCAAAATGGTTTGAGTGAATCTGCCGCTCAATTTTGTATGTAATGCCCAATCACAGTAAAATTTTAGATACTCATATTGTTGTGCTGCATTGCCCTGTTGCTCCAAAATCTTACGTATTTGCACAAGGACATAAACGACCTGTGCTTCAGTCTTAATCCCATTGCTAATAGTTTGCTGTAATTTTGAAATTATGTCAGGAATCATTTGATCCTATTAAGTGAAATGAATTTATTATGCAAAGGCGACCAGACCCCGCAATAAATGCAGGGATTAACGCACCGCCGCGGTAATCGGTCCTTCAGCGCGGCCATGGACGAATTGATCCACATATTCGTTGCCGCTATGGTCGATGTTTTTTACATCACCATTCCAGATGAGTTTGCCTTTATAAATCATCGTTACGCGTTCGGCGATGGTGCGCACGCTTGCCATATCATGCGTAATGGTAACTGTGGTGGCACCCAGCTCCTTGGAGCATTTCACGATGAGGTGGTTGATGACATCCGCCATGATGGGGTCTAGCCCTGTGGTCGGTTCATCAAAGAAAATAATTTCCGGATTAGCCGCAATAGCGCGCGCAAGTGCCACGCGTTTTTGCATACCGCCAGAGAGTTCCGACGGCGAGAGGTTGGCCACATCCGCGCCCAGCCCCACGGCCTTTAGTTTTTCTACCGCCAATTCTTTGGCCTGTTTTTTATTTACCTGATGGTTTTGCAGCAGCGCAAAGCTGATATTTTCCCACACCGGTAGTGAATCAAACAGCGCACCGCCCTGAAACAACATGCCGAATTTGCGCATGATTTCCTGGCGTTCGCGGAAGGAGAATTTTGTCACTTCCTGACCATCAATTTTAATACTACCCTTATCAGGTGTAACAATGCCAAGGATAGATTTAATGAGTACAGACTTGCCCGAGCCCGACCCGCCGATGACCACCAGCGACTGGCCTTTTTCAACGGTGAGGTCAATGCCGTCCAGCACCACCTTGCTGCCGAAGGCTTTGTATACTCCCTGAAGTTCGATTTTAGGGGTGGTCATTGTTTCCTCAGCCTTTGCTTGTTTTTATCTTCTTTCAGAAAACCAATACGGTGCGATTTATACTGTGGTTCTGTGGGTGCATCAGCCATTTCTTTTAACAAATTGAATAAATACCCAATCTGTTTTTCATGCTGTTCCAGCTTTTTGAGTATGGCAGATTGGCTGGCGGTTAGCTGGCGCAGTTTAAGGAATGCCTCTATGATGAGGATACTTACCTTGATGGCTGCCGGAGAATTGATAACATTGGCAGCCTGCAAAGTGCCATGTTCGGTGAAGGCGTAAGGGGCGCGCCGCAGACCCATTTTTGCATTAGGATTGGAGGTCGCAATTTGCGACCTCCAATTTTCGAGTTCTTCTTCAGTAAGCTGAAACATGAAATGCCCAGGAAAACGCTCAATGTTACGTTTTACCTGTTCATTCAGGCGCTTGGTAGGGACACCGTAAAGTTCGGCGAGGTCGGAGTCCAGCAGTACCTTCTGCCCACGAATCAGCAGGATTTTTTGTTCAATACGCTGAAGCGGAATGAGTGTTGCCATATCAATCCGTGAAGAAAATAGAGGTCAGGAAGTAGTTTGAAAGCAGGATGAGAATGGAGGCGGATACCACGGCATGTGTTGTTGCTGCACCTACACCCTGTGCGCCGCCCTTGGAATGGAAGCCATGATAACAGCCCATCAGCGTGATGATGAAACCGAACACGGATGCTTTCACAAGGCCGGAGACAACGTCTTTAGTTTCCAAATATTCAAACGTGCTTTTGATGTATGAACTTGGGTTGAAGCCCAGCTCATGCACGGACACCAGATAACCACCGAATACACCGATGATGTCGGCGACTAATACCAAAACCGGCAGCATGGTAATGCCGGCAAGCAGGCGCGGCAGCACCAGGTATTTGTACGGGTTGGTGGATAAGGTGGTGAGTGCATCAATCTGCTCGGTAACCCGCATGGTGCCGATCTCAGCGGCGTACGCTGCGCCAATGCGGCCGGCGACCATCAGGCCGGCAAGCACCGGGCCAAGCTCACGAGTAATGGAAAGTACCACCACAATGGCGATGGAGCTTTCTGCCGAAAAGCGCGAGAAGCCGGAATAGCTTTGCAGTGCCAGTACCGCGCCGGTGAAAATGGCGGTAAGGCCAACTACAGGCAGGGAGTAATAGCCAATCTCCACCAGCTGCCTGCCAAGCTGTTTGAAATAAAAGGGCGGGCGCAGCAGGCCAGACATAGCTGCCCAGATGAAGAGGGCAAGCCTGCCTACAGCGGCAAGGAAATCAAACGTAAGTCGGCCAATCGGGGCAAGGAAGTTCATGGATTAGTTGCTAGTTATCAGTTGTTTGTTGCTAGTAGTTTTAATGCAGCAAGGTGCAACTAGCAACTTGATTATAAGTTTCTATTCCCTTGCTGCGCCCAGCCCGCCAACATCGCCTGTTGCTGGCTGCGGCTAGGGTTCCAATTCCGGCTGGTTTCAATGGATCGATCAGATTCGGCGGTGGATGTGCGTGTTTTGCGGCGGTTCATGGCCGATCCTACGAGGTTATCAATCATGCCGCCAAATGTGTTTGTTAGTGATGCCATGGGGGTGCCGTTTCCTGCCTGTGCCAGGGTATTCTTTCCATTGCCGCCGCTTAGAAGTTCCAGCAAATCATTTTCCAGCGAACGCCTGCGGGATTTGATGAGTTCCTGCGCGAAGGCTGCGGCAGACATGGAAAATATCTGCTTGCTCGACATACGGCTGTTCTTGCCGCCACTAATGGCACGGATGAGAGAGGAGGTGTCGAAGTTGCCAGCACGACATGATGTATCGTTGGCGACGAAGTTTTGCTGAGAAATTTCCCGTTCTTTTCTCATGCGGTCTTTTACTTCGTTGGGATGACGAACAATTTCACCATTGTGAATCTTCTCAGTTATTCGTTTGATGATTTCCTGTTCAGAAGATGCTTCTTTACCAATAGCGATGCCGACAGCATTGTTGAACGCATCCATGGATGATTCCAGAAATTGTTCATCATAATGTACGCGTTCTGATTCAGAATGTTCTGTGCCAAATAATTCCATAATACTTTGAAATAAGTCTTTTGCTCCTCTAGTCCAAAGACCTATAAATTCTACGCCATATCCTAGCGTGCCCGTTGCAACATCACCCAAATGAAATTTGGTCATCATTGCAGCGGTATATGCGTGCCTGAAGGCGTCAATATCGTAGCGATCTTTGAATCCTTGTTGTTCTGCTATTTTTGCCGCTCTTGTTTCCATCTCCTCACGTGATATAGGATTAAAATCCGGTATGGTCGTGGTGTCTGCCATGTTAGTTCCCTTTTGTTGTTTTCTCTAAAGAAAATCTATTTCCGTGTTTTCTGAAGATCGCCTCTTTTGATGTTATGCACTCTGCTGCTTTTACGCTGGATAGACTTGGATCAAAGAGGTCATAACTGGTTACGTTCAGATTATATTTAACACTTCCAAAAATATTACGAAATTCCAGTCGTTGAACGGTTGGAAAATCAGGATAGAAACAAACGTTATCCCAACTAAAATCTGTTAATTCATGAAGTCGAATGACTGTTACATCAGTATCAATAAATTTTTCGTGCAGCGCATAACCAAATTTGTAGTTTTCACGATGCTCATACAGAACGCTAAATATACGAAATTGCATATAAAGCACGATGATGCATAGACAGCATATAACCAGCCAGTAAAACCTGCTTTGCATACGGATAATTGACATAATATGATATTTTATCATTTCTCTTGTCCTCGAGGGATGTTTCGCTTGTCCATCAATACCCACCCGAATGATTGCTTATATAAAATTGCGTGCGATCGCATCACGCACCATTCTCTGTCTGGGTTATTTGGGCGCATACCATCTCCGTAGTCCGTAGCCTTAAAATTATACGTTGCGCCAGCATCGCGGCCTTTTTGTGAAAACCGTAAATACCATCCAACCAGTATGTCAGGATCTGGATCGCCTACATATTCATAATCATCATAACGACACACGGTATCCCAAAGAAAGCCAGTCCACTCATCTGTGGCAATAGCTTCTAGATTGATAATGTGTTCCTGAGCACCAATGGCTTTTGTTAAACGATAGGTAAAGATTAAATGCCGCCTATCTATGGTTTTGCTGATTTCACCGGTAGTAATGATGTCCCCAATCATAAGGTTGAAGGATAGTTTTATTATCCATGCAACAAGCGCAAAAGGCAGAAGACATAAGAGTAACTTGATGCAATTTTGCGTTTTCCTGCTATAAGTCATAGTTGATATTCACATTTGTTAATGTTACCCGAACCTTCTTATCATCTCTGCAAGGTCTTGGGAAGTTGCGGGGGGAAGGGCGCGGTGGGGTTCAAGCCCGTGCATCAGGCAAAAGCCTTCCACAATAAGTGAATATTCCGCCAGCGTAATGTTCCAGAATTCTGCAGTGGGGCGGTTCATGATGCCTGTGAATGTTGTAAACATCCCGCGCCAGTTGAGTTCTGTTTTATCCTGAAGGGCACCTGCAATAAATGCGCGTGCATATTCATGCAGGTGTGGTTCATCATCAGTTATGTGAATGGGCTGATAACCGGCGGCATCAATCCCCGCATGTAAAATAAATACGGCCTGTGCATTAGTAAAGGTATGTTCGGCAAGCGTGTGAATCGGCAGATTGAGATGCTGTTCAATGGCGCAGAGTGCCGCAATGCTTGCGCGCAGGCGGTATGGTTTGCCTGCAAGTGTGATGGTGGTGTCATTGGGAAATATGTTTTCCATAGCAAGATGCTAGGGGCAGAAGATATGCTCCGGAAGGGTAAAAATTACACGTAAAGGCGTTTTACGCGGCCACCCATGCGGGTGAACATTTCATAGCCGATGGTGTCGCACAGGGCAGTGAGCATATTCACATCCTGCTTTGCGTTGATGAATTCTGCGCGTGTGCCTGTCAATTTGGCTTCCGGAATATTGCTTACATCCAGCGCAATCATATCCATGGATACGCGGCCAACAAACGGCACTTTCTCACCTGCAACATAGGCAAAGCCACGATTGCTAAGTGAGCGCATCATGCCATCAGCATAGCCCAGTGCGGTAATGGCAATGCGGTTGCCTTTTTTCGCAGCGTGCGTTGCACCGTAACCTACGGTTTCATCGCGGTCGAGAGTGCGTATTTGCAGGATAGGAGCAGAGAGGGTTGCCACATGCTGCATCGGGTTTGTACCAGTGATGGGCGTGATGCCATAGAGAGCGCAGCCCGTGCGCGCAATATCATAATGGTAATCCTTGCTTAAAAACACACCGGCGGAATTGGCGAGGCTTGCTGACATTGGCTGAGGGAATGCATGCAGGGCTTTTTCAAAACGCATGCGCTGGTCATTGCTTTTTTCCAGATCGCCATCATTAGCACAGGCGAGGTGGCTCATCACCATGCGGATGCCGAGCGCTGCAACGCGTGCTTTATCGGCAGCAAGTGCCAGTGCTTCGGTTTCATTCAGGCCAAGGCGCGTCATGCCGGTGTCCACGTGCAGCACGGCATTTTTCTCAGCGGCTACTTTCTCCCAACGTGCAACTTGTTCCGTGCTGTTGAGTACCGGAATGAGATTGTGATGCAGGAATTCTTTTTCCTCATTTGGCAACACACCCTGAAATACATAAATAATGGCATCGGGCAACACAGCGCGTAAATCGATAGCTTCTGCAAATGTTGCCACAAAAAACTGATTACAGCCAATAGTTGCGAGATGTTTGCTTACGCCTTCCATGCCAAGGCCATACGCGTTGGCTTTCACCACAGCAGCGCACAGGCGACCTTCCAGCTTGGATTTGAGCAGTTCGTAGTTAGCTGACAGTGCTGCAAGGCTTACTTCAAGGGTAGGGGTGTTATGCATAGCGCGTTAGTGATGCTCATCCAGATTGGTAAATTTGGTGAGTCTTCCCTCAAAGCGCAGGCGAGCAGTATCAATCGGGCCGTTACGGTGTTTGGCGATGATGACTTCTGCCACATTCATGGCGCGATCCATTTCTGTTTGCCACGTCGCGTGCTCGGGCGTGCCTTCCATCGGCTGTTCGCGCGAGAGGTAATATTCCTCGCGGTAAATGAACATCACCACGTCGGCATCCTGCTCGATAGAGCCTGATTCACGCAGGTCGGCCAGTTGCGGGATTTTGTCACGTGCTTTGGTGCCGCGGTTTTCTACCTGACGTGAAAGTTGCGATAGCGCAATGACCGGAATATCCAGTTCCTTGGCGATAGCCTTAAGCCCTTGTGTAATTTCCGATACTTCCTGTACGCGGTTACTTTGCGACATAACACTGCTGCCGCGTGCCAGTTGCAGATAATCAATCACCAGCAGTTGCAGGTTATTCATGCGCTTTAAGCGGCGGGCGCGGGTGCGCAGTGCAGAAATAGAAAGGGCAGGCGTGTCATCGATAAAGAATGGCATCGCACTCATTTCATTGCTGGCGCGTACCAGTTGTGTAAATTCTTCGTTGCTGATGCGGCCATTATGGATGTTGGAAGAATTCAAATCACTGGCAGAAGAGAGCAAGCGCGTGGTGAGCTGCTCGGCTGACATTTCCAGCGAGAAGAACCCAACGGAACCCGCTTCCTTCATTGGAATATTTTTTTCTTTTGCCTTCTGGTATAAGCTCAGGCACGCATTATAGGCGATGTTGGTGGCAAGCGCGGTTTTCCCCATGGATGGTCGGCCAGCCAGAATCAATAAATCGGAGCGGTGCAGACCGCCAAGGATGCGGTCGAGATCAATATATCCCGTGGTAAGGCCGATAACGCCATCGTGCTTCTGCGCGAATTCTGCATGTTTTATCGCACCGATGATAGAATGGCGGATAGCGCGGAAGCCTTTATCGCCAGAACCTTCCAGTGATAGATTGAAGAGTTTCTGCTCCGTTTCTTCTATCTGGTGCTGTGCAGGCTCATCCATCTGGTGCAGATAGGCTGCATTCACCACGTCTTCACCAATCTGGATAAGCTGGCGTTTGAGTGCCAGATCATAAATCATATGCCCATAATCAGAGATGTTGATTACAGTCACGGCAGCAGCAGCGAGCTTGGCTAGGTATACCCCGCCGCCAATATCAGCAAGTGCCGCATCCTGATCAAAGAAATGCTTGAGGGTTACAGGGTTTGCAATTAATCCCTTGTCGTGGAATTTCTGGATGGCTTCAAAGATGCGCGCATGCAGCGGCTCAAAGAAATGTTCGGCGCGCAATTTATCGCCCACATGGGCAAGTGCCTCGTTATTTACAAGTAACGCGCCAAGCAACGCCTGCTCTGCTTCAATGTTGGCAGGTGGTTGGCGATAGGCGATATCTTCTGCTGTCGCAGACATAGTCTCTGATGATGTGGAAAGTGCAAGTGCCATGCCGCCCAAACTAACAGGGTTTGTTGAGGTGGGCAAGGGATAGAGGAATTGGGAGCTGAGAATTGAGAATCGAGTAATACTTTACTCGATTCCCTATTCCTTATTCTTTAACTTACGCCGCTTCTACTTCGAGGCGGGAGATGTTTACAGCAACCGTTACCACCACTTCGGCGTGCAGGTTGATGCGTACGGAGTACTCACCGGTGGTCTTAATTGCAGAGGTCATAACGATCTGGCTTTTTGGCACGTCATGTCCTGCTTCTTTGAGGGCTTCCGCAATATCACGAACCGTAACAGAACCGTAGAGTTTGCCTTCCTGACTGGCTTGACGCACGAGGGTCAGTGATTTGCCAGCAAGTTTTGCAGCAATAGCTTCGGCCGCTGCTTTATTTTCTGCATTCAGCTTTTCAATTTCTGCACGGCGGGCTTCGAATAATTTTTTGTTGGCTTCAGAAGCGCGCAGCGCTTTTTTCATAGGGATAAGGAAATTGCGGGCATAGCCGTTTTTCACTTTTACGGTGTCACCGATACCGCCGAGGCGGGCAATACGTTCTAATAAAATAACTTCCATGACATTCTCCTGCTATAGCTAAGAGGTTTTACATACACTTATCGCGCCACCGCGGCGGGAAAAGGAGTGCCTATTTAGGGGAAATCTGACCGGAAGACAAGCGTTTATTGATTTGCAGGAGATGGTTAACAAAGCCAATTCCTGCAATGATGGCCATCATCCATAGCTGACTGGCTATCATTAAATATATAAAAAACAAGAAGAAACGGCGGTTTGGCCACTGGGCAGAGCTGCGGTGTATAATGGCAAGGCCTAAGAAGAAATAAGGGAGCAGCAAGGTAGTGAAGCAGGATTTCCCAGCAAATTGCATGGACTCGCTTCCAATAAGCGATGCAAGTGCGGCAACAAACAAAAGATAAAGCATCCAGCCTGGCATGGCAAAAACGGTGACGGCTAAACTGTCACGTAGTGCCTTGCCTGTTTGTACGAGGCGTCTGTTTGCAAGCCATGCGTGGCCATAGAGCGCGGCACCCCACATCCAGGCGAGCATAGAGAAAATCAGGAAGTTCCAGTGATTGGCGATGGTATCCACCATCGTGTCATACTCGGCGGGCATTTCAGTGAATGCTTCGCGGATTTTGGTGCTTACCACGGCGGTAATGCCACCGGTTTCGGACGCATAATATACCACGGCCATACCAATAAGTACGCAGGCATAGACGCTTAACTGCGCCATGATATTGCCGATGGGGTACCATATTTTATGTTCGCCAAACTGTAGCGCGTGGCGTGCAAGGTGGCAGAAGTACCACGCCGGCAAGCCAAGAAAAAAAACGAACATCACGCCGAGTGATAAAGCACCCGTGAGCATTATAATCACAACAGATGCAATTAATGTTGCTTCCAGCGCGTGGCGTGGGTTTTTTCCGAAGCCAACCGAAAAAATGGGTAATAGCGATAAAAACAGAAATGGAAAACCCAGACCAATAGCAAGCATTAACAAGAAAATGCCGGAGGAGGTAAGGGCAGGCAGTAATGATATAGCAATGGTGTGTTTAGAAATCATATGCACAAAATAATAAGGCCTCCGGTGTATCATAAAAACCGGAGGCCTCAAATAAAGAAGTGTAGACTTGCCTACTTCGTTACGAAGGGAAGCAGTGCAAGGTTGCGTGCGCGTTTGATTGCAGTGGTCAGTTCGCGCTGCTTTTTATGGCACACGGAAGTGATGCGTGATGGCAAAATTTTGCCACGCTCAGACACAAAGCGTGAAAGCAGTTTCACGTCTTTATAATCAATCTTTGGCGCGTTGTTGCCGGTGAGTGGGCAGGTTTTTTTGCGGCGGAAAAATACTTTACGGCCTGCGCCTGCGTCCTGGGTTCTTTGGGTGTTCTCTCTCATATTACAATGCCTCGTCAGTTACAATGGCTTCAACAACATCTGCTTCCGCAGGCGTATATTCATCGCGGCCGCGTGCTTGCTGCATCTGTACAGATGGGCCTTCTTCGATTTCGTCCACGCGGATGGTGAGTGAGCGCACGATATCTTCATTGATGCCCATATTGCGCTGCATTTCATTGAGCGCAGCGGCAGGCGTATCAATCGCTAGCATATTGTAATGCCCTTTGCGATGCTTGTTGATTTTGTAAGCGAGGGTTTTGAGGCCCCAATACTCGTTCTTTACGATCTTGCCACCGCCCTGCTCGATGATCGCACCGAGTGTATCAGCGATCTTAGACACGTCTTGACGTGACAGATCCTGACGGGTGATGAATGTACTTTCGTATAAAGCCATAGTGGTATAAACTCCTGAATGTAATATATATTTTACCACGAGCAACAGCCTGTGGATAAAAAGGGCTATAACTAATAGCCATTTTACCCCTGATTGCAAGCGGAATTGTTGCCAAAACTAAGGCTTTAGGCTACAAAGACCGCCTCTTAAACGGAATGTTATGGACAATCAAAGCGCTAACAAAGGAAAACACATGAAAAAAGCACTGCTTTTCCCCGGTCAGGGGTCTCAGGTCGTTGGTATGGGCAAGGATATGGCGGCGCAGTTTGCCAGTGCCCGTGAAGTATTTGAAGAGGTAGATACCGCACTTGGCGAAAAGCTTTCCGCCGTTATTTTTGAAGGCTCGCAGGAAGCCCTGACCTCAACCGAAAATGCCCAGCCGGCCATTATGGCAACCTCGATTGCTGTGCTGCGCGTGCTGGAGCGCGAGCATGGGTTTGATGTGAAAACGCAAGCCGCATTCGTGGCCGGCCACTCTCTCGGTGAATATTCGGCACTATGCGCGGCAGGAGCATTGAGCCTTACTGATACGGCACGCCTACTTCGCCTGCGTGGCAAGGCGATGCAACAGGCAGTGCCTAAAGGATTAGGCGCAATGGCAGCGCTCATTGGGGCGGATTTCGCACAGGCGGAAGAGGTGGCCAAGGAAGCAGCTCAAGGCGATATATGTTCGGTGGCGAATGATAATGCGGCAGGGCAGGTGGTGATTAGTGGAGCGAAAGTGGCAATCGACCGTGCTGTGGAAATTGCGAAGGCCAAAGGCATTAAACGCGCCGTGCTGCTCGATGTAAGCGCGCCGTTCCACTGCGCGCTGATGGCTCCGGCCTCTGGCGTGATGGCCGAAGCGCTGGCTACCGCAAAATTCTCAAGTCCATGCGTGCCATTGGTGGCGAATGTGACGGCTAAGGCAGAAAGCAACCCTGAAATGCTCCGCCAATTACTCGTAGATCAGGTAACGGGCGTGGTGCGTTGGCGTGAATCCATTGAATATCTATGGAACCAGGGCGTCACCCGCACCATCGAGATCGGCGCTGGCAAAGTGCTCTCCGGCCTCAACAAGCGCAATGCGCCGGAGATGCAAAGCCTGAATGTTGGCACGCCGGCTGATTTAGAGGCACTTAAGCAGGAAGTTTAACGATTAGTGGGGATTGTGTGGCAGTGCGGGCCAAGTGTTCCTGACTCCCAAAATATTTCTATTTCTTTAAACAGGGACATGCACTGCGAAACAACCTCATCAGCACTGCGATATTTGCCCTTCAACAATATGCGTTGCCACAGGCTGTTTTTTTGTGTGAACCAATGACAGAATGCCCCTGTGCCTGAATTAAGTGAACAGTGATATTCAAGCGAATTTGCAATAATGTCCGCCGGAGAGGCATATCCCCATTTTGTCATGGCAGATGTGATATTTCCATAACCCGTACTTATTGTGAACGCTGGCCGCTGATATTTATCCCACCGGATTTCACATATATATAATTTGTCACCGTGCGTTTTTCTAAACACTACATCAAGAGATGACAGCTGTTTGTCTCTCGTAAAGCCTTTGCTTTCAAGATATGGATAGAGGATTCCTTTTAGAGAGTTTCTTAGATCTGTTGATTTCATTTAAGGTCTTTGCTTGCGTCTCGTAACGACCTATCCTATTTCTGGAGTTATATAAATAGCAATCAATCGATAAGGACGTTTCTATGTTCTCTCTCTCAGGTAAAAAAGCACTCATCACTGGCGCAAGCGGTGGCATTGGCGGTGAAATCGCAAAAGCTCTGCATGATGCAGGCGCAACCATTGCTATCTCCGGCAGCAATGCAGAAAAGTTGCAAAGCGCAGCGGCGAAACTTTCTGGAAGCATTCCTATTGTGTGCAACCTCTCTGCGCTTGATACGGTGGAAAACCTCATCAAAGAAGCGGAAGAAAAACTCGGTGGGCTGGATATTTTAATCTGCAATGCCGGTGTCACGCGGGATAATCTGAGCATGCGCATGAAAGATGAGGAATGGCAGCAGGTGATGGATGTAAATCTCACCGCGAGTTTCAAACTCACCCGTGCCTGCATGAAAGGCATGATGAAACGCAGGCATGGCCGCATCATTTATATTACGTCAGTAGTTGGTCACACAGGTAACCCCGGGCAGGCGAATTACTGCGCGAGTAAAGCAGGACTCACTGGCATGGCGAAATCATTCGCGCAGGAAATTGCATCGCGCGGGATTACGGTGAACTGCATTGCTCCTGGTTTCATCGCTACCAGCATGACGGAAATACTGACCGAAGATCAGAAAGCAAAAATCAACAACAATATTCCGCTTGGTCGCATGGGCAATGCTGCGGAAATTGCAGCGGGCGCATTATATCTGGCAAGCGATGAGGCCGCCTACATCACCGGCCAGACGCTGCATATTAACGGCGGGATGTATATGGCGTGAGGCATTAGGGATTTTTTTTATTCTCTAATCCACTAATGCCCAATCCAAAATGCCTTTTTTCCTTCACAAACCCAGACGCTTATGCTACCTCCAATCAATCACTTGACGTTTTAAGCAGGTTGGTTATTGTCTGCGGCTCGTTGAGATTATTAACTATCAAGGATGAACACCATGAGTGATATTGCAGAACGCGTGAAGAAGATTGTTGTTGAACATCTCGGCGTTGATGAAGCCAAAGCAGTTTTAGAAGCAAGCTTTATTGATGACCTTGGCGCAGACAGTCTCGACACCGTAGAGCTGGTTATGGCGTTTGAAGAAGAATTCAACATTGAAATTCCTGATGATGCGGCAGAAAAAATCCTGACGCTTCAGGATGCAGTAAGCTACATCCAAAGCCACGCTAAAGCGGCTTAAATCCAATCTAATGGGCAACTGCTGCGTTGCTCGTATTTTTGAATCCTCACGTACTAATGTGTACGCTCCGGTTAAAAAATACTCGCGGCCTTGCATTTGCCTCATTATATTGAATTTCCAAATGGCATTACATAGGGCTCGCTTATGAGAAGAGTCGTTATCACGGGTATGGGTTTGGTTACACCGCTGGGTTGCGGGGTTAAAACCACGTGGGATAATCTGATAGCGTCTAAATCCGGCTTATCTGCCATTACGCGTATTGATGTGTCTGACATTCCGGCGCGCATTGCGGGGCAAGTGCCGCGTGGGCTGGAAGCTGGCCAGTTCAATGCCGATAATTACATTGAAGTTAAAGAGCAAAAGAAAATGGATGATTTCATCCATTTTGCTTTTGGCGCGGCGACTGAAGCGGTGGAAGATGCAGGCATTGCCTCTTTGAGCGAAGAAGAAAAGCTCCGCACCGGTGTAATGATTGGCTCCGGTATTGGTGGCCTGAATGCTATTGAAGAAACCGTATTGCTGATGAAAGAAAAAGGCCCGCGCCGTGTGAGCCCATTCTTCATTCCGGCATGTCTTATCAATCTGGCATCTGGTCAGGTATCTATAAAATATGGCTTCAAAGGCCCGAACCATTCCGTGGTAACAGCATGCTCCACTGGCGCACACGCCATTGGTGATGCATCCCGCCTCATACAGTTTGGTGATGCGGATATCATGGTGGCGGGTGGTGCGGAAGCAACCATCTGCCGCATCGGCCTTGCAGGCTTTGCTGCTGCTCGCGCACTTTCCACTTCCTATAATGATACTCCTGAAAAAGCCTCCCGCCCGTGGGACAAAGGCCGGGATGGTTTCGTGATGGGTGAGGGTGCAGGCATATTGGTGCTGGAAGAATATGAACACGCGAAAAAACGCGGCGCAAAAATTTATGCTGAAATTGTTGGCTATGGTTTGTCGGGTGATGCGTATCACATCACTGCGCCAGCCCCAGGGGGTGACGGCGGGTTCCGCGCCATGCAGGCAGCATTGAATCGCGCGGGTTTAAATCCATCCGATGTTGATTATGTAAATGCGCACGGCACATCGACGCCGCTGGGTGATGAAATCGAGCTTGGTGCGGTAAAGCGCCTGTTTGGTGATGCAGCGAATACAATTTCTATGTCTTCTACCAAGTCAGCCATCGGCCATCTGCTCGGTGCAGCCGGTGCGGTTGAGGCTGCGTTTGCCGTGCTTTCCATCGTGCATAACACGGTGCCGCCGACACTCAATCTGGATGATCCATCCGAAGGATGTGACATTGACCTCGTGCCGCACACCGCAAAGCAGCGCACAGTGAATGCCGCGCTTTCCAACTCGTTTGGGTTTGGTGGCACGAATGCTTCCGTAGTGTTCAAGCGCGTCTGATGCGTCAGACTGCGAAGAAATTTTCCAGAGTCATTGTAATATTGGTAATGATTGGTGCAGCAACCGCTGCCTACACGAAATATTATTATGATGCCGCAGGCCCGCTTGCCGAACCATCCAACATCATTTTCAAAAAAGGTATGGGCTTTCAGGCCATCGTTGATCATATGGCGGAAAAAGGTGTTATACGCCATCCGCTACTGTTCAAAGCTATTGCTGCGGCAACGGGTGATGGCCGTAAATTCAAAGCCGGAGAATATGCTTTCCCCGCCGGTACCTCTCCACGTTTAGCGATGGAGATGGTAGCAAGCGGTGAGGTGGTGGTGCACAAAATCACACTTCCGGAAGGTCTCACAGTGCCGGAAATCATGGCACTATTGCAGCAAGAAGCGGTGCTGGAAGGCGCTGTTCCACAAGGCATAAAAGAAAGCACGCTCCTGCCTGAAACCTATCATTTTACCTATGGTGACACCCGTCAACAGGTGGTGGCGCGGATGCAGGCCGCCATGCAGGAATTGCTTGCAGAAGTCTGGCCGAAGCGTAAGGCAAACCTGCCAGTACGCACGGTGGAAGAAGCATTGGTGCTGGCCTCGATTGTAGAAAAAGAAACCGGTGTGGCCTCCGAGCGGCCACGAGTGGCGGCGGTGTTCGTCAACCGTTTGAAGTTGGGCATGAAGCTGCAATCTGACCCCACAGTGGCGTATGGTGTAGAAAAAGATAAAGGGCCACTCAAGCAGGCATTAACGCTAAAAGACCTGCAATATGATTCACCGTATAACACGTATGTATATGCAGGCCTGCCGCCTGCACCCATTGCCAACCCCGGGCGTGCATCTATTGAAGCGGTATTAAATCCACCGGATACTAAGGAGCTCTATTTTGTGGCCACCGGCACCGGAGGGCATAATTTTTCTGAAACCCTCAGCCAGCACAACGCCTATGTGCAGCAATACCGGAAAGTGCTGAGCGGGCAGAAGAAGGGGAAGTGATTAAGGCGTCTGCCTTGCTACAGCTTTTGCCTGCAATATCGTCACAACATCTTCAACAAAAGATGTAAGGATTTGCTTATCGATATGTGCTGGGAGGCGATCTTCCATATCCTCAATGATCCTTCGTATAGATCCACCCGCAATCCACCCATTCGCTGTTTTATCATCTTTTGCTAAACGCACGGCAGCTTGGGCTAACTCATTCCAACTAATTCGTGTTGGGTATTCAGCGTCTGCCTTCTTATCGGCCTTAGCGAGCTGTTCATCATAGTGCCTTATGATGTCTAGAACGTTTGGCGGCAATATGCCTTCAGCGTGAGAGTGCTGTCTTGACATGTTTGTTTATACTCCTTGTTTGCCTTATGATTGTAGCATAGAGTAGGAATCGGAATATTACAGTATGATTAAACAATACAACATTCTGATATTTCTATTTATTTGCTGCCTTTAACGTATTCTCCAGCAGGCAGGCGATGGTCATGGGGCCGACGCCACCGGGCACAGGGGTAATGGCGGATGCCACCTTTGAACAGCTCTCAAAATCCACATCGCCCACCAGTTTTGTCTTGCCATCTGGCATGGTTAGCCGGTTTATCCCCACATCGATCACCACGGCACCGCGCTTAAGCCACTCGCCTTTCACCATCTCAGGGCGGCCAACGGCAGCAACTACAATATCGGCGAGTTTTACCACATCCGGCAAGTTGGCGGTTTTGGAATGGGCAATGGTAATGGTACAGCTTTCCTTGAGCAGCAAGGCTGCCATAGGTTTGCCTACAATGTTGGAGCGGCCAATGACTACAGCGTGTTTACCCGCGAGATTTCCAACCGTATCTTTCAGCAGCATTAAACAGCCGAGCGGTGTGCAGGGCACAAAGGCTTCCTGACCGGTTGCTAAGCGTCCTGCATTGATCACATGGAATCCATCCACATCCTTATCTGGCGAGATGGCGTTGATGATAGCATCTTCATTAATATGTTTTGGAAGCGGTAGTTGCACAAGTATGCCATGCACCTGTGGATTATTATTGAGTTCACGCACTTTTTCAAGGAGTTGTGCCTCGGTGGTTGTCTCCGGCAATTTGAATTCGTAGGAATTCATGCCGGCTTCCAGCGTCTGTTTACCTTTGCTTTTTACGTACACTTCACTGGCTGGGTCGTTGCCCACAAGCACCACGGCAAGGCCGGGTGTAATGCCTTTTTCCGCCTTCAGCTTGGCAACGCGAGTCGCAATATCAGTGCGGAGTTTTGTGGCGAAGGCTTTGCCATCAATGATTTTTGCGCTCATGCGGGAACACCTTTGGATGTAGAATATTCAAAGTGCAGCGCTTCATTCGGATGTACCAGCTTATAAGCGGCATGAGCGGCAGAGGCTGCTTCTGAAAAGCCTGATAAGATGAGTTTTAGTTTATTCTCATAGGTCGCGATGTCACCAATAGCGAAAATTCCCGGCGCGGAGGTTTCGCAGGTGGATTGCTTCACGGTGATATGGTTCATGTTGAGGTTAAGCCCCCAGGCGGCAATCGGCCCCAGCTCCATCGCAAGACCGAAGAAGGGAAGGAGCGTGTCGGCATCGAGCTTCTTCACTTGTCCATCAAGTGTTGCCACATTTACGGCGGAAAGCTGCCCATTTGCGCCTTCTAAGCTATGCAGCTGGTAAGGTACAACCATTTCAATTTTTCCGGCATCGGCGAGCGCTTTCATCTTATCAGCACTTTCCGGCGCGCAGCGGAATTTATCGCGGCGGTGCACCACGTATAATTTTTCGGTGAGTTCAGAAAGAGATATTGCCCAGTCTACTGCGGAATCGCCGCCGCCAGCAATCACCACTTTTTTGCCGCGGAAATTCTCGCGCTTGTTCACCAGATAAAATACGCTTTTGCCTTCATAGCTTTCGAGTTTCTCAAGCGGTGGGCGGTTCGGCCCGAAGGCGCCGCAACCTGCTGCGATGATGATGGCTTTGCAGCTGATGGAGTTGCCGGTGGAAGTTTCCACACTGAATCCTGATGCGGTTTTTTGTACCTTATCCACACGCTGGCCGAGATGGTAGACCGGCGCAAACGGCTCAGCCTGTTCTTCCAGCCGGTTGATGAGTTCCGCCGCCATAATGGAGGGGTAGGCGGGAATGTCGTAAATTGGTTTTTCGGGGTAAAGTGCGGCACACTGCCCGCCAATGGCCTCAAGCGTATCAACCACATGGCAGCGCATTTTAAGCATGCCAGCCTCAAAAATGGCGAAAAGCCCCACAGGGCCTGCGCCAACAATCACAATATCGGTTTCAAACTGGTTCATAGGCAGGGCAATCTAGCAAAAACTAACGAAAAAGTAAGGGTTTTTTGCTAAATTATACTGTCATTCCCGCGAAGGCGGGAATCCCTATCGCCACACATGCCAGCGCAAGAGGAGGATTAGACCCCGCCTGCGCAGGGATGACACAAGGAGAGTCTATGCAAAATGCCGTAATCTGCGCCTATGGGCGTTCGCCGTTTACCCCTGCCAATAAAGGCCAGCTCGCCAAAATGCGCCCGGATGATTTGCTGGCACAAGTGGTTAAAGGTGTGCTGGCTAAAGCATCATTCAACACTGCTGACATTGAAGACATGATCGTGGGCTGTGCGTTCCCCGAAGGTGAGCAGGGATTCAATATTGGCCGCATGACCGCGCTGCTTGCAGGCTTGCCGCTTACTGTTGCTGGCTCAACCATTAACCGTTGGTGTGGTTCGTCCATGGAAGCGGTGCACATGGCTGCTGGGAAAATTGTTACCGGTTCGGGCGAGTTATTCATTGCTGCGGGTGTGGAGTCCATGTCGCGCATTCCGATGGGTGGTTTTAACCCATCACCGAATCCGGATTTGTATGAGGTGATGCCTAATGCCTATTTATCGATGGGACTCACGGCAGAAAACCTCGCTAAGAAATATAATATCGCTCGTGAGAGCCAAGAAAAATTTGCACTCGCCAGCCATGTTAAGGCCGCAAAAGCTGATTTATCAGGCGAGCTTATCCATATTATCCACAGAAAAGAAACCGTAAGTGTGGATGGGTGCGTGCGGGCTGATACCACCTTAGAGAAAATGGCAACACTTGCACCGGCATTTGATGCTGCTGGCACCGTAACCGCTGCCACATCTTCGCCGGTTACGGATGGCGCATCGGTGGTGATGGTGGCCAGTGAGGCCTATGCCGATAAGCACAAACTGCCTAAACTCGCCCGCATTAAAAGCATGGCGGTTTCTGGCTTGGAGCCGGAGATCATGGGGCTTGGGCCGGTGGAAGCCACACTCAAGGCACTGAAACGTGCTGGTATTACCCTTGCTGATATTGATATTATTGAACTCAATGAAGCATTTGCGGTGCAGGCGATGTCGGTGATTAAAGAACTCGGCATTGATGAGAGCAAACTCAATATTGATGGCGGGGCGGTTGCTATCGGCCATCCGCTCGGTGCTTCAGGTGCGCGTGTGACCGGTAAGGCTGCGCAGCTACTTCATAAGCATGGCAAAAAATATGCGCTTTCTGCACTGTGTGTGGGTAGTGGCATGGGTATGGCGACGGTGCTGGAGAAGATTTAGCCTTCGCCTAAAATCCTGCTTTTATACTTCCGTTCAATACTTTCTGCGGCATGGCTTAGCACCTCGAAGGTCACGGGTGGTTTTGTTGGAGCTGGATTTCGGAAATCAACCAATGGGACATCATCTGGAGAGCTAAAGAGTATGTAATCTTCATCATATCTTGCTGTGCGCCTAACTTCTGGGTCTCCGCTGACTGGACTCCCGCTACGCATTGCATAACCGAATTCATCTGGGATCTTTGTTAGCAATAATGTAGAGAGGCTGCTTCGCTCGTCTTCCGTGCCACCGCGAAAATGTACTTCAGCAATACCTTCATTTGCGGACAATTTCTTTACGGCTATCTCAATATCCCTTACAATAAACACAAGCTCTTCGGCTTTGCGCGATGTTGCATCGAGCGTGAATTGATTGCTTCTTTTCTTGTCCTTAAATTTATCCCAAAATTTCATATTCAAGCCCTTCCTTGTCCGCCATTTGTTCGAAATCTTTCAGTAATTGCTTCGTTTCTCCTGCGATGTTCGACATTTCCAAATGCTTCCGTGAGTTTGCCTGAATCGGGAATGCGTTCTGACAGCTCCTTGCAACAAGTTTCAATGGATTCTGCTGTGAGTGGCATCGTATTTTCCTGTGTGCTATGCAGGATAATGATGCTTGGCTTATCAACGAAATGCCTTGCCGTTCCATCCCCGTTTGCCTGATTGAGCCCGAGATGAGCCTGAAGCCTTTTTCGTGAAGGTGTGCGTCGATAACCGTAAATAATTTATAATGTAAGATGCGCTTGTCGTGCAGTGTGACCGCTATGTGGTCTGCCTCTGCCTTAACGCTTACCCGCACACCACCGATGCGTATGGTGCCTTCCGGATCAGCAGGAGGTGGTGGCGTTTCAGGGTGTCTTCCAAACATTATGTATTGCCAAGTTATATATCAATATTTACGCGGCCGGATTCATTACACCCTAATAGTTAGCTCGCTCCCCGAGGTATTAATTCTACTCTTAATGGACGAATCCTTAATATGCGCCTCAGCCATTTTATCAACTAATGCCTGTAATTCCTGATTATCTATTGGTTTGCCAATCTCATTCAGAAATTTCTGAGCGACACCTGCCATATGCATTACCGCATCACGCGCTTCTTTTGATGATAAATTCTTTGGTGCAGCATCGGCTTTTTTAGCAATCTTTGCATCCGCAACATACGCTTCCGCCATTTTATGTGCGAGCGCTCTGGTTTCAGGTAGCGTTATGGGAGTGCCTTTATCACGCATATAATGTTCTGTAACCCCTGCCAGATGATCTACCACATCATGCGCCTTCTTTAGTGCTTCTTCATGTTTCTCAGCTTCGGTAAAGTACTTTCGTGCCTCTAGTGTTGCGTCAATAATGGCTTTACGATTCGGATACTCTGCATTCACTGCGCTCGCTATTGCTGATATATCTGCAGCACTTATAGCATGTCCTGTTACCGGCATGGAACTTACCTCAAAGTTGCCATACAAGAAACCAGTATGCTCAGGAAATTTTACATTGTCACCCAATGCTTCCTTCGCGGCCTTATATAATAATATGGATACGGCCTGATTTTTTGCATGCACAATGAAATTCTTATTTTGCTGCAGGCTAATTGTTACATCATAACCGCCCACTGTGGTTGAAATGTGGTTTGCTGAGTTTTTTTCGTTCATATAAATCCTTTATAAATTTTAATTACGTTCTCTTGCTGCGCGTTGTTGTTCCAGTTTGTGCCATCTGGCAAGTTCACTGCTCAGTGTTTCTTTATGTTCTTCAGACCATTCCGGTTCCTCGTTGAGGTCTTAATATTAACGCAAATTTACGGACTTTTTATTAAGGTTTCATGAAGTTAGTTTCGCTATGCTCTGTCTTAAAAATCTGCTAATCCTGTTTCATGCAGCTTCATTAAGGATTTAACTCTATGGCAAATATCAAAAAAGTGGGTGTTTTGGGTTCGGGTGTGATGGGCAGTGGCATTGCCGCGCAGGTCGCTAATTCGGGCACCAAGGTGGTTTTACTCGATATTGTGCCTAAAGATGCCGCAAATCGTAACCAACTCACTGAATCTGCTGTAGAAAAGCAGCTTAAAGCCAGCCCCGCCGGTTTTGTACATAAAGACCGCGCCAAGCTGATCACCTGTGGCAATCTGGAAGATGATTTGAAGCTGCTGGCCGACTGCGACTGGATTATCGAGGTGGTGCTCGAAAAGCTGGAAGTAAAGCATGATGTGTATAAAAAGATCGAGTCGGTACGTAAGCCTGATGCGGTGGTTTCTTCCAACACCTCCACCATTCCACTGCATGAGCTAACCAAAGGCTTCTCTGACGGCTTCAAAAAACATTTCATGATCACCCACTTCTTTAACCCGCCGCGCTATATGCGCTTGCTAGAAGTGGTGCAGGGTGCGTGCGAGAAACCGGCCTTTGATGCTATCTGCAATTTCGCTGATGTGCATTTGGGCAAAGGCGTGGTGCATTGCAAGGATACGCCGGGCTTTATCGCCAACCGTATTGGCGTGTACTGGCTGATGCAGGGGTTGACGGAAGCGATTCGCCTCGGCATTACAGTTGAACAGGCCGATGCGGTGATGGGCAAGCCTGTTGGTATTCCAAAGACCGGCGTGTTCGGGTTGTTTGACCTCATCGGTATTGATTTGATGCCGCTGATTGCGCGTGAAATGAAAGCAACGCTTCCGGCGAGCGATGCATTCAATACGGCGTATCAGGAGCCCGCACTGGTCACCAAAATGATCGCGGATGGCTACACCGGCCGCAAAGGCAAAGGTGGTTTTTATCGCGTGAACAAGGTGGATGACAAAAAGATAAAAGAAGTCATCAATCTGCAAACCGGCGAATATTATACGCAACCGAAAAAGGTGGAGCTCGCGAGTATTGAGGCAGCAAAATCCGGCATGGCCGCACTCATGTCGCATAAGGATATTGGCGGGCAGTATGCACGCTCTGTATTGCTTGGCACGCTGCATTATGCGGCGTCACTGGTACCGGAAATTTCTGACCATATCGCCGATATCGATGATGCAATGAAGATGGGTTATAACTGGAAGTACGGCCCATTTGAAATGATTGACCGCCTGGGCGTAGATTGGTTTGCCGACCAGTTGAAGGCGGATGGTAAGTCCGTTCCTGCGATCATCGAAAAAGCACGCGGCAAAAAACTGTATGGCGCAGAAGCTGGCAGGCGCCAGGCCTTCACTATTGGTGGCCAGTATGAGGCGATTATCCCGCCGAGTGGTTCGCTGATGGTTTCTGATATTAAGCTCACCACCAAGCCGGTTGCGAAGAATGCTTCAGCATCACTGTGGGATTTGGGTGATGGCATTGCGTGTTTAGAACTCACATCAAAAATGAACTCGGTGGATCCGGATATTCTTTCGATGATCGAGCAATCCATCGGCACGGTGAAGCAGAATTTCAAAGGCTTAGTGGTTGGCAATGATGCGGATAATTTCTCTGTTGGTGCGAACCTCGGCTTCGTATTGATGGCAGCAAATATTGCAGCATGGGGACAGATTGGCGAAGTGATTCGTGCTGGCCAGCACGCGGTGATGGCACTTAAATATGCACCGTTCCCTGTGGTGGCATCGCTCACGGGCCGTGCGCTTGGGGGTGGTTGCGAGATCGTGCTGCATTCCAATGCGGTGCAGGCGCATATCGAATCCTATGCAGGGTTGGTGGAAGTGGGTGTTGGCCTGATCCCGGCGTGGGGCGGCTGTAAGGAGATGCTCATTCGCCAGCTTGGGGAAAACAAAGGTTCTTCAGGGGGGATGATCGGCAATTTGATGGCAACAGGTGGTGCCATGCCTGCCATCACCAAAGTATTTGAAGCGATTGCTACCGCCAAAGTGTGCATGTCAGCTGAAGAAGCGCGTGATATGAAAATCATCCGCGAGACGGATGGTATAACTATGAACCGCGTGCGCGTGCTGGCTGATGCCAAAGCGCGCTGCTTGGAAATGGCGAAAGATTATAAAACTCCGGAACAGTCTGTGCTGCATCTGCCGGGCAAGTCTGCCAAGGTTGCGATGAACATGGCGGTGGATGGGTTCAAGGCAGCAGGCAAAGCAACACCGCATGATGTGGTGGTGTGTAAGCATCTGGCGGTGGTACTTTCCGGTGGTGATACCGATATGTCCGAGCCGCTGACCGAGCAGCAACTTCTTGACCTTGAGTTTGAATCCTTCATGGAGCTGGTGAAGCATAAAGATTCACTAGCGCGCATTGAGCATATCCTGACTACGGGCAAACCGCTGAGGAACTAATGATGTAAGCCCCGCCGAATGGCGGGGTCTGGTTTTAGGAAAAAGAATCATGCAAATAATTAATTCAGAATGTTTAGCGAACCGGACCCCGCAATGCGCTTCGCTTATGCGGGGTTTATGAAATACTTCACCCTCTCTTTCATCGTTACCATCGTTGGGCTGGTACTTGCTTATATGTGGGCGGGTGTGAATGGCCTGATTATCGCCACACTCCTTACCATCATGGAAGTATCCCTCTCGTTTGATAACGCTGTGGTGAATGCCACGGTGCTGCGTCATATGAGCGAGAAATGGCAGCAGCGATTCTTGACATGGGGTATTTTAATCGCGGTGTTTGGTATGCGGTTTTTATTCCCGCTGGTTATTGTGGCATTTGCTACCGGTCTGCCATTGTGGGATGTGGGGCATCTGGCGCTGGAAAAGCCCGATGAATATAGCAAACACGTCCTGGATTCACACATTGCGATTGCGGCTTTCGGCGGCATGTTTCTGCTTATGGTGTTCCTGAAATTCGTGCTGGATGAAGGCAAGGATATTCACTGGATACACTGGCTGGAGAGCAAGCTCGCCAAAGTAGGCAAGCTGGAATCAGCCGAGGTGATTGTGGCGATTACCTTGCTGCTTATTATGCAATCTCTATTACCGGAACATGAACAACATGGTGCGCTGCTTGCAGGCATTATCGGCGTGGTATTGTATGTGGCGATTGGCAGCCTTACTACCTTGTGTGGCGGTGGTGAGGATGCAGCGGAGCACGCTACAAAATCAGTGGGTTATGCCGGTTTTATGGGCTTTATGTATCTGCAGTTGCTCGATGCATCCTTCTCGCTCGACGGCGTGATTGGCGCGTTTGCCATAAGCAAAGATGTGGTAATTATCATGATCGGGTTGGGTATTGGAGCGATGTTTGTGCGCTCGATGACAATCTACATGGTGCGTAAAGGTACGCTAGATGCATATGTGTATCTGGAGCACGGCGCGCATTGGGGCATCGGGGCGCTGGCGGCCATCATGCTACTATCTATGACCATGCATGTGTCAGAGATTATCACAGGGTTGATTGGGCTGGGCTTTATCCTGTTATCCCTTTGGTCTTCCATGCAATATAACCGTAAAAACCGCGTTTTGAAGGCGTGAACTTAACGCTTTCTTAGCGTCGATTTGCTACCATAAAACTTCATAATTCTGAGGTTTTTATGCCCGTATACAAAGCACCCGTACGTGATTTCCAGTTTATCTTGAATGATTACCTGAATATTAGCCAGTATAAAGATGTGCCGGGTTTTGCAGATGCCGGGCCGGATTTGATGAATCCGGTGTTGGAAGCAGCCGCTCAATATTGTGAAGAAGTGCTGTTTCCACTCAACCAAACGGCGGACAAGCAGGGGCTTAGATATAAAGATGGCGTGGTTACCATGCCGGATGGTTTCAAGGAAGCGTACGCCACTTATGTGGAAGGTGGTTGGCCGTCCTTCACTTGTGATCCTGAATATGGCGGGCAGGGGCTTCCCGATGTGCTCAACATGCCGCTGATGGAAATGGTGTGTTCCTCTAACCTGTCATTTGGTTTAACGCCCGGGCTTTCGCACGGTGCATATAACGCGATCATTCAGCATGCTTCCGATGATCTCAAAAAACGCTATTTGCCGAAGATGGTTACTGGTCATTGGTCGGGCGTGATGTGCTTAACTGAGCCACAGGCCGGCACGGACTTAGGGCTTATTCGCACGAAAGCAGAACCCAATGCGGACGGCTCATACAGCATCACCGGCGGTAAGATTTTTATTTCTTCAGGTGAGCATGAGATGACTGAAAACATTGTGCATTTGATTCTGGCGCGCCTGCCGGATGCGCCTGCTGGCATTAAAGGTATTTCGCTCTTTATCTCCTCCAAATTCCATGTGAATGAAGATGGCTCAATTGGCGAGCGCAATAAGGTACGCTGCGACGGCATTGAGCACAAAATGGGTATTCATGCGTCTCCCACCTGCGTGATGACGTATGAAGGTTGCAAAGCCTATCTGGTAGGTGAGAAACACAAAGGCATGCGCGCCATGTTTACCATGATGAATGCCGCCCGCCTGTATGTAGGCGTGCAGGGTCTTGGCATTGCCGAAGTGGCATATCAGAATGCGCTTAGCTATGCGAAAGACCGTTTGCAGATGCGTGCACTCACCGGTGCAAAAATGCCGGATAAACCAGCCGACCCCATCATCGTGCATCCTGATGTGCGCCGCATGATTCTAACGCAGAAATCCTTCTGTGAAGGCGCGCGTGCGCTTGCGATGGAGATGGCACTCAAAATTGATCTGGCGCATCGCCACCCGGATAAAAATGTGCAGCAGGAATGTGATGATTTCGTGCAGCTTATGACGCCGGTTACCAAATCCTATCTCACCGATGGTGGCTTCGAGATGGCCTCACACACCGTGCAGGTGTATGGCGGTGCTGGCTTTATTACTGAATATGGCGTTGAGCAATATATGCGTGATGCGCGCATCACCATGATCTATGAAGGCACGAACGGTATTCAGGCGCTTGACCTCGTCGGCCGTAAGCTTGCGTATAACATGGGGCGGTATTTGCGTTCCTTCTTCCATCCGGCGACGGAGTTTGTGGCGCGTCACCGCGATAATCCGGCAATGGCGGAATTTACCAAGCCACTGCATGTGCATATTGGCTACCTGCAACAGGCGACACTCTGGCTTGCCATGAAGAGCATGGGCAATCTGGATGATGTGGGTGGTGCGGCAGTGGAATATCAGCGCATGTTCGCGCAGGTGGCGCTCGCCTATATCTGGGCGAAGCAGGCATTGATCGCGCAGGAAAAGCTTGCGGCGGGTTCTGGCGAGAAAGAATTCTATCAGGGCAAAATCGACACGGCACGTTTTTACATGCAGAAGATATTGCCGCAGAATGTGGGGCTGCTTGCCTCACTCACCAATGGCAGCAAGAGCATGATGGCGGCGAATCTCTAACCTGTCATTCCGTGGAGTGTTTCAGCAGAAACACGAGCACGGAATCCATCGTGCAGCATATGCTTATTTATCCGTAGCGAAGCCAGCAGGCGAGCGTGGCAATCTATTAGCCACGGACTGTCTGCTGACAGTCCTGCTTATTTTTCCTATATGTTGAGCCATGGATTTTGGACAGCCTTGCCTGCTGGCTTCAGCTTCCGGAATGACAAAAAATAATATGGCAGCAAGAGCCTCATGCCAGCGAATTTATGATTGTTATCGCCAACGTTGTGGTTGCTCAACACCCAGTACTTTCAGCAAAGGCTCGCTGCGTATAATGGCATAGCGTGGTTTATCTGGGTGATTGGTATCATCGAAGCTGTGTCGTTCCACATCACGTTCGCTTACTCCAATTGCATGCAGAACATCGCTTGTAGTATCTGTAGGGAACGAGAAACTGATGGCAGTCGTTAAGCCGCCCTTCTCGACAAGGTTTATACCTTGAGTAAAAATTCTTCTTTCAGCTAATTTATCCCCAATCGCTGCAATCAATTCTTCTTTTGGACTAAGTCTTGCTTGTGAGCTTCTTGTTTCAAGAAGATGGTAGGCGGCTGAGTTACCATTAGTTTTTCTTCTGGTCATTAGGACTCTTTCTTTTTGGCGTGTTAATAAAAGTTAACATGCTGTCTTGCGCAAGCCAAGCGTAGTTATATGACATTTTCGTGAAGCAGCTTTATGTATTTAGTCATTGGTCTTTGAGAAAAAATGCATTAAATTCCAGAGCCATAACTACTCATTGTGATTCATGACTGCTGAACTCCTCTTTATTATCCTCACCGGCCTGACCTTCGGCAGCTTTGTAACGCTGGCGGCGTGGCGGCTGCCGCGCGAGGAAGATATTGTGGTGAAACCCTCGCAGTGCCCACAATGCAAAACCAAGCTGGGGTTCAAGGACTTATTCCCCGTGCTTTCGTGGCTTACCTCCGGCGGCAAATGTCGGCATTGCGAAAACCCGATTGGTGTGCGTTACCCCATCATTGAACTGGTGACTTTGTGCACATTCCTGCTGGTTTACGGCAAGTTCGGCCTCACCTTTTCTGGCGTGATGGTTGCGCTCTTTGCAGTCGCACTCCTTATCATGATCGTGGTGGATCTGGAGCATTACATCATCCCTGACTGTGTGCATGTGGCGCTGCTGCCGCTTGGCCTTGCGTTTCACTGGGCGCAGGGCACGGATTGGATGAATGTATTGTATGGATTTTTAGCAGGGGCGGGCATGGGGCTTGCCCTTCATCATGGGTACCGTTTGTTGCGCAAAACCGAGGGGCTGGGGTATGGCGATGTAAAGTTTTTTGCCGTTGCCGGCGTGTGGCTTACTATCAGCAATTTTGTACCGTTTTTGTTCTTCTCTGGCCTGTTTGGGGTGGTCACCGGCCTCATATGGCGAGGTTTGGGCAGGGGGAAGCTCTTCCCGTTCGGTCCGGCATTGGCATTGGCATTATTCTGCGGTGTAGTATTTACTGATCAGTTTAACTTATTGAAGATAATGCAGGAAACCATCAATATACACACTAATAATATGTAATATAATTAATTATACTATATGATAATGTTATACATATAATTAAACAACTTAAAAACGCATTATGACTGACCAAGTAAAGCTCTCCTCGCAGGAAACCATCAAGAAAACGAGCAACTATCTCAAAGGCTCGATAGCCGAAGAACTTGCCGATAATTCAACACCGGAAGTGTCGGATGCCACGTATGAGTTGCTTAAATTCCATGGCAGCTATTTTGGTTACGACCGTGACTCGGCCACCGAGCGCAAGCAAAAGGGGCTGGATAAAGAATACGAGTTCATGGTGCGCATGAAATGCCCGGGTGGGCAGCTTACCGCCGCACAGTATGTGGCGCTTGATGTGCTTTCAGAAAAATATGCGAACGGCACGATGCGCATTACCACGCGTGAGACCTTCCAGTTCCACTGCATCAAAAAAACCGGCATGAAACCACTCATCGCCGACATCAACCATCTGCTGCTTTCTACGCTTGGTGGTTGCGGTGATGTGGTGCGCAATATCATCACTTGCCCGGCACCCATCAAAGATCGTGAACATGCGAAACTGGAAGAAGATACCTTCCTGCTTGCCAAACATTGCGCGCCCAAAACCAATTCCTATTATGAAGTGTGGCTGGATGGCGAGCGCGTGGCTGATTATGCGTTTAATCCTGAACCTGCTGCGGGTGAGCCGCTATACGGCGAAACCTATATGCCGCGCAAATTCAAAATTGCACTTGGCGCGCCGGATGATAATTGCATGGATGCGCTGTGCAATGACCTTGCGATACTTTCATTATTTGAAGGCGAGCAGCAGGAGCATAAGGGCTATAATTTTGCGCTTGGCGGCGGGCTTGGCATGAAGCACAATACGCCCAAAACATTTCCGTATCTTGCACAGAATATCATGTATGTGCCGCAGGACTTGTTTATTCCTGCAACCGAAGCCGTAATAAAACTCCAGCGCGATTATGGCGATCGCAGCAACCGCCAGCATGCACGCCTGAAATATTTGGTGGCAGAAAAAGGCACCGGCTGGATTAAAGCGGAGCTGGAAAAATATTTGGGCCGCATCATGGACGCGCCGCACCCAATGAAAAAATGGGGCGTGGTGGATCATATGGGCTGGCACACGCAGGGCGACGGTAAATGGTTCTTAGGCGTGCCGATTTCCAGCGGGCGCATTATTGATACGGATGAAATGCAAATTCGCACGGGACTTCGTGCGGTAATTCTCGAGTATGGCATGGATATTCGCTTAACCGCCGACCAGAATATTTTGCTGTGCGATATAGAGGCGTCAGAAAAACCAGCGATTGAGAATATTCTTCGCAAGCATGGTATTAAACTCAAAGAAGATTTATCGCTGATGGCCAAGAATTTCTTGGCTTGTGTATCTCTGCCTACCTGTGGCAAGGCCTTGGCGGAGGCGGAGCGAGTGGCGCATCCGCTGATTGCATCACTGGAAGAAGTGATGAGGCGACAAGGGGTAATCGATGAAAATATAGCCATCCGTATTGCTGGTTGCCCAAATGGTTGCTCACGCCCATATGTGGGTGATATTGGCATTGTTGGCCGTACGCCGGATACGTACGCGCTTTATATCGGCGGAGATTTTGAAGGTACGCGGCTTAACACCAAAGTGTTTGATAAAGTGCCGTATGATCTTATTGCAGCATCGCTCGAGCCGATGTTCGCGCAGTGGCATGCTAAGCGCGAAGAGGGTGAAGGGTTTGGTGATTTCTGTCATCGTATTGGCATTGAAGGCATGAAACAGGCAACGGCAAATACATTTTTGGATGCGAGTTGGGTGAAGTGAATATGCCTAAGAGTAATGCATATTACATGGAAATTGCTGGCAAGTTAAAAGAATTACTTGCTGGTTGTGCACATCATCTCAGTAAGACGAACTTTGATTTAATCACTGAATTTATTGATGTTGCAGAGTATGGATTGGCTCTCGAAACGCTTGCAGATGTGGTAGAAAATGAAATTCGGAATGATGATACATTGAGAAAAAAATTATTAGAATTAGTAGGTATTTTACAAATACGGTCCAATGAAATGATATCTCGTTTTGAAAAAGGAAACGAAGTGTAAATGTATCCTATCGCACTCAATGTAGCAAAAATTCCGGTTCTGCTGGTAGGCAATGGTGAGCTGGTTGCGCGCCGTCTGCAGATGCTGCATGATGCTGGCGCTGTGCACGTAACCGTGCAGGAAACTGCCAGTGCGGATGATATTGCTAAACACACAATTGTGATGGTGGCTGGGCTTTCGCGCGCGGAATCTGAACATATTGCAGCACTTGCACGCAGTGCAGGAAAACTCGTGAATGTGGAAGATGTGAATGATCTCTGCGATTTTTATTTTACTGCCAATGTACGGCGTGGTGATCTGATCATTGCGGTGTCCACCAGCGGCGCATCGCCCACGCTTGCGCGCAAGATACGGGATTACATCGCAGACATATTCGATGCAGCCTGGGAAGGCCGCGTGGCAGAGGCCGCAAGTAAACGCCTTGAGTGGAAAAAACAGGGCAAGCCCATGCATGAGATGATGCAGCTTAGTGAAGCCTATATTAAAGAAAAGGGCTGGCTTAATCTTTGTCATTCTGAGCGTAGCGAAGAATCTAAAGATCCTTCGCCTACGACTCAGGATGACAGAAAGAAAAGCGCATGAGTGATGTATCCCTCTCACGCCTGCAGATGTTTTATGGATCGTTAGATGCATTGCCGCTGCTGCGCGTGATGATTCGTGATGAATTCAAGGGAAAGATTGGTCTTATTTCCTCCTTCGGTGCAGATGCAGCGTTGCTGCTTGCGTTGGTAGCCGAAGTGGATAAGGCAACACCCGTACTATTTCTGGAAACACACAAACATTTCCCTGAAACACTGGAGTATGCGCGTACGCTTTCCGCGCAGCTTGGCCTTTCTAATGTGCATTGGCTGACACCCGATGTTGAAATGGAAAAACGCATAGATCCGGACGGAAAGCTGTGGAACACGCAACCGAACCGCTGCTGCTGGCTGCGCAAGGTGGAGCCGCTTAACCGCGCTGTGGAGCAATTAAAACTTTCTGCACTGATTACTGGCCGCAAACGTTACCAGACGCAGGATCGCGCTGAAATGCAGACGATCGAACTCGATGACAAAGGCATTTTCCGCATCAACCCACTTGCCTTCTGGGACAAAGACCGCCAGAAAAAAGAAACAAAAGAGCGCAAACTGCCGGAGCATCCGCTGGTGAAGGAAGGTTATCTTTCTATCGGTTGCGCGCCATGCACGGCAAAAGTGGAAGCAGGGCAGGATGAGCGTGCAGGCCGCTGGGCGCATACGATTGGTATTGAAGATGAAAAGAAAACCGAATGCGGCATTCATTTGTCGTCGGATACGATAAGTGACTGGAGTGTATGATGGACCATTTAGATAGGCTAGAAAATCAATCCATATACATCTTCCGTGAAGCGTTCCATGCCATCGACAAGCTCGCCATGCTGTGGTCATTCGGAAAAGATTCTAATGTTATGATTCACTTAGCACGCAAGGCATTTTTCGGGCAGGTGCCGTTTCCGCTTATTCATTGCGATACCGAGCTGGAAATGGAAGAGGTCTATGCCTTCCGTGACAGGTACGTGAAAGAATGGAACATCAATCTGATTGCACCTATTTGCCCGCCAATTGAAGAAACTGACGTTTCATTGCCGCATGCGGCACGTGTTGCATCGCGTAAAACGCTGGGTTTGAAGCAAGTGCTAGATAGCCATGGATTTAGCGGAGTGATTGCAGGTATTAGGCGCGATGAAGAAGCAACGCGGGCGAAGGAGCGTGTGTTCTCGCCACGCGGCGTGGAAGGTGGATGGGATGTAAAAGAACAGCCGCCCGAATTCTGGGATCAGTATAAAACCGATTTCGCACCCGGAACATCGCTTCGCATACATCCATTGTTGCATTGGACAGAGCTGGACATCTGGCAATATATCAAACGCGAGAATATTCCCATCGTGCCGCTGTATTTTGCACGCGAATATCATGAGTTTGAAGGCCGTAGTTTTGGCGGGCAGATGATGCGCTTCCGTTCGCTCGGCGAGAAAGGCATCACATGGCCGATTGCAAGCAGTGCAGCAACCATTGAAGAAATTATTGAAGAATTAAAAACCACCAAAGTATCCGAACGCTCTGGCCGCCCGATGGGTGCAGATGAGGATGAATCGAGTTTCGAACGCCTGCGCGCAGATGGGTATATGTGATATGAACCCGCTAAAGAAATTACTTGGTCTGCAATCGTCTTCTCGCCAGCAACTAAAATTAGTGATTGTCGGCCATGTGGATCATGGGAAGTCTACACTCGTAGGCAGATTGCTACATGATACGCATTCTTTGCCGGATGGAAAGTTTGAAGCCATTCAGGCAAGCTGCAAAAAGCGTGGTATGCCCTTTGAATGGTCATTTTTGCTTGATGCATTGCAGGCCGAACGTGACCAAGGCATTACAATTGATACCACGCAAATATGGCTGCGCACCAAACACCGCGATGTGGTGATTATTGATGCGCCTGGGCATAAAGAATTCCTAAAAAATATGATAACCGGCGCAGCGCAGGCCGATGCTGCATTGCTGATTATTGATGCCAAGGAAGGTATCCGCGACCAAAGCAAGCGACATGGGTATCTTCTGCATTTGTTGGGTGTGCGACAGATTGCTGTTATCGTCAACAAAATGGATATGGTGGGGTATGACCAGAAAATTTTTGCAAACATCGAAAAAGAATATCGTGCGTACCTAAAAACAGTAGGTGTAGAACCAACCTGTTTCATTCCTGTTTCTGCGCGTGAGGGTGATGGCATTGCAGAAGTTACATCGAATTTGAAATGGTATAAAGGCGATAGTGTTATTGATGCGCTTGAGCATGTTGACGTGGCAAAAGCAGACACCAGTAAACCTCTGCGGTTTCCGATTCAAGATGTGTATAAATTCGATGAGCGGCGCATTCTCGCAGGTCGAATCGAAAGCGGAACGCTTAAGGTAGGTGATACGCTGATATTCTCACCAAGCAATGCAAAAGCTAAGGTGGCAAGCATTGAAACATGGCCAGAAACCTCAGCTATCAAAGAAATACATGCTGGCCAAAGCGTGGGCATCACGCTGGATGATCAGATTTTTGTTGAGCGCGGGCATGTTGCAAGTCATGAAGCAGCTGCGCCGATCCTAAGCAACCTGTTTCGTGCACGCATTTTCTGGCTGGGGCATAAACCACTGGAAGAAGGCAAACGCTATAAAATAAAGCTCGGTACAGCAACAGTGATGGCGGAAGTAAAAACCATCGAACATGTGATTGATGCTGATACGCTGGCGCAGATGCCAGCTAATCGTGTGGAGCGCAATAATGTGGCGGAAGTGGTGATGCGCACGCGCACCGTGGTGGCACTGGATGAATTCACTGCAAATCCGCAGCTTGGCCGCTTCGTGATATTGCAAGATTATGATGTGGCGGGTGGTGGCATCATCAGCATGGAAGGATTTTATGACCAGCGGGTGGACCGTGGGAAAGAAGTAAAATCCAAAAACCTTTCTGAGACAACTACCGGAATTGATATCCGCCAGCGTGCGCTGCAAAATGGCCATTTTGGTGGTGTATTGTGGTTTACCGGCCTTTCTGGTTCTGGTAAGTCCACCATCGCAGCGCAGGTGCAAAAACGCCTGTTTGATAAAGGCTACCATGTGTTCATGCTCGATGGTGACAATGTAAGGAAAGGCTTAAACCGTGACTTAGGTTTTGCGCCACAAGACCGCAGTGAAAATATCCGTCGTGTCGCGGAAGTTGCCGCGCTCTTTGCACAGGCAGGAACGATTGTGATTGCTTCATTTATTTCACCATACCGCGAAGACCGCAGGCAGGCGCGTGCGATTGCACCGGATTTCTTCCACAATATTTATATCAAGGCGTCGGTGGAAGCGTGTGAAAAACGCGATGTGAAGGGGTTGTATAAAAAAGCGCGGGCAGGGGAGATAAAAGATTTTACCGGCATCAGCGCACCGTACGAAGAGCCGGAAAATCCGGATCTTGTGCTTAATACAGAGGAAGCAAGTATTGCTGCATGTGTGGAGTCATTACTTAAATATGTTGATCATCATTTGGTTGAGCCGGTAAAGAATTTGGCGTTGGATGAAACCCGCAGCCAAGATTACGCGGGCACTGGGATTTAATAGGTTTATATGAGCAGTAAGTTTGGTTTCGGAATTGGGTTTGAAGAGCTTTATCACCGTGATGGGCTGGTAAAAATCGACGGTATTTTTTGTGATGTGCTGAAGGCAGCGGATGTTGAATTGTTCAACCGTTTTGTGGCAGCACGCGCAGTAAAGCAGAATCCAGAGTCCAGAGTTCAGAGTTCAGAGAAAGAAGAGTCACAATTACTCATCGACCTCGCGCCGCATGTGGAAGATTTTATTGCCAAGCTATTTCGTATTGAAACAGAGATGCAGAAGTTGGCCGAGTGGCATCACACGCTGGCTCCGCTTTATGCATGTAAACGTCTGTTCGTGCAGCGTCGCGCAGCGAAAGCCCTGAAGCAGGAAGAAGCAGAACGCCTGAATGCAGATGCTATTTTGCAGATGTTGCCGCTTGTGCCAGTGCAGGATGAATTCTTTGAACTGGCATTTGCCAAAACCGTGATGGGTTGGCTGGAAAAAGAAGATCAGCACAAATCACTGCTGGAGATGGCGGCGCGTTATGCGGCGTGGGCACTGCTTACAGAGGCGGGACGTGTGCGTCACGGCCATGGCATTTTGTTCAAACAGCCACGCAAGCTGGATGCAGAAAATCTGGTAGCGGTGGAAACCGAGTTGCGCGACGGCGTAACGGTGATGCGTTTTGGAAAACACCATCTGCGCGCGCGTGATGGCTTCAAACTTACTGATGATGCAGGAAAACTAGAACAAGCACTTGACCATGCGAATTACTGCATCTTTTGCCATAATCAGGGCAAGGATTCTTGCTCGAAGGGCATGAAGGAAAAAACCGGTGAGTATAAGAAAAACCCATTGGAGATAACGCTTGCCGGTTGCCCGCTGGAAGAAAAAATCTCAGAAATGAACACATTGAAATCAGAAGGTGTGCCGCTTGGCGCGCTGGCGATGGTGACGGTAGATAACCCCATGTGCGCTGGCACGGGGCACCGCATTTGTAATGATTGCATGAAGTCCTGCATTTACCAAAAACAGGAGCCGGTGAACATTCCGCTGGTGGAAACCCATGTGCTGAAAGACGTACTGAAATTGCCGTATGGCTTTGAAATTTATTCACTGCTTACACGCTGGAATCCTCTGAATCTGGAGCGGCCCTTGCAAAAAGCAGCGTCTGGTCGCAAGGTACTGGTAGCGGGTCTTGGTCCTGCGGGTTATACGCTTGCACATCACTTGATGAATGATGGACACACAGTGGTGGGTGTGGATGGCCTAAAAATTGAACCGGTTTCGGAACGAATTTCTGGTGTAACGCCACTGGGTGCGCGTGTGCCATTTGAACCGATCAAAGATATAAACACCATTTATGAATCGCTCGATGAGCGTACGCTGGCTGGATTTGGTGGGGTTGCTGAATATGGCATCACGGTGCGTTGGGATAAAAATTACCTGAAAATCATCCGCCTACTACTCGAACGTCGTGAACAATTTTCCATGATCGGTGGTGTACGGTTTGGCTCATCTCTGACGTATGATAATGCGTTTGCCTTGGGCTTTGACCATATTGCTCTATGCATGGGTGCTGGCAAACCAACACTTATTGATATGCCGGGTGGCCTTTCTCGCGGTGTGCGCACGGCTTCTGATTTTTTAATGGCGTTGCAACTTACCGGTGCGGCGAAGAAAGATTCTATTGCAAACTTACAGGTGCGTCTGCCAGTGGTAGTGATTGGCGGTGGACTCACTGCGATTGATACCGCAACCGAATCACTTGCGTATTATCCAGTACAGGTGGAAAAGTTCCTTGCGCGTTATGAAGCGTTAGTTGCAGAGCGTGGTGAACAAGCGGTGCGTAAAAGCTGGAGTGAAGAAGATACCATCATCGCCGAAGAATTCCTTGCGCATGGCAGTGCTATCCGAGATGAAAAAAAGAAAGAAAAACCGGATGTGTGGAGCCTTCTTGATTCATGGGGTGGGGTGAAGCTCATTTACCGCAAGCGGCTCATTGATGCGCCGAGCTACAGGCTCAATCATGAGGAAGTGGAGAAGGCATTTGAAGAAGGTATTTTCTTTGCGGAGTTGTTTGAGCCGCAGGCGGTTACTTGCGATAAATTCGGCTATGCCAGCCATATTACCCTCAAAAAAGCAGGTACTGAGAATCAAACGATTACTATTCCAGCACGCACCATATTAATTGCGGCAGGCACAAATCCAAATACGGTGCTGCAACGCGAAGACCCAGAGCATTTTGCACTGGATGGAAAATATTTCAAAGCGGTGGACAGTTCTGGAAATGCGGTAAAGCCAGAGCGTGTATCTAAGCCTAAAGATGTGCATGTGCTGATGTCTTTTGATAGTGAGGGCAGGGCAGTGAGCTTCTTTGGTGATTTGCACCCGTCATTTGCAGGTAATGTGGTGAAGGCCATGGGCAGCGCAAAGCAGGGATATCCAGTGGTAACAGCAGCTCTTGCACGCAGAAGTCACCAGTCGCCAGTCGCCAGTCGTCAGTTTATTGAAGCAATAAATCAGCAATTGCGGGCGACGGTACATGCGGTGAATCGCTTAACACCTAACATCATCGAAGTGGTGCTGCATGCACCGCTTGCTGCAAGACAATTCCAGCCTGGGCAGTTTTATCGTTTGCAGAATTTTGAAGCGAATGCCTTGCAAATATCGGCTACAAAACTTGCCATGGAAGGTCTCGCCATGACTGGCGCATGGGTGGATAAGGACAAGGGGCTAATTTCGGTGATTGCGCTGGAAATGGGCGGATCATCGGATTTGTGCGGGCATCTGAAGAAGGATGAACCGGTAGTGCTCATGGGGCCAACCGGCACGCCAACCGAAATTCCAGCCAATGAACATGTGATACTCGTAGGCGGCGGACTGGGCAATGCGGTGCTCTTTTCCATCGGGAAGGCACTGCGTGAGAAGGGTTCAAAAGTGCTCTATTTCGCTGGTTATAAAAAAGCCATTGATCGCTATAAAATCGAGGAAATTGAGCAGGCAGCCGATGTTATTGTCTGGTGTTGCGATGAGGCAGAGCTTTCCAAAAGTCGTCCACAGGATAGGTGCTTTAAGGGTAATATCGTAGAGGCCATGCGCGCTTATGCAGAAGGTAAGCTGGGCGATACGCAATTATTTTCTACCGCAAATCATATGATTGCCATCGGCTCTGACCGCATGATGGCGGCTGTAGGTGCCGCACGTCACGGCGTACTGAAACCCTACCTGAAGCCTAATCATATTGCGATTGGCAGTATAAATTCACCCATGCAGTGTATGATGAAGGAAATCTGCGCGCAATGCTTGCAGAAACATATTGATCCTGTTACAGGAAAAGAGACGTATGTTTATTCCTGCTTTAATCAGGATCAGTTGCTTGACCATGTTGATTTCCCTCACCTAAACGAGCGCCTTAAGCAGAATTCTGTGCAGGAAAAACTGACAGCACTTTGGATCGATTCCTGTCTTAAAAAGCTCCAGCTTCGCAGCAGCGTGGCGTGATTGTAGTAACCGCTTAAAACTCAATACGTTAACTGATTCTCAATCTTTTTGGGCTCTAATGCAGATTGGAGTACTTTGGTTGCTTGTTAACAATTTGATCCGTAAGAGAAATATATGACTGCCGACAAGTCAGGTGATGCTGATAAATCTCTGCGGGACGATGTGGACGTAGAATCTGCTGAAGGCGCGGCTAAACCGGCAAAACCCATGCGTATTGGTGAGAAGTTGCTTTCACTTGGCCTGATTTCTCCCGATCAGTTGCAGATTGTCCTCACTGAGCAGAAAACCACCAAAAAACTTTTTGGTGCCATTCTTGTTGAGATGGGTTTTATTACCGAATCCGCACTAGGCGAGGTGCTTGCTGAGTCATCCGGCACGCAAAAATTTGATCCTAAATCGGCGATGCTGGATTCTGCGGTGGTGCGCCGCGTACCAAAAGAAATCGCCGTGCGTCACAAGGTCCTGCCAGTTTCTTACGAACATGATACGTTTAAACTGGCGATGGCTGACGTATATAACGTTCTGGCGATAGATCAGGTACGCAGGCATGTACCGCGTAATGCCAAGATAATCCCGATTTATTGCACAGAATCAGAGATCCTTGAGCTGATTGACCAGTATTACGATTATGAAATTTCGATCGATGGTATCTTAAAAGAAATTGAAACCGGTATTCGTGAGCATACCAAGCTGGATGGTCGCCAGGAAGGGTATGTAAACCCAACGGTACGTCTGGTGAATGCGCTGCTGGTTGATGCCATTAAGCAAGGCGCTTCCGATATTCACTTTGAGCCGGAAGGTTCGTTCTTGCGGCTGCGTTATCGTATTGACGGCAACATGGTGCAGGTGCGTTCGCTGCATCTTGATTACTGGGCAGCGATGGCGGTGCGTATCAAAATTATGTCGGGCATGAATATCGCAGAAGCTCGTAATCCACAGGATGGTCGTATCAGCTATACAGTGCTTGGCCGTGAAATCGATTTTCGTGTGGCGACCCAGCCAACCATTCACGGTGAGAATATCGTGATGCGTCTGCTCGATAAGGCAAAGTCGCTGGTGCCGCTGGAAGATCTGGGGTTCTCTGACTATAACACTGCTATCTTGAAGCGTATGATTAAGCGTCCGGAGGGTATCATTATCGTGACCGGCCCCACCGGTTCAGGTAAAACCACTACGCTCTACTCGGTGCTGAATTATATCAACTCGATTGATACCAACATCATGACGCTGGAAGATCCGGTGGAATATCAATTGCCCCTGATTCGTCAGAGTAACGTGCGTGAAGGCACAGGCATGGATTTTACAAATGGTATTAAATCCATGATGCGCCAAGACCCTGATATCATCTTTATCGGTGAGGTGCGCGATGAAGACACGGCACTTATGGCGGTGCGTGCCGCCCTCACAGGTCATCAGGTATATACTACATTGCACACCAATGATGCGCTGGGCGCTATTCCGCGTTTGAATGATATCGGTATTCCGTCGCACTTGCTTGCGGGCTCCTTGATTGGATGTTTGGCACAAAGACTTGCGCGTAAATTATGTACGCATTGCCGTAAAGCGCGGTCGGCGACGGCTGAAGAGTGTAAAATTCTTGGTGTGGATGCTGCCAAACCGCCAACCATTTATGAAGCAGTGGGCTGCGAGCGATGTAACCGTAAAGGATATAAAGGACGCACGGCGATCGTTGAGGTGCTGCGTATTGACAGGGCATTCGACGAATTGATTGCAACCAATGCAACACGTAAGGTGATGGCTGATTATGCGTTGCAGAATGGTTTTGTTACCATGCAACAGGATGGAATTAACAAGGTCATTGCGGGTGAAATAGCCCTTGATGAACTGATTAACACCATCGACCTTACCGACAGGTTATAACGATGCCGATATATAATTATTCTGCGATTAATCCAGCAGGCCGCAAAATGCGGGGAGTGGTGGTTGCTGATAATGAACTCGATTTGGAGTCTCGGCTTAAGCAGCTTGGCCTTGATCTGGTAGATGCGCGGCTTGCACGTGCAAAAAAGACGTCGCGTTTCAGCAGAATCAATCTCAAGGATATGATAGTCCTTTGTATGCATCTTGAGCAACTCGACAGAGCAGGCGTGCCGCTACATGATGCGCTGGCTGACGTGCGCGACTCTACAGAATCAGATAAACTGCGTGATATTCTCACTGGCGTGTATGAATCAGTAAAGACCGGTAGTATGCTTTCCGCCGCGTTTGCAGCCTATCCAAAAGTATTCAGCAACGTATTCATAGGTCTGGTAGCAGCGGGTGAAAAAACCGGTAACCTTGCGGATTCTTTCATGCACTTAACCGAGCATTTGAAGTGGACTGCGGATATTCGCCGTAAAGTGAAGAAGGCCACACGTTATCCAATCGCCCTGATCATAATGATTTCACTGGTGGTGACGGTGCTGATGTTGTTTGTTGTTCCAAAGCTCATTGATTTTATTGTTTCGCAGGGGTTTGATATACCTCTGCATACACGCGCACTTATCGCAGTATCATATGCTTTTCAGTACTATTGGTATCTTATACTGGGCGTGCCTGTTGTGATGTTTATTATTTTTATGATTGCATATCATGCGTCTGAGGATTTTGCGTATCGAGTAGATGGAATACTGTTGCGTACACCGGTTATTGGGGGCGTAATTCGCAGGCTGGATATGGCACGCTTTACACATTTCTTCTCGGTAATGTTTAACAGCGGCATCGATATTCTTGAATCACTTGAGTCTGCTAAAGGTGTCGTAGGTAATCGTGTTTTGAAAGACTCTGTGGATTTGGTAAAAAACAATGTGATGGAAGGTAATTCGCTTACATCATCTCTTCGGCTTTCCACGCAGTTTCCTAACCTCGTGATTCGTATGTTTAAGGTCGGTGAAGACAGCGGTAATATGACCGAGGCATTGGAAAACGTGAATTTCTTCTATCACCGGGAGGTAAATGATGCGGTGGATTCTATGGTTGGCATGATCCAGCCCGCATTGACCATCGTGATGGGAGTTATTATTTTCTGGGTGATTGCTGCGGTATTTGGGCCGCTGTATGAATCGTTCAGCAAGATGAAATTTTAATGTGTATTATGGCAATCGATGTTATGGTCATAATCGACTACTCTACCACAGGGTGACAGTGCGGCATGGCTCTTTCAATCAAGGCACAGATAGAAAAAATTAAGCAGCGTAAGGCTGGCGGTGGGAAAAAAACCAATTCCAGTGGCATGCAGTTTCGTGCTTCCAAGGGCAATACCTTTGTACTGTTTATAGGTGATGAAGGGACTATTCTCGTCTATATCAAAGATGGCACGGTTCAAAGTCGTCAGTTTGTACCAGATACTAGTCCGCAAAGCTTGGGAGAATTCAGGCAAACGATTATTAAAGATGCTAATGCTTCTATCATCATGGTGCTTGATACCATGGATCAGACCTATTTACAGCAGACACTTCCGCCTGTTTCATCGCTTTCAGTTAATAAGCTGATAAAGCGACGGTTGGATCGGGAATTCGGGAGCGTGGAAATCAAAGGGGCTCTCCCACTGGGTCGTGAGACAACTGGCCGTAAAGACTGGAATTTTATCATGGTTGCGGTGGAAAAAAGCCCGCAACTTGCAGCATGGTTGGAATTTGTTGAAGACCTGCCCAATCATTTCCGCGGTATCAGGCTGGTTTCTGTTGAGTCAGAAAATATTGTAAAATTCATTGATAAAGCTGCAAACCTTAACGCTGACGGGGCAAAACATAAGTGGAAATTTTTTGTAAGCCATAACAAGGTGGGTGGATTCAGGCAGGTTATCCTTAAAGATGGAAGGATAGTATTTACTCGTCTGGCGCAGCCTATTGGCGAATCCAATATTGAGATGGTTGCAGGTAATATTGAACAGGAGATGCAATCTACTATTGAATATATGAAACGCCTGTCGTTTAACCCACAAGATGGCCTGGATATTTATATCATCGCTTCATCCGGTATTAAGGCGGCAATTGACAGGAAAAAATTCCCAACGGCTGTCATGCATATCTATACACCTTACGAGTTTGCAGAGTGTATGGGGATTGAAGGTGCAACTCAGCCTGCCGATCAGTTTGGAGATGTGATTCTTGCTGCAACCATTGGCTGTAGCCGTAAACATGTGTTGCCATTTACAACCGTACATTCAAAACGGGTGGATCAGTATCGGCAACTGCTGGCGATGCAACGTATGGTAGGTGTTGTATGTAGTGTTGGTATGGTTGGATATGCAGGAGTTTTAGGTGTTGGAATGTTCAGCATGTCGCAGGAGGCTGGCGATATGGAAGATAAAATGAAATCGCAGCGCAGCCGTATTGAGGCGTTGCGGCAGGAAATTAATCGTTCAGATATTGATATTGAAAAAGCAAATCATCTGTTGGAGTTATACATGCAGCTGCAACAGGAAAAATCGTCTCCGCATGCGTTCCTTGGTATGTTGATGCCTATTAAGCAATCACCTGTATGGGTTAAGCAAATCATCTGGGAGATGACCAGCAAAGGGAAAAATGAAGGAATGCTGGCTGCCGTTGAGAAGTCTGGCATGAAAGCAGAAATGCAGATAGAGTTTCTTGATGTTATTAATGACCGTAAGGCATTTAAGCTGGCTTCAAAGAAGATACTTGAGGATATGAAAGTCTGGTTGCCTGGCTATGATGTTTCATATACGTCGTTGCCGACAGCGTTTACGGAACAAACTGCGTTGCAAACCAGCATCGATACCGAAGAAGAAACAGCGGAAACGCAGCCAGCACAAACCGGTCCAGTAGAAGCAACTGTTACGATACAAGATGCGGCTACGATACAACAAGCGCCTGCAGTTATTCGGAATAGAGGGCCTTTCCCATGAAATATCAGACGATCAGGAAGCGGTTACTGGTTGAGAGTTTGGCCATCGTTGGTGCGTTGGCACTAGGTGCGGGTGTTTTGCTGTTGCTCATTTCTATGCATGATGAATATGCATCAGAGAATCTTTCATTGCAGACCAAGGTAACAGAACAGGCGAATGAATTGGCTTCAATGAATGATAAATATACACGAATACAAAATAATCATGACTTATATGAAGAAGCAAAACGAG
This sequence comes from Alphaproteobacteria bacterium, assembly GCA_046344715.1. Lineage (GTDB taxonomy): Bacteria > Pseudomonadota > Alphaproteobacteria > Rickettsiales > SXRF01 > CAZAQK01. The sequence continues at coordinate 80,169 of JBKDKX010000006.1, read as the reverse complement.
AAAGTCAGAATGATCAGCTGTCTGTTAGCAAAGAGATAATCGTAAAATTGCTGCGCGAATATCGCAAAAAATATGGCATCGAAGATGTGAGTGTTGACATGTCAACACTCAAACAGCCTGCCAATCCGGTATATACTAAAAAAACTGCTCATATTTCCTACAGTGAGGTAACACTCAAGATGGAAGCGCTGACGGATGAGGACGTGTATCAATTCATTGCTGCAATATATCAGGGATTCCCAGGAGCGGTAAAAATTACCAATATAAAGGTCACACGTGAAAATAAATTTTCTAAAGAAATGGCCCTACAGATCGCAAAAGATGGGCATGCACGGTTGGTGAGTGCTGAGGTAAAATTTAACTGGTTTGGTATTGAACCTATAGATCCAGCGGATGGCACAGGAGGCAAGCCAAATGCGCTATGATCTAAAAGTATATGCGTTGGTATGCGTAGCGGGAATGCTGCATACGGCAATGCCTGCGTTGGCACAGGAAGCGGAGAACGTTGCAGAGAAAACTAAAGAAATTGAGCTTAAAAGCCTTTTTTTTACTGATAAAGAAGTAGAAAAAATACGGCAATCACAGGAGGCATACGCTAATCGTAAAGTAGGCGTACCAGAGCCAACTGATTTTGACGAAGAAGAATGGTTCAGTCAGGTGGGTGAAATTAAGCAGGCACGCTCGCAGGATCGCTATTTTACCTATCCACAGTTTTTTCTTGAATCTTTAGTGTTTCATACAGATGTGGACTGGACGATATGGCTGAATGGTCAGCGTATTACACCTGCAAATGGTAGTCAGGATATCACGGTAACAAGTGTTGATAAAAACCAGGTCACGTTGCAGTGGCGACCGGGTGATTTTGAGAAAGTGAAAAAAGCATGGGCAAAAGCACAGCATGAATCAATACAGGTAGATGAGGTGGCTGGCCTCGTATTTTTTACACTAAAGCCTAACCAGACATTTTCTTCCTATGTGATGAAAGTGCTGGAAGGTAAGGTGCTGCCTGTTACGGTAGATTATCAGGCGGTTGAAAAGGAATTTCAGGAGAAACTAGTGATACCAGAAAAGAAATCTGATGATGTACCAGGCGCAGCACTCGAGACGTCTGCAGAAGTGGTTTTACCCCAGGATAATAACGGGAATAGTGAAGCAACGCCTGCAATATCACAGAACCCTTCAGAAATAATTGGTCTTTACGAAACAGGAGAACAAAAGAAAAATGACAATGCTACCGCTCCAGCTCCATAATATCAGTAAGAAATATGGCGATCGCACGGTTCTGGATCAGATAAGCCTTTCCTTATCTGAGGGAGAGATGTTTGGTCTTATCGGTCTGAACGGCGCAGGCAAAACTACACTCATCAAGATTATTTTAGATTTGGCCTCCGCCAATGGTGGGCAGGCAGAAATTTTTGGCCACATGTCGTCTGATATTAAGGCGCGCAGATTTTTGTCATACTTACCAGAAAAATTCCAGCCCTCACGTTACCTTAAAGGCATGGAGTATTTAGATCTGGCATTGTCCTATTATAGTAAGAAATTGGATAAGGAGCAGGCGCGTGCTATGGCGGCAGCATTGGATTTGAACCCTATTGTGCTGGATGCTCGCGTGGGGAGTTATTCCAAAGGTATGGGGCAAAAGCTTGGGTTACTGGGAGGATTATTACTAGATGTGCCGCTGCTCATTCTCGATGAGCCGATGAGTGGGCTTGACCCCTCGGCGCGCATTCGCCTAAAAAATCTGCTACTGGATGCCAAGAAAAAAGGCCGCACCATTTTCTTTAGTTCGCATATTCTTTCAGACATTGATGAGATATGTGATCGTATCGCTGTAATTCATGGCGGTAAATTATGTTATGTTGGCAAGCCAGATGCATTTAAGGTATTACACGGTGGGCAGTCGCTGGAAAAAGCCTTCTTGCAGTCGATTGAAGAGAACGTTGCTGCTTAGAACTGTTGCTTATTAATAATGCCGATGCCTGTATCAGCATTTCTAAACGGGCTGGACATGCTGCTCATGGCATATTGTTTGAGGGCAAGGCGTAGGTTCGCGGGGTTATCAGATTCGGCCAGTGCTACCTCCTCGGTAATAACACCGTTGATGAACATATCTACTAATGTCTGATCGAAGCTCTGCATACCTATATCGCGGTTCTTTTCCATGCAATCCTTGATTTCACGCACGCGACCTTCTTGAATCAGGTTTCTGATGAGGCCTTGATTCAGCAATATTTCAACGGCGATACTACGTGAGCTATGTGTATTAGTAAGTAAGCGCTGCGAAAGAATTGCTTTTAAGTTCAGTGATAAATTCAGCAGAATTTGTGTATGTTTTTCTTCAGGGAAGAAGTTGATGATACGTTCGATGGCCTGGTTCGCGCTGTTGGAATGCAGTGTGGCAAGGCAGAGATGGCCGGTTTCTGCAAATACGATTGCGTGCTCCATGGTTTCGCGGTCACGTATTTCACCGATGACAATAACATCCGGTGTTTGCCGCAGGGCATTTTTCAGGCCAATGCCAAATGAATAGGTATCAATGCCAACATCACGCTGGGTGATGATACAGTTTTTGTGCTCAATAATATATTCAATCGGATCTTCGATGGTAACAATATGACCGTTACCATGCATGTTGCGATGTTCAAGCATAGAGGCAAGGGAGGTGGATTTGCCGCTACCGGTGGGGCCTACGATAAGAACGAGGCCGCGCCGTTCCATAATCAGATCAGAATACACAGATGGCAGATGTAGTTCTTCGAGTGTTGGAATAAGTGTCTGGATACGGCGTAGAACAATGCCGGTGTTCTGTCGTTGCCTGAATAGATTGACACGAAAACGCGCTTTGTCTCGCCAGTTAATCGCGGTATTGTATTCTAGCGTTGAATCAAATTCTTCAATGATTTCCGGATTTATAAGTTCTCGCATGAGGTCGATAATATCGGGCTGGGTAAGCGCGTTACTGGAAATATTGGCAATAGCATTACCGACACGAATGCAGGCAGGTTTTCCAACCGTCAGATACAAGTCGGAAGCGCCTTTTTCCAACATGATTTCTATGAAGGGTGTGGCACTGAGTGACATTATCAGAATCCTGTATAGCTGCTGCGCGGCGCATCGCTGCTGCCTGTTTTCTTGGGTTGTGGTTTTGATTTATTATCTGTGGTGGGCATATCATTATGTCCTTCACCGCTTTCATCATCTGCGCTGCTGGCAAGCTGAGTGCGTGCAACTGCTTCAGTGACAATACCTTCCTCCAGAAGGTTATATACGGATTCCTTCATGGTACGCATGCCAAGCTTGCTGCCCATTTGGATTAGTGAATAAAGCTGCGGCACCTTGCCTTCACGGATAAGGTTACGTACGGCCGGTGTACCCAGCATAATTTCATGTACGGCAACGCGTCCGCCGTCCTTGCGCTTAAGCAGTGCCTGCGTAACAACGCCCTCAAGTGATACAGAAAGCATGGCGCGCACCATTTCTTTATCTTCGGCGGGGAATACGTCGATGATACGGTCGATGGTTTTAGGCGCGGAGTTTGTATGTAATGTGCCGAGCACTAAGTGGCCGGTTTCTGCGGCGGTCAGTGCCAGCTGGATGGTTTCAATATCACGCAACTCGCCGACCAGAATCACATCAGGGTCTTCGCGCAGTGCGCTTTTTAGCGCGCGTGCGAAAGACTTTGTGCTTCTGCCCACTTCACGTTGGTTGATAAGTGATTTTTTGGATACATGCAGAAATTCGATAGGATCTTCAATGGTGATGATATGTTTTGCTTCGTTAGCATTAATGTGATCCACCATAGCGGCCAGTGTAGTTGATTTACCTGATCCAGTGGGGCCTGTAAGTAACACTAGGCCTTTATGCAGCATGCTCAGTTTTTTGAGCACTTCCGGAGCACCAAGCTGCTCAAGTGATAAAATATTATTTGGAATAGTACGCATCACAGCGGCGGGGCCATTCATGGTAGTGAATGCGTTGACGCGGAAACGCATATCCTGGCCAAAGGAAATAGCAAAATCTATTTCTAGGTCACGTTCATAATCGGATCGTTGCTGTTCAGTCATGATGGAATATAGCATCAGCTTGATATCATCTGTGGTGAGCGGGGCGGTTTTGTATGGCACCATCTCGCCATGAATACGGAGATACGGCGGATTATTTGTGGAAAGATGCAAATCCGACGCTTTATTTTTTTGTGTAAAGACCAATAGATCGGTGATTTCCATCGACCACGCCCCATTCAGTTAAGTAACCGTTTTTCTAGTGTTTATTAGAGCGTAGAAAGGTTAATCTTTCCTGAATTCTATTAATATTTCCAGGGGTCACTTCACCGCGCGAGTGTGCTTGCACAATTTGACCATATAGTTTGGCCGCTTCGTCAAAATTACGCTGCTTATCCATGAGGATAGCAAGGTTATAGCGGTAGGTAAGATTTTCAGGCGCAAGTGAGACCGCCTTGAACATTTTCTCGCTGGCTTTGCCTAAATCACCTATTTTTTGATAAATAACGGCTAGCTGGGCAGGAATCGGGCTGAAATCCGGATTTTTGGCCTGAAGTGCTTCAAGCTGAATGAGCGCTTCTTGCGGTGCTTCATCCGCTACGAGTATAAGAAAATTATTGAGGGCGGCACGGTGGTTCGGGTTCTTGGCCAGCAACTTGCCGTATAGTGGTCTTGCTGCCTCTATTTGTCCGGCGCGATGATAGGTGGTGGCGAGGCCAAACAGTGCATCTTCATTGATCGGGTCATTTACCAGCACACCCTTATATATCTCTATTGCAGCACTGTTCTGGCCGGAAAGCAGCGCGTTATATGCTTTTTCCAGCTCATAATTAATATTCATCGAAGGTGCTTTAACCTCAATGGTTACGCCTGCCATTTCGCTGCTTGTATCCTGTTCCTGTACATTTGCCTCAAAAAGGCTTTGTGCATCTTTGCTACGGTCAATATCAAGGCCTTTGGGCTCTTGAGGTTTTTCATCAGCGATTGGCGGGATTTTTTTCAGGATTTGTTTACTCTTCGGAGAAAGCTCCGCAGCTTGTTCCTCTACGGTTTTTGGTGTTGCAGCCGTTTCCGTTGCCGCAGGTGTCACCAATTTTTCTTCGGGTGCAGTTATTTTAGCAGTTTCTGGTGTTTTTAGGGTAGGCAGGGTTTCTGCTGGCGCAGACTGTTTTGCTTCTTTTGGCAGTGAAGTGATGGTCTGTGCAGTATTATCTATCGCCTGACTTTTTTCTACAGGTGGCAGCGTAGGTGTCGCAGCTATTGCAGGTGCGGCTGGAGGGGGGGGAGGCGTTACAGGTGGTGCAACCAAAGGTGTAATTTCAGGAGCCGGCACTGCCGCCTGAGCTGGTGCAGGAGGCGGTGGAGGAGAAGGAGCAGCTTCAGGAGATTTTTCCTGTTCAGGTGCAGGTTCAGTAGTGGATGGTATTTGTATCAGTGGTGCATCCACGCCAGCGGTGGGTTCGCCGGCGGCAGGTGCCAGACGCGCAAGCTGTTCCGGAGAGGCTGAGGCAAGTGCTTCAGGATCAACAGGAAGGCGTACCACTTCTTTTTTAATTACAATGCCGGGTGAATAATACCGAAATGGTTTTTCGTCAGGGTTATCTTTCTTAGCACCCTCAGATGGGGTGGAGGCAGGCGGTGGAGGAGCCTCTGATACTAGCTCGGGCGCAGGGGTGGGGGTGTTTGCAGCCACATCAACCGTTGGCAGTGAGACATCAACATCCGCACTGTTTTCTGCAGGTGAAGGCGTGATAATCGCGGCAATCAGACTCTTGCCTGCATTGCTGATGGAGGATGTAACTGCACTGCCGGCTTCTGCCAGCTGCTCTGCCATAGGCACATTTTGTAGTGCTCTGGTACGATCTGAACCATTATTATGTACGGAATTGGCAAGATACTTATAGCTCGGTGATGAGCGCGTAACAATCTGTGTGTCACGGTTCTGTGCTGCGGGTGTTTCCACCAGATTGGGAATGGTCACTTTAAGCGGTTCGTAATGTTTATTTTCAACCAGATCGGGTGATTCTTCAGTGCTTTTTACTTCAGCAGGGGGGAACTGTTTTCGTTGTTGGTATGATTCTGCGCGTGCTTTAATCCGGCGAGAGCGGTAGGCATTGATATTGCCATTATAACTGGTAACGGTTTTTTCTACGGGTAAGGCATGGGCATCGCGGTGTGGAAGTGACAGGAACAGCGGCACACATAACAATACGGTACCGTGCAGTAATGTTGTTCTTAAAAAACCCTGCGCCATGACTAACTATATATAGTATAAAACCGTAGGTTAGTACAACTAGATGTTACATAGTTTTATTGTTGTGTTATATAAGCAACAGATGACATCGGCATAGCTTTTGCTTGTAAGCGACTGTATGAAAATATTCTGCATATGGTTTCGTATCTGCGTATCTGTTCTGGTGCCGCTGATGGTGGCAACTGCAGCTGTTGCTGCGCCACCTGCGCAGAAATTTTTTCCGCTTAACCGTGAGGTGAGCCAGCAGCAAATAAAATCCTCAGCAAAATTTTTCCCCATCAATAAAGGCAAGCCGATGAAGCTGATATTTTCTTCAGCTAAAAAGAATATCATTTACGCCAAAGATAAGAATGCCCATTCATCCGAGAAAGTCTCCAGACAGCCGGAAAAATTATCTGAGGGAAATGCATCGCAACTGCTTTCCATTTACGAACCAGTAGATTAATCTGGGATCGTATGGTGGAAGTGTTTCGTCTGGTTCGTCCTGTTGTTCATTGGTTGTCGCCTGAAACTGCGCATCAGGCAGGTATTTGCGCACTTCGTTATGGCCTCTTGGGGCGGGCTGCATTCATCCATCATCCTATGCTTACCACACAGGCATTCGGATTATCATTTAGAAATCCTTTGGGGTTGGCAGCGGGATTTGATAAAAATGCGGTTGCGGTAGATGCTTTGCTTGCGCAGGGATTTGGCTTTGTTGAAGCCGGAACGGTTACACCAAGGGCGCAATCCGGTAATCCAAAACCACGTATTTTCAGGCTGAGTCATGATGAAGCAGTAATTAACCGGCTTGGCTTTAATAATAATGGTCTTGATGAGTATTTACGCAACTTTGCCCGCCATAAAAAAGACGCAGGCATTGCCGGCGCTAACATAGGAAAAAATAAAGATAGCACAGATGCCGTGCAGGATTATATCACTGGTCTTAAGGCTGTGTTCCCGCTGGCTGACTATATTACAGTGAACATTTCTTCTCCCAACACCAAAGGTCTTAGGGATTTGCAACAGCGCGATGCGCTGGGCGAGTTGCTGGGAGAGTTGCTTAAAATACGCAATGTCTGTGCGGGGCAATATGGCAAAACCGTGCCGCTCTTGCTTAAAGTGGCGCCGGATCTTGCGAAGGCAGAAATTGATGATGTGGTATCGGTGATTGCCCAGCACCCGATAGACGGGCTTATTGTAAGTAACACCACCGTATCGCGCCCCGAAAGTTTGTGCAGTGCACACAAACAGGAACAAGGCGGCTTAAGCGGCAGGCCGTTATTTGCACTATCGACTCAAGTGCTTAGGGCTTTTTATGAGCGGACAGAAGGGAAAATACCACTGGTTGGTGTAGGTGGCATTGCTTCTGCGGAGGATGCTTATACAAAAATCAGGGCAGGGGCAGCATTGGTGCAGCTATATTCTGCGCTGGTATATCAGGGGTTTGGACTGGTTGAACGAATTTGCAATGGCTTGCCAGAATTATTGCAGCGGGATGGGTTTTCTCATATCAGTGAGGCCATAGGTGCGGATGTGAAGAAGTAAGACAAACCCTAACTTTTTGTTGCTCGCGATATTTTTCATTTTTACCCCTTCCGGAGCATTCTTTGTGCTGGTATTCCTATAAATATAGGCTCGAAATAGTCTGTTTATTTCTTCTTCTTTTCTTTTTGCTCTACTTTTTCTTCCTTTGGTGCATCGGTTTCTTCATTCACGGTGCATTCAAGCAGCGTTACATCATACACGGGATGTTCAAGGCCAGAAAGCCCCGGGCTTGATGAAAACATCCAGCCAAAGAATATGTTATGCGGGGCTTCTCCGCTGCGTAATTCTGATATTTCAATGAGAGCGGCATTTTCTGGTTGGTCTTCAGGTTCTGATTTCCAGCAGCGATGCAGAGCGATTTCGAGTGTACTATAACGTGTGACGGATCCCACGGAGTTTTCAAGTCGGGAAATTTGTCCGGTTACCTTGTTGAGTCCTTGTAATACCACGACGTTATAAAGCTTTTTTTGTTCATCGGGCTCTGGTGCTGGCAATTCTTCGGCCGTAATGGATGCGGGTATTTTTTCATCGGCAGCAAACACGCCGGAATATCCAGCCAGCAGAAATAAAACGATGAGAGCGTGCGTTCGCACAAATTACGGTGTAGCAGTTTCTTTGGCTTCTTTATCCACGCCACCGCCGCTGAACATGAATTTGCCAATAAGCTCCTCAAGGTTTACGGAGGATTGCGTGTAATCAATCTTATCGCCACTGGCAAGCATCACATCATCGCCACCTGGGGAGATTTGGATATATTTATCGCCCAGAAGGCCACTGCTTACAATAGATGCGGTGGAATCTTTAGGAATGACTGTACCATTTTTAATATTCATCTTTGCCACCGCATCGTAGGTTTCTGCATCAAGGCCTAAATCGGTCACTGTACCTACCTTGATACCGCCGATACGCACATCGCTGCCCAGATTAATGCCAGAGATGTTGCTGAAATTCGCGTGGATAGAATAACCATCAACCACCTGCACTTCGCTACCTTTATAGGCAAAAAACAGGAAGCCGCCAGCGACGGCTAATACGACTGCACCCATCAGGGTTTCAAGGACATTTTTTTGCATGACGCACCTTTTTACTTGTTTGTAGCCTGATTCAATAGCAAAAAAGAGTGTAGACTTAAACAAAAAACCGTGAGGCAGGATATAACCAGTGTTACAGGCAGGTAAAATGGTCAAACCCGCTATGGTGTGGGTGGTTTTGGCGGTTTATGTGGCACTTTCCCTGTTTGTCATGGGGCGGTATCTCTTGTCATCAAATCTTGGAGACACATGGCGTGGGGCAACCGTTGAGCAAATGGTAAACGGTACTGCTGAGCGTCCGTATGTATACCGTAGGCTGGTGCCCGTTATTACGTTTATTGTAAGGGAGGCTACTCCTTCATCATTACAGAACTGGGTGAATGTCAATGTCTCGCAGTTTGCAAACGACCTGAATACTACGCAGGTTATGGCGGTGCATAAGCGCATGTTTCGGCAGGCACTTGAGAAGACAGATGGTTTTTTTATGCGTACAATCTCAGCTGGCATTGCGTTTGCGTGTTTGTTGGGCTTTGTTTTTGCGACATATCGCCTAACCGTGGCGTTGTTCCCGCATATGACTGGCCTGCACTTAAGTGCTCCTATCGTTGGTCTGTTGATGGTGCCTGCTCTTTTGGTGCCAACGGCTTTTATTTATGATTTACCGGCACTCGGGCTTGCTGCAGGGTGTTATTATGCATTGGCCGTAAAGAATTGGAGATGGTTCTTTATATGGTTTGTACTTGCGTGTGTGAACAAAGAAACAGCGATCTTTTTGACAATTTTCTACTGCCTCTGTTATCGCAGTCTATCACTTACCAGGCGTGAATATTTTGGGTTTTTGCTTCTTCAGTTGATTGTATTTGTAATCATAAGAGGGGTAATTTATTGGCAGTTCATGGATAATCCTGGTATATTTCTTGCCAGTTCGTATTCTCCCCAGCAGGCGGCTTTATGGCTTGATGGATACGGATATAAAGCGCTGGTAACGTATCTTACTATTTTCTTTTTATTGGTGTTTGGCTGGAATGAAAAGCCGCTTTTCATTCGTCATGGAATCACGCTCTTTATGGTAATATACGTGGCATATTTTTTATTCGGAAGACCTGGTGAATATCGGGTTTTTCTGGATGTTGTACCACTTATATCCATTATGATTGCGCATACGCTGATTATTGGGACAGGGCTTTCAGATAATAAAATCCAGACATTGTTTAATCATAAATAAAAAATACATATGAACGCATACACATTTTACGAACGTGCTAAACCGAGAATCAGTGCTCTTTATATATGCCTTGCAGGTATTATGAGCAGCAAGTGCAAAGAGATTATATTTGGTGCGGTGTATTTTGTATTATCAATTTTTGTCATGCTGCATTTTATCAATAGCTCTCATTTGGGAGACGTTTTTCACCGTACAGCCTATGATGAAATGTATGCAGGTACTGCGTGGAAACCTTTTGTATACAGGATTCTGATACCCAAATTGACAAAAACGGTAGTTGATATCACGCCTGATGGTGTGCATGACTTCGTGAATAAAGCCGTACAGGACTGGATGAAAAATCCAGCAACATTTGAAACCAGGCGGCTCATTCCTTCCATCGTCATAACCTACAACAAGAAAGATCCTTTTCCCCGTATAGTCACTACGTTGATTATTTATGGGATGTTATGGGGATATATATTGGTTTTGTTTAGATTGGCAAAGGTACTGTTTCCGGAGGATGGTTCTATACGTTGGTTCGCCCCTGCTTTGGGGGTGCTTGTAATTTCGGCATTCAGCAGGCCATGGCAATATATCTATGATATCCCAGTATTATTTCTAGCCAGTGCCTGTTATTACTGTATTCTCAGCAAGAATTACAGATTGTATATATTCTGTTTTTTGTTGGCGTGCCTGAATCGCGAGACCAGTATATTTATTTTTATATTTTTTACACTATGGGCATACAAGAACTACTCAACCAAGGCGTTTGTCTCTCTTTGGGTTGCGCAATGTATTGGGTTCGTCGTCATAAAACTTATGTTGACACTATTGTATATGAAAAACTCGGGATGGTTTCTGGAAGAAAATCTGTTATTTGTGCTTAATAAAGATATTCTTGCAAAAGCCAGTTTTCACAAAATTATCAACATCGCGATCATATTTTTCCTGTTAACCTACAAATGGTCAGAAAAGCCGTTATTTCTTAGGGTTGGATTGTGGCTTCTGCCTATAATATATCTTGCATATACGATGTATGGCAATCCGGGAGAGTACAGGGTGTTTTTTGATCTATTGCCATTACTCGTTTTACTGGCAACGCACACACTTGCGAGCCTTGGAGGATTTGCAGGTGTTTCGTTTTTCCATACCGATAAGGCAAGGACTGGAGGCCAATTATGATGGCGGCACTTCGTTTGATGCGCCCAAAACAGTGGATTAAAAACGGTTTCGTTTTTGCGCCGTTGTTCTTTTCCGGAAGATTTGCAGATATTGCGTCGTGGCACCTGACCATCGTTGCTGCGGCTTGTTTTTGTATCATCGCAAGCTTTGTGTATATCGTAAATGATATACGCGATGTGGCGGAAGACAGGCTGCATCCGGTAAAGAAAAATCGTCCGCTGGCTTCAGGTGAGCTAAGCATATCGGCAGCATTTATAGTGGCCGTGCTATGTGCTGTACTTGCGATGATATTAATTTATATGCTGCCGGTGCAATGTGCGGTGATTGCCATGTTATATATCGTCTCCAATGTTTTTTACACCTATGTGCTGAAGCAGTTTGCCATCATTGATATTTTCTTTGTGGCGTTTTGTTATGTGCTGCGCGTGCTGATGGGCGCCTATGCCTTGCAGGTAGTAATATCGCCATGGATTATCCTTGCGACATTTACACTGGCGCTCTTCCTTGGCTTTGGTAAACGTTATCACGAGATGGGGATTGCAGGCTACGTGGCACACAAACCCAACCTCAAACATTACAGCCGCGAATTGCTCGATAGATTAGTGACCATTAGTGGCGCGGCGGCACTCATGACCTATGCCATCTATGCCGCCGAGCTTTCAGCAACCACAGGCCATGTGGATCTGGTGTATACGGTTGGCTTTGTAGCATTCGGGTTATTCCGCTATCTGCAATCTATCCATGTGTATGGGCAGGGCGGCGAACCGGAAAGCGTGATTTTGCGTGATAAATTACAGCTGGCAAACCTTGCGCTCTGGCTTGCTACAACCATGTGGATATTGTTTTAAGGCTTCCACGCCTCGTAGTCAGACGTACTGGTGGCGCGTTTGCCACCGCGCAGGGCGTGGCCGGGCGGCACATACGCGCCGGTAGTGCCGGTTAAGTTCGGCAGGTGTTGCTTTTCCCAGTCATGATGATGGATGGTGCGCTCTGTCGGTGGTTTTTCCTGCGTGTAATGCAGCCAGCCATGCCATTCTGCCGGTACTTTGGAAGGCTCGGCCATACCTTTATATACCACCCAGCGTTTCTCGCGTTTATTTCTCGCTGCTTTGCGGCGGAAATAACGGTTGCCGAATTGGTCTGCGCCCACGGCTTCGCCAAACATGGCGGTATATAAACGGGTGGTAAGGGTCATGCTTGCTCCATAATGTCCTTGTTTTATAATCACTTCCTGAGAAATCCGCAAGGGGCTTGTGGCCTAAAATATTGTAACAAAATCTTAACACAAAGGATGAGAGTAGTTTGCTAGCATGGCACAGTAATTTTGATAATAACGGAGAAAATACAATGAGTGAACCAACAGGTAAAAAGCAAGAAGGCCTAACTGCAGATGAGGTGGCGGCACTTAAAGCGCGCTATACAAGTGATAAAGGCGTAATTGATTATGATGCCGTGAAGAAAATAGCGGAAGGAATGACGGCTGCTACTAAACCTTCCGCAAGTAGCGCGTCACCAGAGGATGATGCTAGGTCGTTGCGCGAGAGGACTACATATGCAGAACGTGCAACAGCACGTGCTCGCGTATTAGAAGGAGATGACCGTGCACAACATCTCGGACACCTAGCGGTTGCGCAAGCTGCACTATTTGCAGATCGCGAGAAAGAAAAAGCCGATCAGAATGCTAAAGGCACTGGCGGTGTGGGCGGCCCGGGCTGATATAACATCACAGACACAAGAAAAAAGCACCCGTAACCCGGGTGTTTTTTTTGTGCACATTATTATCTAACGTCTAGTAATCCAAGAAGCTGCGGAGCTTGCGGCTGCGGCTTGGGTGCTTGAGTTTACGCAAAGCCTTCGCCTCAATCTGGCGGATACGTTCACGCGTTACCGAGAATTGCTGGCCTACTTCTTCCAGTGTGTGGTCGGTATTCATGCCGATACCAAAGCGCATACGCAGCACGCGCTCTTCACGCGGGGTGAGGCTGGCCAGAATACGCGTGGTGGTCTCGCGCAGGTTACTTTGAATGGCAGCATCCAGCGGTAGGATGGCATTTTTGTCTTCAATGAAATCACCAAGGTGTGAATCTTCCTCATCACCAATCGGGGTTTCAAGCGATACCGGTTCCTTGGCAATTTTCATTACCTTGCGAACCTTATCTAGCGGCATCACTAAGCGTTCTGCCAGTTCTTCTGGTGTTGGTTCGCGACCAATTTCATGCAACATCTGGCGGCTGGTGCGCACGATTTTGTTGATCGTTTCAATCATGTGCACAGGGATGCGGATGGTACGTGCTTGGTCTGCGATTGAGCGCGTGATGGCTTGGCGAATCCACCATGTGGCGTAAGTGCTGAATTTATACCCGCGGCGATATTCAAATTTATCTACCGCTTTCATCAGGCCGATATTACCTTCTTGAATGAGATCTAAGAATTGCAGGCCGCGGTTGGTGTATTTTTTGGCGATGGAAATTACCAGGCGCAAATTGGCCTCAATCATTTCTTTCTTGGCGCGGTTGGTTTCGCGCTCGCCTTTTTGCACCGCCATGATCATGCGTTTGAACTCGCCGATATCAAGACCGACTTCCTCAGCCATTTTAGAAATTTCACTGCGAATTTCTTCAATGTCAGTTTTGTCTTTGGTAACAAATTCTTTCCAGCCTTTGTCGGTGCGGGCTGCTGCTTTTTTCATCCATGTCGGGTCGAGTTCGCTGCCGATATAGGTTTCAAGGAATACTTTGCGGCCAATTTTGCGACCTTCAGCAAGACGCAGCAGGCGGCCTTCAAGTGTCATCAGTTTGCGGCTGTAATCATAAAGACGGAGAATGAGGCCTTCAACGCGCTGAATAGTGAAGCGCACGCCAAGCATGAGTTCCACCAATTCATGATGCAGCTTCTGATAGGCTTTTTCATCTTCCTTGCTGTATTTGCCTTCGCCGACGGATTTATTCAGGCGCTTTTCCTGGAAGGTACGCATTTTTTTGCTGATCTTGGCAAATTTATCGAGCGTTTCCATGATCTGTGGTTTGAGCGCACTTTCCATAGCAAGCAGGGAAATAGCATTGGCTTCATCTTCTGCATCGGAATCAGCATCTGGTGCTTCAGCGGCGGTTTTTCCTTCTTCACCGTCTTCATCACCGTCTTCAGATTCTTCTTCTTCACTTTCTTCGTCTTCATCGTCGAAATCATCTTTAACGACAGGTGCAGCAAGGGCACTGCTGTCAAACATGGTGCTGCCTTCGCCGCCCTGATAGGTGGCGTCAAGGTCAATCACATCTCGCAGAAGTAACGTTCCGGCATCCAGATCATCGCGCCAGGTGAGGATTTCTTTCATCACCAGCGGGCACTCGGTGAGCGCGGAAATTACCGTTTCACGGCCTGATTCAATGCGTTTGGCAATTTCAATTTCGCCTTCACGGGAAAGCAGTTCCACATTGCCCATTTCGCGCAGATACATGCGCACAGGGTCATCCGAACGGCCAGCGTTCTCAGCCGCTTCGGCAGCGGCTTCCAGGCCTTCTGGTCTTTCTGCGGGGTCACTTTGCGCATCTTCTTCAACAACATTGATGTCTGCAGAAGAGAGCGCACTGATGGCGGCGTCAATCACTTCCGGTGAAAACTCTTCGGCAGGCAACACGGCATTTAATTCATCATAGGTGATGAATCCACGGGATTTGCCGAGTGCCAGCAACTTGCGAACAACTGCCTGTTGCAATTCTGTCTTGCCTGAATCTTTTGCTTCCTTTGCAGAAGTGGTGGCAGGCGTATCTTTCTGCACTGGTTTGTTTTTTGCTGATTTCTCAGACTTTGCAGCAGCTGCTGGCTTCGCAGTAGCCGCTTTAATGGCAGCTTTGCCAGCAGGTTTTTTCTTTTTATCGTCGTCTTTTTTCTTCGGCATGTGAAGGCTTGTTCCTTTAACGGGCACTTTATGTGTTAGAATATTAGCCACCGTTTTTTTGGCGGGAGGTGTAGCTTTTAGCAGTTTTTTTGGTTTAAGCGAGTGTTTCTTTGCAATCACTTTCTTTTGTAGTTTAGCAATTTTTTTTATGGGCTTTTTTGCCACAGTTTTTTTAGCGGGTGCTGTCTTCGTTATTTTTTTAATTGTTTTCTTAGTAGCGTGTTTTTTCTTGGCCGCAGGTTTTGCTTTTTTCTTCACAAAGGGTTTACGCGGCGATTTTTTTGCGGAGAAAACTTTCCTTTTTGCATTGCTTCTTGCGGCCATGTGGTGTATGCCCTTTCACATGAAGGTAAGTTGCAGCGGAAGACATGCACAACGCACCTGATTAAACACCCAATTCGTATTAAACACTTAAAACGCGCAGTAGTCGTGAGCGCCTTAAACTATGTAGAAATAAGGCATTTTTTATTTTTTTCAATGGGTTTGTTGGTAAAATTACAGGTTTTCAGCCTCGGCTGGTGCAAAGGTACGCCCAGACTGAGCTTTTTTGATGGCATGCTGAAGCTGTACCATGCGCTCCAAGGCCACTTCGTCCATGGTTTTTGCCATGGCGTGCTGTAATTCCTCAAGCTCGTGCTCAAGGCGGGCAATGTTATAGGCTTTTAGGGTTTCATCCCATAGTTGTCCTGCAGTTTCTTCAGCTAAATCATCACGATAGGGAAGTTTTAATGGTTCTTTCAGCAGCGGGACGAGTACTTCTTCAGGTAGTTCCGTGCGCAGTTTCGAAAGGAAAGAGTCCCTGCTGTCGGCATGCCCGTCTGCCAGTGCATTAAGCATGGTGTTGCGGACGGCCTGAAGGCGGATATCGCGTATCTCAAGATGAGCAACGCTATCTTCCCGCTGGCCAGAATTAAGTAGTGCAGGGTACTTAATGAGTAGCTGGAACATCGTTTGTACCAGCGTATCGCGTACGGAGCTTTTATCCTGCGCCACTACGCGATCGATATGCAATGATCTGACATTTGCGCCACTGCTTTTTGTTGATTGCGATGTCCGTTCCCAAAGTTGCTTGCGGAAATACGACAGGTAATGTTGTCGTACGGTCTGGTTAGTGATTTTATCGCAAAGCTGTTTGCAGGCATCTTCCAGTGCAGCACGCCCTTCAGGTAAATCAAGGCGATACTGTGGTGCAAGCATTTCCCATATAACTTGCGAAAGCCTGCGTGATGACGCCAGAATCTTTTCAAACCCTGTCTTGCCATGACGCGTTACATAGCTGTCAGGGTCTTCGCCGGCAGGCAGCATGGCAAAGCGCAGGCTGAAACCGGGTGCAAGCAGTGGCAGGCAGATATCAAGCGCGCGGAGCATGGCGCGTTTTCCGGCGGCATCGCCATCAAGGCAGATGATGGGTTCTTTGGCCACCTGCCAGAGAAGTTTCAGATGTTCGGGTGTAACGGCGGTGCCAAGTGTGGCAACCGCATAATCTATGCCGGCCTGCGCACAGGAAATAACATCCATGTAGCCTTCCATCACTACCACCATGTTGGCATTGCGGGCTGGTTGCTTGGCGAGATCAAAATTAAACAGCATCTCACCTTTTTTGAATAAAGGTGTTTCTGGTGAGTTCAAATATTTCGGCAAATTCTTTTGCGTATCTTTGGCAAATAATCTGCCGCCGAATGCAATAATATTTCCGCGCGAGCTGCGGATAGGGAAAATAATACGGCCACGGAAGCGGTCATACACCGTGCCTTGCTCGCTGATGCTGATGAGGCCTGCCTCTGCCTGCAATGCTTCAGAGAAGCCAGCCTTGAGCAAGTGTTTGTACAGTGCTGTGCGGTCATCAGGTGCAAGGCCTGCTCTGTATTGGCGCATGGTGTGCGCTTGCAGTCCGCGGCGTTCCAAATAGTCACGCGCAGTTGCGCCCTGCGTTGAGGCAAGTTGTTGCTCAAACCAGACGGAGGCTGCTTCCAGCACATCGTGCAGTGTTTTATCGCGTTCGATTTTTTTGGTGTCTTCGCGGGAGAGTTCAGGCAGCGCAATGCCAGCATCACGCGCTAAACGTTCGATGGTTTCGGGGTAGGTGAGTTTGTCGTGGCGGCGTACAAACTCAATCACATCGCCGTGCGCGCCGCAACCAAAGCAATGATAAAAACCTTTCTCATCATTGACCGTGAATGACGGTGTTTTCTCATTATGGAAGGGGCAACATGCGTGAAATTCGCGACCATGTTTTTTAATAGTAACACGTTTCCCGACCACTTCAGACACCAGTATCTGGTCTCGTAAGCGTTCAATGAATGAAGGAGGAAAGCGCATATTTCAGTTACTGGTTGCTAGTTTAGGGTTGCAGGTTAAAGTGATATTACTCATTAGCAGAACCTATGACCACACATAAATACAGCATTGCCATCCACAATCAAACGTTTCCTATTGTTATCCGCCGACATAAAACAGCGCGCCGGATAGTTTTGCGTTATCAGCCACTCCGCGGTGCAATAGGGCTCACTTTACCCCGATACGCTACCATCAGGCAAGGCTTAGATTTTATTGCCAGCAAAGAAGAGTGGATTGCTCATGAAGTGTTGCATCATAGACATAAAATCGCATTTGCCGATGGCTCAACCATTCCGGTGATGGGTGTACAGCACACACTTTGTCATGCAGGCGGTCGTGGCACCGTTACTGCTCAGGATAATAAATTGTTGGTACATGGCGATGCTGCGTTTATGGAGCGACGTGTGCGTGACTGGATAAAACATACCGCATACGAAACGATTTCTTCATTGGCATTTGAAAATGCTAAACTGCTGGGTGTTACGATTAAAAAAATAAGCCTGCGTGATACGGGATCACACTGGGGAAGTTGTAATGCAAGCGGGCGGCTGTCATTTTCGTGGCGGCTGGCTTTTGCGCCAAAAGAAGTGCTGGAATACGTCGTGTGTCATGAGGTAGCGCACCTGAAGGAATTAAACCATAGCAAGGCATTCTGGCAGATTGTTGCAGCACTCTGCCCGCACTGGCAGGCATCGCGCCGCTGGCTTAAAACGCATGGTGGTCAGTTATATTTATATGGAAATTAATTCCCCATCAGCTTATTCCAGAAGGATGGTCCGAGTTCCACATCATTGCTATCTATAACATCCCCTTGTGTACCAGAAAGATCTGGCTGCCAGGGAAGTTTAGAAGGCACATCCACAGTAGGTATGCCACGCACTGGTTCGCCCGCGAGTGCTACGGTCATGAAATTGCGCCAGATGGGGGCTGGAAGTGTACCACCGGTTACTTTCTTCATCGCGGTGTTATTGTCATTGCCTACCCATACGCCAGCGGCAAGATTGGGCGTGTAGCCAATAAACCATGCGTCGCGGTAATCAGAGGTTGTACCCGTTTTCCCAGCTGCCGGACGGCCAATGGCAGCACCGCGGCCCGTGCCGGAATTTACCACGCCCATTAGCATTTGATTCATCATGCCCACCACATCTGAGCTTAAAACAATGCCGTTGTCTGATTGATGCTGGTATAAGGTTTTGCCGGATGTGGTGGTAATCTGGATAATGCCATGCGGTTGTACCACTGCGCCATTAGCTGCGAGATGTGCATATGCCGCAGTCATCTGTAGCAGTGTGGCTTCGGTTGCGCCAAGTGCGATACTGGGTACAGGATTCATATCAGAGGTGAGGCCAAGTCGTCGCGCTACATCGATTACATGGCTGCGCCCTGCGGCTTCGCTTACCTGCACGGCAACCGTATTGATAGATTCGGCAACTGCCTGACTGAGCGGAATAGCCCCAAGATATTCGTGCGAATAATTCTGTGGCCTCCATGTGCCGCGGTGAATAGGAATAGAAATTTGCTGGTCTTCTACCATAGTATCCGGTGTAAATCCGGCTTCTAGCCCTGCAAGATACACAAATAATTTGAACGAAGAACCGGGCTGGCGCAGCGCCTGATACACGCGGTTATATTGGCTTTCTGCATAGGAACGTCCGCCAATCATGGCACGCACGGCGCCGTCTGGTGTCATGGCTACCAGCGCCGCTTGTGAGGCATTATATTTTTCGCTTTCCTTATCCATGATGTCATTGATGGCTTTTTCACCAGCAATCTGCATCTGCGGATTAAGCGTGGTGATAACCACTAAATCTTCTTCTACATTGCCAATAAACTCAGGAATCTGATCCATAATCCAGTCAGCAAAATATAAATTGCTCTGTGCGGTATAGGCTTTTTTCTCCGCTGATTTATGGAGCTCAGCGATTGCCTTTGTTGCTTGTTCATCGGTGAGGTAATCTGCCTCGCGCATATTCACTAACACTTGTTCCGCGCGCTTGCGCGAAAGTTCAATATTAGCAGTTGGGGCAAAGCGGGAGGGGGCTTTGAGCAGGCCTGCGATGATTGCAGACTCGGACAAGGTCATATCTTTTGCGCTTTTATTGAAGTAGCGCTTTGCGGCGGCATCCACGCCATAATTACCGGCACCAAGATAAACACGATTTAAGTAAATACTCATAATCTGTTCTTTAGTGAAGCGGTATTCTAGCTTGAATGCCAGCAGCATCTCACGAATTTTCCTGAGCATGGAACGCTCCGGTGTCAGGAATACGTTTTTTGCTACCTGTTGTGTGATGGTGCTGCCCCCTTGCACCACACGACCAGCACGAAAATTGGCAACTGATGCGCGTATCAAGCCAATGGGGTCAATACCAAAATGGTAGTAAAAATTACGGTCTTCCGTTGCAATAACGGCATCTACCAGTGAGGTAGGAAGCTCACTGAATGAGGTGAAATCACCATAAATATCACCAAAACTGCCAATAATTTCACCGTTTTCCGTTTTAAGCAGAATGCTTTGGTTGCGTGTGAACTTATCAAGATCATCAATGCTTGGTAGGGTAAAATAAAACCCAACAAGTACAACAAAACCGGCAAGCATGGCGTGTCGCGTATAGCGGTGTTTCAGTAATTTTCTAAAGCCACTTTTTTTGTGGGCGCGCGGACGTGCTGAGGTGCGTCTACCGTGTCCATGCGCTCCGGATTCCATTTTGGGAGTATGTCGCCGCGCATGTGGCGATGTAGTGCTTTTTCTCCGGCGTTTTTTGGGTAACAGCTTGCGCAATTTTTTTATTAGTTTCATTAGGAATTGCCCTTATTGCGCAGGACATAATGTAATTTGCGTATAGCGAGTTTTGCCGCTTCCTCACGTGATGCATTCGGCGAGGCAATGATGGACGTCTCCTTCAGAGTTTTGGGATCAAAGACAGTCACCTTCATACTGCCGCCCAGAATTGTATATTCGATAATATAACTGTCTTCATGGTTATCCGTCATAGTCTTTGCTACGCTCCGACGTTTCCAGTTTCTGAATACGCAGACGGGTGATTTGTGTGGCATCCTTTTCCAGCACCGTAAAGCGGTATCCATGCACATCGTGTGATTCACCGACGGCGGGTATGGATTCTGCTTGGTGCAACAGCAGGCCTGCGACAGTTGCCGCTTCTTCGTCGGGTAAATTCCAGTCGAGATGGCGGTTTATATCACGTACCGTGACGCTGCCTTCCACCAGATAGGTATTCTCTCCGGCAGGTAGAATATCATTATAGGCTTCATCGTGTTCATCATCGATATCGCCGACGATTTCCTCAATAATATCTTCGAGCGTTACAATGCCTTCCCATGTGCCGTATTCATCGACCACAAAGGCAAAATGCTGGCGTTTGCTGCGGAACGCAAGAAGTTGATCACGTAAGGATGTGGTTTCCGGAATGAACCACGGCTTGTGGCATATAGTAAGGATGTTATTTGAGGTTAGTTCGCCTTGATATTCGTTGATAACCTTAATCAGGTTTTTCACATGTAGCAGACCGATGATATTATCAGGCTGGCCACGCCACAATGGAATGCGGCTATGCATGGTGCTGACGGCCTGACGGATAAGTTCCTGCGGAGGAAGGTCGGCATTGATGGTTTCCACCTGCTTGCGATGCACCATGATGGAATCCACTTCCACATCGTTAAGGTCAAGAATGCTGCCCAGCATATCGCGGTCTTGTTTAATCATCTGGCCTTCGCGGTGATGCAGTTCGATAGTGCCGCGTATTACGTCGGTAGCTGAAATCAGCGTGTTGCTGCGGGTGATATCGACGCCGAAACACTTTAACATAACGCGTATAAGTATTTGTACTATATGCGTAATAGGGTAGAGCAATTTAACAATCAATGTAAGAATAGGCGATAAGGCCAGTGCCACACGCTCGGCATTTTGTATGGCGTAGGTTTTGGGGAGGACTTCGCAGAAAATTACTACCAGAAGTGTCATCACGACAGTTACAATAAGCAATCCCGATTCATCGCCGAGCAGTTGTATCCCAAGGGAAGTTGCCAGTGCGGAAGCAGCAATGTTTACAGCATTGTTGCCAAGCAGTATTGCTCCAATAAGTGATTCTTTGTTGCGGCGCAGACGGCTTACGATGCTTGCGCGCTTATTACCATCGATTACCAGTTGGTAAATGCGTGCGCGCGACACTGCGGTGAGCGCAGTCTCGGCCGCTGAAAAAAATATGGAAAGTAAAAAGCAAAATAATATTGCTAATATATAGTAAGTTATATTGATTTCACCAGTCATAATACTCTCTTCATAATAAAATCATCCATGACAAACCCATCGCCCAGATCCAGAACATCCAGTGAATCAATAACAAAACCATGTTTGAAATAGAAATTGATGGCTTTGATATTTTTGCGGTTCACACGCAGTACCAGCTGTTCAGGTTTTATAGTGTTAAGAATGTGATCAAGTAATGCAAAACCCAGGCCAGTGCGTTGCAGGTTGCTATCTATATAGAGTTTATCGAGAAACCAGACAGTGCTGCCTTTATCAATGACGGCGGCGTATCCTGCTGGTACATCGCCGAGTGATATAATCCATAGTTTACGGTTTGTATCGGCAACTTGCGCGGCAAAAACTTCGCGTGATGCCACCTTGGGGAGCATGTATTCAATCTGTTCAGCTGATACAATATCAGGCACATAATGACTACGCCATATGCGTGCGGCCATGCTGCTCACGGCATCAACATCATCTTGCTGCATTTCACGGATAACAGGTGCGCTTGTTAGCGCAGGTTTAGCTTGGTGTAACATAAGTGCGGCATATTACACGTTTGCACATGCCTCTACAAGTGTCTGGCGTATGGCTTCCATATTGGGACTCTGTTCGATAAATGTGCTTCCAATTCCGTGGGTTAGTATGAATGTAGGTTTTCCGGCATTGGCTTTCTTATCATGCGAGAAGTGGTGCATGATTTTTGCTGCGTCCCACGCATGAGAAGCGGGCAGGCGATGCGGCAAACCAGTTTTCTGGTAATGCGCGAGCACGCGGTCATAGTCGGCTTGTGGGCATAATTTCATCATTACTGATGCGCGCAGTGCCAGCACCATTCCTATTGCCACTGCTTCACCGTGCAAGAGTGCATCGCCCATGCCAGTTTCTGCTTCCAGCGCATGGGCGAAGGTGTGGCCAAAATTTAGCAAGGCGCGCTTGCCATGTTCTTTTTCATCAGCGGCAACGATGGTGGCTTTTGCTTTGCAGCTTTCGATGATGCCATGCGAAGTGGCAGCAGCGTCACCTGCCAGAATTTTTTCACCGTTTTGTTCTAGCCATGCAAAAAATGCTGCATCGCCAATCAGCCCGTATTTCAGTATTTCGGCGTAGCCTGCTTTCAGCTCACGTGCAGGTAGGGTGGTAAGGGTTGCTACGTCAGTTAGCACCAGTAACGGCTGGTGAAAACTACCGATTAAATTCTTCCCATGCTGCGAATTAATGGCGGTTTTACCCCCCACCGCACTATC
Source organism: Alphaproteobacteria bacterium (assembly GCA_046344715.1). GTDB lineage: Bacteria > Pseudomonadota > Alphaproteobacteria > Rickettsiales > SXRF01 > CAZAQK01. The sequence goes on along the minus strand of JBKDKX010000006.1, from coordinate 57,218 downwards.
TACTTGTGCAAGCAGGCTGGTGGGAATCTGTATATAAGGCACACCGCGCAGCAGCACGCTTGCCGCAAATCCAGCAAGATCACCCACCACCCCGCCGCCGAGCGCAATGATGCTAGTTTTGCGGTCAGGGGCTTGTGACAACAGGTCTTCAAGCAATTCACCAAACTGGGAGATGCTCTTGCTTTGTTCGCCGGCTGGCACAACGATTGAGCGATAGGAAATCTTTGCTGCTTCCAGTGCATTGCTCAGGCGGTGCAGCCAGAAACGCGACACCTGATTATCGCTGATGATAATAACATTACGGGAGGGCAGATGTGGAGCGATGATCTCTCCTGCCCGAGCGAGCAGGTTTTCACCCACCACAATATCATAACTATGCGTCCCTAGCGCGACGCGTATCTTCTCAGTCATGTGGTATGTCTTTCAGTGCAGCAATGATACGCTGTACCACGGCTTCATGCGCGCCTTCATTGCTGTCTATGGTGATGCTTGCCTGTGCATAAGTGGGGTAGCGTTCATCCATGAGTTTGCCCAAAATTTCGCTTTTATCGCCGGTTTTAAGCAGCGGCCGTGTATCGCGCCGTGACACGCGCTCCACTAGCACTGGCAGGTCAGCTTTCAGCCACACCGACCATGCGTTCTCAAGTATTGCCGCGCGTATATCGGCGTTCATGAATGCGCCGCCGCCAGTTGCAATAATTTGTGGTTTTCCGGTAATTAGGCGAAGCAGTACGCGCTTTTCTACATCACGGAAGATTTCTTCACCATAAATGGCAAAAATGTCGGCAATGCTGCATCCGGCGGCTTCCACAATTTCATGGTCGGAATCAACAAAATCGAGCGCAAGCGCATGGGCAAGCCTGCGGCCTATGGTTGTTTTGCCCGCACCCATTAACCCTACCAGCACAATGGGCTTGGTAATTTTTAGTGAATTATGTGGTGTTGCTTCGCTCATGGATTGACTTATAACCTGTTCAGGATACGATTAAACCACGTTAGCCACGAAGGAAACAGGAAAAATATGCATCATCATCGTTCCCATGCTAAGCAAAGATCACTGGCTATGCCTCTCTTGGCCGTACTTGTTGTGGTTATTCTGGTATGTGTAGGCGCAGCTTTATTTGTTGATCCAAAGCCAGCACAGCAACTGGTTGAAAAGGAGCTTGATGCCAAAACGTTCCTCTCCGCACAGCAATAACCAGGAAGACAGCGGCCAGATAGAGCAATTCATAGAAATGATGCTGGCGGAGCGCGGTGCGTCTGCCAATACCGCTGCTGCTTACCATAGGGATTTGAACGATTTTTCTACCTTCATCGCCGCAAAAAAACAGGATATACTCACACTATCGCGCGATGTAGTGGAAGATTTTCTTTCCAGCATTTCCAAAAAAGGCATGTCCGCGCAGACAGTGGCACGTAAACTCTCTGCCATCCGCCAGTTTTACCAGTTCTTATATACGGAAAAAATCCGCACGGATAACCCCACCGCCACGCTCGAAACCCCGCGTCTTTCCAAATCCCTTCCCAGTACGCTCGGTGCCAAAGATATTATGGCACTTATTGATGCAGCCAAAGCCGATGCCTCGCCAAAGGGTGTGCGGCTTAGTGCCATGTTAGAACTTATCTATGGTGCAGGCTTGCGCGTATCCGAACTCGTATCGCTGAAATTATCGGCGTTGCAGGTTAAGGAGGGGGGCAGGCAGGTAACGGCTGATTTCCTGATTGTGCGCGGCAAAGGAAACAAAGAACGCTTAGTGCCGGTAAACGCCAACACGCGTGAGGCGCTCTCTAAATATCTCGAGGTGCGGCATTGTTTTATTCCGGACGACGGACGGCAGACGGCGGAGGACGGAAAAAAGAAGAAATCATCATCCGTCAACCGACCCCCGACCTCTGTCTACCTCTTCCCATATCACCGCGCTGAAGGCTATATCACCCGCCAGCAATTTGGTGTGATACTCAAAGAACTTGCAGTGAAAGCGGGTATTGATCCGGAAAAAATTTCGCCACATACGCTGCGCCACTCATTTGCCACGCATTTGCTGTCCGGCGGGGCGGATCTGCGCGTAATACAGGAATTGTTGGGACATTCTGATATTTCCACCACACAGATTTACACGCATGTGGCAAACAGCCAGCTCACTAAGCTGGTGAATGACAAACACCCGCTGAGTAAGAAGAAATAATCATGATTGCTTCGCTACGCGCGCAATGACAAAAAGAGAAAGGCAGCGCGTCCGCTGCCTTTTCAATATGCATATTGAGGTTCGAATTCGGGCTTGTATCCGAATCTATTCTCTTAGTCATTCTGCCAGCTGACGTATCTCCCAAGTTGTCTTTGATCTGAGATTCTGAAGGGTCAGCAATCTTATCTATCTGCATTAGCGACTAGTTCGCATAATGTAGTGCTATGCTCATGATGTCAACTACTAAATATAGATTTCGCTAGGCTGTGGCGGATGCGAAGTGATTGGCGCGCACAACGACTGAGCTTAGCAGCGCTAAGTGACAGAAGTGAGCACGGCAATCGCAAGCAAGCCGTCCAGACTAGTAGAAATCCCTAACTACAGCCTGAGGTAGAGCCGCACGTATCGCACTTCATGCACGTGCCATTCCGCACCAGCGTGAAATTAGCACACTCCGTGCAGGCGTCACCTTCATAACCTTTGGCTTTGGCCATGCGGATCTTTTCGCGCAGCACATCTTTTTCGTTATGTTGTGCAGAAACTCCGACCTGCATAACAAAACTTTCGTTGGCTGATGGCATGTAAGCTTTTGCTGCAACTGTAACCTCGAGGGGGTTAGACTCATCCAGCAAAACATTTCCCATAACGGATGTTGCACCACTATTAGACACAATCAGCTTTGGCATTTTCCCGCGCACGAAACCATTGCTGGTTGCTTTTGAGAAGAGGTGCGGTAGCTCTGGCTCATCACTTTCGCGGGTAGAATCGCCTTCGCCGCGGCCAATGGAATCGGAACGCATATCACCAAGATCCACATGGCCGAGGTCATTGCGGCCAAGGTAGGAGATGGCAAGCTCACGGAAGATGTAATCCAGAATGGAGGTAGACATCTTGATGGTCTCGTTGCCTTCCACCATACCGGATGGTTCAAAGCGGGTGAACGTAAACGCATCCACGAACTCTTCCAGCGGCACGCCATATTGCAGGCCTATAGAAACGGCAATCGCAAAATTGTTCATGAGTGAGCGGAATGCTGCGCCTTCTTTGTGCATATCCACGAAGATTTCACCCAGCTTGCCGCTTTCATATTCACCGGTACGCAAATACACTTTGTGGCCGCCGACCGATGCCTTCTGGGTATAACCCTTGCGGCGTTCGGGCAGGCGTTCACGCTCGGTAGCGCGCACGATGCGTTCTACGATGCGCTCTGCCACTTTGCCTGGCTGGCGCAATGCCTGAAATTCACTTTGCTTATTGTCATTATCCGCATCGTCATCAGCAAACTCAGCGGCAATCGCAGCGTTGAGTGGCTGAGAAAGTTTTGAACCATCACGATACAGCGCGTTTGCTTTCAGGCAGAGTTTCCACGAAAGCATGTACGCATCTTTGCATTCTTCCACTGTGGCGGAATTTGGCATGTTGATGGTTTTGGAAATCGCACCAGAGATGTATGGCTGCACGGCGGCCATCATACGGATATGGCTTTCGGCAGACAGGTAGCGCTTGCCTTTTTTTCCGCATGGATTGGCACAGTCAAACACAGGGAGGTGCTCATCTTTCAGGTGAGGGGCGCCTTCCACCGTCATAGTGCCACAGCAATATTCATTCGCGGCTTCCACATCGGCTTTGGAGAAGCCAAGTGCGGCAAGCATATCAAATGCGAAATCATTCAGTTGTGCATCGGTGAGTTTTAGTTTTTCTTTGCAGAATTCTTCACCGAGCGACCATTTATTGAATGCGAATTTGATTTCAAAGGCTGAAGCCAGTGCTTTTTCAATCTTGGCCAGTGAGTCATCATCAAATCCTTTAGCGCGAAGCTGCGCATGGTTCACACCCGGTGCATCCTTTAGCGTACCACGGCCTACGGCGTAATCCGTAATGTCCTTGATCTGCTTTGGTGTATAGCCGAGGAACTTCAGACCTTCCGGCACCTGCTGGTTGATGATTTTGAAGTAGCCACCGCCGGCGAGTTTTTTGAATTTCACCATGGCAAAATCTGGCTCGATACCGGTGGTATCGCAGTCCATTACCAAACCAATCGTGCCGGTTGGTGCAATGCAGGTGGCCTGCGCGTTGCGATAGCCATATTTTTCACCGAGCATCAGCGCACTGTCCCATGCTTTCTTGGCAGCTTTAACCAATTCCTTATCATGGCAATTGGAAACATCCAGCGGCACAGGAATAATGGAAAGTCCTTCGTAGCCAGAAGATTCACCCAGTGCTGCACGGCGATGGTTGCGCATCACGCGCTGCATGTGCTCTTTATTTTCGCTGTAACGGGCAAATGCGCCGAGCTCCTTCGCCATTTCAGCAGATGTTGCGTAAGATACACCCGTCAAGATAGCAGAGATCGCGCCGGAAATAGCGCGGCCTTCGTCGCTGTCATACGCAATACCGGTTGCCATCAATAGCCCGCCGATATTGGCGTAGCCAAGGCCAAGTGTGCGGAACTCATAAGAGAGCTTGGCAATTTCCTTGGAAGGGAACTGCGCCATTGCTACAGAAATTTCCAGTACAATCGTCCACAAACGTGTGGCGTATTCAAAACTTTTTACGTCAAAATTGCCGTTTGCTGTTTTGAATTTAAGCAGGTTGATGGAGGCAAGGTTACATGCCGTATCATCAAGGAACATATATTCCGAGCACGGGTTAGACGCGTTGATGCGGCCTGAGGCGAGGCAGGTGTGCCATTCATTCACAGTCGTATCATACTGCAATCCTGGATCTGCACATGCCCATGCAGCATAGCCAATTTGCTCCCAAAGATCGCGCGCGCGCAGTTCCTTGGTGACTTTGCCATTCTTGCGGGCAAGGAGATACCATGGTTTGTCCTGTTCAACGGCTTCCAAAAACTCATTCGTGATACGCACCGAGTTGTTGGAATTCTGACCAGAGACGGTGAGGTATGCTTCGGAATCCCAATCCGTGTCATATTCAGGGAATTCGATATTGGTGTAGCCCTGTTTGGCAAACTGCACCACGCGCTGGATGTAATTATCCGGCACCAGTGCCTTATGTGCATCGCGCATTGCCTGTTTCAACACAGGATTATCAGAAGGATTAAAGCGCGATTCGCTCTCGCCCGTCTGGCAGGCTTTCATGATGGCTTTTAAGTGCTTGCTGCATACTTTAGAGCCGGTGACGATGGCCGCCACTTTCTGTTCTTCCAGCACTTTCCAGTTGATGAATTCTTCAATATCCGGATGGTCGATATTTACGACAACCATCTTCGCGGCGCGGCGGGTTGTGCCGCCGGATTTGATAGCGCCAGCTGCGCGGTCACCGATTTTCAGGAAGCTCATTAGGCCAGATGACTTACCACCACCGGAGAGCTTTTCGCCACTGCCGCGCAGGTCAGAGAAGTTTGAACCGGTGCCTGATCCATATTTGAACAGGCGCGCTTCACGCTCCCACAGATTCATGATGCCGCCTTCATTCACCAGATCGTCTTTTACGCTCTGGATAAAGCAGGCATGTGGCTGCGGACGCTCATACGCGCTGCTGGATTTTGTTAGCTGCTGGGTGTCAGGGTCTACATAGAAATGTCCCTGGCTTGGGCCGTCAATACCATATGCCCAGTGTAGTCCCGTATTGAACCATTGTGGTGAATTGGGTGCTGCCATCTGCATGGCGAGCATGTAACGCATTTCATCGAAGAAGGTGCGGGCATCTTCTTCCTTATCAAAATAGCCGCCTTTCCATCCCCAGTATGTCCACGCGCCGGCGAGGCGGTCAAACACCTGCTTAGAGGATATTTCACCTACATTGCGATCAGATTCTGGCAGTTTGGCGAGTGCCGCTTCATCGGGCACGCTGCGCCACAGCCATGAAGGCACAGAATTCTCTTCCACTTTTTTGAGTTTTGCTGCAACACCAGCCTTGCGGAAATATTTCTGCGCCAATACATCAGTCGCCACCTGTGACCAATGCTCCGGCACTTCCGTGCCGAGCGCTTCGAACACTGCCGAACCGTCCGGGTTTTTCATCACCACGTCAGTTTTTTTGAAGGTGATGCCGTCGTACGCGCCTTGGCCAGCTTTGGTGAAATGTCTTTCAATACGCATGATGTTCCCCTGTTATTGAGTATTATACTGTGGTTTTTATAGCTTTTAGTAGTGGAAAGTTGTGGTGTTGCGCTGAAAATCTTAGGTGGTTTCTTGCGCAGTCCGCAATCGGTTACTTATCTCTATCGGATGAGTACTAATCTAAACATTACAAAAATGTAATGCAACTACATATTGTGCTTGACACGCATTTTCCTACTAGATGCTGTGGATATGTCACATTTTGACACCCTGTGAAACCTGTGGATAAGTTTCTAACTAATTGAATAGCTTAAAAAGAAAAATGGAAAAAACTGGGGGTAAGATACAGATTCTATTGTCACACAATCTTCATGTGCTAATTCGGGCAAAAGTAAGTAGCCTAACTACATAGTGTATGGGAGATAAAAAGTTATGGCAGAACATCTTAGATTGGCTATGCAAAATAGGTTATCAGAGCTTTGCAAAGCTACGGGGATAAATGGTACGCCAGCTGACGGTCAATGTCATCATGTGCTTGGCGCGTTGATGCAAGGTATGCGCTCTGGCGGAGCGCTGCCGAAATATGCGAATCGGGATTATTCCGAGCTACTGCAGGAAGCAGGTCTTCCAAAACATGCGTCAGACGAAATGGCGCGTTTACTACGAGAATATGATTATCATCTGCACTCTGCCGCAGGGCGAAAATTCTAGGCTTGTTATGGATATGTTATAAATATGGGTAGAATAGCCCGTAAATAACACCAGAATAGATGCCTTAGATGCTGCAAGATGTAGGCAAAGAGGATTAATATTATTCCTCCACATCATCGCAGAACTGGCACTGCTTACCCTCTATATATAGCGGGTGTTTTTTGTCTTCCTCGGTAACGGGTAATCCGCAATTGGGGCACATGACTGCTTTGGTGGTGGGGTGCAGGCCGTGGCCAACCGCCACGCGCTCATCAAACACAAAGCACTCGCCCTGCCATTTGCTGTGCTCCTGCGGGATTTCTTCCAGATATTTTAATATGCCGCCTTTTAGGTGATATACATCCTCGAAGCCTTCCTGCTTCATCCACGCGGTGAATTTTTCGCACCGTATGCCGCCGGTGCAGAAGGTGGCTACCTTCTTATGCTTCTTCGGGTCAAAGTTTTTGCGTACAAACGCTGGCAGCTCTTTGAACACGCGAGTATCCGGATCTATCGCGCCTTCAAATGTACCAAGATGGGTTTCGTAACGGTTGCGTGTGTCCAGCAATAATACATCCGGTTGCGAAATAAGATCGTTCCAGTCTTTAGGATCGATATAGGTTCCCACATGCTCGCGCGATACTGGCTCGCCCACAGAAATCGTCTCGCGTTTCAGGCGCACCTTGGCGCGGCCGAAGGGCTGGCGAGTGTAAAAACTTTCCTTGTGCTCGAAGTCACTCTTTGCCACTTCGCGCTTTAAGTAATCCAGTATGGTATCAATATCTTCGCGCGTGCCGGAGATGGTGCCATTGAATCCTTCCGAGGCGATGAGTAGTGAACCCTTGATATTATGTTTGATGAACTCAGCAAGAATTGCATCCCGCCGTTTTTCAAAATCGGGGAAGTCAAAGAAGTGATACATGGCGGCGACCACGTAGGTCGCTGATTGCTGGTTATTGCTCATAGATTTTAGAAAACAGTGGTTTTTATCTGGAGGCTTATTATACTAAAGACCAGCAACTCTCAACCCATGACATAAATCAACTATGGCTATAGAATTCAATCCATCTGGTATTCGTCCAGCCACTGGCCGCCCTGCTGGCAATCGCAAGCAGCAGCAGGCATCATCCGATGCTCCTGCAAAACCTAAAGAAAAAGCGCATCTGAACTATATTCCGGCTCCAGAATCGCTTCGTACCGTCGTTGCCAGTGCTATTGATGCCCTGCGCCGCGGGGTGACATGGGATAGGGGTAGTATTTTGAATTTGCTGGTTTAAGTTACCAGTTGCCGGTTACTAGTTACCAGTTGCAAGCTATCATGAATGTAATGTAGTTTCTGGTAACTGATAACTAGTAACTGGTAACTGTTTTATGCCCTTAAACTACGAAGACCCGCTCTTACTTGATAAACAACTCACCGACGAAGAACGCATGGTACGCGATTCCACGCGCGCTTATGCCCGCGACAAGCTGATGTCGCGTATTTTGGAAGCCAACCGCCATGAGAAGTTCGATAAAAAAATCATGCGCGAAATGGGCGAACTTGGCCTATTTGGTGCCACCATCAAAGGATATGGCTGTGCCGGTGTATCGCATGTGGCCTACGGACTTATCTGCAAAGAGGTGGAATGGGTGGATTCGGGCTATCGCTCGGCGCTTTCTGTGCAATCCGCACTTGTCATGCATCCTATCTACACATGGGGTTCAGAAGCGCAGAAGGATAAATACCTGCCGAAGCTCGCAACCGGTGAATGGATTGGTTGCTTCGGCCTCACCGAGCCAGATCACGGCTCTGACCCAGGAAGCATGATAACTCGTGCTGAAAAAACCAAGGGTGGGTTTATTTTGAATGGCGCAAAGAACTGGATAACCAATTCACCGATCGCTGATGTGTTTGTGGTGTGGGCGAAGCTTGATGGCGAGATTCGCGGCTTTGTCTTGGAAAAAGGCATGAAGGGTTTAACCGCGCCAAAGATCGAAGGAAAGTTCTCTCTGCGCGCATCGGAAACCGGTATGATCTCCATGCAGGATGTATTCGTGCCGGAAGAAAATATCTTCCCGGAGGTGAGGGGGCTTAAAGGGCCATTCTCCTGCTTGAATAAAGCGCGTTATGGCATCGGCTGGGGCGCGCTCGGTGCAGCGGAATTCTGTTATGAAGCAGCGCGTAATTATACGATGGAGCGCAAGCAGTTTGGCCGGCCACTCGCCGCCAACCAGCTTATACAGAAGAAACTTGCCGACATGATGGTGGATATCGCACTTGGCCTGCAGGCCTGTTACCGCGTGGGTCGGTTGATTGATGAAGATAATTACGTTCCCGAAATGATTTCCATCATTAAGCGCAACTCAGCAGGCAAGGCTTTGGAAATTGCCCGCACCGCGCGTGATATGCACGGTGGCAACGGCATTGCCGATGAATATCACGTTATTCGTCATGTGATGAACTTAGAAAGTGTGAATACCTATGAAGGCACACATGATATCCATGCACTGATTCTTGGTCGTGCGATTACGGGTATTCAGGCATTTCAGGTGTAATAGATCTTGTCACTCCGGCGAAGGCCGGAGTCTATGTCTGCCGTGGATACCGGCCTCTCGCCGCGCTAGCGCTGGCGCAGCGGGTCGCCGGTATGACAAAAATGGGAATGACAGAATGAAAAAATTACTGCTTACGGGATTACTTGCATTAACACTTATTGCATCTGGCCTCTATTATTCCTTCGTCTACCCACCAAATGTACTCAAGAAACGCACGGATGCAGCACTGGAAAGTTTTGCGGAGAGTGTGGCAACTAAAGACCGTGCAAAGATAAGCGAGTCACTGAAAGTACTGCTTACCGATGATGCGAAGATTCAACTGAACGTATCGTTCTTTGCGATTATCCAGGCCAATGCAAATAAACCTATCGCTCAGGATTTCACCAAAGATACTTTCATCACCTTCATCGATAATGTGCTGTATCCGCTCACCGATTACAGTTACACACCAACGCTTGAAACCTTCACACTGGCAGATGATGAACAAACGGCTGCCGTGACATTTACTTCAAAACAATGGGCGGACGGTGCGGCATTATTCGGTGGCGTGTCTGTGGATACGCGCACCAGCGCAGATGCAAATTGTGAAGGGTATGTACGGTTTACAGATGATACTGCGCAGCTTGTGCAGGCTACCTGTGCATTATCGCTTCGTACCGTACCAAAGCCTGGGCAGGAGCTGAAACTTCAAAACTCTACTGATGCAATGCGGGAATATTTGCAGAAGTGAAATGCCGCACTCGTTGCGGCATCCGGTTCATAGAAGTGCACCAGACCCCGCAATAAATGCGGGGCTTTTAACCCACTTCTTTCACTGAAGACTGATTTTTATGAAATTGATCCAGCCAGTCACTTGCTGCCTGCACGCCCATATCATGCACATGCACGAGGAAATTCCATTCTGCATTAAGTTTGCTGGCGCGACCTAAACTTTGCAGCATATCCTGCGCTTCAATGGTGTGAAGTGTAATGGGTTTGCGATCCGACTTGCCGGCCTGAATCAGGCGATTTTGCAGTTCAAGATTCTGGATTTCAAGCTGCATAATAGAGCCAAAGCTGAGTTCCATAGCGCGGTCTAAAATATCGGTGGCGGTTGTTGGTACATCGTCGATACGGCTTTGATGCACTTTCACCAGCACAATATCAGACACCTGCTTATCTTTGATGAGCGGTGCAAGCGATGGGCAACCTGAGAAGCTACCATCCCAGTAAGGTTCGCCGTTCACTTCTGCGGTTTTGAAAATAAAGGGCAGGCAGGCGGCGGCCATTACTGCATCAAGTGAAATGTTGCTATTATCAAAAATAACGCTCTCGCCTGTGCGCGCATGGGTAGCGTTGATGTAAAGCCGCACGGGGCTTTCCGCCTGCAGCATGTCAAAATCCACCATCTCTTCCAAAATGCCGCGCACCGGATTGATGTCGAACAAATTGAACTGCGACGGGGAGAATACTTTGGTTATATAATCCAGTGCCATAGAAGAGGCGGACATATCAATGCCTGCATGGCTAAAAAATTTATCCACTACATTGACACGTAGTGGCAACATGCTGGCCGCAACACTTACCTTTTTCCAGAACGTCTGAAGCAGTGCGCGTGCATTATCCCGGCCGCCATCATGCAGGCCTTGCGCGAGCACGCTTGCAATCACTGCGCCACCACTGGTGGCACTGATGGCTTCAATCTCGATATGTTCGTCTAATAGCAGCTGGTCGACAGCACCCCAGCTGAAAGCGGTATGGGAACCGCCGCCGTGTAAGGCTAGGGCAATTTTTTGTGTGGAAGATATTTTAGGCATGAAACCTCCTCACTATCGTAAGGGTAGATTATCTCAGATAATCACTCTCCCGTAAAGACAGGTTTACGTTTTTCATTAAATGCATTGATGCCTTCATGGCGATCTTTGCTGCAAAGCAGCATATTATAATGCTGCAATTCAGTTGCAAGTGCATCATGCAGGGAAAGGTTGCCACATTCCTTTGCGGCCTTCTTAATCGCCTTTAATGCAAGTGGAGCATTTACGGAAATATTCTGTGCTGTTTGTAGTGTCTCATCCATCAGTGTTTCATTGCTGCACAGTTTGTTTACTACGCTGAGCGCAATAGCTTCATCTGCATTAAATATTCGTCCTGTATATAACAGTTCCTTGGCGCGTGCCTCGCCAATGCGGCGTATAAGTTGTGTTGTGCCGCCAAGCCCTGGCATGATGCCAAGCGTCGCTTCGGTAAGTCCAAATTTTGCAGATGAGTTCGCATATATAAAGTCACAGGCCAGTGCCAGCTCTAATCCACCACCCATTGCTGCACCATTTACCGCTGCGATAACGGGCAGGGGGCAGGCGAGAATAGCCCGAAGCGCACACTCAAAGGCGGCGTGCTGATCGTGCCACTGGGCTTCATTCATGCCTTTGCGTTCTTTAAGGTCTGCCCCGGCACAGAAATGTTTGCCAGCACCGGTTAAGATGACAGCACGCAGGGTTTTATGGTCAAGTGAAGCAAAAATATCCTTAAGTTCCAGTCCCATCTGGCGATTTAAGGCATTCGCAAATGTAGGTCGATTCAGGGTGATGACCGAAATGGCGGCTTCAGGAAAGCTAAGGGTTACGGTTTCATATGCCATAAGGCGCAAAAATACTTGATTCCTCACAAAAAACCACTAATTATTCAACCCCCTGAATAAATACGGGGTTAAGGAGACTCTCATGACACTGCCACTAATGCCTAAAGCAACCGCTGTATGGCTGGTTGAAAACACTGCTCTGAGCTTTGAACAAATCGCAGAATTCTGCGGTATGCATCCGCTTGAAGTGCAGGGAATTGCCGATGGTGAAGTGTCTGGCGGCATTCGTGGGCTGGATCCACTGGCGAATGGCCAGCTTACTTCTGATGAGATTAAGCGTTGTGAAAGCGATCCATCAGCGAAGCTCCAATTGAGCGGCACAGCGAAACAATATATCAGCGGGAAGTCAAAAGGTGCGCGTTATACGCCGGTTGCCCGCCGTCAGGATAAACCGGATGCGATTGCATGGCTCATCAAACATTTCCCGGCCATGACCGATGCACAGATTGTAAAATTGGTTGGCACAACAAAAACTACTATTGAAGCGGTGCGTACTAAAAGTCATTGGAATTCCGGTAATATCAAACCACGGGATCCGGTGCTGCTTGGCCTCTGCACCCAGACACATCTGGATGCCGCCACCGCAGGTTTCAAGCCATCTGAAGATAAAGAAGTCTCCGCAGGCTGATTTATATAAGATTTTTAGTCTTGCTAACCATTTGGTAACTATTATTCTGTAGCATACCTCCTTAATGTTTGTAAAAAGCAATATAGTGTTGCGTATCAAAACAATTTGTTATTTATACAAGGGGAAACCCTTTCACAATTGGAGTGTATATTATGAAGTCTCGCCGTAACCTGAAAAAACAAAAAGGTTTTACGCTGATCGAATTATCGATCGTTCTTGTAATCATCGGCCTTATTGTGGGCGGTGTGCTTGTGGGGCAGGATTTGATTAAAGCGGCAGAAATTCGTGCCACTGTGAGTCAGATTGAAAAGCTGAACGCGTCGGTGAACACGTTCCGTACTAAATATAATGGTATTCCGGGTGACCTTGCTGCGACTACTGCGTCTGCCTTTGGGTTGTTCTCAACGGGTATGACCGGTGCTGACGGGCTTGGCGATGGTGACAGTTTGGTGGAAGGCGCTGCAAGTGCTGCGGTGAATCTTGGAGACTCCATTGTATTTTGGCGTCACTTGTCTGATACCACGTTGGTTGAAGGTAGCTTCGGTGGCCAGATGGCAACTGGCGGTGCGGCAAATGCTGACCTAACTTCAGGTACGGTGCAGAACTATTTCCTTCCTGCAAAAATTGGCCGTGGTAACTATTTCACAGTAAACCAGAATTCTGGCGTGAATTATTATCTGATCTCTGGTTTTGGTAGTGGTAACGTGGTTACGGCTGCTTCAGGTGTAACACTTTATGGCACAGTTCTGACGCCTGTTGAATCTTACAACATCGACAGCAAGCTGGATGACGGCGCGCCTAATACCGGGATCGTGCTTGCACGTGGTACCACCACGCCATTTGCTCCGGTTGCAACGACTCAGGCGAGCTGGGCGGCTTCTCCTACGGTGGAATGTATGACAGGTGGTGGTGCAGATGATGCGTCTACCACAACCTATAACCGTGGGTCTGGCACAGGTGGTAACACACCGGCGTGCGCACTTCGCGTTCGCTTCAACTAATACAGAAGTGTAACTAACAAAAAAGCCGCTGGAAACAGCGGCTTTTTTTGTTTTTCTACTACGCTGGGTGGCTTGCTTGAAAACTCCGCGCTCGCTCATGTCACTTAGTATTATCTAAGCTCAATCGCTCGCACGTAAGTTTTCTTCGCATCCACCTCAGCCTAGCGAAAAATACTCGTCATTGCGAGGAGTGTAGCGACGAAGCAATCCACTTACCTCACATAAAAAAGCCCCGCATGGCGGGGCTTTTCATAGCAGTAGCAAGAAGTCTAATATTGAAACAATCTACCCACCGGAATGGAATAATTGATAAGTAAGGTTTCTGATCCCGGATTCTTATCGTAAATGCTGGCGTTGGAGATATGGTTGATAGCGACACCAATGCGGTGCTCATTTGGCATCTGGTATGCCACTTCAAGGCCAGAGCGGAACTCAATCGCACCACCTAAATCCTTGCCATCGCCCTCGCCATATAACCCAACCATGAAGTTCGGGATGAGGTAAAGCTCGTTATCGATTAATGGTACATCCCAGTTGAACCCGCCATAACCATACATTGAACCTTCGGTGGTAAAGTTAAAGCCGAGCGTGGGGCGGAAGCCATACCCAAGCGGATGAAAGCGGTATTCCGCACCAAATTCTGTCGATTCTTCTTCCTGATCAATAAAATCATTCCAACCGATATAACCGGTGAAGTAATCATTTGCATTTGCTGTGCTGGCGGTAAGTGTGGTGCCTGCAAGTAGAGCAACGGCGAGTAATCCAATTTTTTTCATAATCTGCATTCCCTTAATTTATCATGCGCCAAATATCTGGCATTACTGTGCTATTGTCCACCACAGATATGGCGCAGATTGCTTAAAATTGAGTTAAAGGAAGGATTGCATTTTTCCGGCAATATGAGATGTTTCGGCCTGACTTAGCGGGTGTAGTTCAATGGTAGAACGGCAGCTTCCCAAGCTGCATACGAGGGTTCGATTCCCTTCACCCGCTCCAATTCTTCTACTGTTATGGCCAAAACCGCTTAGTCTGCTCATGCTTCCGCTGCTCACGTAGCGTTGCTACGCTCCGCTGCAGTTCATTCGCAGCCGTCGCTCTTTGTCTTATAACAGCGAAGAATGCACCAAACATTTCTTTCCCCATATCCATTACTTATTGTGGTTGCGGATTTTTTCAATGGTTCTTAATCCTCCCAGTCCAAGAATACCCATCAGCACTGTAGAAAGTTCCTGCATATCAAATGCTGGAAGTTGCAAGGTGCCGCCATTATTGGCGATGGCAAAAGCCAGCAACGGCTGCAACACAAAATGATAGGCAAACGCCACCCCGCACACCCAGCCGATAAATGGCCGCCAGCCGGAAACAAACAGGTTTGGGCTTGCTGCCTCGGTTTTATTTATATCGGCCTGCATTTGGTCAGCGTGTATTGCAAGGCGCAGTTCCTCTAAATCCAGTTCACGGCTGGATTTCATGAGTTCTATTTGTGCCTTCGCCCGTGCCTCAGGGTCTGGGATGAGTTTATCCAGCAGCTTGGAAAGTGGGTCTATCAGTAATGTCCATGCGGTCATAATGCTCCTGTCATTCCGGCAACGGCCGGAATCCATATTTTTTAATATGCAGAAGGAATATTTGTTCTGGAAGGGGATAAATACTTAATGCGGTATAACAGTGTAAGCGTGGATCCCGGCCTTCGCCGGGATGACGGAAAATACTATCGATTTTCCCTTGTCTTCAAGAACTCTACATCCGGCCAGTCTTTGGCAATGCGGTCTAAGTGCCATGCGTTGGGTGCGAGGTAGGCGATGGCGCCTGAGGTATCTTCTGCTGTGTTATATTTATTTTTATCGGTGAATTCATCCGCCATCTTTTTGTCTTTGGCTTTTATCCAGCGGGCGGCTGTATAGGGCACGGATTCAAAACTGCCCTTCACCCCATATTCATTTTGCAGGCGTGAAGCGATGACATCAAATTGCAGCGCACCCACCACGCCGATAATCCATGAGCCGCCATCCAGCGGCTTGAATATCTGCGAGGCGCCTTCTTCTGAAAGCTGGGTGAGGGCTTCTTTGAGTTGTTTGGATTTCAGCGGATCTTCCAGTTTTACGCGTTGGAATAATTCCGGCGCAAAGTTTGGTATGCCAGTGAAATAAAGTTGTTCACCTTCAGTCAGTGCATCGCCAATATGTAAATGCCCATGACCAGGAATGCCGATAATGTCACCCGGGTGAGCTTCTTCGGCCAGTTCGCGCTCGCGCGCTAAAAACAATACCGGATTATTGAGTGCCAGTGTTTTTCCGCTTCTCACATGCAGCACTTTCATGCCGCGTTTGTAGGTGCCGGAGCAGATACGCACGAAGGCGATGCGGTCGCGGTGGTTCTTATCCATATTCGCCTGAATCTTAAACACAAAGCCGGTGAATTTGGGTTCATCAGGGGTCACGCTGCGCGGGTCGGCATTCTGAATGCGCGGGGCAGGAGCCATGTCGCACAGTGCCTGCAATAGTTCACGCACACCGAAATTATTGATGGCACTGCCGAAAAATACCGGTGTTAAATGCCCTTCCATATAATGTTCGCGATTGAAAGCGGGATAAATTTCTTTCACCATCGCCACTTCTTCGCGGAAGGTGGCAAGCTCGGCGGCGGGGATATGCTCATCAAGCTTTGGGTCGTCCACGCCGGTGAACTGCATTCCACTTGCGATACGTTCGCCGCTTTTATCATCGAATAAAAACAGCGTGTCGGTGCGCAGATCATAGCAGCCACGGAAGCGCTCGCCCATGCCAATCGGCCATGTAATCGGGCAGACGTCGAGCTGCAGCGTCTGTTCAATTTCATCCAGCAATGCGAAAGGCTCTTTCGCCTCGCGATCCATTTTGTTGATGAAGGTGATGATTGGCGTATCGCGCAGCCGGCAGACTTCAAACAGTTTGAGTGTCTGTTCCTCAATACCTTTCGCGCCGTCGAGCACCATCACGGCGGAATCGACCGCCGTCAGCGTGCGGTAGGTATCTTCCGAGAAATCTTTATGGCCGGGTGTGTCGAGCAGGTTGATGGTTTTGCCGTCATATTCAAACGTCATCACTGATGCCGTCACCGAAATACCGCGTTGCTTTTCAATCGCCATCCAGTCCGACCGCGCCGACTGGCCGCCTTTTTTGGCTTTCACTGCGCCAGCCAGATGAATTGCCCCGCCGAACAAGAGTAACTTTTCGGTCAGCGTTGTTTTACCCGCATCGGGATGCGAAATAATGGCAAAGGTGCGGCGCAGGGTTACGGGGGAGGTCATGGAAACTATGCAGTGTGTTCAGGCAGCAGATGGGCCGTCATTTGACGGTTTCTGCGAATCTCTAACACGTAATGCGAGGGGTTGTCCAGTTCTGCCTGCAAGCCTGCTAACTACACCTTCCACAGCAAGGCGTGTGAATTTTCCCTCCTTATCTTCGTATGCTTCCTTATCCGCAATATCTTTAATGGCAGCGATATTCTGGTCAGAGGCCTGAATTTCATGCGCACCTGCTGAGAAGGATAGGGGTACAGCCTCTCCATTATGCATGAAAGGATCAGCTGACATTTCCGTGCGCAGCCTGTCCATAATTGCCCTTGCTCGCGCACCGCCGGTATGAACGACGGCTCCAAATTCATCACCACCCTGATGGGTGGCGAGATCGGTTGGGCGTAATATTCCTGAGAGCTTCTTCGCAAAATACCTAAGCGCGGCATCTCCCGCCTCATGGCCATGCGTGTCATTTACATGCTTAAAACCATCCAGATCAATGCCGATGAATGTGGTGGGTCGCTCCTGTAGATTCCGGCGTTCTCCAGAATGCTCCGCTGCCCCTTTGATGCGCGCGAGTTCACGCGTGAGCCGGTCATCCAGCCCGCGTTTGTTGGCCAGTCCGGTAAGGGGGCTGGTAGATATGATACTTTCCATGGCCTCTAAGATTTCTTGCATCTCAGGCGTACGGCCTTCGGGCGGCACGGTTTTTCCGGTGCGTTGCTTAACTTTATCAAAAATATCTTTCGGCTCTGTCAATATCGTATCTTTCAAAAATATAATTAATTTTAGTAATTTTAAGGGGGTGGCGCAATCTCTTTCAGGAAGATCGCGGGTGATTAATACATAACGCCATGTAATTTATGAATTATTTTTGTAGTGGGTGATGTTAGTTAGGTGCAGCCTCAAGGCAAGGCAACGCCGTCATCGCCCATGCCCATGGACTGGTCTTTCGGCTTGGGTTTTATGCTTTTTTGGGCCACTTTACTGCGGTGCTCAGTTCTTTGTTGATCCGTGCTGTCATCCGCTTGTATGGGAGGAGGAGATGGAGTGCCGGGGGGTGTGTAGCCTTCACCAAAGTAATCGTTGCCAGGGATGTCGTCTGGTATTTTTGTTATAGCATGATCTTCTGGTAATTCTCTTGCTCCAGGCAACAAGTCTATAGTTTTTTCTTTAGTTTTTTTTCTAGTAACAGTTGCTGTAGATTCTGCTTGAAAACGTGGCATGTCACGCGCCTGTTTTTTCTGCTTTTTATTCGCTTTCATTTCAGCGTTTGCACGTTCAATAATCTTTGTTCGTGAATCATCCTCTTGTATCTGCGTGACGCCGAAAGAAATGGATACGTTCAGCGGAATGGTACGCTCCGGCGCATTTTCTGTAGCAGGCTGGGTATAGTAAAACGGGGTTGCTTCGATTTTCTTTACAACTTCAGCCATTTTCTTACAGGCTTGCGCATCGGTTGTTTCGCGCATGATGATAGAAAATTCATCACCACCGTGGCGCGCGATGGAGTCAATACCGTAGAGTTCCTGCTGCAACATGGCGGCAACGTGTTTAAGCGCTAAATTGCCTGCGTTTTCACTATATTCTTTGTTAAATTGACCAAAATCATCCATATCCAGCATTACCACAGAGGCTGTAGGATATTTGTTGTAAGCTTTTCCGGCTCTCCTTGCGAAGGTTGCATGATGGCGGCGCTCCAGCATTTCATCTAGATCTCTGCGGATGGCGCGGAGGCTTTTCAGGCCGGTTAGATCATCGGTGTCACTTTGTTTTCTATATGTGGTTACCTTGTCTAATAAAGTCCTGAAGCCTTCCTTAATATACCGAGGTAGCCTTGCAATCTGCCCAGAATCGACATCAACGCCCTCTTTCTTGAGGCTGCGTGTCAGTCTCCTGTCGTCTTTGGATGGTTGATCGGGTGAATTAGCCATATGGTATGGTACTGCGACAATGATTAAAAATAGTTAATTTTTATAGACATTTTGGAAGGAAATGTCCAGAGAAAAGCAAATTATTTGCAACCGGAAGTGCTTATTTCTGTTCCCAGCCGCCGGCTGCGGTTTGCTGCTGGTAAGTGAGTGTATGACCAGCATTTTTATATACTGTCCAACGGGTGCGTGCGGCGGCAACGGCTTCTGCATTATTCCCATCAAACATATCCAGCACGCGCTCAAAGCGTTCTGTCTGCTCCGCCATTTGTCCATGGGTTATGAGCAGTATATTGGCATTATTGAGTGGTTTTGCTTCTGAGGAAAGCAAAATTGGCTGGTCTTCCGCCCTGCCATCTTTCAGGCTTCCGTGGGGCAGGAAGCTATCTTGATCATAGGTCCAGAGCAGTTGGTTTAACTGTTCTGCTTCTTCTTCCGATGAGGTAACTACCAGTGCACGATGCCCGCTGCCCACAATTTTCTCCAGCAGTTTCGGCAATGCGCGCTGCATCGGTGTGCTGGTTAAGTGGTAAAAGGAGATATTAACCCCGTCGGATGACGGGGTCTGGTTGGAGTCATTACCAGACCCCGCAACAAGTGCGGGGCTATTACTCATGATTATCCGCTACCCACTGGTTGAGCAGACGTACACCAAACGCGGTGGCACCCTTTGCACAAATCTCAGAATCTTTTTTGCTCCATGCAGTGCCGGCGATATCCAGATGCGTCCACGGTACATCATTCACGAAGCGTTGCAGGAACTGCGCGGCGGTGATGGAACCTGCCTCGCGATCGCGGCCAATATTCTGCATGTCGGCAATATCGGAATTTATTTGCTTATCATACACATCATGAAGCGGCAGGCGCCATACTTCCTCGCCGACTTTCTCGCCAGCGGCAAAAAGCTGCTGCGCCATTTTATCATCATTGGAGAATAATCCGGCGCGTGAGGTGCCAAGGGCTACGATGATAGCACCGGTGAGTGTAGCAAGGTCAACCATGCATTTCGGTTTGAAATGTTTCTGTGTGTACCACAGCACGTCAGCCAGCACGAGGCGGCCTTCGGCATCGGTGTTCAGCACCTCAATGGTTTGGCCGGACTAGGAAGTCACCACATCGCCTGGGCGTTGCGCATTGCCGCCTGGCATATTTTCCACGAGGCCGACGGCACCCACCACATTCACTTTTGCTTTGCGACCTGCGAGGGCTTTCATGAGGCCGATGACCGTGCCGGCACCACCCATATCCCATTTCATCTCCTCCATACCACCAGCCGGTTTAATGCTGATGCCGCCCGTGTCAAATGTCACGCCTTTGCCTATGAAGGCAACGGGGGCTTGGCCTTTGCCTGCGCCATTATATTTCATGATGACCATTTGCGATTCACGCGCAGAACCTTGCCCAACGCCAAGCAGCGCGCCAAAGCCGAGCTTGTACATCTCCGGTTCGCCCAGAACCTGTACATCAACGCCGAGTTTTTTAAGTTCAAGGCAGCGTTCAGCCAGTGATTCCGGATAAATGATGTTAGCCGGTTCGCTTACGACTTCACGAGTAAGCAGAACGCCATCAGCGATTTTTTCCAGTGTGGCATAGGCACTGGCAGCTTGCTTGCTATTGGCCGTTGCAACAGTGAAGTTTTTCAACACTGGTTTGTCTTCTGCCTTTGTTTTGGTGAAATATTTATCAAACCGCCAGCTGCGAAGGCGCACGCCTTGCGCGATATGGGCAGCGGCTGTTGCTGCAGGAATTGCAAGGCCTTTAAGGCTTTCCAGTGCGAAGGTTGCTGATGTGGCTCGTGTTGCTTCCACATGTGGCACTGAGCCACCGCCCAGTTTTTCCAGCCCATATTCATTCAAGGATTTTGCATTGCCATATCCCGCAAGAATAACGCGTGATACTTTACCTTTTGGCATTACGAGTGAGACGTATTGCCCTGCCTTGCCTACGAATTTACCGGAAGAAAGCGCGTTCGATACCGCACCGTGTGACTGCTTATCCAACTGCACGCCCAGTGCACTCAGCTTTTTATCTTCCCCTACTGGAAGTATAATAACGCTATCATTCGGTGCTGATTTGGCAGAAAGTTCGGCAAATGCAATCTTCATAAAGTCTTTCCTTTAGGTTCTGGTCAGGCTATTTATTATTCATGTATCGCTACAACGCATATATCAGCAAGCAGCTGGTTCACTCTACACTACTGATTACCATCAGCCTTACCAGCATCGTTTGGCTCACGCAAGCCTTGCGCTTTATTGATTTTATCGTCAATCAGGGCATATCCATCAGCATGTTCCTGACGCTTACCACGCTACTCGTGCCGTCGCTGCTTTTTATGATTTTACCGCCAGCGTTCTTCTGTGCCGTATTATTTTCCTATAATAAGCTAAAAATAGACAGTGAGCTGATTGTCATGCAGGCGGCAGGGCTTTCCAACTGGAAGCTGGCGCGGCCTGCGCTTCAGGTGGCGGCCATTATGATGGCGGTCTGTTATTTTATTGCGTTTTATTTGCAGCCAGTGACCTACGCAAAATTCAAGGATATGCAGGTGTTCCTGCGTAATAACTATGCCTCTATACTGTTGCAGGAGGGAGTGTTTTCAAGCCCTGTCAGTGGGCTGACCGTATTCATCCGCGAGCGCGATAAAAATAATATCCTGCATGGCATATTGGTGCATGACAGCCGTGTGGCGGGCAGCTCAGTGACCATGATGGCAGAAGAAGGCGAGATGGTGGAAACTCCGCAAGGGCCACGGTTTTTGCTCCGGAGTGGTAATCGTCAGGAAATAAAAGACGGCAGGCTTTCTTTTCTGAATTTTGCGAGTTACGCGCTGGATATCAGCCTTTATGCGAGTACGATGAATGCGCGTTATAAAGATCCGCAAGAAATGTATGTAGGTGATTTATTTGCTACAGACAGTACCGTATCTGAATCAGAAAATAACCGCAGATGGGCAGAAGGAAACCAGCGGCTGATATGGCCTGGGTATATAGGGGTGCTTGCGCTTCTTGCTCTTTCGGTGCTGTTTTCCGGCCAGTTTAATCGTCGCGGCCATTGGCAAAAACTTCTTTTTGCCTGTATTGCCGCTGCCGCCATTCTATTCGCGTCGGTGGGGCTGCGCGGCAGCATGTCACTTAATCCGGCCATGGCGGTGGTTGCATGGATGAATTTATTTGTGCCAGCGGTACTTGCTGCATGGGTAATACATGGGAACACATTGCCAAATCCACTTGTTCTGGCGCGGAGGGGCGTATGAAGCTGCCGCGCACGCTATTTTTTTATATCGGCAAACATTTTCTGATCGGTATATGTATTGCCTGGCTTGGGCTTGCAGCGATTACCATGCTGATTGATATTGTAGAGCTGATTCGTCGTACCTCAGGCAGGGATCAGGTGACATTTGGGATTATCCTGCAGATGGTGTTGCTGCGGATTCCTCACCTCGCCACCAAGCTTATGCCGTATGCGGTGCTGATTGGCAGTATGCTGGCACTCACGCGCCTGACGCGTACGCATGAGCTGGTGGTGACACGTTCAGCGGGCGTATCTGTGTGGCAGTTCCTGACTCCGGCGGTTGCGGTGGTGATGTCACTTGGCGTGATTATGGCTACCGTGTTTAATCCGCTGGCATCTGTGTTTCTGCTTCGGTATGAACAGATGGAAGGCAAGTATTTTACAGGGCGCTCCAGCCTAACGGCCATTTCTTCGTCTGGCCTGTGGCTTCGACAGATTGAGGAAAAAGGCGAGCATATTATTTATGCGACGCGCATTTCACAAAATGATATGTCGTTCCAGAACGTGGCTATTTTTTCATTTGATGAGAAGAAAAAATTTGCTGAGCGTATGGATGCAGAGCGTGCGGTGCTGGAAGACGGGATACTGCATTTATATAATGTAACGCGTTCTATTCCTGGCAAAATGCCTCAAAAATACCCTGAAACATTAATACCCACCACCCTTACCATTAATTATATTCAAGATAGTTTTGCCTCACCGGAAACTTTATCGTTCTGGTATTTGCCTTCGTTTATCAACATGCTGGAGCAGGCGGGCTTTTCTGCCCTGCGGCATAAGCTGCACTGGTATAGCCTGCTTTCCTCACCTTTCCTGCTGGCGGGGACGGTACTGGTTGCCGCCGTGTTTTCCCTGCGCCTGCCACGCCGTGGTAAGGTGGGGGTCTTGGTAGTCGCTGGTGTTATTGCAGGCTTTCTGCTGCATTTCTTCACGGATATTGTTTTTGCGCTGGGTTCGGCAGGAACGGTGCCTGTATTGCTGGCAGCACTTGCGCCAGCCTCCGTTGTGGTGATGATCGGGGCGGCCAGCCTTCTGCATTTAGAGGATGGTTAGGCTTGTAATTGCTGGATTTTCTGGTATCTGTGGGCAATGCGCAAAGCCATTATCGAACGTAAAACCAAAGAAACCGACATTAAAGGTGCCATCAACCTTGATGGTGTGGGGGAATATGCTGTATCCACCGGCATTGGTTTCCTTGATCACATGATGGAGCAGCTTTCGCGTCATAGTCTGATGGATTTGCAACTCACGGCTAAAGGCGACACACACATTGATTTCCACCACACCACGGAAGATACCGGCATTGCCATTGGCGAAGCAGTGAGCAAAGCGCTCGGTGACCGCAAGGGCATCACCCGTTACGCCCATGCCTATATCCCGATGGACGAGACACTATCCCGCGTGGCAATTGATTTTTCTGGCAGGCCATATTTTGTGTGGAAAGTGGATTTCTCAAAACCAAAACTGGGTGAGATGGATACCGAATTATTCCGTGAGTGGTTCCAGGCTTTTGCATTTGCAGCTGGTGCCACGTTGCATGTGGAAAATCTTTATGGTGTGAATAACCATCATATTATTGAATCCTGTTATAAAGGATTGGCGCGTTGTTTGCGACAGGCTATTGCCATTGATCCACGTAAATCAGATGCGGTACCTTCTACCAAAGGCACACTTGGGGGCAGTCTATAATGCTGTTTGGCACAAAGATATACACGGTGCATGTGAATCCTGATTTGCCGCAAGCCTATGAAAAGCCAGTGTTTGTGCGTGAAGGCTTTAATCTTTACGCGCTGATATTTATGTTTATGTGGGCATTGTACCACCGCCTGTGGCTGCACGCTGTGGCACTTATTGCGATACAATCTGGTCTTATGTATCTCGATAAGGAAAATGTATTATCACCCATGACAATTGGCCCACTCTATCTTGCATTTCAGATTCTGATTGGCTTTCACGCGAATGACTGGCTGCGGGCAAAGTTGCAGCGTAAAGGCTATATCACCGCTGATATTACCACCGGTGAAAGCCTGTTGCGTGCCGAGCAGCGTTTTTTTGAACGCCATTTTGCAGCGGCGTGATGTTAGCCATTATTGATTATGGTTCGGGCAATCTGCGCTCTGTCGCTAAAGCATTGGAGCGTGTGTCCGAAGGCAATATTTCCGTACAGATTACCAAAAATGCAGATGATTTGAAAAAGGCATCACACATTATTTTGCCAGGCGTTGGTGCATTTGCCGATTGTATGAACGGGCTGAAAGCACTGCCAGATATGATTGATGTCATACAGGAAGAAGTGCATACGCGTGGCAAATGGTTTTTAGGGATTTGCGTGGGTATGCAGATGTTATTTGAGCGCGGCTACGAGCACGGGGTGCATACTGGTCTTGGCTGGCTTAAAGGTGAAGTAAAGCCGCTTGCTCCGCGTAATGCGCTGCTCAAAGTGCCACATATGGGCTGGAACGAACTGAAATTTTCTGTGTCCCACCCGTTATTTCATAATATAAAAAATGGCGACCATGCCTATTTTGTGCACAGTTACCATGCGCTTGCCGCACGGGGCAGTGACGTTATTGCTACCACGGAATATGGCGAAACAATCACTGCAGCAGTGGCGCATGGCCATATTATGGGCACGCAATTCCATCCGGAAAAAAGCCAGCAAGCCGGATTAACATTGTTGCAAAATTTTATGAACATGCGATGACATCGTAAGATTATGACCGCCCGTGTTGAACGCATGACCGAATTCCGCCACGCCGACCTCACTGAAATGGTGCAGGCAACCGAGGATGCTGTGCGCGAAGGCATTGGGTTTAACTGGGTGCTGCCGCCTGGAAAAGATGTGCTGGAGACGTACTGGAAAGG
This sequence comes from Alphaproteobacteria bacterium, assembly GCA_046344715.1. GTDB lineage: Bacteria > Pseudomonadota > Alphaproteobacteria > Rickettsiales > SXRF01 > CAZAQK01. The sequence continues at coordinate 32,169 of JBKDKX010000006.1, read as the reverse complement.
CGTGCTGGTGGTGCCTGAGCGCGTGATGTTCGCTGGCAGGCTGGATGGTACGCTTGCCGCAAGCGTACAGTTGGTAAAGCCAGGCCTTAGTAAGGAAACCTCTTCTTTTGCAGCATCTATTGAAGCACATTTTGTAGCGCCATGGGCGCGTGGGCACGGGCTTGCCAGAATATTACTGGAAGCGGCGGAGCGTGAGGCGCGTTCGCAGGGGTTTTCGGTGCTGCGCTTATCGGTGCGCGAAACGCAGGATGCGGCGATAAAGCTTTATGAAGAAAATGGCTATATCTGCTGGGGTGTGCTGCCGTTTTATGAATTCGTGAATGCAAAGATGATCGCCGGGCGTTTTTATTACAAAAACCTCGAACCGATTAGTACGCTCGTATGATCTTATATCCTGCAATAGACTTAAAAGACGGCAAGTGCGTACGTTTGCTGCGTGGCGATATGGAAAAGGCAACCGTGTTTGAACATACGCCGGCGGATCAGGCTGCGCTCTTCGAACAGGCCGGATTCAAATGGTTGCATGTGGTGGATTTGAATGGTGCATTTGCGGGCAAGCCGGTGAATGCATTTGCGGTAAAATCCATTCTGGCACGTATTCGTATGCCGATACAATTGGGTGGTGGCATTCGCACAATAGATCAGGTGGATGCATGGCTTTCAATGGGAATCTCACGCGTGATTTTAGGTACAGTGGCGCTGCGTAATCCGGAACTGGTGAAAGAAGCATGCCGCTTATTCCCGGGTAAAATTGCCGTAGGCATTGATGCAAAAGATGGACGTGTGGCAGTGGAAGGTTGGGCGGAAGTCTCTGACCAATTAGCGGTGGATATGGCGAAGCGTTTTGAAGATGCGGGTGTTGCTGCGATTATATACACCGACATTGCGCGTGATGGCGCGATGCAAGGGCCAAATGTGGAAGAAACTGTGGCTCTCGCAGAAGCCATTTCTACACCAGTGATTGCATCGGGTGGCATTAGTTCGGTGAAAGATATTAAGCGCTATAAGCCCTTTGAGGCTAAGGGCATTGAAGGCATCATCATCGGCCGCGCGCTCTATGACGGCGCGGTGAATCCAGAGGAAGCACTTAGCGTATGCTAAAAACCCGTATCATTCCCTGCCTTGATGTCAAAGATGGCCGCGTGGTCAAAGGCATTAATTTTGAAGGTCTGCGCGATGCTGGAGATCCCGTGGAGCAGGCACGGAGTTATGATGCAGCAGGCGCGGATGAATTGTGTTTCTTAGACATTACCGCCTCAAGCGACAATCGCGGTATTTTTTATGATGTGGTGTCCAAAGTAGCGGAAGAATGTTTTATGCCGCTTACCGTTGGTGGAGGTGTACGCACATTAGAAGATATTCGCAATTTGCTGCTCGCCGGCGCAGATAAGGTGTCTATCAATACAGAGGCGGTAAAGCGGCCAGAATTTGTGCGCGAGGCCGCGGAAAAATTTGGGTCGCAGTGTGTGGTGGTGGCGATTGACGCGAAGCAGGTAGCGGCAGGGACATTTCAGGTGTTCACTCATGGTGGCCGCAATGCTACCGGCCTTGATGTGGTGGAATGGGCGCAGAAAATGGCGAGCTTCGGGGCAGGGGAGATACTGCTGACTTCTATGGACAGGGACGGCACCAAACAGGGTGTGCATCTGGATATTACAAAAGCAGTATCAGAAGCGGTGCCGATTCCTGTTATTGCTTCCGGTGGTATCGGGAATTTGCAGCATTTTGTGGATGCGGTGAAGATTGGAAAAGCCGATGCTGTGCTTGCTGCATCCGTGTTTCATTACGGTGAGTTGACTATTGCACAGGTAAAAGAGGCTTTGCAAGCCGCCCATATTCCGGTAAGGCTGATAGCATGAGTAATGAAGATATTTTGGATAAATTGTATCAGGTGGTCTTGAGCCGTCGCGAAGCCGATCCTGATTATTCTTATATTGCCAAGCGTTTGAAGCAGGGTACGGCAAAGATTGCACAAAAAGTCGGCGAAGAAGCGGTGGAAACCGTGATCGCAGCCATGAAAAAAGACAAAGAAGAAATTATTTCTGAAAGTGCGGACTTGCTGTTTCACTGGCTGATATTATTGGCCGATGCTGGAGTTACGCCAGAGGAAGTGATGCAGGAACTTAAACGGCGTGAAGGTATTTCTGGGCTGGATGAAAAAGCACTACGCAAAGCACGCAGGAAAGGTGACGTATAATGCTCGATAAAAAATCTCTCGATATCCTATTTAATGAGGCGCGTACGCATAATGTATGGCTCGACAAGCCGGTGGATGACATATTGCTGCAGCAGGCGTATGAACTGGCAAAAATGGCACCTACAGCAGCGAATACACAGCCGCTGCGTATTGTGTTCGTAAAATCCAAAGATGCTAAGGAAAAACTTAAACCATGTCTTGATGCTGGTAACGTGGATAAAACAATGGCGGCGCCTGCAACTGCAATCGTTGGTATGGATATGGCGTTTTATGAGCATATGGGAAAGCTGTTCCCACATGCAAAAGATGCGCGCAGCTGGTTTGAAGGAAATGATGTTTCTATCCAGCAAAATGCCTTCCGTAATGGTAGTTTGCAGGGTGGGTATTTTATGCTGGCGGCACGGTCGCTCGGGCTTGATTGTGGCCCAATGTCTGGCTTCAATAATGACATGGTGGATAAAGCATTTTTTACAGGCACAAAAATCAAATCAAACTTTTTGTGTAATCTTGGCTATGGTGATGCATCCAAGCTATTCCCACGCAGCCCACGCTTTACCTTCGTTGAGGCCTGCAAGATTGTATGACGTATGACGCGTCTAACATCTTCGCAAAAATTCTACGTGGGGAAATTCCCTGCAAAAAAGTATATGAAGATAATTTCGCGCTTGCCTTTCATGACATCGCGCCAGCTGCACCGGTGCATTTGCTGGTGATTCCTAAAGGTGACTATGTATCGTTCGATGATTTTGCGAAGAATGCACCTGCTGCCTTTATGCAGGGCTATTTTGCGGCCATCCAGAAAATCGCCGCTGAATTAGGTGTAGATAAAACCGGTTACCGCCTGATTTCTAACCACGGGGTAGATGCCTCGCAGACCGTCCCGCATTTTCATATGCACATACTTGGTGGGCGGCATTTAGGTGTGTTGGTAGAAAAATAATATATTATTCAATATTTTAATGCGGAATCTTTTTAGGGCTGGTAATAATGCCATACTATGTTATTAAGAATCATTCTCATTAATAATGATTCTCAATCACAATGCCCACAGAAACAAACACGTCTGACATTCCATCACGCGACCTGCCAAAAGATAAACGCACAGGCCGCGAGATTTCCTTTGGCATTCAGCAGACCATTGCGTGCTGGGCAACGGATTTTATTGATCCTGCCGTCGGCCAGTGGTTTCAGAATAAACATGGCCACAAGCATCATCATGTTTCGGCAAAACACACATGGGGTGGCGAGATAGCAGGCGATAGTGCGGCATTCTTTATATACATGGGTGTAAAACGGTTATTTACCAAACCCATGGATATGTTTACTGCGGGTGTGAAGCATGCGCTAAATCCTGTCTATGAAAAGCTCGGCAGGAAGTCGCTGGAGCAGTGGCGTAAAGCGCAGCATCTGGAGGTTGATGACCCCGCCTATCAAAAAAAACTTGAGGCCTATAAAGAATTCCAGGCGGAAAACTGGGTGGATTCCGGTATCATCGCCACCAGCAGTACGGCCATGAATGTGCTGGTGCAACGCAAGCTCGGCAACCACCAGCCTATCCATATTATCCTTGGTGGCAAGTTGATTGGAGCAGGGGCGACGATAGCTTCCATGCTGGGTATGCGTACTGCTGTGCCGGATGCTACAAAGAAATTGGATGAAGAGTTAAGCGAGCGTTATTTTTCTAAAATAGCGCGTGGTGTCGGAAAGATTTTTGGTGTGTCACCTGATGTTGGGGCGCCTGTGGAGACGCCGTTGAAACATAATATTTTCTCTCTTGAAAATGCCCCATTACTTTCGCGGGCGGCGGATGATCGCAAGCGCGGCCAGTTCCTCATATTCCTGCATCATGCCTATGGCGACAGTAATCCGGAATCGGTGGCTGACTGGCAACGTTTTATCAGCGAGCAAAAAACAATCTGCCATGCTTTCATTGAAGTGCTGAACCCAAATGGTGTATTTTCCAAAACATTGTCGCGCGCTCATCACCATGCGTTGCGCGATTTACAGCAACAGATATCCACTAATATTCCGCTGCGTCTACTCAAAGAAACGGCCTATACCAGCATACACAGTATACTGCTTAACCGCCGTGATGATATGGCATCCTACCTTCTGCTTCTGGAGGACAAGGATTTCCTGAGTGACTTGGGCAAGCTGGTGAAAAAACCAGCGGTCGAAGGAATCCGTGCAAATGTACTGCCAAAAGATAAGCAGGAAGAACTGATTGATTCGCTGGTTCAGTCGCGGGGAATGTTAGGCCGTGAACCTGCCGTGCATATTTATGCCAATGCCAAAGGCCAGATTATGGAGCATGAAGCACTCGCTGAGGCCTTTGATCCTGAAGGGGCGGCAGGCCGTGTGCTGGTTCAGGAATTACAGAAACGCCTGCCGAGCATGCATGCTGCAAAAATTGAAGCGATTGCCAAAGAATATTTGCTGGATCGCAAACATGCGGCGGTGCTGGTGGTAGAAGCGTTGGCGCTTGATGGGGCATTAATCAACGAAGCAGTGCGCCGCAGTGAGGAGTTGCGCGTACAAAAAACACAGCCGATTTCGCATGTAAAAAAACTATGTAATGCTACGGCTCAACCGCATCAAACCCAATCACGCTCAGTATAAACTCTTCCGTAGGGCGGAATTCGCGCTCAATTAAATCAAGCAGGTGTAGTTTAACGGTGGCGTCGGTGGCAAACTGGTGTTCAGCGCGTTTGGATATTTCCGCAAGGCCATGCGCTCCGATATTGGTGGCCTGCTCGGTGAGGTTCAGCGTAAACTGCTGCCACATGGCGTTGTATTCATCATTTTGCATTTCTTCCGGTGCGCGCCGCAGGGTGGTCAGCCATTCATTAACGGACTCAGCAAAGCGCGCGAGTAGCTTGCGCTCCACCTCGCAATTATAGCCAAGATTGGCTCTGAGCTCGTCAATGTTAATGGGGGCACTCATATTTCTTTATCCTTGTGCTTGGTTACTATAGAGTATTAACCAGCTTTGGCAATGCCCTGTATTGAGGCTGTACCAGAGAGGGATTTACCATATTGCAATGCAGCGGAGACTAGATGTCACTCTTTACCACGCGGCGTTTCGTGCCACTCTTTATCACGCAGTTTCTTGGCGCATTGAATGATAACCTGCTTAAAAATGCGTTGGTTATGCTGATTACCTACCGGCTTGCGGACACAGTTGAAAATCCGGAATTTCTGGTCACATTGGCGGCGGGTATTTTTATGCTGCCCTTCTTTTTATTTTCGGCAACTGCAGGTGAGCTTGCTGATAAATATGACCGCGCAAAACTTACCCACATCATCAAACTGTTTGAGATAGGTATTGCGCTGGTGGCTTCCGCCGGATTTTACTTATCCAATGTAACCTTGCTCATGATAACGCTTTTTTGCATGGGCGTGCATTCAACCTTCTTTGGCCCCATTAAATATGCACTTTTGCCGCAGCATCTTCACGATGATGAATTGCTTTCCGGTAACGGCTATATTGAATCCGGCACCTTCCTTGCCATCCTGCTTGGTGCGATACTGGGTGGTTTGCTCATTATGCAGGATGATGGTGTGATACTTATTTCTGCGTTGATATTTTTTGTTGCAGCTATGGGGTATGCAAGTAGCCGTTTTATACCGGAAGCGCCCGCGCCAGATGCCAGCCTTGTCATCACCCGCAATATCTGGCGCGCTACTTGGGAAGTGCTTGCGTTTAGCCGAGGCGATAAAGGAATATTCTTTTGCATACTGGGAATTTCATGGTTTTGGCTGGTGGGGGCAGCATTTGTTGCCCAATTTCCTAACTATACGAAGGTGAATCTGGGAGGTGATGAAACGGTGGTGACATTGCTGCTTGCCACATTTTCCATTGGCATTGCGATTGGTTCTGCCATGTGCAGCGGTCTGCTTAAAGGGCGCATCACTGCACGTTATGTGCCGCTCGCAGCTTTGGGAATATCGCTTGCTATTGTGGATTTGTATTTTGCCAGCGATGTGGCTGCAAAGCAGTCTGAAGCACTGGTGGGTGCATGGGCGTTTTTGCAGCAAGGCGGCTGGCGTATTGTTGGAGATTTATTTTTTCTGGCGGTGAGCGGAGGAATTTACGTCGTGCCGCTTTATGCGCTAATGCAGCACGAGAGTGAACCCGCGCACCGCGCACGAGTGATTGCTGCTAATAACATCATGAATGCATTGTTTATGGTAGCTTCATCGGTGGGGACGTTGGTGCTATTGCAGATGGCCTTTAGCGTGCCGGAAATATTCCTGTTGCTTGCTATAATCACAGCGCTCGTGGCATACGGCCTGAAATGCCAGATTAAGACCGGCATAATATCTTAATTTTTGTGCAGAAGCGGGAATAAATTAGCAAAATCATTAAAAAACAGCGATTTGTGAAAAATATACACAGATTTGCCTGTGTTAATCTTAACCAAAAATTCTTAAAACTATCACCGTATCTTAACATAAATAGGGGAAAATTAAGGCTGTTTTTCAAGAAGTAACGGCGTGTGATGAAGGCAGCAACCAAAAGATCCAAGACACCCAAAATCCGATATGTGATCGGGTTTACGCTGCTTATTATTTTGTTATTTGCCGCAGTCGTTATTTATCAGGCGACAGAATCCTACAAACAGGCACTAAAGCAGGGAGAGCAGACGGCTGTGCGTCTTTCACGTATTCTTGCCGATCATGTGGAGCTTACATTTCTTGGCGTGGATTTATCACTGCGCCGCGCTATTGAGCGCCAGTATTTCAATACGTTGTTCGGCAACAACCTGCCGGAATATACCGAGCAGAATTTCAAGCTCTGGCTGAATGAAACACCCCAGATTGTTGCAATGGCGATGATTGATGCAGAAGGTGTGGTGGAAGTGGCAGCGCACAAGCGTGGCTATGACAGTTGGCTCGATTATCACGAAACCATGCAGGGAAAAGAACTGTTTACTCACTTGCGTGAGGCCGATGACACACAGGTGTTTATCGGCAAGCATTTCACTAAAGACAATGATTCACTCATCATCATGAGCCGCAGGTATAACCAGCTGAATGGTGAATTTGGCGGTATTGTGGTGGCAGCAATGGATCCTGGTTATTTCATTGATTTCTACAGCTCCATTGCTTCCGGCCAGCAGAAATTTATGACACTCATGCTGCCAGATGGGGCATCGCTTGCAGTTGGACCACATGATAGCCCGGCGGATGAAGAGCTTTCACGCCATTGGCTTGCAACCAATCCGCAAATGGGTGAGCAGGTACAGAGTCGTACAGAGCACATTGATGATTTGAAAATAACCGCTATGAAGCAGCTTAAGAATATGCCGATTGTGGTGTCTGTTGTGCTTGATACGGAGCAGGTGCTTTCCGGATGGCGGGAATCCAGCGCCAAGGATTTAGGCTTTCTTGGAATGTTCGTCGCGTTTGGTTCGATATTATCGCTACTTGCTATTGCAATGGCACGGCAGATTTCACGGGTGGAAGAATCCGAAGCATCGGCCATTCTTGCCAGTCAGGCAAAATCGGAATTCCTGGCCAACATGTCGCATGAGTTACGCACACCTCTTAACGCCATCATCGGTTTTTCGGAGATGATAAACTCCGGTTATTTTGGGCCGCTCAATGCCAAGCAGAAAGAGCGTATCCATGATATTAATCTGTGCGGCAGTCACCTGCTGCAACTCATCACGGATATTCTGGAATTCTCCAAAGGTGATGCCGGTAAGCTGGAACTGGTGGAAGAAAAGGTGGATATCACGGATATAATCAGCGAGGGTGTCCGCATCATGAATGGTAAAATCAAAACCAAAAATATCCATCTGGTGATGGCACTTGAGCCAGACTTGCCACATATCTGGGGAGACAAGCGCAAGATACGCCAGATACTCATTAATCTGCTAGCCAACGCGGTGAAGTTCACGCCGGAGGATGGTGCTATCACGCTTACAGCACGCATGGATCAACAGCATAATCTGAGTTTTACAGTGGCGGATACCGGTATTGGGATAGCTGAGGCAGATATTCCAAAAGCCCTCTCTGTATTTGGTCAGGTACACCGCAATAAGAGCCATGAGGGCACCGGCCTCGGCCTGCCACTGTGTAAAATGTATGCCGAGCTTCACGGTGGTAAATTACAACTTACAAGCAAGGTAGGCGAGGGGACTTCGGTAAAAGTGACCTTCCCGCACCAGCGCGTGCTGCTGAATAAAACTTCCGTGCATTAAAGATTTCTGCTTCCCTGTTGTGCCCAGCCTGCCAGCGTGGTAAGGGCAATGCCTGTCTCTGCCTCAATTCTGTGCAGTGCCGCAAGGGCAGGGCGCAGCGTAATAGTTTGGAATGTGTATTCAAGGTGTAGCGTATGTGTCATGCACACATACTAAGTGCCAGCCGTGTGGCACGGAAGGGGTAAAATTACAATCCCAGCACATCCTGCATGGAATATAGCCCAGGTCTTTTACCTTTGGCCCAGCGAACCGCGTGTAGTGCCCCTTGTGCATAAATACTGCGCGAGAATCCCTGATGTTTGATCTCAATTACTTCATGCGTGCCTGCAAAAGTAACGGTATGGATACCTACCACTTCGCCGCCGCGAGCTACCGAGAATCCAATATCACCTTCCTTGCGCAAGCCATTCCGGTTTGTTACCTGTTTATCGGCAAGTGATACCCCTCGGGCTTCAGCAATGGCATTCCCCAGCATCAGAGCGGTACCGGAAGGCGCATCTTTTTTGTGCTTGTGATGCATTTCATAAATTTCTGCGTCATATGACGCATCAAGCACACTTGCAGATACTCCAGCAAGTTTTGCCACAAGGTTTACACCCAGCGAGAAATTGCCCGACTGCACGATGCAGGCTTTTTTTGCATATTGTTTTAGTGCTTTGAGTTGTTCAGGTGTAAAACCCGTCGTACCGATGATATGGATACCGCCCTGCGCTGCAACAGCCTCTGCCATTGCCAGTGTAGCTTCGGGTGAAGTGAAATCAATCACGGCGCTGGCGGCTTTTGCAACGGCCACCGGATCGCTGGTTACCAGCATATTACCACAACCAAAGGCTGCCAGCTGCGTTTGCACATCGACGCTTTCATAATTCGCCCGTTCGCTTCCGGCCACGAGTTGAAAACGGGCATCCGCTTGCACTGCTTCAATCAGTGCGCTACCCATGCGGCCAAGACAGCCTGCGATTGCAATTTTCATATCAGCCCCACACTTGTTGCGGAGTTTGGCTTTAATAGGGTAATTTTTGTCACATTATACCTTGTTTACGCTTCTGTGGTATTCTTTTACCAGAGTACGGTCTGTGTTGTAAAGAAACCAGACCTCGCCATACGGTGGGGCTGTGTCATTCCTTCAAATCACCCCAGAATTCTTTGACTTTGGAGAAGAAACTATCGGTTTCCGGGCTGGTATTGCCATCCGTTTTTTCGAATTCGCGCAGCAATTCTTTTTGCTTTTTGGTAAGCTTCACCGGTGTTTCCACCTGCACATGGATATACATGTCGCCACGGTTCTGCGAACGCAGCACGCTCATGCCCTTGCCGCGCAGGCGGAACTGGTGGCCAGGCTGCGTGCCTTCAGGGATGGTGACTTTCATACGCGCGCCATCAATGGTCGGCACTTCCACCGAGCCACCGAGTGCTGCAGTCGTCATACGAATAGGAATCTGGCAGTGAATATCTGCCTCATCGCGCTTAAAGAGTTTGTGTGGCTTCACCGAAAGGAAAATATATAAATCTCCGGCAGATCCTCCACGCGCGCCTACTTCCCCTTCACCGGAAAGGCGGATGCGTGTGCCTTCTTCCACACCGGCAGGGATGCTGACGGAGAGGGTTTTCTCCTTGCGCGTGCGGCCAGAACCGGCGCATGATTTGCACGCGTCTTTGATGATTTTCCCCTGTCCGCCGCAACCGGAGCAGGTGCGTTCCATGGTGAAGAACCCTTGGCTTACACGCACGCGCCCTGCGCCATTACAGCTTGGGCAGGTGATGGGGCTGGATCCTTTTTCACTGCCACTACCTTTGCAGGAATCGCAAGCGACTGCGGTGGTGATGGTGATTTTTTCCTGTTTGCCTTTGAAGGCTTCCTCTAAAGTTACCTCAAGGTTGTAGCGCAAATCGGTGCCGCGTGCAGGCCCTGTGCTACTGCGCCTTGGACCACCGCCCATGCCACCAAACAAATCTTCAAAAATATCGGCGAATCCGCTGGAGAAATCAAATCCACCAGCACCAGCACCACCACCGGCGCCTTGATTAAAGGCATCATGGCCAAAACGATCATAGGCAGCGCGTTTCTGATCATCAGACAGCACATCATAGGCGTGGCTGATTTCTTTGAAGCGTTCTTCGGCTTTGGCATCGCCCGGGTTCTTATCCGGATGATATTGCATGGCGAGCTTGCGATAAGCCTTTTTCAGCTCATCGGCACTGGCGGTTTTAGATACGCCGAGGATTTCGTAGAAGTCGCGTTTGGTTGCCATAGAAGTGGTGGAGTTATGGGGTTATGGGGTGGTGGACTAGAAAGTAAGGAGTGGTGGAAAGGATTTTATCCCATTACTCCACCACTCCGTACTCCATTACCCATTTTTCTTCTTATTTTCATCTACTTCTTCGAATGTAGCGTCAACGACATTCTCACCACCGGAAGCATTGCTTGCATCAGATGAGGAGCCACCTGCCGCTGCTGCGTCCTGCTGCGCTTTATACATCGCTTCGCCGAGCTTCATGGAAGACTGGCTGAGTGTCTGCGTACCTTGCTCGATGCGTGATACATCTTCAGAAGTCAGTGCATCTTTGAGTGACTTGATATCATTTTCAATCGCTTCTTTTTCAGCCGAAGATACTTTTGCGCCATGCTCAGCCAGTGATTTTTCTGACGCATGAATGAGACCTTCTGCCTGATTCTTTGCTTCCACCAGCGCGCGGCGTTTTTTATCTGCTTCGGCGTTGGCTTCGGCTTCTTTCACCATGCGTTCAATATCTGCATCGGAAAGACCGCCCGATGCCTGAATGCGAATTTGCTGTTCTTTGCCGGTGGCTTTATCTTTAGCTGATACGTTCACAATACCGTTGGCATCAATATCAAATGTCACCTCAATCTGCGGGATGCCGCGAGGAGAGGGCGGTATACCCACCAGATCAAACTGACCAAGCATTTTATTATCAGCCGCCATTTCTCGTTCACCCTGGAACACGCGTATGGTTACGGCTGTTTGATTATCATCAGCGGTTGAGAAGGTCTGTGATTTCTTGGTTGGGATAGTGGTGTTGCGATCAATGAGACGCGTAAATACACCGCCAAGTGTTTCAATGCCAAGTGACAGTGGGGTGACGTCGAGAAGAAGCACGTCTTTCACATCGCCACGCAATACAGCACCCTGAATAGCTGCACCCATCGCTACCACCTCGTCAGGGTTTACGCCTTTATGTGGTTCTTTGCCGAAGAATTCTTTTACTTTCTCGATGACTTTCGGCATACGCGTCATACCGCCCACCAGAATCACTTCATCAATGTCTGATGGTTTGAGTCCTGCGTCTTTCAGCGCAGCGCGGCAAGGCTCGATGGTTTTTGCAATAAGTTCATCTACCAGAGATTCCAGTTTGGCGCGGCTTAATTTGATATTTAAGTGTTTCGGGCCGCTGGCATCCGCGGTGATGAATGGCAGGTTGACATCGGTCTGAATGCTGCTTGAAAGTTCGATTTTTGCTTTTTCTGCCGCTTCCTTCAGGCGTTGCAGTGCAAGCTTGTCACCGCGCAGGTCAATGCCTTGATCACGTTTGAATTCATCAGCGAGGAAATCAATGATGCGGCTGTCGAAATCTTCACCGCCCAAGAACGTATCGCCATTGGTGGCTTTTACTTCGAATACGCCATCGTCAATTTCAAGTACTGATACGTCGAACGTACCACCGCCAAGGTCATATACCGCAATGGTTTTGCCTTCTTTCTTGTCTTTATCAAGGCCATAGGCGAGTGCTGCTGCCGTTGGTTCGTTGATAATACGCAGCACATCAAGGCCTGCGATGCGGCCGGCATCTTTGGTGGCTTGACGCTGTGCGTCGTTGAAATATGCGGGTACAGTGATGACTGCCTGTGACACTTTCTCACCCAGATAGGCTTCCGCCACTTCTTTCATTTTCATGAGTGTGAACGCAGAAATCTGTGAAGGCGAATATTTTTCACCACGGCATTCCACCCATGCATCACCACTATCTGCTTTCACGATTTTGTAAGGCACAAGACCCATGTCTTTCTTTACCATCGGATCAGCAAAGTTGCGGCCGATGAGGCGCTTAATTGCAAATAGTGTATTCTCTGGATTTGTTACAGCCTGACGCTTTGCAGAATCACCTACTAACCGCTCGCCATTGTCTGCGAAGGCGACTACAGATGGCACCACGTTGCGGCCTTCCGGACTGTGAATTACTTTTACACTGCCACCATCCATGATAGCGACACAGCTATTGGTTGTACCAAGATCAATACCGATAATTTTGCTCATAACAGTTCTCTCTATCTTAATATCGCGATAACTAACTGGAAAAATTGTATTTTTCTAACCAGTGACCGCTTTGTTACAGGGTTTGGACAAAACTGATATAAGTGCTTATTTTCCAAACGCAATAGCCTTACTGCATTTTTTTAATATCTTCCCTTCCAGACCATCATTTTTGGCGTGATATTCAAGGTAGCATGCAGATAGTGCGCAAAAACACAATATTATTAATAAGTATTAACCAATAATTAATAATTAACATTTATTAACATAATCACTAATTTTTATTAAGAGGTGTAATTATGGACGTTAATACTATAAAAATAATAGAGGCAGCGCGGCAGCTGCTCAAAGAATACGGATATTTTATGGATGAATTATGGCACGTGGATGATGTGAATTTTATCTGCGAGCAGCGGAATCTTAAGAAATTAACTCAAGCGGAAGCCATGAAGGTGTTTGAAGTGGCTAAAGAGCAGTTTGATGGGGAGTATGGCATTTCTTGGCCGCAACTGGAAAAAGCATTACGTGTGTATTTGCAGCGTGAAGAAGTGCTGAGACGTTGTAGGGTGGACGAAGTGGTGAAATAACCAAAAGCGGATAAATAAAACGGCGAGCATGTAGCCCGCCTCTTATTCGTGAAGCACCGGAAAGGTGCTTTTTTATTGGCTAATTAGACTTTTTATCGTCTTTTTTCTCTTCTTTTTTCGCCGCGTCTTTTTTGCCGCTGACATTAAACGCGCCAAATTTGTTCTGGAATTTTTCCATCTGGCCGGTTTTGCGGAGATTCACGCCACCTGTCCATGCGGGGTGGGTTTTTGGGTCAACGTCAAGCTGCAGCACATCGCCTTCCTTGCCGTAGGTGGAAAATGTGTCGTACGTGGTACCATCCGTCATTTTAATGGTGATACGGTGATAATCCGGGTGTATGCCTTGTTTCATAACCAATCCTTATATTTGGGAGGGGTTAGTTAGCCCAAACCTTGTAGAAATGCAAGGGAAATAGTCATAATTGGCCACCAGGCCGTAAAAATGGTTGAAAACCAGTTTACTAGCCACTAACAACTAGCCACTGGTAACCCGAAAGGGTGTTAGCTCAGTGCTCAGCCATACGGCACTTGAGTTTAATGCTCTAACCGCTTAGAAGCGGGATACAAATATCATATCGGGGGGTTAGCTCAGTGGTTAGAGCAGGGCGCTCATAACGCCTTGGTCGTGGGTTCAAGTCCCTCACCCCCCACCATTCTTTTCAATGGGTTATAACACCTCACACCCACACATCTTAGGGCTTTGTGTCCTAATTTGTGTCCTAAGAGGTGTGTATGTCACTCTATGAAAGAAACGGTATTTGGTGGATTTATCTAGTCGCTCCTAATGGCAAGAAAGTACGCAGAAGCACTGAGTTGAGCGATAAGCAGGAAGCGCAGCAGAAGCATGATTTGCTCAAGGCGCAACTTATCAAAGCCCCACAGAGCGTTCTAATCGGCAATCATACATGGCAGGAAGCAAGCAAACGCTGGCTGAATGAATGTAAGCACAAAGCCACATGGGATAAGGAAAAGATGGTGTTACACTGGTTTGGTGAGCAAATCGGCACTACCAAGCTAAGAGACATAAGGGCAGACCTGCCTCTATTAACGTTCGCCTCCAATGTTGAGTATCCTTAGCAGCGGCAGCACGCGAACAATAGTAAGGGCTGACACGGAAACATAATTCGTCTAGTATCCCGGCTTAGAAATTTCTGGGTACTCTATGCGAAAATTCTGGTTATATTCTGCGGTTGCGCTTGGCGTTGTAGCGGTTGCCTTGTTTGCGATGCGGGGCGGTGAAAAGGATGCGCGCGGTGGCGGAGCTGTTCCCGTCAGCGTCGTCAAGGCGTACCGTCAGGAGATTTTTGATAACGTGGAAGCGCTGGGCACGGCTTATGCCAACGAATCCATCACCGTCACCGCTACTGCCTCTGAAACCATCAGTGAAATTCATTTCACCGATGGCCAGCAGGTCAAGAAAGGCGATGTCATCGCCCGGCTGGAGCAGCGGGAGGAGCAGGCACAACTGGCGGTGGCGAAGGCGCGGCTGGAAGAGCACCAGCGCGAGCTTGAGCGCATCAAAGGTTTGCTGAAAGGCAAAGCCGCCTCACAGCGCGATTACGATGAGCGGCAGACACTGATACAGATCGTGCTGCGTGAAATTAAAGGTATTGAGGCACGGATAGAAGATCGCACGTTGCGTGCACCGTTCAACGGCACGGTGGGCATCCGCCGTCTTTCGGTGGGGGCGCTGGTGCAGCCGGGTGATGTCATCACCACCATCGATGATACCAGCAACATCAAGCTGGATTTCAGCGTGCCGGCTATTCATCTGGCTTCGCTCAAACCCGGTACATCCATCGAGGCGCGCACCGAGGCGCTGCAAAATAATGTGTTTACAGGAAATGTGGAGCAGGTAGACACGCGCGTGGATCCGGTGACGCGCAGTATTCTGGTGCGTGCCCTCATCCCCAACCCGGAGGGTACGATTCGCCCCGGTCTGCTGATGAACGTCATACTACTTCAGAATGTTCGTACCCCGGTAGTATTGCCGGAGGAAAGCATCCTGCAACGGCAGACGGAGCATTTTGCGCTGGTGGTGAATCCGGAAACAAAAATGGTGGAGGAGCGTCGCATCAAAACTGGCACGCGCCGTCCCGGCATTCTTGAAGTAGTAGAAGGAGTAGAAGAAGGCGAACTGGTAATCGTGCGCGGTGTGGGGCGCGCCAGCCCTGGTAAACCTGTAACTATTCAGGAAACATGGGACGCTGCTCGCCCGCCGAAGACGGGAGAAACGGAAGCAGCCGCACCCACCATGCCGGACGGGTCGTAAGCGATGTGGCTTTCCGACACCTCCGTCAAGCGCCCCGTATTCGCGACGGTCATCAACCTCATGCTGGTGGCATTCGGCATTCTGGCGTTCATGCAGCTTCCCTTGCGCGAATATCCGGATATCGATCCGCCCATCGTCTCGGTTGACACCACATATCAGGGTGCAGCGGCCAACGTGGTGGAGACGCGCATCACCCAGTTGATTGAAGACCGCATCGCCGGCGTGGAAGGCATCAAGACCATCTCTTCACAGAGCCGTGATGGACGCTCCAGCATCACCGTGGAATTCGACGTCAGTCGCGACATCGACGACGCAGCGAACGACATCCGCGACCGCGTATCCGGCGCTCTGGATGACATACCCCCCGAAGCGGATCCACCGGAGATACAGAAGGCCGACGCCGATGACGATGTGATTATCTGGCTCAACCTTCAGGGCGAAGGCATGAGCATTATCGAACTGACGGATTATGCCCGCCGCTACGTGGAAGACCGCTTCTCTTCGCTCGATGGCGTGGCGCGCGTGCGTATTGGAGGCGCGCGTGATATTGCCATGCGCGTCTGGGTCGACCGTAACAAGCTGGCGGCACGCGGCCTTACGGTTGAGGATATCGAATCGGCGCTGCGCAAGGAAAACGTGGAGCTGCCTGCTGGGCAGATTGAATCCAGGGCAAAGGATTTTACCGTGCGGATGCAGCGCGGCTATCATAAGCCTGAGGACTTCCGCCAGCTGGTATTGTCGCGCGGGGAAAGTGGCTATCTGGTACGTCTTGGCGATGTGGCGCGAGTGGAGATTGCAGCAGAGGAAGAGCGCGGCACATTGCGCGGCAATGGTCTGCCGATGGTGGGCATTGGCGTCGTCAAGCAATCAAAGGCCAATACGCTTGACGTGGCGGACGCCGTAAAGAAGGAGATGGAGCGCGCCAATAGCTCATTGCCGGATCACATGAAGCTGGCGCTTAGCTTCGACAGCAGCATATTCATCGACAGCGCTATCAAGGAAGTTTATTTCACACTGTTTATCACCGCTTTGCTTGTGGTGGGCGTAATTTATGCGTTTCTCGGTAATTTCCGTGCCACGCTGGTGCCTGCGGTGGCGGTACCGGTATCGCTTATCGGCACGTTCATGGTGCTATTCGCGCTGGGATTTACCATCAACCTGTTGACGCTGCTGGCGTTGGTGTTGGCCATCGGACTGGTGGTGGATGATGCCATCGTGGTAATTGAGAATATCTACCGTCGCGTCGAGCTTGGTGAACCGCGTCTTATCGCTGCTTACCGCGGCACGCGGCAGGTGGGTTTCGCGGTGATCGCTACCACGGCGGTGCTGGTGGCGGTGTTTGTGCCCATTACCTTCTTGGAGGGCGACCTTGGCCGCCTTTTCCGTGAATTCGCTGTGGCCATGGCAGCGGCAGTGATCCTCTCCAGCGTCGTTGCGCTCAGCTTCTCGCCCATGCTCTCCTCCAAGCTTCTGTCACGCACGCCCAAGGTCAACCGTTTTACGCAAGGCATGGACGCGCGTTTTGAGCGCCTGCGGGCGCGTTATATTGATCTCTTGGGCAAGGCACTGGAACGACCTGCAATAACCCTACTGACGCTGGGGGGAGTATTGCTGACGGTGGCATTGCTGTTCACGCAGATCAATAGTGAATTCGCACCACAGGAGGATCGGGGGGTATTCTTCATGACGCTGCGCGGGCCGGAGGGCGCATCCTACGACTACACTATGGAACATCTAAACCAGGCCGAGCAGCGCATGATGCCCTTTGTCGAATCCGGCGAGATACAGCGGTTGCTGATGCGCGCACCTGGCAGCTTCGGCGCCACTGCCACCTTCAACGATGCGCGCGGAATTATCATCTTGAGTAACTGGGACACAGGGCGAAAGCCCATTGATTACTACATGGCCAAGTCCCGCGAGGTGACAGCGGATCTTTCCGGTGTACGCGTTTCCGCGACCCAGCGCAGCGCATTCGGCGGTGGCGTGCGCAAACCAGTGCAGTTCGTGCTCGGCGGGCCGAGCTACGAGGAACTGGCCAAATGGCGCGACACGTTGCTGGAAAAAGCGGCGGAGAATAAGCGGCTGGTGGAGCTGGATCATGACTATTATGAAACCAAGCCTCAGATAGGTATCCGCGTTGACCGCAACCGGGCGGGCGATCTGGGTGTGCCTGTTTCGGTTATCAACAGCACGCTGGAAAGCATGCTTGGACTGCGCCGCGTCACTACCTTCATCGATCGCGGCGAGGAATATGACGTCATCATCGAAAGCGAGAAGGATCTGAAACAAAGCCCTCTCGATATCAGCAATATCTACGTCCGCTCTGTACGCACGCAGGAATTGATACCGCTTTCCAACCTGGTTGAAATCAGTGAATTCGCTGATGCGGCGAGCCTAAACCGCTACAACAGGGTGCGCAGTATTACCCTCGAAGCCGGTCTGGCGGAAGGTTATTCGCTGGGCGAGGCTCTGGAATATCTTGAAGAACTTGTCCGCACGGAACTGCCTGCAGGTGCTTCCATCGATTATAAGGGCGACTCGCTTGACTTTGTGGAATCGAGTGGCTCGGTCTATTTCATTTTCCTGATGGCGCTGGTGATAGTGTATCTAGTAATGGCCGGGCAATTTGAGAGCTTCGTGCATCCGCTGGTCATCATGATCAGCGTGCCGCTTGCTGTGGTGGGCGCATTGATCGGTCTCTGGCTTTTCGGCCTGACACTCAATATCTACAGCCAGATCGGGCTAATTATTCTTGTCGGGCTTGCCACTAAGAACGGTATCCTGATCGTGGAATTTATAAACCAGCTGCGCGATGAAGGCATGGCCTTCCGCGATGCGATTATCGAGGCGTCGTCCAAGCGCCTGCGCCCCATCGTCATGACCAACGTCACTACCATCATGGGCGCGGTACCGCTGGTACTGGCTAGTGGCGCGGGCGCGGAATCGCGGCTGGTGATCGGCGTCGTCATCATCTTCGGGTTGGCGCTTGCCATGCTATTGACCCTGTTCGTTATTCCCGTCATGTACAATCTGCTGTGCAAGCGCACCGTATCGCCCCATGCCACAGCAGTCCGGCTGGAAGCTCAGCTTGAGGAGTACCGGCACCAGGTATGAAAAACATTCCCGCATTTCTTCCATCATTGCTATTGCTTACGGCATGTGCCGTCGGGCCGGATTATGTCCCGCCTGCTTTGCCTGAGAAAGCTGCATGGAGCGGCGAGGATAGCGTAAAAGTTGCGGCTTTTTCCAGTAAACCGGTAGATACCGAATGGTGGAAAAGCGGAAACGATCCCGTGCTGGATAAGTTTATTGCCGATGCGGCGGCGCATAATCACGACATCCGTATCGCGGTTGCAAATTTAGATGAAGCACTTGCCTTGCGCAGGGCGGAAGCGGCAGATTTCTATCCCTCGATTGGCGCGAATGCTGGTGGTGCGCGCACCCGCACGGACGGAATCACAGTGAATCGCTTTGATGCGTCACTGGACGCGGCATGGGAGCCGGACGTATTCGGCGGTATACGCCGCTTGGTAGAAGCATCAGATGCAAAGGCTCAGGCCAGCCAAGCCGATTACCATGACGTAATGCTTGGTGTGCTGGCAGAAGTGGCGCGCAATTATTTTGAGCTGCGTGGGCTACAGAAACGTATCGCGCTGACGCAGCAGAATATCGATATACTGCGCGGTGTAGAGGAATTGGCGCAGAGTCGTTTCGAATACGGTGCGGCGTCGGAGTTTGACGTGACGCAGGCACGCGGCGAGCGCGAGGTCAATGCCGCCGTACTGCCGAACCTAGAGGCGGAAGTGCGCGCGGGCATTTACCGGCTTTCCGTTCTTTCCGGTAAGCCGCCGGAATATTATCTTTCCACGCTTACTGCTGCCGCTCCTTTGCCCATGCCTCCCGATATGGTGCCGGTCGGTCTGCCGTCGGACATGCTGCGCCGCAGGCCGGATATACGGCGTGCTGAGCGTGACCTGGCTGCGGCCACCGCCGATATCGGCATTGCGACGGCGGATATGTTTCCGCGCTTTCCTCTTACCGGCAGCATCGGCACAGGCGCGGCGCGCTTCGGCGACCTTTTCGCCTCCGGTGGCTTCGCCTATTTTGTTGGGCAGACGGTGATTATGCCGCTATTCGAAGGCGGGCGTTTGCGTGCGCAGGTGGATGCTGCGGATGCGCGGCAGCGCAATGCACTTGCCGCTTATGAGAAATCGGTTTTGCTCGCGTTGGAGGATGCTGAGGCGTCGTTGGTGCGTTACGGCAAGGAATGGGAAACGCTGAAAAACCTTCGGACTGCACTGGAGACAAGGCGTGAAGCTGCATCCATCGCTCGTCTGCGCTATGAGAGCGGTACGGAGAATTTCCTAGTGGTGCTGGACGCTGAGCGGGCGCTTATTACCACACAGGACGCCATTATCCAGAGTGAAACACGCGTTCTTACACGCCTGACACAGCTATACAAGTCATTGGGCGGCGGCTGGGAAGCCCTTGTTCCGGCAATGCCGGCGCAAGTGGAAGAAACGAATCGCCCGTAAACATCGCTATGATCCATCTTTCTGCTCGTTTCTCAAAAGCCCGTCGGGGCGCAGGCGAAACAGGGAATGGTACCGGAAGTATGGTAAATGGGTTCAGAATGCCGACTGAAACACAACAGGGCATGTTGGGGTACTAATGCTTAGATTGTAAACAGCCAGTTCTGGTTGAGCATAGGTTCCTGTCGTGCACCATTGTGCGTAGTATCCAAATGCACCATCAGGTGGTTGTGCGGTAACTATTCCCAGCCCGGGTTTCCCATCATCAATCTTTTTATCCAGTTGCAATGCATTCTCAGGAGTTGTTCCTGATTCTGCTGCTGTAATGGTATTGTTGTTTGTAAGGCATCCTGTGTCATCACAACTATCATTGGAGCCAAGAATCAACACATGATTGGGTATATGTTTATACCAATTTGTTGCACCGCCATTATTGAGTGCGCTGCCATGGTATACTGAAAAACCTGTTCTTGGTAGTTTTGCCTGTGGAGCATTGAAGCCAAACAGAATCGCCTGAAATCCTATTGCTTCGCCAAGGCTTGTGTTCCCAATACCAGTATAACTACCGTTAATAAGACCAGCAGCGGATAAATGCTGCCAGAACCGTACTCTCTCATATAAATTATTCGGGAGACCTCCTACTAGCATCCATATTGCGCCGTTGCCGTCACCGTTGCAGGTAAGGGGACTCTCTGTACTACTGCCAACCGTTGGGTTTGGGCACCCACCTCCACCGGTTTGTGTACCAAAAAATCTGTAGCAAACGGGCAATCGCCAGCAAGGCAACAATATTTAACTTTGAAAGTATTAACCGCTGTATTGTATTTTTCGACGTCTGTAATAATTGAACGTAGCTCAGCTTGGTTAATGAGATCTTTGCCCACTAGCACTCCTGCCGTAACCAACCCAATGATAACCAACACAATCGAAAGTTCAATCAGTGTAAAACCTTGCTGACGTGAGTTTTTCTGCAAATTAACAGTACGTTGGACAGTGCTTGTATTATCTAAAAATAATACAAGCACTGTAATCATTCACGCCGCTTCCAGCTGCCTGCCGAACTGCATCTGGCGGTAAGAGAGTGCTTCAGCGATATGGCTATGCCCCACCGTATCCGCCCCTTCAAGATCAGCAATCGTACGTGCCACGCGTAGCACGCGGGTGTAACCGCGCATGGAAAGCCGGAGTTTTTCCGTTGCTTCTTCCAGCAGTTTTTTGCCCGCATTATCCGGTGCAACCACACTATGCAACAGCTCACCCTGTAACTCCACATTGGTGGCACAGGGCAGTTTCAGGTCGTGAAAGCGTGCGCGCTGCCTTTCTCTTGCGGCGGCTACACGCTTTGCTACCTCGGCACTGGATTCACCAGTATTCTGGTTAAGCATATCAAGTGTTGGAAGGTCAGCCACTTCGATTACCATGTCAAAACGGTCAAAGAGCGGGCCAGAGATTTTTGACTGATAATCCACCGCGCATTTGGGTGCTTTGTTGCAAGCGCGTTCGGCATCAGATAAATACCCGCAGCGGCATGGGTTCATCGCGGCAATTAACTGGAACCGTGCCGGATATGTTACATGCGCCTGCGCTCGCGCTACACTGATGCGGCCAGTTTCCAAAGGTTGACGAAGTGATTCCAGCACCGCACGCGGAAATTCCGGCAATTCATCCAAAAATAATACACCGTGATGCGCTAGTGAAATCTCACCCGGAAGCGCACGCTTTCCGCCACCTACCATCGCCGCCTGTGACGCATTATGATGTGGGTCGCGGAATGGCCGCCTGCTGCTCAATTTGCCGCCTTCCAGTTTCCCGGCGATGGAAGCGATCATGCTGGCTTCTAAAATTTCCTTCGCATCCAGCGGCGGGAGTATACCTGGCAAACATGAAGCAAGCAGCGATTTACCTGCACCTGGCGGGCCACTCATCAATAAATTATGTCCACCTGCGGCGGCAACTTCTAGTGCACGCCGTGCCATCGGTTGCCCCCGCACTTCGCGCATATCGACCACACGCCCTGTTGCCACTGCCGTTTCACATTCTGGCTGAGCAAGCACCTGTGTGCCTTTAAAATGGTTGATAAGTGCAAGTAACGAAGGTGGCGCCAGTACAGGCGAAACACCTGACCACGCAGCCTCACCGCCATTGGCTGTCGGGCAGATGATGCCTTTGCCTGCCTCTGTTGCCTGCATAGCGGAAGGCAGCACGCCTGCAACCGCAAGCAAGCTACCATCCAGCGATAATTCCCCAAGTGCTACATAATTTTCAATTTCATCCTGCGGCAATACGCCCATGGACACCAGCAATCCAATCGCAATCGGCAAATCAAAATGGCTGCCTTCTTTGAGCAAATCCGCCGGTGCAAGATTCACGATGATGCGCTTGGCAGGAAGCGCAAGTCCCAGCGCATGAATCGCCGCGCGCACACGCTCTTTAGATTCGCCCACCGCCTTGTCTGGCAAGCCCACAATCGAAAAATTGGGAATGCCCGATACCATCTGCACCTGTACATCCACCGGTGTGGTGCTGATACCTTCAAAGGCAACCGTGGTTACATGTGCGGTCATGCTTTCACTCCCATACGTACCAGCATAGCGCAGGTTCTTTCCAGAGGTAAACCCACCACGTTGGAGTATGATCCGTTAATCCACGGAATAAAGATTTCGGCTAATCCCTGAATGGCATAACCACCAGCTTTTCCCTGCCATTCGCCACTTGCAAGATAGGCTTCGATTTGCTGTTTGCTTAAGCGCGCAAAGCGTACCTGCGTCATTTCAGTGACCTGCTGGATTTTCTCTCCGTGCCTCACACACACCGCCGTATACACGCGATGTCTCCTACCAGAGAGCAACTCTAAACATTTTCGCGCCGTTTTTTCATCTTCCGCTTTGGGCAATATGCGACTGCCAGCAGCAACCACAGTATCCGCCGCCAGCACTACCGCATCAGGGCGCTGCGCTTCAACCGCCCGCGCTTTTTCCTGCGCCATGCGGAGTACATAATGTTGTGGCAGTTCAGTTTTGTGTGGGTTTTCATCAATATCCGCAGCAATGATATCATCGGGCACAATGCCCGCTTGTTTCAAAAGTTGCAGACGACGCGGAGAGGCGGAAGCAAGGATGAATTGTGGTATGGTTTTCATTGAATTGTCATTCCTGCGTAGGCAGGGATCTCCCTATCCACATACTCCTGCGTTGAGGCAGGGATTCCCGCCTGCGCGGGAATGACATAACTACTTCTCTCTGAACTTAATACGCCCTTTGGTCAGGTCGTATGGTGTCATTTCCACAATTACCTTATCGCCCGCAAGCACACGGATGCGGTTCTTGCGCATTTTACCGGAGGTATGGGCAATGACCACATGACCATTCTCAAGCGTCACGCGGAAAGTGGCGTTTGGGAGCAGTTCAGTGACAACACCGGGGAATTCGAGGAGTTCTTCTTTAGCCATAATACTCAGGTTTTAAGTTATTAGGTGTTAGGTTTTAGCAGGAAATTGGTAAAGGCCAACAAAAATAATGGCCAAAACCTATTTGATGTGCAAAACGCAAATAAGAGTAAAAAGCCGCCGTGCGGTGTCAGAATCCACAGTCACACGGCCTTTCAGCATGTTTTGCAGCATATCCGCCCCTTCGTTGTGGATGCCACGGCGTGCCATGTCGATAGATTCAAGCCGCGCATGGCCAGATTGCTTGAGAGCCTCATAGTAACTCTCACATATCAGGAAATAATCCTTAATGGTCTGCTTGAGTGGCAAAACCGGTATCACCAGATCAGCCTTCCTCTCGCTTTCCATAGCATGAATAGCAAAGACCAGACGGTTCTCACGCACGCCGAGCTTTACATCATAAGGCCCACATTCCAGACAGTGCGCATGAAATTTATTGCGATGCTTGAGGTCGGTCATCGCAATCGTGCGCTCATGTTCTGCTTCAGGCGAACGGCGACGAACACCTTCATCATCCAGCGATAATTTTGCTATATATTCGTTGGCACTCATGATTGATGACGCAGGCGCATGGAAAGCGCGTGTGCGGCAAGCCCTTCCGTATCGGCAAGCAATTCCGCCTGATGGCAGATGGCTGCAAAAGATTTTTCGGTGCAGCCAATGATGGAGCTGCGCTTTAGAAAATCAAACACCGAAAGGCCGGAAGAAAAACGCGCCGTTCGCGTGGTGGGCAGTACATGCGAAGGTCCTGCAATATAATCCCCAATGGCTTCCGGCGTGAAACGACCCAAGAATATCGCACCAGCATTACGAATGTGAGGAATAAGCAATTCTGACTGTTCGATGGCCAGTTCCATGTGCTCCGGTGCTATGGCATTGGTGAGTTCGCAGGCTTCCAGCCAGTCATTCACAATGAAGATTGCGCCATACTCTTTCCATGATTTTCCGGCAATGTCGCGGCGTGGCAACGTTTGCAGCATTGCACCCACGGTCTTTGTCACCTCATCTGCGAAGGCTTCATCGTTTGTTATCAGTATGGATTGGGCGAGCGCGTCATGCTCTGCCTGAGAAAGCAAATCAGCGGCAATCCACTGCGGATTATTTTTATTGTCCGCCATCACCAGAATTTCTGATGGGCCTGCAATCATATCAATGCCCACCGTGCCAAACACCTGTCGCTTGGCTTCCGCCACATAAGCATTGCCCGGGCCTACAATCTTGTCTACTGCGGTAATCGTCTGCGTGCCGTATGCCAGTGCCGCAACCGCCTGCGCACCACCCACCTTATATATTTCGCTGATGCCTGCCACATGTGCTGCCGCCAGCACCGCCGGATTAATTTTTCCTTCCGGTGCAGGTACCACCATCACGAGGCGTTTCACACCAGCAACTGTTGCAGGCACAGCATTCATCAGCACCGAGCTGGGATAAGCGGCAAGGCCACCTGGCACATAAAGCCCCACTGCGTCAACCGGCGTCCAGCGATGGCCGAGTCGCGTACCGGTATCATCCACATAGTCTAAATCCTGCGGCATTTGCCGTGTACTATAATCGCGGATACGCGCAGCCGCTTTCTTCAGCGATGCCATGAGTTCTGGCGAACACAGGCTCAAGGCCTGCGCGATCTCCTGCGGCGAAACGCAGACAGAATCCGCAGTAGCCTCAAACTTGTCAAACTGCTTAGTATAGGCAAACAATGCAGCATCGCCCTCGATTCGCACTTTGTCGATGATGCCTGAAACTGTGCCTGAAACGTTCGAAGTATCTTCGCTGCGCGCAGACAGGAATGTTGAAAATTGCTTCGCGAAATCGGTGGACTTCGTATGATACTTAGCGGTCATACACCACTTCGCGGAAGCTCTGTATCAGGTTGCTGATTTCCGCCGAGCGCGTCTTGAACGCAGCACGTCCGACAATCAGGCGAGAAGATACCTGTGAAATGACAGAAAGTTCTTTCAGATTATTTTCCTGCAAGGTGCGGCCGCTACTCACTAAATCCACAATGTAATTGGCAAGTCCAAGTTTTGGCGCAAGCTCCATCGCACCGGAGAGTTTGATGCACTCTGCCTGTATGCCCTGATCGGCAAAATAGCGCCGCGTGACGCTTGGGTATTTTGTGGCTACGCGCACGTGGCTTGCGTGATCGAGATCGTCTTTCGCATTATCTGTGTCAATACAGGCAAGCGACAGGCGACAAAAACCAATTTTCAGATCCAGAGGTGTATAAATATCCGGATAGTCAAATTCCATCAGCACATCACTGCCAGCAACGCCAATCTGTGCTGCGCCAAAGGCCACAAACGTTGCCACATCAAAACTGCGTACGCGGATAAGTTTTACCGGCGAGTTCTTGCAGGCAAACTGCAACTGGCGTGCCTTTTCATCAAAGAATGCATCTTCCGGCTCAATACCAACCTGTTTCAAGAGCGGCACCAGCTCGTCTTGAATACGTCCTTTTGGCACAGCCATTATGAGTGGAGATGTATTCATGCCACCTCGATTTTCGATTGCTTGCGCTCAGAGATACGCTCGATTTTTGCACCACACGCCGCCAGTTTTTCTTCCAGCCGTTCATAGCCGCGATCTAAATGATAGACGCGGTGAATGAGGGTTTCACCCTTTGCGGCAAGTGCTGCAATAACGAGCGACACAGACGCGCGAAGGTCAGTCGCCATTACTTCTGCACCGCGCAGTTCCGGCACGCCGCGAATCATCGCCGATGCATCATGCACCACCACACGCGCACCCATGCGTGCCAGTTCCGGCACATGCATGTAGCGGTTTTCAAAAATCGTTTCGGTAATCATCGAAGCACCGTCAGTCACCGAAAGAAGCGCCATCATCTGCGCCTGCATATCGGTTGGGAAGCCTGGGTAAGGCTGCGTCATGATGTCAATGCCCTGAATATGTTTTCCATCGCGCTTTACCAGCAATCCACGCGGTGTTTCGGTGATAGACACACCTGCTTCACGGAATTTTTCAATCACGGCACCCAGTAAATCTGCACCAATACCAATAAGCTCCACTTCACCGCCGGTAATGGCCGCCGCCGCCGCATATGAGCCCGCTTCGATGCGATCCGCTACCACGCTATGCGTGCAGCCATGCAGCGCAGCCACGCCCTGAATGCGAATTTCTGACGTGCCGATGCCCTCGATTTTTGCGCCCATTTTTTGCAGGCAATAGGCAAGGTCGCACACTTCCGGCTCACGCGCGGCATTGCTGATGATGGTCTCGCCTTCTGCAAGGCATGCCGCCATAATCACATTTTCCGTTGCGCCCACTGATACTTTATCAAACTGTATATGTGCGCCTTTCAGTTTATTTTCTACCTTGGCGTGGATGTACCCATCGGCGAGGTCAATTTTTGCGCCCATCTGCTCAAAGGCTTTGAGGTGCAGATCAATCGGGCGAGTGCCGATGGCGCATCCCCCCGGCAGCGATACTTTTGCTGCACCAAACCGCGCAAGCAACGGCCCCAGCACCAGAACCGATGCCCGCATGGTGCGCACCAGATCATACGGCGCGGTGAGGTTATTCACCTGCGAGGCGTTCATTTCCAGCTTGCGGGAAATGCCGAGCGCACCATTTTTGCCATCGCCATTGGTGGAAAGTGCCACGCCATGCTGCGCCAGCAAATTCGCCATGGTGATAATATCGGCAAGGAAGGGAACATTTTCCAGCGTCAGCGTGTCATCGGTAAGCAAACACGCAGCCATCAGCGGCAAGGCAGCATTCTTTGCCCCCGAAATGGGGATACTTCCTTTGAGCGGTACGCCACCTGTGATTTTTATTTTGTCCATCACAGTTCCTTAATGTACCAGCGGTCGCACCCATGATGACCCGTTGCACCCATTGATCCATCAATACGAATGAAGCCAGCGCGTTCATAAAGTGCTGTTGCCACTTTCATAAAGGGTAATGTTTCAAGATAGCAACGTTTGAAACCAAATTCTTTTGCTGCATTCAATGAAAGATCCAATATTTGCTTTCCATAACCAAAGCCGCGAAATTCAGGCAGAATATAATATTTTTGCAGTTCACAAATATCTTCGTTGCCACCTTTTAATGGAGCAACGCCACCACAACCGACTACGATACCGTCTCTTTCAATCACGAAATAGCGACTACGCGGCAACTGGTATGTTTCAAACATTCTATCCACTTCAGGGTCATGAATAGCAAATCCTTCCCCTGTACAACCAAAGCTAGTAAGCACTTCGCGAATAATAGACGCTACCGCAGCATTATCCTCTTTGCGGATAAGACGTATATTACCGGTGGGTGTTTGAAGCGCAGCAGATGTGGGCATAGTTTAAGCAACCTTCTCCACACGCGGCAGCGTTACACCTGTTTGCTTTTGGTATTTGCCTTTGCGGTCGCTGTAAGATGTCGCACATACGCTGTCGCCCTTCAGGAATAAAAACTGGCAGGCGCCTTCGTTCGCATAAATTTTTGCGGGCAGGGGAGTGGTATTGGAAAATTCCAGCGTTACATGCCCTTCCCATTCCGGCTCCAGCGGCGTTACGTTCACGATAATGCCACAACGCGCATAGGTGCTTTTGCCCACACACACCACTAGTACATCACGTGGAATACGGAAATATTCCACCGTGCGCGCCAATGCGAATGAATTCGGCGGGATGATGCACACCGGTCCCTGACGGTCGACAAAACCTTTTGGTGAGAAATCCTTTGGGTCAACAATGGCAGAATCCACATTGGTAAAAATCTTGAATTCATCGGATACACGCGCGTCATACCCATAGCTTGACACACCGTATGAAATCACGCCCTCGCGGTGCAGATTCTCTACAAATGGCTCGATCATTCCCTTGTTCGCCTGCTCGCGAATCCACGTATCCGGCATAATACCCATGGCATATCTCCTTAAAAAAATTAGCAACGACATGTTTTATCGGCTATACACCTAAAAACCAAGCAGAATCAGCAATATCACTGTAAGATTATTGCCTTTATAAGGCAGATGCGCTAACGTGCCCGCAAAGTAATCGATAAATATGGTTTATGAATAAAATCCAGCCCCTTAAACTAGCCATCCTTTCATGCCTATGTCTACTTGCCGCGTGTTCTGCCAAGGTGGATAACCGCGGGTATGTAAGCACCGGTGACATAAAAACCATGGTAAGCGTTGGGCAAACGCGTGATGAAGTGCTGGCAAATCTGGGCTCTCCTTCTTCCCAGTCGAGCTTTGGTAATGAGACCTGGTACTATATTGCCGCCCGCAAGGAAGCCACGGCGTTCCTTAAACCTGAAGTAGTAAAACAGGATGTTACGAAAATCGAGTTTGATATGGCAGGCATGGTAAGCAAAGTAGAAACCTTCAATGAAGAAAATAGTCAGGATATTGCCATCGCCAAGCGCAAAACCCCTACCGAAGGTCACAGTCTTGGCTTCATGGAGCAGCTTTTGGGCAATGTTGGCCGGTTTAATAAACCTGCTGACAGCTCCTCAACCCGTTAATTTTGCAAATAATACGGAATTTTGAATGGTAGCATCAGTTTTTTATTGACTATCGGGCAGTCTTTGGCGATTACTACGCTTCCTTTTTGGGAGCAATTTATTACGCTTCTTGTGCAAGACCCCTTCGTCTAGCGGTTAGGACACCACCCTTTCACGGTGGATGCACGGGTTCGATTCCCGTAGGGGTCACCATTCCCATGGTCTGGCACAGTCTCAAATAACCCGATAATCATTGATTTTACAGGTGTTTCCGGCTATAATCATGCCTTGTAACGCCTTATCCCGTCTTGCCGAATCTTAAAAATGTGGGGGTATGGCTGGGGGTATGGACTTCTAAATTGGGGGTATGTTTATAGCTTATGAAGCTTACAGAAGCTAAATGCAAGGCCACAAAAGCCATTAAAAAGCCCCTTAAACTCGCCGATGGCGGGGGTATGTATCTGCATGTTTTGCCAACTGGGGGTAAGAAATGGCGGCTCAAATACCGTTTTATGGGCAAAGAAAAGCTCCTAACACTTGGTGCATACCCCCTTGTAGGGTTGAAAGAAGCCCGTGAAAGGCGTGATGAGGCTAAGAAACTGCTAGATGCTGGGCAAGACCCCTCTGAAAACCGCAAACTGGGTAAGGTTGAACAAAAGCAAGATTACGAAAACAGCTTTGAAAATCTGGCGCGTGAATGGCATGAACAAAAAATCCACACTTGGAAATCCAAACATGCAGAGAACATATTAAAGCGGCTTGAAGCCAATATCTTCCCGCATATTGGCCACCGCCCTATTAAACTGATTAGCCCGCCCGAGCTATTGGGTGCAGTAAGAAAAGTGGAAGAGCGCGGCAATTTAGACCTTGCCCACCGCATTATGCAAACATGCAGCCAAGTATTCAAATATGCAGTGGCCACAGGCAGGGGTGAACGCGATATTACAACAGACCTGCAAGGCTCACTCAAACCAGCAAAGAGTAAGAACCTGCCCCATCTTATAGAAAAAGAATTACCTGCCTTCCTTAAAAAGCTGGAAAAGTATGACACAGAGTATGGGGGAAAACCCCTTACAAAACATGCTTTCAAGCTATTGATTCTTACTTTCCTGAGAAGTGGAGAAATCCGCAAAGGCAAATGGGAAGAAATAGACTGGGATAAGAAACAATGGAAAATACCAGCCGAACGCATGAAGGTAAAAGAGCCGCATATTGTGCCACTTTCCAAGCAAAGCCTGAAAATCCTAAAAGAGGTAAAAAAAATGACGGGTGATTGCTATGGCGGGTTTATCTTCCCCAGCCAAAACAATCCTAGAAATCCACTGAGTGAAAACACTTTCCTGAGAGCAATCGAAGTGCTGGGCTATAAAGGCAAAACAGTAGGGCACGGCTTTCGCTCAACCGCTTCTACCATCTTGAATGAGCAAGGCTTTAATAAGGATGTGGTGGAGCGTCAGCTTGCCCATGCTGAGCGCGACCAAGTGCGAGCCGCCTATAATTACGCTCAATATCTGCCCGAACGCGCCAAAATGATGCAGTGGTGGGGTGATTATTTAGATCGTGTTAGCCGCTAACAAATAAGCAAAAAGAAAAGTGCTTGACTTATTGTGTAGTAAGTATTACACACTTTAAGTCCATAGCAACAACCAAAGGATAGGTTATGAGGCATAAAAAGAGTTTTGGTGATATTATTAAAGATTTGCGCGAAGACAAAGGCTACAGCCAACGTCAATTCGCCTTAGCCCTTGATATTACACCTACATACATGAGCAAAATTGAACGTGGGGAATTTCCACCGC
This sequence comes from Alphaproteobacteria bacterium, assembly GCA_046344715.1. Taxonomy (GTDB): domain Bacteria; phylum Pseudomonadota; class Alphaproteobacteria; order Rickettsiales; family SXRF01; genus CAZAQK01. The sequence goes on along the minus strand of JBKDKX010000006.1, from coordinate 1,394 downwards.
CCTCAGAAGATGTAATTAAGAAAATGGCGCAGTTGCTTGAACATAACAGCGATGATCTGCTTGCATACGCAGACAAGGTGGATTCTGAGTTGCTAGCGATCATTCAACAGTCCCCGCAAAAGTATGCGGGGCTTTTAAGGAAATGGGCAAAAAAGGATGAAGGTTAACTACGTCCACCCACGGACGATAAAGACTTATGCAGATACGCTACGTACAGAATATCAAGATGGCCTTGTCACTGATGTAATAGGAATTGCCACCCAAAAATTAGGCCTGAGAATAAATTTCTTTGAATTAGAAAAGCTATACGGAAAAGGTACATTGGGTATGATCTTACCGGATGAGAAGCTGATTCTTTGTGAAAAGTTTCAAGAGCCAAAAGGAAAAAACAAAGAAAATCTTGAACGTATTCTACGTTTTACAGTAGCACATGAAATTGGCCACTATGTAATGCATCGTGAGTATATGGTTAACTGCGAAAGCCCTCTTTTTCATCAGAAACTACCCGCCAAAGAACGACAAAACCTTGAAATACAGGCAAATGGATTAGCAGCAGAATTGCTAATGCCTGAAGAGCTTTTTAGTGAAGAGTATTATAACTTCACTATTCGACTTAGAAATGATGATCAGGCAGAATTAAAGCGTCATTTAGCTAGTCTATTTTGTGTTTCAGAGAAGGCCACCAGCAATAGAATCAAGGGGTTGAAATTATAGAGTAAATATATTTTTTATCTACAATATGTATATTGTATTACATACTATATAAAAGGAGAAATTATGAATACTAAAAATATACTACCTGAAACTGGTTTTGTACGCCTGCCAACCATTCTTCAGATCATACCTGTAGGGAAATCCACATGGTGGGCAAAAGTAAAGCAGGGCATTTATCCTCAACCTGTGAAACTAGGTGAGCGCACTACTGCTTGGAAGGTTGAAGATATACGCAAATTAATTGAGGAGTTTCATAAATGAAGCGGATAAATACTCGGCGGATTAAAGCAAAAATGTCTTATTCTGTAAGTGCCCTTGCTGAATTGGTAGGCGTCACCAAAGGCACGGTACTTGGCTGGATAAAAAGTGACGGCTTACAACGCAATGAAGGCATTTACCCCTATATGCTGCGCGGGGAAGTGGTGATCGCGTTTGATAAAGTCCGCAGGCTAAAAAACCAACTCACCCTCCAGCTGCATGAATTTCGTTGTGGAAAATGCAATGCTGCACGCATGGCGTGTGGGGGTGGTGTCACTCTCCACAAACACCGCTCAAAGACATTCTTGCTTAAAGCAAAATGTGCCACTTGCGGCGGCAAAATCTGCAAAATTATTTCACATAAAAATCTTCCAGAAATCCAGAAACTCTTTGCCATTCATACGCTGCATGAATCGGCATTA
>JBKDKX010000005.1:0-44763 GCA_046344715.1 Alphaproteobacteria bacterium | reverse complement strand
CCTCTATGTACAGTACAACTTGCTAGCCAATGAAATTGGAACACCTAAAGATGTGGAGAACTTTGATTCCCCATCTCTAAGGTACACTAAATGTTATGTGGCCAAAAGGATTGTACGACTGAAGACTTTGTGGCGGAAGTGGCAAAGCGTATCGCCGACAAAACCGGTAGTGGGAAAAATAGCAAAGTAGCGTAAACGTGTAGTTTAACGTGCGCGTTGCTGTGTTGAACCTTTAGAGTTTGTTTCTTCCAAAAGAGCTTGAACAAACGTTCTAGCCTCTTCAGAGGTGGTTGGCACGCCTTGCTCGGACATTTTCTCAGCCAACGCGGTAACAGCCGTGTCATTGTTTCTGAACGCCTTAAGTGCCGCCTCTGCGCTATCATCACTCGTGAGTCTGCCTATAGAGAACCCTGCAAGGCCAGTCAACGCTCCTGTTGATAATAATAGCTTAGCTCATTTTACCTTATCTGCGCGTTTTTCTGCTTTAAAATCTGGTACATTTATCCGCTCACCCGCACTAAGCTGCCTGTTTTTTTCAGCTTGTATACCAATTTTTGCATAGGCGTCTAATACATAACTCATACATCTTTACCCTAAAAGTTAATTATTAGAAGGTAGTTGAAAAATGGTAGAAGTCACATGAAAGTTTTATGACAACAAAAACCGTATTAATATACTGAAATATATAAAATTATATTTTATCTTTAGGTGACTTCCGACTCCGCACATCCGCCAACGAAATACCCTCTAAATAATCATGGATATTCTGCTCAAGTCCCTGCCATAAATCATGTGTTAGGCAGCGTGCTTTTTTGGACATGCAACCACTATGCTCCTGCTTGTCACAGCGTGTCATTTTTACATTTTCTTCAACGGCTTTGATAACCTCCAAAATAAAAATCTGATTGGCAGGTTTACAAAGCATATAACCACCACCAGGCCCACGCACAGATTGCACTAACCCATGATCACGCAACTTAGCAAAAAGCTGCTCTAAATATGGAACTGTTATTTCTTGTGATGAGGCTAAATCAACTAGACGCACAGGCTCATCTGAGTTTCTACCTGCCAGATCCACCATCGCCATCACGGCATAGCGTGCTTTAGTTCCGAGGATCATAACCACCCCCGCACTTGTTGCGGGGGCAGGTGCTTTGTGTTTATAAGGTTAGAAAAAATTTTCATACATCACCAAAATTGAACCAGACCCCGCCATTTGGCGGGGCTTAACTATTTATTCTCCCACTTGCTGGCCGAACCGAACAGCGATGTTTCATCGGCTTCCAGTTCAGTCACTCGGCGTTTGAGTATTTCAATTTCCTCATGCATTTGCTGCATAATGCGGAAAACGGGGTCAGCATCGGCATCCTGCGGTGTGCCGTATGCTTCAAAATGCATGGGCTTGCTGGCAGCGGCTTTTTTTCCCGACCGTTCAGTTACGGAATGTGCCGGAACCCCTACCATCACCGCCCCTGCCTCCACATTATTTACTACCACGGCATTAGAACCAATACGCGCACCATCAGCCACCGTGATAGGCCCAAGCAAATGCGCCCCCGCACCAATAATCACGTTATTGCCAATTTGTGGATGGCGCAGTGCGCCCTTTTTATCATTCTGTGGGGCAACACCACCCAAAGTTACATCGTGATACATGGTTACGCCATCGCCGATGCTGGCCGTTTCACCAATCACCACCCCCATGCCATGATCTATAAAGAAACGCTGGCCGATGGTGGCGCCCGGATGAATATCAATGCCGGTGAGGAAACGGCTGATGTAAGACACAAGCCTGCCGAGAAGTTTCAGGTTTCCTTTCCATAACCAATGGGAAAGTCTATGCAAAACAAGCGCATGAAAGCCTGGGTAACATAAAACAACCTCTAATCTGCCCCGTGCTGCGGGGTCACGGATTAGGATTGCATCAATATCATTCACTATTCTCTTGAACATTGGGCACTAAATTCCTTATAAAGCACAACTAAAGTAAACTATCTTACCTGTTCAATCAAGAAGACAACAGGTTACCCATACGTATAGGAGCGACGCTCTAATGCCTGAAATAATTATCAATGGTTCTGAAGGCCGCATTGAAGGCCGTTATCATCACAGCGACATAAAGGGCGCACCAATCGTATTGGTGCTGCATCCGCACCCGCTTTACGGCGGCACAATGAATAATAAGATCGTCTACCGCCTGTACCATACGTTTGTGCAGAATGGCTTTTCAGCCCTGCGGTTTAATTTCCGTGGCGTGGGTAAATCGCAGGGGAAATATGATGAAGGCGTGGGCGAACTAACAGATGCCGCCTCCGCGCTGGACTGGTTGCAGGCCAATAACCCCGATGCCCCAACCTGCTGGATTGCAGGGTTTTCCTTTGGTTCATGGATTGCGCTACAACTACTGATGCGCCGCCCTGAGATTGAAGGCTTTGTGGCAGTATCCCCCCCTGCTAACCTCTATGATTTCTCGTTCCTTTCCCCATGCCCGTCTGCGGGTTTGATTACACAAGGTGATAAGGATGATGTGGTTTCAGAGGATGCAGTCAATAAGTTGGCCACCAAACTTGCAGGCCAACATGGCACCAATGTGGAATATAAGCTGATTAACGGTGCCGACCACTATTATCGCGGGATTGAAGAAGAACTTGGCAATGTGGTGCATGATTATGTGGGGCGCCGCATGGCAGACTTTACACTAAAGCGCAAAGTCCGCCCAGATAGGAAACGCAGGCAATTGCCGCGGGATTGATCAACTCTACCTTGATTAGGCCGTGTTTTATCTACAACTGAAACTAACGTACCAAGGAGGTACGTCAGGATAATCCCGTCCTGAAGCTCTTATGACCACAATTAGACACTCTTCGTACATACGGCAATAAGTGGCTGCATCTCTCTTGCAAGCATCTGACGCCTGCTGGGTTGTACCGCTGTAATCGCCAGGTTTGTTTCCATACACGCATTCAATTGTACATAACCCCTGCACACCCATTACATCACGCCCATAAGCCGGAATTTTAAATCTGGGAGGTTGCGGCGGAGGATCTTGTGGCACTAGATCAGGTTCAACATCTACCGTTGGAAAGTCATCCGTTACCTGCGCCATTGCCTGATTGGTTGACAGTACAACAACCACCAATCCAAATACTCCAGCCAGCAGCGTGTTATATATTTTTTTCATAGGCTTCTAATTCCATATAAACCAAAGATAGAAACAATCTGTAGTAGTTGCTTTCTGACACTGATTTTAACATTAAATTATTACAGTTTAATGAATCTGCACGGATTTATGATAAAAAAAGCACCGGTTTTCCGGTGCTTTTTACAATAAAACCAATATATTAGACTTTTAGAATGGAATCTCGTCATCCAGCAGTTCGGTGGCTGGCTGTTTTGAGCCAGAAGAGCTTGGCTGGGAAGAATAGCCGCCGGAGCTGTTATCGCTCATGCCGCTGCTGCCACCTTTGGAATCAAGCATTTGAAGTGTGCCGCCATATCCTTGCAGCACCACTTCGGTAGAGTATTTTTCTTGGCCGTCTTTATCTGTCCATTTGCGGGTTTGCAGTGCGCCTTCGATGTATACTTTCGCGCCTTTTTTAAGGTAATTTTTTACCACATTCACAAGGCCTTCATTGAAAATCACGACACGGTGCCACTCAGTCTTTTCCTTGCGCTCGCCGGTGGATTTATCTTTCCAGCTTTCAGAGGTAGCGATGGTGATATTGGCGATCTCACGGCCATCCTGCGTATTGCGGATTTCAGGGTCACGACCCAAGTTTCCAACCAGAATTACTTTATTTACGCTGCCTGCCATAAATACTCCCTATCGTCATTCCGGCGCAGGCCAGAATCTATGTTTGTTTATGTAAAAATTTTATCCATATAAGCGGAAAAGAACGTTACATGCTAGTAATAAATTGTTAGTATCTCCCACTTTGTAAAAATATGGATTCCGGCCTGCGCCGGAATGACGTAAGGGAAACTATGAAAATCGAAGAATTTATCTCTGTCCGCGGCGCTAAAGAGCATAACCTCAAGAATATTAGTGTGGATATTCCGCGTGGTAAACTGGTTGTCATCACCGGCCCGTCTGGCTCTGGTAAGTCCAGCCTTGCGTTTGACACTATTTATGCAGAAGGCCAGCGCCGCTATGTGGAAAGCCTTTCATCATACGCCCGCCAGTTTTTGAACATTCAGGACAAGCCGGATGTGGAATCCATTGATGGCCTATCACCCGCCATTGCGATTGACCAGAAAACCACCTCGCGCAATCCTCGCTCTACCGTTGGTACTGTCACCGAAATTTATGATTATCTGCGCCTGCTCTATGCGCGTATTGGTATTCCTTATTCTCCGGCCACTGGCCTGCCTATTGAGAGCCAGACCATTTCACAAATGGTAGACCGCATCATGGAACTGCCGGAAGGCACCAAGCTGATGCTGCTTTCGCCCGTTGTGCGCGGCCATAAGGGTGAATATAAAAAGGAATTGGCAGAGCTCAAAAAGAAAGGCTTCCAGCGCGTCAAAATTGATGGGGAGCTCCATGAAATGCAAGATCTCCCCACCATTGATAAAAATAAAAAGCATGAAATCGAAGTGGTGGTAGACCGCATTGTTGTGAATAAAGAATTAGGCAACCGACTTGCGGATTCTATTCAAACCGCGCTGGAGTTAAGTGATGGATTGATGGTGGCAGAAATTGTGAAAGGTGAACGCATCACATTTTCATCAAAATTCGCCTGCCCTGTGTCCGGCTTTACACTTTCCGAAATTGAGCCGCGCTTGTTTTCTTTTAACAGCCCGTATGGTGCCTGCCAAACCTGTGATGGCCTTGGTACACAGATGTTTTTTGATGTGGATTTAGTGGTGCCAGATACTAACAAATCATTGATGGATAGAGCACTAGCACCCTGGGCAAGCAGCACCAGCAAATATTATATGCAAACGCTGGAAGGGCTTTCCAGCCATTATAAATTCAGCCTGACCACCCCTTTCCGCGACCTGCCGGAAAAAATAAAAGAAATAATTTTATATGGTTCCGGCGAGGAACCTATCCGCATTCATTATAATGATGGCCCACGGACGTATCTCAGCAATAAACCGTATGAAGGCGTTATCCCTAGCCTTGAGCGCCGCTGGAAGGAAACCGAAAGCGACTGGGCACGCGAGGAACTTTCCAGATTTAAGAACGAACACCACTGCGAAAGCTGCGGTGGCGCACGCCTGAAACCCGAAGCTTTATGCGTGAAAGTGAATGGCCTGCATATCGGTGAAGTTACACAGTTTACCATAGAAGCCGCCAATGAATGGTTTGAAAAACTCAGCAAAAAACTGTCCAAAAAGCACCAGCAGATTTCTGAAAAGATTCTCAAAGAAATTTGTGAACGCCTGAAATTCCTTATCAATGTAGGGCTTGATTACCTCACACTCTCGCGCGAATCCGGCACGCTTTCCGGCGGTGAATCACAACGTATACGCCTTGCCTCGCAGATTGGTTCTGGCCTATCGGGTGTACTGTATGTTCTCGATGAACCATCTATCGGTTTGCACCAATGCGATAACCAGCGATTACTGCACACACTCCGCCATCTCCGTGATTTGGGCAATACCGTGATTGTGGTAGAGCATGATGAAGATACCATGCGCGCCTCCGACCATTTAATTGATATGGGCCCTGCCGCCGGTGTGCATGGCGGTGAGATTGTGGCTGAAGGCACAGCCGAACAGGTAATGAAGAATAAAAAGAGCCTCACCGGCCAATATCTGAGCGGTGCTAAATTTATTCCCATTCCACAAAATCGCCGAGCACCACAACGCAATAAAAAAATTGTGGTTAAAGGTGCACGCGCAAACAACCTGCAAAACATCACCGCAGAAATTCCGCTTGGTACTTTCTGTTGTGTGACGGGTGTTTCTGGCGGTGGTAAATCATCACTGGTGATTGAAACATTATACAAGGCACTTTCACGTAAAATGAACGGCAGCAAGGAAATGCCAGGCGTTCATGACTCTATCACCGGCCTTGAATTTATTGATAAGATTATTGAGATCGACCAGTCCCCCATTGGCCGCACACCGCGCTCTAACCCTGCTACTTACACTGGTGCATTCACACCGATTCGTGACTGGTTTACCGCATTGCCGGAAGCCAAGGCGCGTGGTTATGCCGCCGGGCGCTTTTCCTTCAACGTGAAAGGTGGCCGCTGCGAAGCCTGCCAGGGCGATGGCCTCATTAAAATTGAAATGCACTTCCTGCCGGATGTGTATGTAAAATGCGATGTGTGCCACGGCAAACGCTATAACCGGGAGACACTGGAAATAAAATATAAAGACAAATCCATCGCCGATGTACTGGAGATGACAGTGGAAGAAGGTGTATCCTTCTTTGCTGCTCAACCCTCCATTCGTGAGAAATTGGTAGCTTTGCAAGAAGTTGGGCTTGGCTATATCGCTGTTGGGCAGTCTGCCACCACCCTTTCCGGAGGTGAAGCGCAACGCATCAAGTTAGCGCGTGAACTTTCTAAGCGTGCCACTGGCCGCACGCTTTACATTCTTGATGAGCCTACCACTGGTTTGCATAGCGATGATATCCAGAAGCTGCTCACCGTGCTGCATACGCTGGTGGATTCCGGCAATACGGTGTTGGTGATTGAGCATAACCTAGATGTCATCAAAACATCTGATTGGGTGATAGATATTGGCCCAGGCGGTGGCAATAAAGGTGGCAAAATCGTGGCCACCGGCACGCCTGAGGATGTGGTGCAGATTAAGGAAAGCGTAACGGGTGAATTCTTAAAGCCACTGCTTAAGAAGAAAAAAGCGGCGTAGAGTTATTCAATATTAAGGTGATGGCTTTCCCCTCGGTGGTAGCTTGCCTTGGCTTTCTGCGATTGCATCAAATGCGGCCTCCATATTACGGAGCAAATGATCTGTGGCTCCAACTAAAAATGATATAAATTCGGGTTTAAGGCTTCCTGTTTTAGCTATCACTCTAGCTACCGCATCTTCGCCAGATGAATCAAATAACTCTACGAATTGTTCCTTAGTGAGCGTTCTTTTATTCGCTAAGTTTTTACCCAGTTCATCCAATATAGCAGTTGCATACGGACGAAATGTAGGAGCCATCTTTTTTGCTCCCTCACCCATTCCATCATATGCCCCTCGAGATTCGTCATTTGCATCTTGCGGGCTTGCAAATGCCACTGACGATGAAACCACAACTTTCTTTAGCGCATCTATGCTTTGTTTGTTTAATACTGCTGTTGTCATAAAACTCCTTTTCTTTTAAGCACGGCCTTCGTTTTTTCCCTTGGTGCGGCTCACTTCATCAATCACACCAGAAACGATAGATGAAATTTGCTCTGGCTTTACTTCATCAGAGTTGTGATATAACACTCCAATACTGCTTAGAAAATTCCTTACTGGTTCGGTTATCTGCCCTGAATCAAGTATGATGACAGGTTTTTTTAAGCCATAAATTGCTGAAGCAAGTTTTATTAGAGGCTGCGCATTAAAACCTTCTGCCAGTTGTTTTTGCATATCTGGGTTAACTACTACTATTGCATCCAATTGCGCATCAGATGTCATTACTACCCGACCAATTGAAGCAGCAAAGTTTTGATTTTTCCAATCTATGTCTTCATTTACTCTAATAAGCCTCTCAACCTCAGGCTCTAAGTTTGAACCATAAGATACCGCGCTATTGTCTGCTCCAATAATAAGTACATGCTTGTTTTTTAAGGCTGTATCTTTTTCACTCATAATCATTCCTGTTCAATAAAAAACCCCAAGCTGTTACACTTGGGGTTTTCGGAGCATTAATCGGTAAATTACGCCGCTTCTTTTGCCGCTGCGATATTGGCAGCCGCTTTAGCGCGAAGCAGTTTCATCAACTTATCAGTAGCCGCTTTATGGTCAGTACCTTCGGCAGCAGCCAGCTCACCCACAAGGCGGGCGAGTGCTGATTCATAAATCATACGCTCAGAGTAAGAACGCTCAGAAAGATCTACGTTCTGGTGCAGGTCACGAACCACTTCCGCAACAGAAAGCACACTACCTGAATTGATTTTCGCTTCATATTCCTGCGCGCGGCGAGACCACATGCCACGAGACACTTTTGCTTTGCTGCGAAGTGTTTCGAACATTTTTTTCATCTGATCGCCGGAGCTTATCGGACGAAGACCCGCAGCAGATGCGCGGTGTACTGGCACACGCAATGTCATTTTGTCTTTCTCAAACGCAATAACCAGCATCTTCAACTCAATATCACCAATCTTCTGGGTTTCTTCAGAGATGATCTTGCCAACCCCATGCGTTGGATACACCACGTGGCAACCTACTTTATAGGTAGCTTTTGCAGATGGCTGGATAGCAGGCTTGGTAAATACTTTAGCTGGAGCAACAACAGGACGCTGCGGCGCAACTGCCTTTATAGCAGGCTTTGCGGCAATCACTTTAGAGGCGACTACTTTTTTAGCTACCGCCGCTTTTACTACCTTCTTTGCAACTGGCTTCTTGGCAACCACCTTCACAGGCTTTTTAACAGCCTTGGGTTGCATCTTCTTAGCCGTTTTCTTTACTGGCTTCTTGTTAACTGCCTTTTTTGCCTTGGACACAACTTTCTTTGACATAATGTTCCTTTAACTCAAAGTTTTGTTGCAGTACTTCTGCATGCACGTTACACAATACCCATATATGTAGTATGTAAAACTTATCCACATACTATAAAATGTGGTAGACGCTTAAATCGTCAAAGAACATAGCATAAAATTAACGAAAAAGAAACAATTTAATGGTTAATGCCTGATTTCAATATTATCCTTATCTTTCAATAATAAAATACATAGAGCAGGCAGGCTCAAAGTCATTTGTCAGGGTGTAATCACCTCCGCCCAACCCTGCGGAAAGATAAGAACTGGAACAAAAGTTTGGAATATAAAGACCTCCTCCCTTGTGCGTACTCGCAAGACCTAATGTAGCCCCAGAGTAGGCTATGCCATCGTCGTTCTTGCTATCTATAGCAAATGCATCCACCGGTGTGATGGTACTGGTGATGAATTCCTGAATGTTGTTATTATTTCGTATGCCTCCCAGTATCAGGAATTTACTATTATAATAGGCGGGACCAATATATTTCGCGGGTGATGAAGTGCTATTGTCCCAAAATACAAACCCACCCCTACTGCAACATTTTGCAGGTATGACATTGGTACCTACTTCATAGAACTTAGTTGCTGGGTCTACTGGCTCACCTGTATACAAACCTTGGATCATGTTCGCCAGCGCAAGGTGTTGCGAGGCTCGTAAATACTCATATTCCTGCACGCCATCCAGTTCAACGTCAGGCCCAGGAACAACAGATAAAATACCGTTTCCATCGCCATTCACGGTTTCCGGCCAATGAATGGTGGCATCGCGTAAATCCCCAGGAATACCACCATATTTGAGTTTGAACGTATTTACGGCAGTGCGTATCTGCTCCACCTGCGAAACAGTGGCACGAATTTCAGAAGCCTTAATTAAATCTCTCCCAACCAAAATTCCAGCTGTGACCAAACCAATCACCACCAGAACGATAGAGATTTCAACGAGCGTAAAGCCACTATGTAAAGCCGATTTTTTCATGCGGCAATTCTACGGGAGAAATAAGAAGAAAATACTAAAATTTTCTATTTAGGATTGCCAGTTCCAGGATTCGGACTGAAATGCGCCTCAAATTTTCCTGCTTTACCCTTGTAATCATCGGCATCTGCCGGATGTTCTTTTTTCACCGTAAGGTTTGGCCATTTGGCGGCATATTCACGGTTTACTTCCACCCATTTGAGTAATTCATCCGATTCAGGGTGAATGGCTTCTGCTGGACATTCCGGCTCGCATACACCACAATCGATGCACTCATCTGGATTAATGACCAGCATATTCTCACCCTCGTAGAAACAATCTACAGGACATACTTCTACACAATCAGTGTATTTGCATTTTACGCAAGCATCAGTAACAACAAAGGTCATAATCTTAGTTTCTATGAGTTAGTGAGGGTTGCCCTTATAAACCATCAACTATCAACTATCAACCATCAACTGGCGCGTAAACGCCGGATTTTTTGCTCAAGCAGGGCAGTTTTCATGCGTATTAACAACAAACAAATGTAAAACAACACAAACCCAAGCCCCATGCTGATAAGCGGATAAAGCATTGATGCATCAATAGCTATGCCACCACTGCGAATAACACTGGCGGGCTGGTGCAACGTGTTCCACCATTCCACCGAAAACCGGATAATAGGGATATTGACAAACCCAACCAACGCAAATATGGCGCATATTTTTTTGCCACGCTCAGAATGCTCATAGCTATCTGCCAAGGCAATATAGGCAACATAAATAAAAAACAGCACAAGCACAGAGGTAAGCCGCGCATCCCACTCCCACCACGTACCCCACATTGGCTTGCCCCATAGTGAGCCGGTCACTAGAGTAATGAGAGTAAAACCAGCACCTATCGGCGCACTTGCCCTTGCAGCAATTTCTGCCAGCGGATGCCGCCAAATAAGAAAACCCGCAGATGCTGCAGCCATTATTGAATAAATCATCATACTCATCCATGCGCTTGGCACATGGACATACATGATACGCACGGAATCACCCTGCTGGTAATCTGGCGGAGAAATAAACAAGGCTTGCACTAATCCATAGGCAAGTAACAACACAGTCGCCATAATTAACCACGGCAATACTCTATCGCTGATACGAGAAAATTGTCCTGGTGATGCAAATTTATGCATAAATTGGTTTGTTAGTTGCTTGTTGCCAGTTAGTAATACTTACATTTAATATACCAGCAACGAACAACCAGCAACTAACAACTAATAGTATGCAACTGACAGGAAAAACCATCTTCATCACCGGCGCAACCGCAGGCTTTGGGCTGGAGTGTGCACGTTTATTTGTAGCGCAGGGTGCTAAAGTCATCGCCACTGGACGGCGTATGGAACGGCTCGAAGCAATTAAAAGTGAATTAGGTGTTTCTGTTCACGCCATACCACTGGACGTACAGGATGAGAAAGCCGTACAAAATACTTTCCAGTCTCTGCCTTCTGCCTTTTCTGAGGTTGATATACTGATCAATAATGCTGGATTAGCATTGGGCTTATCTTCTTTTGAGAATATTGCAAAAGAAGATATTAAGCAGATGATTGATACCAACATTATGGGAGTGATGCATTGCACACAAGCCGTGCTACCACAGATGATAGCGCGTGACTCTGGCCATATTGTAAATCTTGGGTCAATCGCCGGCACATACCCCTACCCTGGCGGCAATGTTTATGGTGCAACCAAGGCATTTATAGAACATTTTTCATTAAACCTTCGTGCCGACCTGCTGGGAAAAAACATCCGTGTTACCAATATAGAACCCGGCATGTGCGATACAGAATTTTCTATAGTGCGTTTTGCAGGAGATGAACAGAAAGCAAAACAAGTATATCAGGGTATAAAACCCCTCTCTGCCAGCGATATTGCTAATACCATATTATGGACACTCTCTCAGCCACCACATGTAAACATCAACCGTGTCGAGATTATGCCGGTTATGCAGGCATTCTCACCTTTTGCGGTGCATAGAAAGACAAATGGCTAAGAACCTTTCCTTCATTGCGCAGGTATAATCTTTTCCACGCAATGAAGGAATCAGACGGCTAAATTTTATGGACAAGGGATAGTTTGTGTATAATCCATATGAAATGCCACAGCACCGGTATGCGTTTTAAGGGTAAGAATCAAACGTCTGATGTATGTAGACACTGTCTGCGTACCTATCATCTTCTTGGCACAGACTTGGGCTACCATACCACTTAAATAAACTGCCCCAGCATGACACTGGGCAAATGTCCCTATACATTTGTTCACAAGTCTCTCATTGATATAGCCTAAACGCGAGCGTGATGCAGGAGTTCCACCCATGTCGTTTGCTATCTGCTGAGCAGTAACACCCGGAGGATAAATTGAAACTTCCTCAGTCACCAGATGTCCAACTGGCAAAGACGAAAAGATTGGAGCCGGTAGAATTACGCTGGGAACCGTAGTGCTTGTGACCTGTGCAGCGACATTCATGGGCATGGCAGATGCAAGTGCCAGAATGCCACTAAGAACAGCAATTGTATATTTCTTCATATTTTCTCCTATGATATTTTATACACATTATATTTAAACGCCTTATGTAGTCAGAATACTTTATTTATGTGTCAGTTTAATGACAAAACAATGACGTTATTAAGAAAAAACTAAAAAAACATGCCAACGATGCAGGCATTCTCACCTTTTGCGGTGCATAGAAATATAAGCCAGAAAAAATTAGATTAATTCGAGCCTACATTTATGGAAATTACACGCGAGTGTTACACACCGGAAGGGGGAAAATACAACAAATATAAATTAGCGACGCGTTGTTGTACGTGGAGCAGATGTGCTGCCGCCGCCAGAGCGATTTGAAGAACGATGCTGTGCAAGGAACTCGCGTTTTGCTGCACGACTTTCTTTTGTATTGAGGCTGATACCAAACAAAGCCGCTATGGCCTGCGCAAATTTACGCAGATAATTTTTTCCATCACCCGTGCCCCATATCCTGGTGCCTTTGGCACCCCAAAGGCTTCCGGCACTTATACCACCCCAAACGTCAGTACTCGCCGTACCCCACGCATTATCGGCAACAGTTCCCCACGCGTTATCGGCAAACGTACCCCATGTGTTGTTACTCATGGCACCCCAGGCGGTAACACCTATGTTTTGCCTAGGTCCCGATGCATCATTACCGTAATGGTCACTCATATGCATTGATTGTTGTGGAGATGAATTATACCCGTATAGATTAACCACCTCTTCTGTAACAACCATACCTTGCTGCATAGCCTGCATTTTTCGAAGATTGATATAATATGGGCTATATTTATTTATGGCTTCCTGAATTGCCATATTTGTCATAACGCTGCGAGGCTTGTATTTACCGAACGACCATCCCATGGTCGTGGCCATATTTCCATTTTTTGTATTTACCTGGCCAACCATGTTATTTGCAACGTCGTATATTTGACCCTTAGAGTTAATGCTACCATTGGCAAAGCTCTGTGGTCGGACAATGACCATTTTACGCATGGCTTTTGCTTCTTTTGCAGCCTTCTTCATTGCAATCTGCTTCAACGCATCCTCAGCTCGTTTTGATCTAAAACGGCCTGAAGCATTACCAATCTGCTTATTTTTAGAATCACTTATTTTTTTACCCAGAATATTTTTATAATCAACTGTTGCGCCCTTCAGCTTCATTTTTCCATGTGCATCCTGCAAACCCTGCGCGGCTTCCATACGCTTTTTGAGAATATATTTATAACGCGCAGCAGGCGGCAATTTACCACCTTTTTGTATTTCAAGTTTAACAAGATCCGTGATTGGGTTACCCCCTCTCCCAGCCCTGCCACCTATAAAATTGCGTGTATTACTCATACGACTAAGTATATACTGACAATAAACTATTTTATAGTGACATTTTTATGACAAATAACAACATGAATACTATATTTATCAATATATTAGCAGTTTTTATGGTATTAGTTGGGGGCTTTTATACACCTTCAGCCACAGCGGATATCGCCGATAATTCTAGTGTTATTGAAATTGTATCAGGCAAAGAAAGCCATTTTTTTACCATAGAAACGCCAAAAACTCCGGAAGAGCAAGCATTAGGGCTGATGTACCGCACATCACTGGCTGAAGACAGAGGCATGTTGTTTATGTTTAAAAACCAGCCCATTGCGATGATGTGGATGAAAAACACCTATATCTCTCTGGATATGCTTTTTTTAGATAAATCTGGAAAAATACTATACATCGCGCATAGCACCACACCAGAATCAACAGATATTATCACGGCAGGAAAACCTACCGCAGCTGTGCTGGAGCTCGCAGGTGGCATCTGTAAAAAACTCGGCATATCCGAAGGCGATATTGCAAAACACCCCCATTTTACGGATTAAACATCCCTACACACCAAACCGCTTGCCAAGCTACTAAAAAATATCTACTAGGCATTCACGTATTCTCATTTTTTGGGGCGTAGCGCAGCCCCCTCCGTGAGCGCAAGCGAGCGGCAAACTATATAAATAACCGGGCGCTTGAAAAACCGGTTATACCATGTCGGGGCGTAGCGCAGCCCGGTTAGCGCACCAGTCTGGGGGACTGGGGGTCGGAGGTTCAAATCCTCTCGCCCCGACCATCTAATTCAAAGGGTTATCACCAAATCGTCACAAAAAGTTCACACGCAATCGGTGTTTTTTGTAGTAGTATGAAGTCTGAATGATAACTCAGAGCAGAATTTACAGGTAATTCTTATGTCAGCAGAACCAAACCTCCCCACAGCCAAGGCCATGATGCTCAATCCCAATAATATTGGTGATGAGCAGGCTCAGCCTGATGAAGCGGCAAATACCCGCCGCAACGCGGAGTTTGATAAAAAAATGCAGGAGTTCAACGCCGCTGAGAATAAAGACATTATGGATACCAATCTCAGCACGGAAGATTACCTGAAACGGATGTATGACCGTGAGCAGCAGGAATATGCTGAGTTGCAAAAATGGAAGGATGACCCAAGCCTTTCGGAAAATCAACGCGCTGAGCTTGGCGCACGTATCAAGATGCTCGATTACAGCCGTGAATCACAGCAGATCATGGATGCTTATGAAAAGGATCCGAATAATCCAGCCTTAAAAGAAAAATATGATGCGCGCGAAGCAGAGCTAAAAGAATACCGCGTGCTCATGGAGAATTCCGAAGAATTCAAGAATAGCGACAGCATGGAGAAAATGATTGCCCTTGAAACTAAGTTGGATAACGCCAAAACACTGGAAGATAAAAACGCCGTCAAAATGGAAATGGCGGAAGAAATGCGTGAATTCAAAAAAGAGCTGATGAACGACCCTAAAGGAATGGATAAAATCATCTCTTTTGTAGAGAAAAACAGTGGAAACGCCGTTATCCAAAAGACCGGCATGATTGAAATGGTAGGCGCAATAAAAGGACGCAAGGCCGAAATGGGGCAGGATAAAGAAGAAGGTTTAGAAGACCAGCAGGTCACACCAAACAAGGCCGCTAAGGCAGGTGTCGTTGATGCAGACGCCCCAATGGCAGAAGATGCCGCCAAGAAAGAAGTGGCGGCTACAAATGATAACGGTAGGGATGGACAAATCGCACCCGTCCGCATGGATGTCGCAAATGCGACAGAAATTCAGGTGAATGCTGGAGGCCCTGGCCAGCAACGCGAAAATGTTGCCGGTTTGGCGTAAGGAGTAGTGTATGCAAGCATATCAGTTTGAACAATCTGGCAAATTAAAACCACAATCACCTGAAGCTCTGAAAAAAGCGGATGAAGGCGCAAGTATTATTGCATACACTGACGGCGTTACCGCAAGTGGCCGCCCCTATTATGCTTACATTGCGGTAAAACCCAGCAAATACCGCGAGTTTTATGAACGCACCAAAGCACGCGAATCTATGCGCCTTGGTGATTACGGCAAAATTATTGTGTATGGGTATGAAACCAAGCCACCTCCGGCTGTTGTGGAGCATATGCGTGAAAAATTTGGCTTTGATGATGAATATGAGGCCAAGCTTCAGGCAGAAGTTGCCCGCCAGCGCACACAGTTCAGTATAGATCAGGAAGAAAAGCGCCTTCTGGATATCGTTGCCATGATGAAGGCCAAGAAAAAATAGAGTTTTTTCTCTATATTTTTCAGAAAACTATACAGTTTTAGCTGCTTTCTATCCAATTTTAATAATACGTTAGTGAATTTGGCGTACTCTTTGCATTAGCTGAATATGTAATTCGGTTTAATCTCTAGGTAGGAGGCCTACAATGCAAAGTATTAATCCGCTCGTGAGCGGCAACGTCCAGCTTAAATATCAATCCATTATAAAAACCCAGCAAACAGCCGCAGATGCTGATATAGCAAAACCTGTATCAAATCCTGTCGTGGCTAGTGTTGACGCAGCAAAGCCCGTGGCAAAACCTGCTGCACCTGCTATTGACGCGTTCTCTATCGCACCAAAGGTAGATCCAGCAAGTATTTTTTCAGGTTCTTTTCAGGAAATATTCAATAATTTTGACTCCGATAAGAATGGCCTTGTAACCAAAGAAGAAATTGTAAATATCCTTAAATCTTCCGGTGCAGATGATAAAGGTATAGATGCATTTGTAAGCAATATACTCTCCGAAACCAGCGATACGAATGGCGATGGTTTGAGCATGGTTGAACTCAATCGCCGCCTGAAAGCAGACGCTGGCGATGCTTTTGCTGCATATGACCTGAATAGCGATGGTAAAATTGGCGGCGCAGAACTTGAAGATGCTATAAGGCGTTTCCAAGCTGCTGGCTGGAAAGTCGATGCAGAGAATGTACGTAAAATTTATGGTGAAGCGGATCTTGATCAAAGCAAGGTTCTTACACGTGCCGAATTTGATAATTACAACAAGTATGGCAAGGCTTCTGATGATACGCGTGCCTTCGAAATCATGTTCTATAAATTTGATGGTAATACCGATGGCAAAGTAACGCGTGACGAAGCCTTAAAATCACTCATGGCTGATGGCATGGATGATAAGAGTGCCAACGCAATGCTGGATAACATCTTCTCCATGACATCAGATGTTGACGGAGATGGCGCACTCAGTATTTCTGAACTTCGCCGTCGAATCGCTGCCGATAAAGGCGATACATTTGCTATGGCAGATCTTGACAATAGCGGTGAAATCTCCGCAGAGGAATTGGAAAATGCCATTGCTCTTTATCAGAAAGCTGGCAACAAAGTAGATGCTGATTTTGTTCGCAAAGCATTTGCAGCTGCTGATGCAAATGGAAATCAGGTGCTTACCCGTGCTGAATTTGATAACCGTACGAAAAGCGATGTTGACGCTGTTACAGCTGCAAAACCTGAACCAGTCGTCGTGGCTAACAAGCCACTAGCTCCTGCACCAGTGGTTGACGTAGCAAGCACAGATGCAGATGTGTTCAAACCTAAGATTCAACCGATAATGCCTGCAGAACTCGATGCACAACTCTTCCTGACACTTCAGGAAGATAAGGCATAATTAAAACAATGATTATGACGGCAGGCGTATTCCGCTTGCCGTCAGTTGTTTTTGAAGAACATTGACTAATTTATCAAGACTATCCTGTGTATCTGCCTCACAGCGCGCCACCAGCATAGGCTGGGTATTAGAAGCACGCAGCAGCCACCAGCCGCCATCGCTGTTAACGCGCACACCATCAATATTATTAAATACGATACCCTCAGATGTAAGCCTTGCAGCTACTTCTGTAATGACCGTAAACTTCCTGCCGTCGTCACACGGAAAGCGTATTTCCGGAGTGCTGATGAGTTTAGGCATCTGTTTACGCCATTCTGAAAGTTTTATATCCATATTAGATACAATATTTATCGCGCGCATGGCGGCATACAATCCATCATCAAAGCCATAATATTCATCTGCAAAGAAGATATGCCCACTCATTTCACCTGCAAGCTTTGCACCTGTTTCAGCCATTTTTGCTTTTATGTGTGAGTGCCCTGTTTTCCACATGAGCGGAACCCCACCCTGCGATTTTACAAATGAAAATAAATTATCACTGGTTTTTACATCAGCAATGATCATCGCACCCGGACATTTTTGTAGTACTTCCCGTGCAAAAAGCATCATCAACTGATCTGGCCATATAATAAATCCTTCATCATCGATGATCCCCACCCGATCACCATCACCATCAAAGGCAACGCCAATATCCAGTTTCTTCTTTTTTACTTCATCTACCAGTTGATAGAGATTCTCAGCCACTGACGGATCCGGATGATGTACAGGGAACCGCCCATCTATTGTGGCATTAAGGGCAATGTGATTGCCTGGCAGCGATTTGCATAATGCCTCCATAATTTCTCCGGCAGCACCATTCCCCGCATCCCATGCCACACCTATCGATTTTTTTTCATGAAATACTGAAAGCAGTTTTTTTATGTAATCATGCTTTATATCATAGAGCTGCACACTGCCTTTTGTAGAAATTGAAGGCAAACCATCTGTAATAATCTTATATAGTGATTGAATATCAGCCCCATAAAATGGCTTTCCATCAAGCACAAATTTCATGCCATTATGCTTGGGTGGGTTATGTGATCCAGTAACCATAATAGCACCGCTTGCGTTAAGCATATACGCTGCAAAATACAACATTGGCGTAGGCCCAACACCAATATCGATTACATCAACACCGCTATCCAGAATACCTTGAATCAATGCTTCGCTCAGTGATGGAGAACTAAGCCTGCCATCACGACATACGCACACACGTCTATTCTGATCAAATATTCTACTGCTAAATGCACGGCCAATACTATAGGCATCCTCGGTAAACAAACTCTCGCCTGAGATACCACGAATATCATATTCGCGAAAAATAGAGCGCGCGATACCTCCATGTCGTTGGTGTGCGGATATATTATTTATCATTGTTGTGAAGGACTAGAAGCAGGTGGTGTAGCCGCCGGTGCCACCGATGTCATTTTTGACGAGTTATATTTACGCTGATCCGCAAGCTCAACCGTAATCTGCTTAGCTTTTGTTGAATTCATACCTGCAAGTATCGGCGCTGCCTTCTTTTCAGCCATCTTATCAATAACCAACAGTAATATCGGCATTTCGATTTCATCAAAAATGCGTGCGGCTTCTTTGGGTTTCATATTTTCATAGATTTTTACAAGGCTGCGTATTTTTGCGTCTTCTTTTTCATTATATTGCGCCAATAACTCAGCCACCTGCTTTTTCATGGATTCAATTTCAAGAATACGTTCATTAATACGTTTTTCTGTCGCATTCAGCACTTCTTCTTTTATCTGTATATTACGTTCCCACCTGTCCAACTCATCGCGGCGCGCTGCAAGCTTCTGCAATAAATCTAATTCTGAGCTTGTGAAATGCCGGTCAGTGGTATCACCGGAGGATTCGGATACCGCAGTATTTTCTGGTTCTTTCTTTTCTTCAGCACTTTCTTTGATATCACTCTTAGTTTCTTCGGATTTAGCAGGTTCGCCTTTTTGTTCTTCTGATTTTTCTTCTTTTTTCTCTTCTGGTTTTTCTGCGCTTTTTTCTTCGGTTTTTACTTCTTGTTCTTCAGTCTTTTCAGGCATTTTTTGAGCTGCCGTATCACCTGCCTGCTGCGCCTCTACATTGGCAATAATAACACCAGCCGATAGCATCTCTGTACCGCGCGTTAAATCGATCATCTTCACAGCCAGAAAAAGCAGCGCCGTAACAATAGTAACGGGTATAATACGCATGTTCTAACTATTACCCCTTAAACCCAGAACGAATCATTTCTAATAATTCTTGCTCTGATTTTGTTCTTCCCCTTGCAGAAGGCTGTGGTGGCATATCCTGTTCATCATCGTTATCTTCGAATGAACGGCGTTTTGCGCGCTCAATAACGGCCTGCAAGGCAGCAAGCGTAGTCTCACGGCTGGATCCCGCCACAGGCGCACGTGATGGTTCAGGTGCTTGCACTTTTTTGGGTGGTGGAGTATCTGCAATAAACACCTCTTCACGTTCCTGCACATCAGCGCGGACTTGAGCTGCAGGTTCTGTGATAACCCTGCTTTTTGCACGGCTCACCGCAAAACCAGCTTCCATCTGCTGCGATACTTTAGCTGCCTTCTCAATCATAAATGACAGATCGTCTAATAAAAAATTGGCCTTCTCAACGCGTGCCTGAATGGTCTCACCAATTTTTTTACTCGCAGATTGCAGTGCTATAATGCTTTCAGACGCTCTTTGTGTGGACTCATCAAAATGCTTAAGAAGCTGCGCTAATTCTCCCTTGCTGTCCTGTAAAATCTTTATCCGCCGATTCAAAACCCAGCAATAGGCAATAGTCACTACAAGCAACGTAATAATAATTACATTTACTAATAAATTTGCTATTGCCCCTGTCATGTTCTCTCCTTAGCCTTGCGCTTGATTGGTTCATTCAGTGCAATCGCTACATGCTCTCCCACACGCCCCATAGTACCTGTTGTTACGGGTACACCACCTACACGAATCTGTAATTCATCCTCAGCAGTGCATTCAAGTAGTACTGTACTACCTACTTTTAGACTCATTATATCTTTAAGAGTAACCGTTTTTTCTTCAAATACGGCTTCAATCGTTACACCGGTATTACGTAGTTCTCGACCAAGATGCTTTTCCCAGACTGTATCCTGCCCAAAGTTTTCTCCCATGAACATCTGAAGCAACAGATCACGAATCGGCTCAAGGGTGGTATGCGGCATCAGAATCTCAATATAGCCCCCACGTTCTTCCACCATATCAATTTTAAGGCGCACCAGAAGTGCAGGATTAGCAGGACGCGTAATCGTCGCGAAACGTGGGTTTGTTTCCAACCGCTCCAGATGGAAAGTGGCCGGTGAAAGAGGTTCGAAAGCACTGCTTAAATCAGCAAGCACCACTTCAACCATGCGCTTGATAATATCCTGTTCAATTGTGGTGTATGGCCTGCCATCTACACGAGTAGGTTTTGCCGATTTTCTGCCACCGAGTAAAATGTCTACCATGGCATAAATTTGCGCGGTATCAACGTTAATAATTCCAAAATTTTCCCACTCCACTGCACGGAAAACCACCAAAAGCGCAGGTAATGGAATTGAATTCAAATAATCGTCAAAACGTATGCTGGTCATTGAATCCAGGCTTACGTCGACGTTTTCAGAGGTAAAATTCCTGAGTGAGGTGGAAAGCTGGCGAACAAGCCTGTCAAACACCACCTCCAGCATTGGCAGTTTTTCATAAGCCGTAGTGGATTTATCAAGAATGGCATAAATACCATCCATCTGTGGCCCGCCATCTGCTACACTGTCAAAACCCAGTAGTGTATCAATCTCGTCCTGATTCAGGATGCGCTGTTCTGCGCCACCTTCAGCGGCTGCTCCTTCGTTATTAGCTTCTGTCTCACTCATAACCAATACCCACGAAGTCAGTTAAACACCTTATATCATAATTAACGCAACGCTACAATTAACTACTGCGTAACTATTATGAACACACGCTGGACAGCGCAAAAGCCATGCCAACGATAATAATGCTTACTGAACAACTATTTCCTTAAATAATACATCACTAATTTCCGTGGGTGCCAAGACCTTGTTACAACGTAAAAGCAATTCCTCGCGCAAGCGCTGAATACCTGCAGAACCAGCCAGATCACTCGCCCGCAACTCACGCAGATATGTATTAAACGCATCCATCAGGCGCGGCAAGTTTGCTTCTACCGTTACAATGTCAACCTGGCTGTGCAGCTCAAGAATTACTGTAGTTTTCAGAAAGCTGGTACTTTTACCCGTGGCGTTGAGGTTCACAAGAAATTCCGGCATAGAATAAAAGATAGTCTTTGAAGGATCTTTTTCTTTACTATCCGCTGCTTCTTCATGTTTGTCGCCGCCGATAAAGCCACCAAAATAAGCACCCGCAGCACCGCCAAGCAGCACTACTAGAGCCAGCACACCCATAATAATAATTTTCTTCTTTGATTTCTTAGGCTTTTTCGCACCACCTTCGCCTTCAGCGGTAGCCTCACCATCACCTTCTTTAATGTCTTCTTTTTTATCATCTTCTTTTTTATCGTCTACTTTGTCTTCTTCTTTGCCTTCTTCGGCTGCCTTGTCTTTCTTTTTGCCTTTTCCAAACAATGCCATGACGACGTAACTCCAAACTGTTTATGCTATGATTTATAGAGATTATTTATCTTTATACAAGCAAGCAAAGATTACTGAATAGTTACTATTGTAAACATAATTTTTTTGGCACAGGGCTTGCTTATACCTAAGTGTAATTTCAGGTGTAATTCTTTTTTGAGAGCGTCATGGATAATAGTATTTACATCACCCTTTCACGTCAGCTGGCCTTGTTCCGCGATATGGCTGCCACGGCGAACAACATCGCCAATGCCAATACCACCGGCTATAATTCTGAACACATCATGTTTGAATCATACCTTACCAAAGACGTGAATCTTGGGCAACGGAATGACATGTCCTTCGCACATGACATTTCTTCCTACCGAAACACGCAAAGCGGTTCCAAAACCGTAACTAATGGACCACTGGATGTTGCCATTAATGGCAATGGATATTTCGCGGTTGAGACTCCCCTTGGCATTCGTTATACCCGCGCCGGCAATTTCCAGCTTGCAAGCGATGGTACGCTGGTGACTGTTGAGGGTTATCCCGTTCTGGATAATTCCAATCAGTCCATAGTATTTCCTGAAGACACCAACGAAGTGGAAATCGGCGATAACGGCAATATCAGGGTAAACAAGGAAGATTTTGGCCAGCTCGGTGTAGTGCAGTTTGAAAATGAGCAGTTACTGGAACGCGTAGGCCACACATTTTATAAAACCGATGCTACGCCACTGCCAGCAGATCCGGCACAGGTAAAAATAGCACATGGCGTGCTTGAAAATTCAAATGTCCAGCCGGTGCTCGAACTCACGCATATGATTAAAGTGTCGCGTGCAGTAGGCAGCACAGCAAAATTTATTGAAACTATGTACGATTTACAACGCAAGGCATCTAATGCCTGGGCGCAACAAGGATAATAAGGAGTAACACGCCATGAGGTCTTTAGATATCGCCGCCAGCGGCATGCAAGCCCAACAACTCTACGTGGATGTCACATCACAAAATCTTGCTAATATTAACACCACTGGATACAAGCAGGAACGTCCAGAATTTCAGGATTTGCTGTACCAGAATATACGCCGCGTAGGTGCTAATTCATCGGATGGCGGTACCATTGTGCCAACCGGTATTCAGCTCGGTCTTGGCGTAAAGCTCGCTGCGGTATATCGCAACGTAGGACAAGGAACCATGCAGCCAACCGAAAACCCTCTGGATTTAGGCATTCAGGGTAAAGGTTACCTACAAATCACCCAACCAACCGGCGAAGTGGCATACACACGCTCTGGCGCATTGCAGCTTAGTCCTGATGGTAACATAGTAACCGCCGATGGTTTTGAACTGGAACCGGCCATCACCATTCCACAAAACGCCACCGGTATCAGCATCAACCAGTCTGGGGAAGTGTCGGTAACTATACAGGGACAGATTGATCCATCAGTAGTTGGGCAGATTCAGACTGTGAATTTTATCAATGAAGCTGGTCTGCAAGCCATCGGTAACAATCTGTACACAGAAACCGCAGCGTCCGGATCACCTGTCACCGGCACACCCGGAGCCGATGGATTTGGTACTATCCTGCAAGGCTTTCTGGAAAGCTCAAACGTGAATCCGGTAAGCGAACTCACCAACCTTATCAAAGCGCAGCGCGTGTATGAAATGAACAGTAAAGTTGTCTCCAAATCCGACGAAATGCTGCAATCCTTAAACCAGAGCGTATAATTTATGATTAAATATATAGCTGCTTTTATATTATTCTCATTTACTGCATCGGCAAATACCTCTGACGTGCCGGTAGTTGGTGAGGATGGTCATTTGTTCCAGCTTACCAGTGCCGATGTTGAAACTGCCGTAAGCGAAGCACTTATCGCAAAAGGATCGGGTGAAAAAATCGCCGCCTCAGTGATTGGATATGAAAGATCAAAGCCGCTATTTTCCTACAACAAGCCTATTTCTGTAGAGATTCGCGGTCTTACTTTTGATGCCAGCACACACCGCTGGAACGCAAGCGTCATGGCTATATCTGAAACATCAGAAGTAATTAGCGCACTTCCTGTAAATGGCCGATTTGAAGAAGTTGCCGATGTAGTGGTGCTAAAAAAACAGATTCGCGCTGGTGAAGTAATTGGTGAGGATGATATTGAATTTCGTAGTTTTCCTGTGGCACGCACACGTGCTGAAACCGTAACCAACCCGAAAGAAATTATTGGGCAATCGCCAAAGCGCACTATTTCAGCAAACCGCCCAATACGCATCCATGAAATTGCAGGCCCCACATTGGTGCAGAAAAATGGCATAGTGCAGGTGCATTATAACGCAGCTGGCATTGAAATCACCACCGCCGGTCAGGCCATGGAAAGCGGCAGCAAGGGTGATATGATTGCAATCAAAAATCTTTCCAGCAAGAAAGTTATCCATGCCGTGGTAGATAGTGAAAGCAAGGTGTCTATTCCCACTATTCCAACTCCAAAAGATATAAGCGCGAGCAGCAATACAGGAGCATCCTATGCAGCTAACTAAAACAATTGTGATGTTTCTGGCAGCAAGCACAGCACTTACTGGCTGCGCCAGCACCATGGATAAAATCGAGAAAATAGGAAAACCGCCGGAAATGTCAGCCGTGGTCAATCCCACAGAACAGGCAGAATACCAGCCCGTAACATGGCCACTGCCAGAAACAGCACCGGCACCCAAGCAGTATGCCAATTCACTTTGGCAGCCTGGCGCACGCGCATTCTTCCGTGACCAACGGGCAGCGCGAGTTGGCGATATTCTCCGTGTGAATATCAAGATTAAAGACAAGGCTGAACTCGATAACGAATCTGACCGCACACGCACCGGCAGTGATTCTATTCAGGCACCAGCCGTATTTGGCGTTCAGAATAAATTATTTAAATGGCTGCCAGGAGAGGCAAACCCTGCTGCACTTGCATCCGTAAATACTGCGGGTTCACACAAGGGCACCGGTGCCATCAAACGCGAGGAAACCATTGAAACACAAGTGGCCGCATTGATTACGCAAGTATTGCCCAATGGCAATTTCGCCATTGATGGTAGTCAGGAAATCCGCATCAACAATGAGATTCGTGAAGTTGCAGTAAAAGGTGTGGTTCGTCCTCAGGATATAAGCTCGGATAACACCATTGATTCATCGCAGATTGCACAGGCACGTATTATTTATGGTGGCCGCGGGCAGATTTCTGATGTTCAGCAACCACGCTGGGGTAGTCAGGTTATTGAGGCTGTATCACCGTTCTAGAAATGATATTCCGTTGTGTTTACAGCACAAAGCCGGAACTAAACTCAGGCAAACCCTACGCCCTGAGATTCTTCGCGCATTTTACCACCTATCCTGGTTGGTATAAAACCACAAAAAGCTCACTTCCCAAGAACCAGACTTTCTTCACGTATTACACCATTAAAGACGGCAGGCGATGGAAGAGTACCAATGTCGCGAATATCTACGCTTGCCACGAGATCGCTAGATGGTGATTTTTGCATAGTTTTACCGGAAGCAAGTTGAGAGGCATCCTGACCGGGATTTGTATCTTTAATCATTGCTCTTTCTTTGTTTGGTACTTCTATTTTAGAACCTTCTGGTGTTTCTGGAGAAGATGAAGGCGAAACATAGTCACCCCGCATAGGATTTACGGATGATCCACTTAGAGCTTGGCCACCCGCCGCAACAGCATTTAAGCTCTGTGCGCCAATAGCTTTTGCGAGACCTGATATCCTATTCATACCTTCATCAAGAATATTGAAAATCAGATCATCAAGGTTTTTGAATTGTGAAAGGTCAACCTTCGACATCTGTTGAACAGGATCCGGGATAAAATTTTCAGCCACAATAATAACCTCTCATGATCTCCATTCTAACCCTTAAACAAAGAAGAAGCCAGCACCCAGATATGACAGTTTTATGACAGAATCAGTGATTTTCCTTGTAAAACGCCACTTCTTCTGTGCCATCCATGGAAAGCTGGCTGCTATCATCCTGTCCGCCGTTATTGCCAGCCATGCTGTTTTTCTGGGATTCCAGCTGGGCAAAGGTGCGATCCAGAAGGTTTATCATATCCTGATCACGCGCACTAGAAGACGTACCCCCCATCACTACCCCAACAAGGTTAAACCCACTCCTCTTGGCAGAGGTTACAAGGTTAAAACCAGATGCACGGATATAACCGGTTTTAATGCCATCTGCCCCCTGATAACGGGTAAGTACACGGTTATGTGTAGTATAATTTACGCCGTTGTAGCTCATTTCTGTCGTGCTAAAGTATTTATAATATTCAGGAAAATCACGGCGAAGGGCGATAGCAAGCCTCGCCATGTCATACGCTGTGGTATGTTGCTTGGAATCTGGCAATCCGTGCGGATTACGGAAAATGGTGCTTTTCATACCCAACTCTCTGGCCTTCTGGGTCATAAGCAACCCAAAATTCCACTCCGTCTGCCCGATGGCTTCAGCAAGTACCACCGCCGCATCATTCGCCGAACGCACCACAAGACTTTCTATTGCTTTCCTGACTGGCAGCCTATCTCCTGTTTTGAGGGATATATTAGTGGCTGGCTGGGAGGCCGCTTTGGCTGAAACAGCCATACCCTGATCAAGCGACAACTTCCCACGCTTCAACGCATCAAAGGTGAGGTATAACGTCATCATTTTAGTGAGTGATGCTGGATACCGCGTAGCGCCTGCATTTTTTTCATACAGCACCCTGCCGGTATTGGCATCTACCACCAGCGCAGCATAATTATCCGCTGGAACAGAAGACGCCTTGCGCTTAGCAGATTTTTTGTTGGTATATTTACTATATTTGCTTGATTTTGTTGATTTTGTTGATTTATTTACAGTTTTCTTGGTGCTATTAGCACTGGTTTTAGTTGTAGAACTGGTTTTTGCCTGAACTTCCTGAGGTACACAGGTCACAAATGCCAGTGCAAACGCAAAAAGGTAGATAACTGTGAGGTTCGTTACTTTCATTATTCGCCAATCCACCACTATGTTTAGTGTTATTAATCCCTGTTACCGTCAAGATAATGTGTTTGATGACATATGTAAATCTTAAAAACAGAAATGCAGGAAAAAGCGTAACACCCGTTCCTGCCCCAAAATAATACAGCCTTACGATTATATTATTACACCACAAACCTTGACAAATTATTAGCGCGGGACTATATCACCTACACGATATGCTGCAGTGCGGCATAGGGTGGTGAAATATATTACAGACAGCCATCTGCTATACGCCAAGAATAATTTTTTAGGAGAATGATTATGTCACAAGCTAACAAAAAAGCCGCAAATCAAAGCAGTCCAAGTGCTAAATTGGCTGCAAATATTGCTGAAGATGCAAAAAAAGAAGCCTATTCTGCTGTTGAGACCACACGCAACGCGGCTGAAAATGTCGTGCGCATTGGCAACTCAGCCGTTCGTGAATTCATGAGCAGCGGCGCTGGCGAAGCTAAAAAAGTGCAGGAAAAGGCCTTTGAAATGAGCCGTGAAAGCGCAGAGCAGTTTGCAAAATCTGCTGATGCAGCCACCAAGCTGATGTATGAGGTGGTTTCACTGTCTCGTGGAAATCTGGAAACCTGCGTTGAGTGCAGCAACCTTACCGCTTCTTTCGCCCGTGATTTAAGCACCGAAGCGTTTGAATCTGCAAACCGCGCGATTTCTGATAATATGGAGGCATCTAAAGAATTCTTCGGCTGCCGCACCATCAACGATTTCTTCGATGTGCAGAACCGTATCTTCAACCAGTATTTGGATAGTTTCTTCGGCCAGTCTGCGCGTCTTTCAAACATGATGTTTGAATACACCAACGAAGCACTTGAACCCATCAATGAGCGAGTGGCAGAAGCAACCGAGCAACTCAGCAAAGCCGTTGCAGCCTAACTTAAACTTGTTGACGCAATAAAAAACCCGCCTGATACAGGCGGGTTTTTTTATTGCTCTTCTTATTTCTTTTTTGCTGATTTTGTTACGGTTTTCGCCGACTTTACAGGTAATTTTTTAGCAGATTTACTATCTTTAAGTGGCTTCTTATCTGATTTTACCACCGCTTTAACTGCCGGTTTTTTTGTATCCGCTTTGGTATCTGGTTTTTCTGCTACATCCTCAATATCATCTATCAGGATTTCATCACCCACATCGTCATCATCTAAAACGATGTCATCATCCATGTCATCATCATCGACATCTTCTAATTCTTCGATGACTTCTAATTCATCCACTTCCTCTACTTCTTCGATTTCATCCTCAGAATCCATTTCAACTTCTTCGAATTCATCCGCCTTGACCTTGGCTTTTTTGGCCGCTGCCTTGGCTTTCAGGAGTGGATCATCCTTATCTACTACGATGGCAGGTTTGCCTCGCCCACGCCTTGCGCGCAGCGGCACGGTGATATCATACACGTATTTGCAGGATGGGCAGGTGGCAGGGTTTTTACCGAGATCATAGTACTTACCGCCACAGCTTGGGCAGTGCCGTTTCATTCCCCAATTCGCTTTAACCACAGTGCTCTCCCTTAGTTATAGATTATTGTTTTTTCTGCTTTACTGGCTGAGTATTTTTTTGCAAGTGAATTCTATTGAAAAATGCCGATTGCACACCACATAAAGAAGCAGTAGCAATGTGTTCTATATAAAGAGGAACGAATGGAAAAGCCCGATAATTCAAACCAAACAGAATCAACCCTGCCTCCGGAAGACAATGTTTTTCCTCTGCATACAGGTGATGACGAAGCCGCAGAAGACCCCAAAGATGCGGAAATTATGCGCCTGAAAGAAGAACTTGCAAGCGTGCGTGACCAGTGGGTGCGCGCCGTTGCCGAGGCTGAAAATGTCCGTAAACGCGCCCGTAAAGAAATTGAGGATTCCTCCCGTTATGGCGTAACCTCCTTTGCACGTGATATGGTAAGCGTGCTGGAAAATCTGATGCGTGCCTCAGAGATTATCACCCCCGCCGCAAAAGCAGAAAATGCCATCTTGAATACGCTGGCTGAAGGTGTTGGGCTAACCCAGCAAGAACTGTTGGGGATTTTTGAGAAGTATGGTATCAAACGCATTGACCCACTTGGACAAAAATTTGATCCGAATCTGCACGAAGCAGTTGTGCAGGTTGAGCAGGCGAATGTTGAACCAGGCACGGTGATTCAGGTGGTTCAGGCAGGATACATTATTCACGACCGCCTGCTGCGTCCGGCGATGGTTGCCGTTTCAAAGGCAAGCCAACCGCCGAAAGTTGAAAAAGTTGATACAATAGTGTGAGGAATGGCATTTTTTAAGGTTAAACGCACGGATATAGATTTTTCAGGAGATGATATTCATCGTTTCCTGCCGTGGCTCATCGGCGTTATGGCCTGCCTTACAACCCTGCTTTTATGCCTCACCGTCAGCATTAATGGCTGGATAGAAACCCGCCACAACGATTATTCCAGCAGCTTTACCATCAACATTCCCACGTCAGCTAAAAAACAGGAAACCATTGCCGCCGTTAAAGACGCTATCACATCCACAAAGGGAGTGGATAATGTGGCGGAAATTCCGGAATCCTCCCTGCAGGATAGTCTGAAAAGCTGGCTGGGCAGCGGCGATGTATCTGCCCTTCCCCTGCCTGTCGTGCTGGAAGTCACCTTGAAACCCGATGCTCAGGCAGATTTTAACCATGCCGCACTTAAACAAAAACTAACGGCCATTTCCCCTGCTATAGAGATAGATACATACGAACAGTGGGTGGCAGCGTTCGCTAGTTTCTCAGGCATTGTGCAGGCACTTATGATTATGCTTGCCTGCATCATCATCGCGGCGATGGCGGCGGCGGTGGTATTCACCTCCCGCACTGCATTGAAGCTACACGCACGCAGTGTTGCGCTGCTGCATTCTATCGGCGCAGAAGATAATTATATCACCAAACAGTTTCAGCAGGATACCTTCTTCCTGGTATTGCCAGGCCTTCTGATTGGCGTTGCGCTGGCTGGATTAGTTTATTGGGGATGTGGTCAATACATATCCACCATTCCGGTTTCTGTGTTTCCATCGCTTGAAATGTCTTTTGGGCATTATCTGGTGCTATTCCTGATACCATTTATCTGCAGCGTAGGTTCTGGCCTTGTCGCCAGATTTGCGGTGTTAAACCAGCTCAGGCGCACATTGTAATGATTCGGCTGATTGGAAAAATTGTCACCTCATTTTTTCTATTCATATTTATCTGGGTTGCCGGTCTCATCTGGTTTGTGGCACAAATGCCTGAAAAGCAAACCGCAAACGCACCCAATGCCGGTGCCATTATTGTGCTCACTGGCGGCACCGGAAGAATTGAACATGGCATAAATTTGCTGTTAGATCGCAAGGCAGAAAAACTTTTTATCAGCGGCGCTAATGCAGAAGTCTCTTATGATCATGTGGTGCGTTTTACGCCAAAAAATAAACGCGATTACGTACGAAAAAACAGCGGTACAAAGGTGATTCTGGGTAAAGCTGCTGACAATACCATTGGCAACGCAGAAGAAACAAAACAGTGGCTTGCCACTCAAAAATATAAAAGCATTCTGCTGGTTACATCACATTATCATATGCCGCGCAGTATAAGCGAATTTAAGGCGCTTATGCCGGAGTTGGTTATTATCCCGGAACCCGTGATTGTAAACGGTTTCAAATCGCATTGGTGGATGACCAATGAAAACAGAAAAATAGTGCTTTCAGAATATCATAAATATCTGATAAGCAAGCTTCGTCACTGGTTTATCCGCACCCCACTGTTCAATATCACATGATTTTTCTTAGGTCGTTGGTTTTTAATATCCTGTATGCCAGCTGGGCGATGCTTTCGGCCATCATTTTTGCACCGCTATTTCTGATTTCCAGCGATGCCTCACAGAAGGCTGGCGCGCCGTGGGCGTATGGTGTTTTATTTCTAGCACGTATTATCTGCGGCATTCGTTATGAAGTGCGCGGAAGGGAATATATATTAGATAAGCCGGTAATTTACGCTTCCAAGCATCAATCCGCATGGGACACGGTAATATTTCTTACTCTCCTGCCCCACCCTGCCTATGTTCTAAAACGCTCGCTGCTCAGAATTCCTTTATGGGGCTGGTATCTCTGGCGCATGAAGATGATCGCCATTGACCGCTCAGGTAAGGCCAGCAGCCTTAAGCAAATGGTAAGAGACGCAAAAGATACACTGGCGAACGGCCGCTCTATCGTGATCTACCCGGAAGGCACCAGAACAAGGCCAGGAGCTGAGCCACTTTACCATCCGGGCATTATCGCCATGTATAACCAGCTTGATGTATCCGTTGTGCCCGTTGCCCTTAATTCCGGCCTGTTATGGGGACGCGATGCGTTTATTAAACGCCCGGGCACCATCACCATAGAGTTCCTACCCGCCATCCCCTCCGGCATAGATAAAAAGCAGTTTGCTAATACACTGCAAAATACCATAGAATCAGCAACCAGCCGTTTAATCGCAAACCCATAAAGGCAACCATGCGCCCATCAAACAGAAAAGCCAATGAACTCCGCGCCATAAAAATAGAAACAGGCGTAAGCCGCCACGCGGAAGGCTCCTGCCTGATTAGCTGCGGCAATACACGCGTTATTTGCACCGCCAGTGTGGATTCAGGCGTGCCATCATTCCTGAAAAATACCGGAAAAGGCTGGGTTACTGCAGAATACGGCATGTTGCCACGCTCAACGAACAGTCGTATGCCACGCGAGGCCGCCAAAGGTAAACAATCTGGTCGCACGCAGGAAATTCAGCGATTAATTGGCAGGTCGCTGCGCTCAATTGTGGATTTAACCAAGCTCGGGGAAAAACAAATCACTATCGATTGCGATGTCATCGAAGCCGATGGCGGCACGCGCACTGCATCCATCACCGGTAGCTATGTGGCACTGCAGCTTGCCATACGTTCATTAATGAAGGCTGAAAAACTGGTGGCATCACCCATTATCGGGCAGGTTGCCGCTGTATCCTGTGGCGTTTACAACGGCGCAGCAGTGCTTGATTTAGATTATGACGAAGACAGCAGCGCAATTATGGATGCAAACTTCATCCTCACACCGGATGGGAAAATTATTGAAGTACAATGCACGGCAGAACAAACACCGGTGGAAGAAGCGCTCTTTCATGAATTAATGCTGCTTGCTAAAAAGGGCGTAGCAGAACTTGCTGATTTACAGAATAAGGCTCTTGGATTTTGAACCCTGCACGGAAACATGAACCCATGCTTTTTGCCGATAACACACTGGTTATTGCAAGCCACAACAAAGGCAAAATTGCCGAAATCGAGGCAATGGTATCCTCCCTTGGCATTAAGGTATTAAGCGCAGCCGATCTGAATGTTTCTGAACCTGAAGAAACCGGCGATACCTTCGCCGAAAATGCAACACTCAAAGCCTGCCATACTGCGCTGCATTCTGGAAAAGCCGCTTTGGCAGATGATTCAGGGTTGGTTGTTCCTGCGCTCGGCGGTGCACCAGGAATATATTCTGCACGCTGGGCAGGGCCCAAAAAAGATTTTTCTGTGGCATTCGCCCGCATTCAGTCAGAACTGGGTGATAAAAGCCCGGCGGCATATTTTACCTGTGTGCTTGCACTGAATTTATCTGATGGGAATACGCATATATTTGAAGGGCGTATCGACGGCAGACTACATTTTCCACCGCGCGGCGACAAAGGCTTTGGTTATGATCCGGTGTTTATTCCCAATGGTTATGATAAAACTTTTGCAGAAATAGACGCTGCCGAAAAAAATCGCATCAGTCACCGCGCAAAAGCATTCGCGCAATTTGTTACCTTCCTGAAAGAAAACACATGAAATTTCTTGTATTTGCAGCATCACACAGAACTGCTTCCCTCAATAAAAAACTGGCCGTGCTTGCCGCCAATAGTTTAAAACATCAAGGTTACGAAGCGCTGTTCAAAGAATATGCAGAGTTGGACATGCCGATTTATAATGATGAAATCTGCAGTACGCAGAGCATCAGTGGTATTGTAAATCCGTTTGCTGATGCGCTTAAACAAGTTCAGGGCGTATTAATCGCAGCACCGGAATATAACTGGTCTTACCCGGGCTCGCTAAAAAACATCATCGACTGGACATCACGCATAAAACCACAACCTCTTGCCGGAAAAACCGTGATGCTCATGTGCGCAACACCTAGCGACCGCGGTGGTATTGCAGGAATCATGCATCTTAAATCACCCTTCGAGGCACTTAATGCATATATCTTTCCGCGTGCCTACACGCTAAGTAACGCTAATGCGAAACTATCCGGTGAAACACTCGCCGATGCAAAACAGCAGGATGCATTTAACGGACTGATAAATGAATATACTGAATTTACACGTAAACTAACCAAGGAGTAACTATGCGTATTTTACCACTTCTCTTAGCCGCACTGACCTTTGCCACACCTGTACTGGCAGAAGATAATAAGTTCACGTTTGATAAATCACATACGCGTATTTTGTTTTTTATCAGCCATATGGGTTTTTCTGAAACCGTGGGTGATTTTACAGTATATGATGGCAGCTTTGTGTTTGATGAAAAAGATCCCACAAAAAGCTCTGTTGAAGTAACACTCAAACCAGAAGGTATCCGCACCCCAAGCCCGGAACTGGATAAACACCTTCAGAATCAGGATTTCTTCAATTCAGCCAAATTCCCTGACATTACTTTCAAAAGCAAAGAGATAAAAGTAACCGGCAAAAATACCGGCGAGGCACTGGGCGATTTAACCATGTTGGGTGTAACCAAACCTGTAACGCTGCGAATTACCTTTAACAAAGCAGATTATCACATGATGACGGGTGAATACGTGGCAGGATTCTCGGCGGAAGCGGTGGTTAAGCGCTCTGAGTTTGGCATGAATTACGGCATACCGATGATTGGTGATGATGTGCGCCTGATCGTGCATACTGAAGGTGTAAACGCAAGCCGCAAAAAACCCATCAGCCCTGAACAACAAAAGAAGTAATACGTTATGATGACACGGGTAATAGCATTTTTATTGATTGCAGCGTTTCAGCTTCCGTTATTATCTGAAGCCAATGCTGCAACCACAGTACAAAATGATATTACCCGTGCAACATTGATTGCTGATACCGATGCCATAAAAGCAGGCACTCCCTTCAAACTTGGTGTATTGCTTGAACCAAAAGAGGGTTGGCACAGCTACTGGGAAAACCCAGGAGATGCTGGCCTTGCCACCGTGCTTACATGGGCACTGCCGCAGAATTTTAGCGCATCTAACACACTCTGGCCTGCACCGGAGCGCATCAACGAAGGGCCACTGACGATTTATGGATACCATAATGCGGTTTTTTTGCCCGTCACCATTACGCCACCTGAGACGCTCGATAATTTACAGGTCTATTCTATCTCGGTAAAAGCCGAGTGGCTGATCTGCAAAGATATCTGTATTCCGGAATCGGCAACTCTGGACATTGCATTACCCGTGGGTAACCCTGCCAGCACCGCAAATGAAAGATGGTTTGAAGAACACCAGAAGAAATTTCCAAAGACACTGGATGAAACATTTGCCTTCACGCATAACCTGACAAATATAGACATTTCCGTACCCATTGAAGCACTTGGAACAAACAATATTTCTGAAGCGCAATTCTTCGTGCGCGAATCTAATGCGCTGCGTTATGCAGGCAAGCAGGCCTTCAAAACAGATAGCCACACACTCAACCTATCCATAGAAAAATCTAATAGTGATACGCCAAAAAAATTAAGTGGTGTGCTTGCCCTTAAAGATGGCGACGGTACCACACATGCGTTTGATATCAAACTGGAGGCAACCGAGGTTGCAGCAGCACCTGCGATACATACACCTCAAGACACACAAAAACAGGATATTTTCTTTCCACTCATCCTCGCTTTTGCATTGCTTGGCGGTTTAATCTTAAACCTTATGCCTTGCGTGCTGCCCGTGCTTTCACTCAAAGCACTGGCGGTACTTAAAAAAGCCGATAAGGAAAAGTCAGAAGCCCGCAAACACGGTATAGCCTATACGCTTGGAATATTGGTTTCATTTGGCGTACTCGCTGGTTTTCTCATTTCATTGCAGCAAGCAGGCGAACATGTTGGCTGGGGTTACCAGATGCAGTCTCCAGTGTTCGTTGGCTTCCTGATATATCTACTGTTTCTTGTTGGCCTTAATTTATCCGGCATGTTTGATCTGCCGGTGCTGCTTGGAAATACCGGTTCTAAACTCGCCAGTGAATCATCCGCACGCGGCAGTTTCTTTACTGGCATTCTGGCAACCGCCGTTGCCACTCCATGCACAGCACCATTTATGGCATCTGCCGTGGGTGTTGCGCTTACGCTTCCGGCATGGCAGGCATTCTTGATATTTGAAGCACTTGGCCTCGGCCTCGCCCTGCCCTTCCTTCTTATCAGTTTTGCTCCGGCACTGCTTCGCTTCTTGCCGAAGCCTGGCGCGTGGATGGAATCTTTCAAGCAGTTGCTTGCGTTTCCCATGTATGCCTCTGTCATCTGGTTGCTGTGGGTGCTGACGCTGCAAACCAGCGCCATGGGTATGGTGTGGATGACCTCCGGATTGCTTATCATCGCGTTGATTCTCTGGATGAAGCGGTTATTTGCTAACGCAGTAACTTATCGCATTGTGGCAGTGGTGTTATTTGCGTGCGTGATAGCATTCACCCTGAATACTATAAGCACTATTGAGCCAATAGAATCGCAAGCCATGCATAGTGATATGCAGACTGTCCCCTATTCAGCAAGCAGCGTTGCCACGTTACGATCAGAAGGAAAAGCGATATTCGTGAATGCAACAGCAGCGTGGTGCATCACCTGTCAGGTCAATGCAAAGACCGCTATTCATACGCAGGCCGTGATGGATGTGTTCAAACAAAATAACATCACCTATATGGTGGCGGACTGGACACGCAAAAATACAGAAATCAGCGATTTTCTAAAAAGTTTTGGCTATCAGGGCGTGCCGCTATATGTGTTTTATCCGCCAAATAACGCGGCACCTATAGTACTACCACAAATTCTTACACCTTCTGTTATTTTAGAAACTATAAACCAAGGAGATAAATAATATGATACGCACCATTTTTTCTGCGCTGGCTAGCCTGATGCTGATTGCATCGCCCGCCGTTGCCGCACCAGAAGTGGGCAAGCCTGCTCCTGATTTCATGTTGAAAGATGTTTCTGGCAAAGATGTAAAACTTTCTGACTATAAGGGTAAATATGTGGTGCTTGAATGGCACAATCCGGAATGCCCTTTTGTAATAAAACATTACGGTTCAAATAACATGCAACGCCTGCAAGCATCAACAAAAGAAATACAGGCGGTATGGCTTACTATCAATTCTTCTGCCGCAGGCAAACAAGGCCATATGAATGGTAATCAGGCAAGTGAATATCTCAAGAAGTCAAAGGCATTGCCGAACCATTACCTTTTCGATGCTGATGGAACGGTTGGCCGTTTGTATGAAGCAAAGACAACGCCGCACATGTTTGTAATCAACAAGGACGGTAATATTGCCTATATGGGTGCCATCGACGACAAGCCAAGCGCAGACAAGGCAGATGTGGCAACTGCAACTAATTATGTTAATGATGCACTGACTGCACTACACGCTGGCAAACCTGTTGCCAAAAGCTCCACCCAACCTTATGGCTGCAACGTTAAATACGCGGATTAGAGCCCAACAGGCTATTCAATACGATAAAGATGTCTTAAAATTTTCATGAATTTGTCTTGAAATTGTCATCAAACTGCCATATAGTTTTGGGTATAATTATCTTAAGCTATTCAAAGGCTTTGGGCTCTAAAACGAATTGCAACGCATGCTCTTAAAAAGGAACTATATGAAATTGATTGTTACGTCAGTTTTTGCAATAGCCATGTGTATGTTCAGTACAACGCATGGTCAATCAATTGAAGAACCACTTAATACGCTCGTCCCCCTCCCTTCCAACCTCTTGACATCACCTGCGGGAAAACAATGTTCACCCGTTGGTGACATTTTGACGGTTAACACGTTTACGGAGTGTATCTGTGTTTGGCATGCCCCCCTTAAATTGGAATTTGGTTTATGGGAGTGCCGGCCTAATGATGACATTATTGGGCCTAGGCGAATACGTTGGGCGGATATTGAGACTGGGGGAGAATCATATTAAAGATGCAACATACAAATAGATATGATTGCATCAAAATTTTCTAATTTTTAGACATCACTGGTCTGGCCGCCGGAACCGTTTTGAATTTCCGTGCGGCCACCGGTTGCTTAATTGCGGCATAGACCTGTTTTTCAGCTTCGACTAGCAACACACCTCCAAAAAACGGGCATAAATTCCTAAACAGGATTTCTACCTTAGCGGCAAGTCGCCACAAAATATTGCTTCTTAGCGGTGGCATAAATAATGCCGAACGCGAACGCGTTAAAGTAAAATCATGTGTACTTAACAAGCCTTTTAGCTGCGCCATACTGAATGGCAACCCATAACCGAATGGGCTACGTGAAGACCGCGCCCACAGGCCCATACGATTCGGCACAACCGCAAGCACACGCCCGCCAGGTGTCAGCACACGCCATACCTCACGCAGCATCCAGGAAAGCTGCTCGCTGGTTTCAACACTATGCACAAGCAGCACCCGATTTACGGTATTTTCCCTAAGAGGAAGCTCGGATTCATGCGATAAGAATGTAAGATTCGCGCGGTTCGCTGGCCAGTAAGCTGCGCCCTGATTGGCAGGCATACATGCAGCAACGATCATCTGATTGTTTAAATAGTCAGACAAAAACGGCGTGGCATATCCGATACCGAGTATAAGCTCATCTTTTGCCTCCGGCCAGAATGCGTGAATACCAGAAGAGATATAGATCCGCGCAGACTCGCCTAGCTCAGTGGCATAGAATTCTTTCAGGCTTACAATATCCGGTGCTAACATACAGCTATTGACTTAGGCTTGCTTTATGACACAAAACTAGATGACTTCATGCAGGTAAATATAACTGTGATTTTTCGCTCTGCCTATATACTTTTGCTACTTCTTGCGTTTGGCGCGTTCGCACCTCTGCAAGCCAATGCCGATAACGTATCAGGCGCATTATCCGCCGCTTCTGACCGCAACTGGGGCGCTGCACTAACCCTTGCAGATAACTCCGGTAATGATGCGCTTTCAACCTTGGTACGCTGGCAATACATGCTGGATAGCGATTCCGGTGCAGGGTTTAATGAAATCATGGATTTCATTGCAAAAAATCCTGACTGGCCGGATAGCAAAAAATTACGCGTGCGGGCAGAACTTTCACTGGCAAACAGCCCTACGGATGATAGCAGCCTTATCGCTGCCTTTGGTTCAGATAGCCCAATCACAGGTATAGGCAAAATACGGTTAGCACAAGCGCTCATCAATACTGGTGGTACATCCAAAGAACACATCGAAACACTGGTTAAGGAAGGTTGGATTCAGGGTGATTTTGATATCTCAGAAGAACAGCAGATACTCAAACAATTTGGCGGCATATTGACTACGCAGGATGATATTGCACGGGTAGATCGCCTGTTATGGGACGAAAAGATTACTCCTGCAAAGCGGTTGCTTGGTACGTTACCACAAGAACATCAAGCACTTTTTTCCGCCCGCATTGCCTTAATTCAAAAAGAAAAATCTGCCTCAAAACCGATAGATAAAGTAAGTGGAAAATTAAAAAACAATGCTTGTTTGCTGTATGAACGTATGCGCTTTCGCGCACGCAAAAATGATGATACTGGCGTACGGCAAATTCTACTTTCGCTGCCCGATGATGTGCCATACCCCGAAAAATGGTGGCGTTACCGCGAACTTCAGGCACGCGTGGCTATTGACGCAGGTGAGTATAAAACCGCTCAAAAACTGCTCAAAGGATATGAAACGCTGGAAGGTACCGATTTAGCCAACGGACTGTGGCTGGATGGTTGGGTTCATCTCGAGTTTTTGCGAGAATCACAAAAAGCTCTGGGCATATTCAGCAAAATGTATGACACAGTGAAGTATCCGGTAAGCCGTGCGCGTGCAGCGTACTGGGCAGCAAAAGCCGCTGGAGAAAAAGGAGATTCAGGCAGTGCAAGAAGCTGGCATGAAAAAGCCGCCGCCTACCCCA
Source organism: Alphaproteobacteria bacterium (assembly GCA_046344715.1). GTDB lineage: Bacteria > Pseudomonadota > Alphaproteobacteria > Rickettsiales > SXRF01 > CAZAQK01. The sequence goes on along the minus strand of JBKDKX010000005.1, from coordinate 5,862 downwards.
CCACGTTTTACGGTCAACTAGCAGCTACACAACTGAACAAGGATACATCGTTGAATCTACCTTCTGATGTTTCCAGCTCATCCAGCGGGCGCGATTCAACGCTTCAAAAAGCCATCGCGCTGGCCATCCAATATGATGATTACAATCTCGCCTCACGCCTGCTTTCCCATGCGGTGGAAAACGCCGATTCTGATGACAAAGCCATTTCAGCTGCCCTGATTGGCCAAAGCATGAAAGTTCCTTTCCTCAGCGTGCGCGGTGCAAAAAAAGCACTGCAACGCAATATTATTATGTTGAAAGCCGGATACCCCACACCTGTAACGCCGGTCGATATTCCTGTTGAACGCGCCCTTACACTGGCAATCGCGCGGCAGGAAAGTGAATACGACCCGAACGCCAGAAGCCCTGCCAACGCAATCGGCCTCATGCAACTCCTGCCCTCAACCGCTAAAGAAACGGCGCACAAAATAGGCATACCCTATAGCCGTGCCATGCTGCTATCGCCCGATTATAATTTTACTGTCGGCAGCCATTATCTTGCACGGCTTATATCCGCTTATAATGGCTCATACGTCATGGCTATTGCTGCATATAATGCAGGCCCTGGTAATGTAAGCAAGTGGAGCAGGCAGTTTGGCACACCAGGTAATACAGTTGAAAGTGCTATAAACTGGATTGAAAAAATTCCATTCTCCGAAACCAGAAACTACGTACAGCGCGTGCTAGAAAATCTGCAGGTGTACCGAAAGCTGGAAAACTCTGACAATACAACTCTCAAAATAGCAGAAGACCTGGTGCGCTAAACGTTACTGGCAGCCGAAATCAGCATCAAGGCAACCACCGGCACTTGGAACATAGCTGGAGTCGTTTTCTCGCTGACTGGCTTTGCGGTACACGCTGGAATAATCAATATCTTCCCAATCACCTCTGCTCTTATTTGCACAGGCAGCAAGCGCCAGCGACAATGCACACATAAGTGGCATTGCTGTCATAAACTGTCTATTTATAATATTGTGATACATAGATATTTGTGACATATACACGTGAAGATCGATGAAGGTATATAAACATAATATCCATAAAAAGGCGAATACCATTTTGTCAGTTTGAATAAAATTATTTATCATCAACACTTTGTTTACTATTATCTGTGATGTTAACCACCTAAATTATGTACTAAAGGGAGCAGTTATGGCTGTTGTAGAAAAGATGCCTTCACCAAAATCAACAAAAAATGCCGAACTAACGGTTGGCGATAAGAAAATAATTCTTCCGGTATATGACGGCGTTGAAGGACCAAGCGTCATTGATATCAGCAAATTATATAATGAAACCGGCTACTTCACGTTCGATCCTGGCTTTATGTCCACCGCCTCCTGCGAATCAAAAATTACCTTTATTGATGGTGATAAAGGCATTTTACGTTACCGTGGCTATGATATTGATGTGCTTGCTGAAAAGAGTAATTTCCTTGAAGTAGCCTATCTACTGCTCAACGGTGAATTGCCTAACTCTCAGGAAAAAAATAAATTTGTAAGCCGTATCACCCGCCATACGATGGTGCATGAACAACTGCATTTCCTGTTCCGCGGCTTCCCACGCGCATCGCACCCAATGGCGATTATGGTGGGTGCCGCAGCCTCGCTTTCAGCATTTTATCATGACTCTCTGGAAAGCGGTGATGCCGCAGAGCGTGAACTGGCCATGTACCGCATGATTGCAAAAATGCCAACGATGGCGGCAATGGCATATAAATATTCCATAGGTCATCCATTTAACTATCCACAGAATGATCTTGGATTTACTGAAAATTTCCTCCACATGATGTTCTCAACACCATGTGAAAAATATAAAGTAAACCCAGTACTTGCGAGCGCCATGGATAAAATTCTTATCCTTCATGCAGATCATGAGCAGAATGCATCAACATCTACCGTACGCATGGCTGCATCTTCCGGTGCAAACCCATTTGCGTGTGTTGGCTCTGGTATTGCGTCACTCTGGGGGCCTGCACATGGTGGTGCCAATGAAGCCGTCATCAACATGCTTGAAGAAATTGGTGATGTAAAAAATATTCCTGAGTTCATCAAGAAGGTAAAAGACAAAAACTCAGGCGTACGCCTGATGGGCTTTGGCCATCGTGTATACAAAAACTATGATCCGCGCGCAAAAGTGCTCCATAAGACCTGTCAGGAAGTATTGGGTGAACTCGGCCAGATTAATGAACCGTTGCTCAAAATTGCTGTGGAACTGGAGCGTATTGCACTTTCTGATGAGTATTTTGTTGAGCGCAAATTATATCCAAATGTTGACTTCTATTCGGGCATCATTTATCGCGCGATGGGTATTCCATCCAAGCTGTTTACGGTGCTATTTGCTGTAGCGCGTACAGTGGGTTGGGTGGCTCAATGGAAAGAAATGATGGAAGATCCTAAACAAAAAATTGGCCGCCCACGCCAGCTATTTACGGGATCCGAGTGTCGTCAGTTTATTCCTGTGGAGAAACGATAACTGCCTGATATTTGCCAAATCCTTGTAAATACTGTATAATGTTCGAAAGTCTTTGTTAAATACTAACTATTGGGGGATATATGGGAGATTATAAAATGTGTGGTTCTGGTTGTAGTGGTGTATTCTGGTGGACGACATTACTTGCCGCCGTGCTTGCTGTGCCATCAGCAGGTTTTATTGTTGCAAGTGTTATACCTGCTGATCAAGAAATGGCTCAAGTGTTAGTATTTATTCTTGCCTGCTGGTTATCCACCTTTCTTGGTATGCGCCTTATGCAGCACCCATCTATGAAGAATAAGCTGGGAACAGGTAAAAAATAATATAATAAATCCGTAATCCCCGCTTTCGGCGGGGGTTACTTAGTACCTATGTAAAACTTCATCTTCCTTGCCTTGGTGGCAAAGTGTTTCTTTGGTATTTTTTCTCATACAGAAACATCGTATATTTTCTTTACACTCTAAACTATAAACACTCCCCACATGTTTTCATTCCGTGGCAACCACCTAACCTTTGAGACCGCTGGTTTTTTACTACTCAGTGCATACATATTTGTGTTTGTTTTTGCACTCTCGCCGTTTCAGGCAGGCACCTGGCTGCAAACAGAACCAACTCTACTCGCCGTATTTATACTTGCAGCCTGTAGTGCACTGTGGCTTTTCTGGGGTAACAGCAAACAATATCTAAACCACCTGCCAACACATCTTTTCTGGAAACTGCTGATTGGCTGGATCTTGGTACAATGTATATTTACGATCAACGCTCCATCGATCTGGCGTGCATGGTTTGGCCCTGCAGAAATTGGCATCGGGACAGCATGGCACATATGCGTTTTACTGTGCGTCACGCTTATGTATCCCTTCTGGCAGAAACCTTCTTACCGCAACAGAATACTTCTACTAGCCATAGGATCAATGCTGCTGGAATCTCTGCTGCATTACCTATATTCAGGCGAATTTATTGAAGAATGGTCACCGTGGCGCCCCGCCCTCTGGCCGGATTATATGGCATTCACCGCAGGCTATCTCTGGATAGCCGCGCAGGTTTCCGGCCATGCTAAAAAACCAGCGATGTTATGCCTGATGATAGTTATTATGTATGTGGTGCTGCTGGTTTCACAAAATCTTGTGGCACTTGCTTTATTCGGCGTTGCAATGCTTGTTACCACCCTTGGCAGCTATCCGCGATATCCACGCGCACTGCAATCCCTGCTTTTTCCATCCCGCATGTGGCGGAATCTTGCCATATTTTCCTGCTTGATACCGCTGCTTTGGGTCATTGGCAGCCCGCTGGTTCACCAGCTACCGCAAGATGATGTGGATATTATCGCTGGCTTTGCTGCGCGCGGCGAAAGCATGGGGTCACGCGCGGAAATAAACCAGATTGCTATCAACACCTTGCTCAACGAACCTTCACGCCTGTTGTTTGGTAAAGGATGGGGACATTTTACGCATGATTCATTCAAATATGCGCTGGTGGAAGGCGTGCATGTGTTTGAGAATGGCAAAATGGCACCAAACTCTAATAATATTTCAGGGGCATCGTTTCATAGCCATAGCGAGCCGCTGGAAATTTTGCTGGCACTGGGAATCAGTGGGTTACTGGTATGGCTTGCTATTCCGTTTCTTGTCATAGCGCGCATTCCATCCCCGATGTTCTGGGGCGTTGTTCCTATGTTTGCAGCTATAGTAATGCTGCAATATTTTTGGTTTTCTCTACCGCAGGTGCTGGCATTTCAAGCGATTGCACTGTGCGCATTATGCAGCATTATTCCGCCGGATGCAAAAAACCCAAACTCATGCCAGCATACAAAATATATATTTCTGGCTTTGTTTGCGCTTATGGGCTGGAGTGCATTTGCACAATACAAGGCTATTCAATATGGGGAGGAGCTATTCTTCATTCCCCGCAGCGAGAAGGCTGAAAAATATAATACAGAGTGGATCGCTCGCGATATTTCCCGCGATGCCACAAGGCTAAATGCAGCGGCAGAAAATTTTGCTCTCTGGGCATGGAAAAATCACTTCCGTGAGCGCGATGGCATGTATGATCAACAGTGGTATGCCAACTTTCTAGATGTCGCACAATCTATTGAAAATAGCGAAACGCTTGGCGCGCGCTATAACATGCTGGCGCTTTGGCTGAAATACAAATTATTCTTGGATTTCACCGATGATGCACACAGTGCCTTGCGTAAAAAAGCCGCCGGCACCGTAGAAGCCTCTATTTACCGCCTCACACGCGTTGCACCACAGCGTGAAGATTTAGCCGCCATCTTCCTTGTAAATCTTGCAGATTACACTAATAACAACGCAGGCAAGCAGGTGGAGATATTGGGAAATATCCTCAACATCTATCCAAGCCATCGCAGCGCACTGTGGCTGCTCGGCCATATATTCCTTACTGATCCTGCTTATGCCGAAGAAGGCAAACGAATGATTGGTGAGGCTAAAGCACGGCATGTTGAGCGCGTGTATCCAGTGACTGATGCAGAGTTATCCAAATAATACTTGTCACCCCCGCTTCATGCGGGGGTCTAGGGACAAATGGCAAGACCTACCGTATAGCTCTAGATCCCCGCACAAGGCGGGGATGACAATTTTATGCCGCCGTAAACGTGATCACGCCCGCAGAAGCCAGAGTAAGCGAATAGGTTTCTTCACCGTTATAGCTGCCCGCACGCTGGTATGAGGTTATCTGGAATGCGCCCACCATGCTGTCGCCATTGCCGAAGGTCATCTGATAATTCTTAATCTGGTTGCCCATAGCAAAACCGCGCACAGTTTCCTCCACAGCAGAATCCGTGAATACACCTGTGCCTGAAAGCGAGATAGAACGTATCCCTGCCCCATCCAGCAATTGCCGCCATGCTCCGGAATCCTTGTTGGTGGCATCTACCGTCTGGTTATTGTGTGTGAAGCTATTGGTGCGTAGGCCGCCGATAGTGGTGAAGGTTTCCGTGGGGCTTCCGCCATTGCCGACCTTGAGTAAAACAAGTGAACCTTTTTGTGCTGCCATTAAAAATCTCCCTGCTGATTATGATTTCAGCCAGCTTCGCGCAAATAGTGACACACCGGAAGGGGGAAATAACCCTCTGTTAATAAATCCAGATGCTTATATGCAAAATTTTATTATAATACATAATGTTATTTGCTGTCGTTTCTTGAGGACTCCTTATCAATTTCATTAAACCTTCATAAATCCAGTAATAATTGGCAAATTCTAATTTGAAGTGCAACGGTTAAAGATTTGGGCTGGGGTTTTCCAGCCGAGGATTTTTCTTGGTTTATTATTCAGTATGTTGGCGATGTTGTCGAGCATATTTTGGGTGATTGGCCCTGAGTGGGATTTAGG
>JBKDKX010000004.1:0-102939 GCA_046344715.1 Alphaproteobacteria bacterium | reverse complement strand
CCTAAATCCCACTCAGGGCCAATCACCCAAAATATGCTCGACAACATCGCCAACATACTGAATAATAAACCAAGAAAAATCCTCGGCTGGAAAACCCCAGCCCAAATCTTTAACCGTTGCACTTCAAATTAGAATTTGCCCTATAATATTGATTTAGTGTTATAGTGATACTGCACTTAAGTGTGTTGAAGAAAATGTACCACAAAAAAATTATAGGAGAAAACACGTGAGAAATAACATTATACGGACATTGTCGATAGGCTGTACATTCGTAGTTGCGGCAGCATTTAGCTATTTTTATGCGGAACGTGCCAATGCACAAACTTTTAATCCGATCTACAATTGCAGAATGCATTGCACACAGACCGGCTTTAGCACGGTTACGGGTGTTGATGTAAACTTTGTAACATACAATCAAACCCCCTATTTTTACGCTAATCAGGCTCTGGGAACATTTGATTCTTCTTTTGGGCAAGCAAGGTGCGAACACATCGCAAAACGTCATGGATGTGGTTATTCGACGGCAGTCTTGAGTTCTTCGGGCATTTCCTATTATAGGTGTCGTCAGGTCAATGTATACTTTACCCCTCTGGTAGGCCAACAAGCAGCATCTGTTGTGCGTTGTAGATGAATTTTGGAGTAAAGATAAGCCGGCTGTACATGCAGCCGGCTTTTTTGATTATAATTCATCAGAGAAATGCTCTAAAGCGAAAGCCGCTTGAATATCCGCTCGGGTATGTGGCAGATGATAAGCATAATAAACCGCCAGAAAAACGGCACATAAATCACATCTTTATTTTTTTCCGCCGCATCGACAATTTTCTTAGCCACATATTTGGGGCTTGCGATGAGCGGGCTTTTCATGCCCCATGTCATCGGCGTGTCGATGAAGCCTGGCTTCACGGTCATCACATGTACGCCTTGTTTGGCAAACTTGTTGCGAAGGCCAGAAGCAAAGGCCGTGAGTGCAGCTTTGGCTGCTCCATACGGGTAATTACTTTGCCTACCGCGATCACCAGCCACTGAAGAAATAATGGTTACTTTGCCGCCATGTTTTTTGGCAAGCGTTTCACAAGCTAACTGTGCAATCTGCGCGGGGATAATAAAGTTCAGGTGCGAGGTGTAGACAATATCATGCTGAATATCTACAAAATCAGGGGATAAATAACCAAGCGCAATGATGGCTTCGTCAAACTCACCCCAGTTCTGTACCAGTTTTTCTGCGGAAAAATTATTTTCCACAACATCTGCAACCGCTATACGGCATGGGGCGGCATGGCGCACGGCAAGGTCTGCTGCCTGTAATTCCAGTTCATACTCATCACGCCCAACCAGTGTAAGCGTATGTCCGCGTGCTGCCAATACATGGCATATGGCGCGCGCCAGAGAGGATGTTGAGCCAACAACAACGGTTTTAGGGTTTTTTTGGGGTGATGGGGGCATCATTTTTCTTAAGGCTCAGTAAATAGCTTTCTTTCCAGTGATCATAATATCCAATATTAAACAAAGCTATGGTTTTAAGGCGTTCAGTGTCCCACACATTTCCAGAGACAATAAATCTGAGTTTATCGTAATATTTGGCAAGATCAGTGTTCATTTTGCTTAAATCACCAGATTTAATGGCGTATTGATAGCCAGTCGGCAGGCTGCGACGAAAATGACCAATATAAAAATTCTGCAAATCAGATACGGGAAGACGCGCTAATAAAGGATCCGCGAGCCCAAGCTCATCAATGATTTTAATCTTGTTTCCAGCATAGTATGGCGTCATGCCGATATAAAATAATTTTTTAACTTCTGGGTTTTCATCCTTCAGTTTTTTACCACCTTCAACGAAGGGGTAGTGTCCTTCACGCCTGATTTTAAAAGGGTGCAAAGTGATTACTACTCGATTGGTAATAAAAACAAAACGTGCATCAATCACGCGTCCTTTAAGGTTTATACAGGATTTACAGTGACGGCGTATTTCATGAATGGTCTGCGGAATAAAATAGGTAATACACAGCAAACATAGAGCAGCAAACACCAGATCATAGCGTATTTTTTCCGGTATTAGTATGAACCATAAGCATATCGCGGCAAATACGGGTAATGCCCAGAATCTGCCTGCCATATAATCACCACCGACATAAATAACATACAGTGAGTTAACTAACATGCCGAGGGCAAGAAATATTGGCAGCCGTGGCAAGTGTGCGGGCAAGTGCAAAAATCGGTAAAAACGTGCAGGTAGCAAAAATATTATGCAGGAAATAAGCAGTACGGCTCCGGCTGAATCCCAGAGCAGCAGGTATTTACCATAATGCAGTCCTTGCGCTATATACTGCCACAGTTCCATGCCGGTACTGAGTTTGGCGTATTTAGTGTTTGGAAACACGAACCCATAATAGAGCAGTGAGAAGCTAAGCCAGGCCAGTAGCGGGAGCGCACCGATAACTATCTGAGTGTAACGAACAGGCTTTTTGATGTAATACAAATAGGCCAGCGTTGGTGCATAAATCAGTATCGCATCCAATCTGTTGAACAGTGAGAGACCAACAATCAGGGAGCAGAAAAACCAGAAAAACCGATGATCATATTTTCTCAACAACACATAGATAAATGCTGCAAAAAGCAAATAGCTCAGCGGATTTTCAAGGCCGGAGGAAGTATAATCAATAACAGATTTGGCAGCAAGAAATGGCAGAAAGAAAAACACTACCGTATGCAGTACAGACTTTTGTGCGGCCAGGATTACTAAAAGTACGGCAAACGATGCGCATACAACAGAAAGTCCTACCGTTCCCAGAAATAAATTCTGCCACAAGGCATAAATCGGGATATGCAAAAGCATCCATAGCGGGTGTGTGTAAGCCTGCACCCGTTCATAAGTATTCCAGCGCAGGCCATGCCCATCAAAAAAATTTTCTACTACTCGGAACGTGATATAAGCATCTTCGGAAACCCATCCAATATAGGCGATGTAACCAAACAGTGCCAGCCAGAGCACATATAAAATGCCAAGCTCTATTTTGCTATAACGAAGGTTCTTCAGCCAATTTTTTTCCATTGCAGCCTTTCAGACATCAGCGACGAAAAACGGCCGTGCAAATCCACCTCATGAAGTATGTCCTGCCAGTCTGATGCGGATTTACCGTACATACGGCTAAAATCCTCGGCAGTAAGTAGCGCATCTTTGGCAAGATATACTCTTCCGCCAAGTTCAGAGACATAGCGGTTTAACACAGGCAGGAAATTCCGCACCTGCGGTGTATTCGGGAAGTCCAGGGCAAGGCTGTAACCCTGCTTTGAGAAGGTAATGTAGCCCTTACCATCACGGTGATATTTAAGCACGGCAAGGAATGAAAATAGTTTGTGTTCATGGATAAGTGAAAGAATTTCCTGAATCTTTGCACTCACAGAAGGGCTTTCAGGAATAAGGCATTGATACTGGAAAAATCCGCGTTTTCCGTAGAGTTTATACCAGTCACCCAGCTGATCCAGCGGGTGGAAAAAATTATTGAAATCCACCATTTCCTGTGTGCGTTCATGCGAGAAGCGTTTGAAGCGCCACTGGTTATAGAATTTCATTACCAGTGGGTTCAGCAGCAATGACGGCGCAAATACCGGTATGGTTAACGTTGTTGTTGCAGGGATATACTTGGTTAACGTTTTGCTGCTACTGCCGGAAGGTATGTGATTTGCTGCCTCGAAAACGCCACGTCCTAAATCATTGCCTTTAGAGGCATGGTCTATCCAGCCGACCATATAATCAGCGCTGTCGCGGTAATGTTCAAACGCTGCAATCATATCGTGCAGTGTATTTACCTTATAGGTAGTGGTTGATAGTGAGGCGGAAGTAATGGGTTTCAGTTTTAGCGTTACTTCCTCAAGAATTCCCGTCATACCCATGCCGCCTGCGGTTGCCCAGAACAGGTCGGCGTGGTTTTCAGCAGAACATTCGATAGTTTTCCCATCTGCCATCATTAATTTAATGGACAGCACATGTTCAGCAAATTCGCCTTCACGGAAATGGTTTTTTCCATGCACGTTGCAGGCAAAGCAACCGCCTAATGTAACATGGCGTGTGCCTGGTATTACCGGGGGTATCCAGCCTTTTGGAATCGATATATTCATTACATCGGAGAGGCTTACGCCAGCCTGAGCGCGGATAATGCCTTGCGTGCTATCAAACTCAATAAAATGGTTGAGGCGGCTGGTGCATATCACCCCTGTAGGCTGTAGTGAAGCATCACCGTAAGACCTGCCAAGGCCACGTGCGATGAGTGGCGTTTTATGCGCGTCAAAAATACTGCGAATATCTCTGAGTTTTTCAGGTCGCCACGTGTTGCACTGCGCAACAGGCGCATGTCCCCAACCATAGAGTTTTTTAATATTGGCGGCAGGCATTATTGTTTAATCAGCCCATGTTCTTTTGCGAAGTCTAAAACATGCGCTGAAATTACATCTCTGTCAAAATCATTATGGCCTTTATCGGCAAAAAATATGCCTTTTTTAGGTTCCGGTGCTGCGGCTAGTATGGCTCTACCATGTGAGGCTGGGATGGTAGAATCTTTCTCGCCATGAATCACCAGAACAGGTGACTTTATGCCGACGATTTTTGAGAGTGAGTCAAATTTGTCCTTAATCAACAAATGCACAGGAATATAAAAATAAATTTCAGCCGCGCGGTTGGCCACTGACGTATATGGGGCTTCAAGTACAACACCGGCTGGTCTGTATTCCTTGGCCATATGTACGGCAACACCGCTGCCCAGCGATTCACCATATAAAATAATATGATTCATCGGAACATTAAATTCAAACTGCAGGTAGGTGATGGCGGCGCGGGCATCGCGGTATAAGCCGCGCTCTGTTGGGGTGCCGGTACTCTTGCCATAACCACGATAGCTGAGTGCCAGTATACCAAAACCTTTATTCGTAAATGATTTGAATGTGCCAGCGCGATTGGCGAGGTTTGCAGCATTACCATGAAAATACATGATGGTCGGCATACCAGGTGCAGCTTTTTTGAACCAAAGCTGTATGTCATATCCATCAGAGGCTACCCCGATGGATTCCTCAAAGCCCTCTAGACCATATTCGGCAGGAGCTAAAATGTGTTTTTCGGGCAAAAATAATAATCGTCGCTGCAGTAGATACATGGCGGCAAGCACACAAAAATATATGACAATGACGGCAATAATTATTTTTGACATGAAATTCCAATATGACTGTTTAACAAATCAAACACTATGTGCGTTAATGACTGGTTAATGACTAGTTGATATATTCTCAAAAAAACATGAGGTCTGTCTATGCTTATTACAGTATTTCTTATCTGCGCCATGTTGCTGGTACTGTATTTTGATATTACACGCTACATCATACCAAACTGGCTATGTGGCTTACTGCTCATATTATATCCCATAGGGGTATATATGTCGGCTGTGCCTGTGGATTGGCAGAAGGGGCTGATGGCCATGGGTATCGTATTCGTCGTGGGGTATATTATTTTTTCCAGAAACTGGATGGGGGGTGGAGACGTAAAACTTTTGATTGTCACGAGCCTCTGGGTTGGGCTTGCCAAGCTGATGGATTTTATGTTCTTTGTTGCCATTCTTGGCGGGGTACTTTCTGTTGCACTATATATCGTGCGTAAATTGCCGCTTGTCGTGCAGCGCGCACAGAAAATGCCTCGTATCCTGCGTGTGGGAGAACCTGTGCCTTACGGTATTGCAATATCCATTGGCTTTTTACTGATGATGAAAATGGGCAATATTGCAGATGTTGCTATGCCGTAATATCTTCTGCTGGAGCAGGAGCCGCTTCACGCTGGATAACGCGCTCGCCACGGATCTGGACTATCTGGTAATTCAGTTCGGCGCCGAAAATGAAAATAATGTTACAGATATAAAAAAACAACAGAGCGGCGATGATGCCACCTAAGCTGCCGTAAATCAGATTCACCTGATCAAAATTCGCAAGGTAGCTTGCAAATAAACCAGCAGCAAAAATCCATAATCCAACGACAATAATTGCGCCAGGTACAACCGCAAGCAGGCTCTGCTTGATGTTTGGTATCAGGTAATAAATGCAGCAGACAGATAAGAAGATAAAGCCAATACTCAGCAACATGAACATGTTGTGCAGGCTGGCTTCATCATTTGGCGTTATGCGTAATTTGGTAAAGCTTTGCAGGTAGTCCAGCACAAACGGTACAGCCAGAAGTAAGATCATACCGCCGATCAGTATTGAGGTGAATATAAATAATTGCAGCACACTGAGCGAACGTCTAAACCAGTAGGCGGGTGGTGTGCCTACATGGTACGCGCGGTTAAGCACGGTACGTAAGCCTTCTACAGCGGAAGAGGCTGTCCATATTGCCCCAAGAATAGAGATGGTAAGCAAGCCTTGCGGTGGGCCTGAAATGATTTCATTAATGCGCGGTTCAAGCGCACTGGAAACACTATATGGCAGCGATTGCAGCAATGTTTTGATAAAAGCCGCGCCCGTCTCACCTTGTCCGGCAAGGCCGACGATGGAAAACACAAACACCAGAAACGGAAACATGGCAAGCAGGCCAAGAAAAGCCAGATAGCCGGCATGTTCAATACCATCGTGGTTGACGGTATTGACGGCTGCCTTCCATATGCCTTTGATAATTTTTTTTGGCATAGAATTTTTTTATGCGGGTTGTTGCTGGCTCATGCAATGAATTGTGCCAAGTCCCCAGACAAAGTCAACCGCATGGATGCCAACCACATCACGATTTGGGAATAATTCCGCCAGAATGTTAAGTGCAATCCGATCAGATGGATCATTGAAGGTAGGCACCAGTACCAGCTTATTGGCAATCAGGAAATTTGCGTAAGAGGCTGGCAGACGCTGTCCTTCAAACACTAAGGGCTTTGGCATCGGCATTTCTGCAATGGTGAATGGCTTGCCCTTTTCATCGCGTGCTTTTTTCAGGCGTTTAAGGTTTTCGGCAAGTAGCGCGTGGTTATCATCTTTTTTATTTTTTTCGACCACGGTGACGATGGTGGTTGGGTTCACAAAGCGCGTGATGTCATCGACATGGCCGTGCGTGTCATCGCCCACAATGCCTTTATCCAGCCAGATGATTTGCTTTATGCCGAGATACTTGGCAAACACAGCCTCATAATCTTCGCGCCCAAATCCCGGGTTGCGCTCTTGAATCTTGGACAGCAGACATTCTTCTGTAGTGATGAGCGTGCCTTTGCCATTTACATCAATCGAGCCGCCCTCGAGCACTACGCGCTTGCCTTTATGCATCGGTTGCACGCGTTCATAGTTGAAGTGTGGCTCAATAAGTGATGGGATCTTATCATCACGTTTGTGGTTGGCGTATTTCGCCCAGGCGTTGAACCGCCAGTCGAGCAGAATTTTTTTACCTTTACCATCGCGCACAAATATCGGCCCGGCATCGCGCATCCAAACACGGTCGGTTGGGATATGGTAAAACTCCAGATTTTTCATGTTGGCATGCGCACGTGTGCATACATCACGCGCAGCCGCTTCATCTTTTTCATGGCGTACTAAAAGGCGCACGCGCTCATTAACCGTCAGGTAGCGGATAATTTCACCATATACCCATGGAATCGGCGCGAATTTATCCGGCCAGTCCTCTTTATTATACGGCCAACTTAGCCATGTGGCTTCATGCTTTTCCCATTCGGCGGGCATGATAAATTCATGTTTCATTCTCTATGCATCCGGATTGGTGGGTTTCAGGAAATCTTTGATGACGCCAGCAAAGCTGCACGCGCCAGCACCTAGAAACAACAACATGCTGTTAAATTCGCTTCTGTTTGCAGCATCAATAGCAATCACGATGCAGGCGATGCTGCCAAGCACGCTATAGGCAATGCGGTCTTTGCGTGAAAGTGTTTTGCGCTGTGCCAAAAACATACAGCCAACAGCCAGAACGATAGCGGCTACTCCGATGATCGGGATCATGCATTGCCCCATCGTTTTGTTAAGTCACCGTAAGCATCTACGCGGCGGTCGCGGAAGAATGGCCAGTTGCGGCGTTTATGTTCCACCATCGCAGGGTCAACCACGGCGGTGATAATTTCTTCTTTATTATGGCTGGCCTGCGTAAGGATGCGACCATACGGATCGCAGATGAAGGAATTGCCGAAGAATTCAAGCCCGTCACCCACTGTTACTTCATGGCCGATCCGGTTTACGGCAGCAACATACACGCCGTTGGCAATCGCATGTGAACGCTGGATGGTGATCCAGTTATCCACCTGTGTTTCGCCCCATTCGGCTTTTTCGGATGGGTGCCAGCCAATGGCAGTCGGGTAAAATAGTACATCCGCGCCTTGCATGGCAGTAAGGCGGGCGCCTTCCGGATACCATTGATCCCAGCACACCAGTGCGCCTAGTTTCCCTGCGCTTGTATTGTGCATCTTGAAGCCCTGATCTCCGGGCGCGAAATAATATTTTTCTTCAAATAGCGGGTCATGCGGAATATGCATTTTGCGGTATGTACCAGCAATGCTGCCATCTTTTTCAATAATGACAGCTGTGTTGTAATAAAGCCCTGAAGCGGCCTTTTCAAAAATCGAGCTGATAATCACCATACCGGTTTTCTTGGCAACAGCCGCCAGTGCCTTGTTGGTAGGCCCGTCCACCGGCTCGGCAAGGTTGAACACATTGGCGTCCAGCTTCTGGCAGAAATAATCAGTCAGGAACAACTCTGGCAGGCATGCCACCTGCACACCCTGTTTCGCTGCCTGTTCCAGCATGCTGCAAGCCTTATCCAGGCTTGCCTTCGGGCTTCCTGGGTACTGCATCTGTATGAGGCCAATAGTAAATGGCTTGGTCATGCGCTTTTCCTCAAAAGTTGTGGTTTTCCAGTCCTTACAGGATATAAAACGATAACTCAACAGCTTCTCATCAGTTTTTACTTGATTTTTAGGGCATACCTGCCTAATCCCTTATCCCTCGTGGCTCGGTAGCTCAGTGGTAGAGCAGGGGAATCATAATCCCTTGGTCGGGGGTTCAAATCCCTCTCGAGCCACCACAAACATACCTCATCAGCTGTATTAAGGCTGATCATGCATGCTTTTTTGTGTGTGAGGGATGCAGAACCTTGGTTCACAATTTTGCAGTTAGACGGTGCGAAGCCAGCAGGCAAGCATCAAATCCCTCTTGAAAGTTCAAGAACTCCCTCCTTGCAATCTTCCTGTCTATGGTGTGAATTGTCTTTGGGCATAGATTTTGCTCTGACAAGAGATAATAAAATAAAGGGAGTCATATGCAGGGTGTTATTCCGGTTCTTAAACCAAAACTTCCTGAAATTTCAGCGATTTTACCCTATCTCCAGCAGATTGATGAGAACCGCTGGTATGGTAATAACGGACCGTTGGTCGTTGCGTTTGAAAAGCGCCTTGCCGAATTGCTCAAAGCTACCCCAGATAGCGTGTTGATGGTGGCCAATGGTACGTTGGGTCTCACCGTTGCACTTCAGGCGTTAGAGGTTAAGCGCGGTGGGCTATGCATCATGCCGTCATGGACGTTTACGGCGACACCTGCGGCAGCATTAGCGGCAGGTCTTGAGCCTTGCTTTATTGATGTGGATAAAGAATCACAGGTCATTACCGTTGACAGTGTTAAGAAGCATATTAAATCGCTTAAAAAGCCAGTGAGTGCTGTTATGCCGGTGTCTGCCTTCGGCGCGCCGCTGGATGTTGCACAGTGGGACAGGTTTACCGAAGAAACCGGTATTCCCGTGGTGATCGATGCGGCGGCGGCCTTTGACAGTATGGTAAGTGGCGCCATGAAAATCGGGCGCACGCCGGTGATGATAAGCCTGCACGCCACAAAGATTTGTGGCATCGGTGAAGGTGGCCTAATGTTAACCAAAAGTGCCGATGTGGCGTTCCGACTGCGCCGGATTATCAATTTTGGTTTTGAGAATGACCGACTTTCGCATCGCATCGCCATTAATGCCAAACCAAGTGAATATAATGCAGCAGTTGCCATGGCGGTGCTTGACCAATGGAATGACATACGCGCCGCATGGGCAAAAGTGCAGCTGCGTTATAAGGAAAAATTAGAAGCCCATGGCATTAGTTGTTGGGTGCAGCCGGAGTGGGTGACGAGCACAAGTAACATCATCGTGCCGGAGCAGGCCGTGCCAATGTTACAATGCTTAAAAGAACAAGGCATTGATACACGCCGCTGGTGGGAAACAGGTTGTCATGTGCATCCGGCGTATCGCGCGTGTATGGTGCATGGCGAGTTGCCAAGTACACAGTGGCTTGGGCAATCTGTGCTTGGTATTCCTTCGGCGATTGATTTGAAAGAAGAGGCGCAGGACAGGGTATGCGACGCGATAATAGCCGGACTCAAAGCACTCAAGGGTGATGCGCGAAAATATGGCTAATTCTTCAGCGCAGGCATCTCCGGTTGATCGTAATGATCCATGCCCGTGTGGCAGTGGTAAGAAATTCAAGAAATGCTGTATAGACAAGTTTACAACGAATGTTGTGGCAACACCTGCAATTAATATTGGCCTTACATTGCAGCAAGCTGCTGCTGCATTAAATGCGGGTAGTCTGGAGATTGCAGAAGCTGCGCTTGCAAGTGTTCTGCGCGTTCAGCCAAACAATACAGATGCGTTGAATCTTGCAGCGTATATTTGTATGCAACGAAAACAGCTAGATACTGCTATGGGGTATATTAGCAAGGCGATAGATCTGAATAAAAAAAATGGATTATTTTATTTTACCGCTTCCCTTATTGCCAAAGCGCAACGCAAATTTGACGACATGGAAAATCTCTTGCTGAAAGCGCTTGAGCTTAAGCCGCCCGGGTATATTTCGCAGATATATTCTAACCTTGGGGATTGTCTGCATGAAAAACGTAATATACCAGCGGCAATTGATTATTTCTCCAAGGCGATTGCCGCGGATGTAAAGAACGCCAGAGCGTTTTTCTATCGTGGTATGGCGCGATATGAATCTGTAGGTCTAAACGAACAGGTGGAATCCGATATAGCCAAGGGGCTGGAATTAACTCCACATGCAGTGGACATGCTGTGTAAGTTTGCCGGAATATACAATCTTAATCATGAGTTTGACAAAGCGCAGGAGTTATTGGAACGCGCTCGTATTATCCATCCTGATCATGAGGAAGTATTATTTTTATATGCTGTGAACTGTGAAGGAAGGGGAGAAATAGAAAAAGCTAGAGAGACATTCAGTTTGCTGCTCCAGAAACATCCGCAGAGTGTGCGTGGCCGTGTGGCGGATGCGTTCCTGTTGCCTGTAATTCCGCATGATATGGAAGAAATCAAGCAGTGGCGTGATCGTTTTATGCAAGGTTTGCAGAAGATGATAGATGATAAAATTGTGCTGCATGAGCCTGAGCGACAGGGATTATACTTGCCATTTTATCAGGGCTATCACGGTTTGGATAATAAGGAATTTATGCAGAAGCTTGCGGAATTCTTTATCACATGTTGTCCTTCAATAAATTATACCGCTGCGCACTGTCTTGCACCAAGGGTTGCTGGCAAGAAAATCAGGATTGGCTTCGTTTCTGAGTTTTTTCATTCCAAACTGATCACTCAGTTCTTTAGCCCACTTATTACAAGCCTTGCTAAAGACTCAGAATATGAAGTCATTATTTTTGCGCATTCAGCTCGGGTAAATGATAAAGTGCAGACACTATCCAGCGATGTAAAAAAATATGTGCCGCTGCCAATCAGTCTTCCAGCAGCCCAGCAAATCGTTGCCGATGAAGAAATTGATGTATTGATTTATCTTGATATAGGGCTGCGTCTGCCAAGCTACCTGTTGGCGCTTGCAAGGCTAGCGCCTGTTCAGGCGGTTATGGGTGGGCATCCACTGACTACAGGTATTCCCAATATGGATTATTTCCTCACTACCGCCTGTATGGAAGCCGATGGTGCTGAAAAACATTACACAGAAAAGTTATTCAAAGACATTGATTTTCTCGCGGTTGTAAATAAGCAATATATACCCTGCACCCCTATATCACGAGCAGAACTAGGTTTGCCGGATGGGGATGTGCATCTTTATACATGTCCTGTGCTATTGTTTAAACTGCATCCAGATATGGATATCGTGTTTTCTGGGATACTCAAAAAAGATATTAAAGCGCGTATTATTTTATTTGATGCAGGAAAAATTATTTGGCGACAAGAACTTGAAAAACGGTTTGCAACGTCAGTAGGCAGTGAATTGGCTGAACGCATTATCTTTGTGCCATTTGCTGCCACCGATAAGTTTATTCATACTATGCGGGCGATGGACGCTGTGTTTGATGCGTTGCATTTCTCATTTGGTACCACAGCATTTCAGTTGCTTGGTTCAGAAGTGCCATTTGTAACCAAGCCGGGAGAATTCCTGCGCGGCCGCGGTGCCTATGGCCTGTTCAAAATGATGAATATGCTGGAGATGACGGCAGATACCGTTGATGGGTATATTGATATCATTGTAAAACTTGCCAATGATAAAACATTTTATAAGCAAGCGCAGGAAAATATTCGCAAGAATAATGATAGTATATTTGATAATTATGCGCCCGTGCCGGAGTTCATATCGCACTTAAAGCGTATTTATTCAGAAGTTGCGCAATAATGCACCCATATGCCACCGTAGCATTTGCTGAATCACTCGCGCATTGGGGTAAGCCGTTTGAAGTGCCCGAGTGGGGAGGGGGTGTAATGCTCAGGGAAATTTCCGCAGGGTTACAAGATGCAGCCGGAATATATCCCATCACCCCACTGAATAAAAATGCAGATATTGCTGGTGGATTGGCGCGTCTGCGTGATGTTGGGTTGGTATCTGTAGTACTGGTGCTGGATGATTTTCATCGTCTACATATGAATACACTTAAAGAGCATTTTGATACGGTGGACAGTTTTAAGCCGCATTATCTTTACCGCCCTGAAAAAGGTGAGATGATATATGGTAGTCATCATAAACGTGCCGTAAAAACTGCGTATAAACACGTTAAAGTGGATGTGCTTGATTTACGAAAACATGTGCATGAGTGGGCAGAGTTATATGATGCCCTGATAGCAAAACTGGGCCTCTCTGGCCTCCACGCATTCCCGCTTGCGCATCATCAACAGATTGCAGGTATTCAAGGCATGGTAGCCATTGGTGCATGGATGGGTGATGAGTTAGTATCCTGCCATATTTGGGCAGATGATGGGGAGTATGTGCATAGCCATTTAGTGGCATCGAACGACAAGGGGTATGAATCACGTGCAGCCTATGCGGTAAATGATACCTCCCTGCGGTATTTTTCAGGTAGAAAACTACTCAATTTTGGTGGTGGTGCTGGCAATAGCGTGGGTAGCGATGATGGGCTAGCGCGTTTCAAAAAAGGATTCTCAAACGATACGGCGGAATCGTACATTTGTGGTGCAATTCTGGATAAAGAGAAATACCAGCAATTGGTGAATGCCAGAAAATTCAATGTACCAGTTCGTTTTTTTCCGGCGTATCGCGCGCCTTAAGGTATTTGTAGGAACAGTGCTTTCCCCGCAACAAAGCTGTGTACAATTCTCTCATTAGCTAAAATATCATCGCCAAGTTCTTGTGGGCCGGCGCCATGCAGCCACACATAATCATCAAGGACAATCCATCCGCCTGATAGCACATGCGGCTTCCATGCTTCATAATCTGCTTTCACTGACGCATAATCATGATTTCCATCTATATGTATAAGAGCAATTTTGCCTTTGTAATCTGTTGTACCAAATTCCTGTGAATGGATAGTTTTAGTGTTTTGGTATTGTTTTTCTGCATTTACAGAAGGAAGGCGCAGATAATTGAATCGTCCGTTCTGAGCCACACAAGATGTATGTATAATAAATCCGCCAAACACTGTTTCCCAATCCGTAATGCCCGGCATGGTTTGCATAAGGGCGGGGGAATCTTTCTGAATGGCAACATCGGTTGACCACGGGTCCACGCAGAGCACTGCGCCCGTTTCATAATGCTGTGCAAGCATGGCAAGTGCCACAGCAGTTTTCCCCCACCATGAGCCAACTTCTACTACATCACCTTTTGGCAGCGTTCCGAAAATGGCCATCATGGCGGCCAGTTTGCTTGGGTTTGATTCACCAAAGGTCGCTTCTGTCTGTTTTAGAATGGCTGCGATAATATGCTGTGCCAGAGGCTCCTCGCATGCAATGGTCTGAATAAAATGCTGCATTTGCGTTGCTTCATTGAGCAAGTTTTGCATATATTCCGTTTGTTCCTCAATAGGCGGTTTACCCACTAGGGGTATATGGAGCTTATCTTGTTTCTGTAATTCCAGCAGTGAATAATGTGCAATATTATGCGGGCAGAATATACGCGTAATGTTGTGTAGCTTTACTAATCTATCCAGCGCAGTGCAAAAATCGACATCATAGACACTTGGTAACCATTCCCAGTGAGTATAATACTGTGCGGACTCATCATATTTCAGTGACGATGTAGCAATAACACGCTCGCCGCGCTCGTTGGCTTTCTTTGCGTATGCCAGCGCATCGGGCATGGCGCAGCACATAATGAGCGTTGCAGATTCCATGCGTTACTTCCACACCGCATAGCCGAAGCCGTGTGCGCCGAAATCATTACCGTTATAGAACATATATCTACCCCCAGGGGTATCTATGATATTGGGGTATGCCACCATTTGCGAATCCCAGCCTTCATCACTTATCGGAATTCCGGCTTTTGAATCATCGCGGTTCCATATTTTTCCATCCGTGGATGAGGCGTAACCAATACGGTAACTGCCTGCGCCACCACGGAAATCATGGCTGCCGCGATAGCTGAACCACATGTGATACACCCCATCTTCATAAAATACGCTGGGACGTGTCGTTGCCTCACCAGCTGTTGCGCCTGGAATGCAGCAGATATTGGGGCGCACCCAATCCAATCCGTTTTCAGAATAGGCATAATAAATGTAATAGAGCGGCTCATATTTATCGCCGGTTTTTACCCAATCCACACCAGATCCATACCACATTTCCCATTTATCATCTTGCTTCACTATAGAAGGAGACATGGAGGAAAATGGCTCATCACGTGTAATAGAAAGCACAGGGCCTTGATATGGTCGTGTGAAGGTTTTTCCGCCATCTTTGCTGATCGCAAGCCCTACAGCATTCAGATATGGTACGGTCTGTCCGCGTTGCCAGCCAGTGGTATATAACCACACTTCATTTCCCACATTCAGTACTGCCGCAGGCATAATACCGAACTCATCAAACGTGCCTGGTTTACCCAGGGGGAGTATCGGCTCTTTGTGCACATATAGCACTTTTTTGGGGTCATGAATATCTACATCCACATACGTCACCCTGCTGGTTTTTTGTTCTGGTCGTACGGTAATGTAAATACGTATTCGATCTTTAAGTAGTAATGCAGTTGGCACTTGCGCGTAGGATTTCATCCAGTCGGCTTCCTGTGATACGCCGTAAATAAATCCACGTTTTTCCCAAGCCATGTTAATGCCTTTTATAATGATAGATACTGGTGTGGTAATTACTGTGCCAGCCTGTGGTTTCACCGACTTTCTTAAATCTGGCAGCTTCTACAAGTGCTTCATATACAGGATTGTTATATACCAAAAAGCAATCTTCACTCGCCTGCGAGATGTTTACGAGCATCTGCTGCAAGGTTTCCTTGCCGAATGGATCACAGATATATACAATCGATCGTTTAGAGTAATCATTGAACTGGCGAGCATTCTCCCTGATTATTTCGGCCTTGAGGCCAAGTTTCTGCATATTATTACTGGCAATATGTGCAAGATGGTCATCCAGTTCAATCCCAACGATACCCCTACAGGGTAAATGTTTTGCTGCTAAAATCAGCACTTTGCCTTTGCCGCAGCCAATATCATAAAACGTAAAACTTTCAGTCTTGGCAATAGATTTAAGCAGATTAAAACATTTAATAACTTCGCGGGTGAATGAAGCCTGATAGTGCTTCATATCGCTATCGGTCTGGCTATATTCTGATAATGGCCGCCAGTTTCCTGTATCTACACCGTTTAGAATATCAAACAGTGTAGTCTCACGAAAATGCGTCCACACGCGTTTAAATCCGTGTGCTTTGTAGAGATTTTTATAACTCGTCCAACTGGTCATTATACCCTTAGCCCGCCATGCACTTCCAGCACGGTGCCGTTTATATATTCATTGTTTATGGTAAACAGGCAGGCCTCAATAATGCTGTTGGGATTGCCCAGTTTTTTCATGGGAATACGGCCGGTGATTTCTTTAAGTTGTGCTTCGGAAACGGCAGCATGGGTAGAGGGGGTATCCATATAGCCTGGTGCTATTGCAATACTACGAATACCAAACCCACTCAGCTCTTTTGCCCATACCTGCGTTAGTGCTTCCATACCCGCTTTACTGGCGGAATAGGCGCTCTGGCCGGCAGTGCCTTCGGCTGAAACCGAACTGATATTGAGGATAACGCCGTGGGTGCGTGCTTTCACCATTTTGCGTGCGACAAATTGCGTCACATAGAAAGTAGAGGATAGGTTGGTGTTGAGGCAGCGTGACCAATCCTCGGCATTACGATACAGATCAGCATCATCTTTCTCAAGAATATTCACCAGCGGTGCGCTGTGTAGTATGCCTGCATTATTGATAAGCACATCAATGGTAGGATACTTGGCATATACTCCCTCAAGGCAACTATGCACTTGTTTGTAGTCTGTAAGGTCGCAGGCAAAACCGGAAAAATGCACACTGTTCATGGTATCAAGTTTTTTGGCGTTCACGTCGATACCGATAATGGCTTTTGCGCCAGCGGCAATCATGGCCTGTATCAGCCTGCTGCCTAGCTCACCAGCTGCCCCTGTGATGAGTATGGTTTTGCCTTCCAGTGTCATAGACGGTGCCTGTGCAAAATGGTTTCAATGGCTTTGACGGATATCATATCAGCTATCTCATCGCCGGTCAGTTCAACACCAAGCTGTTGTTCGATAGCGACAATGATCTCAATATGTTTGAGCGAATCCCATTCCTGAGTATTTTCCATAGAGGTATCGCCAGTCACTGATGCTTCGGGTAACCTTAATACGTCTGCTATTAATTTATGTATTGTAATCATGTGTTATTTATTCCAAATTTCATAGCACTATGGCAACAGCAATTTTTAATATGGGGCTACGTTTCAAGGAAGTAGCCAGAAGACATCCCGAACACACCGCTCTTTGCATGGAGGGTGGTGAGTCAGTTTCGTACCGTGCGCTCGATGAACATAGCGACTGCGTTGCTGCCTTGCTAGTGAATAAAAATCTTGGCCCATCGCGTCCGCTGGCTATTTTTGCCGATAAGCATATGTGGACCTATGCCTCCATGCTTGGCGCACTCAAGGCGGGTGTACCGTATGTGGTGTTGGATATGGAAAGCCCCACCGAGCGGCTCGATAAAATATTGGACAGGTGCAAGCCCGGCCTGATTATCAGTTCCGAGGCAGAATTTCACTGGAAGGATACAGAGATTTACCATTTTTCTTTGCTTGAGGCTTTGCATGAGCCGCTGGCAATGGAAGTTATCCATAGCGTATCGCCTGACAAGCCTGCCTACCTGATGTTTACTTCTGGTTCCACAGGATTTCCCAAGGGTGTTACCATTTCTCATGGCAGTATGCTGAATTTCTGCCATTGGGCGAGAGATACATTCTCTATCACGCCGCAGGACAAATTATCGGGCGTAAATCCACTTTATTTTGATAATTCGGTGTTTGATTTTACCGCATCACTTTTTAATAGTGCGTGCTTAATGCCTGTTACGCGCGGTACGCTCAAGCAGGCCAAGAAGTTAGTTGAGCAACTTAATGGCTGCACCCTATGGTTTTCTGTACCTTCCATGCTTATATACCTGATGGCGATGAAAGCACTCACCAAAGAAAGCTGGCCCGCCATGCGCGCCATTGTTTTTGGTGGTGAAGGCTATGCCAAGACCGAGCTGCAAAAGCTTTATAATATGTTTGGACAGCAGACGACACTCTGGAATGTGTATGGACCAACGGAATGCACTTGTATTTGTTCTGCCTATGCTATTTCAGACAAAGATTTTACCGATATGGATATGCTGGCTCCGCTTGGATTCTTAGCCAAGGAATTTGATGGGTTGGTGTTAGATGAATCAGGAAAAACAGTAAAAGATGGCGAGATTGGCGAGTTGCTGCTGTGCAGTTCGCAAGTGGCACTTGGGTATTATAATGATGCTGAGCGCACCAGTGTATCGTTTCTGGTAAACCCTATATCACCTGAATCTGGCCAGATGTGTTACCGCACAGGCGATCTGGTACGGCGAGATCCCACCACAGGATACCTGCATTTTAGAGGCCGCAAGGACAACCAGATAAAACATATGGGGTATCGCATCGAGCTGGAAGAAATTGAAGCTGCGCTGGCGGGGCTTGCTGAGGTATCACAAGGGGCCGTGGTGTATCACCGAAAGAGTGTGTCAGTTGGCCGTATTGTAGCGTTTGTAACGCTTGCACAAGAACTGGCGGCGCAGGACATAAAAAACTGTTTGCGCAGCAAGCTTCCGTCTTACATGATACCTGATGAAATTATGATAATGGAGAGCTTGCCAAAAAATGCGAACGGTAAAGTGGATCGCAAGGCATTACTGGCAGGGTTAGGGTAGTATGAAAAAACTGGTGATATTCGGCATTGGTAAAATCGGGCAGGTGGTGCTGCATCACTTTGCAACTGATAGTGATTACTCCATCGCGGGGTTTGCGGTGGATAAGGCCTATATACCGCAGGGTGGTATGTTCGAAGGCCTACCGGTGGTAGCATTTGATGAGATGGAAAAGCATTTTCCTTCGCAGTCGCATGATTTATTTGTGGCCGTGGGTTACCAGCAAATGAACCGCCTGCGTGCGGTGCGCTGCGAAGAAGCACGCAAGAAAGGCTATACACTTCCTAATTATATCAGTTCTGCAAATAAACATATCAAAAGCCCTATGGGGGATAATAATTTCATTATGTCCGGTGAGCCGCTACAGCCGCGCACAAAAATCGGCAGCGGGTGTTTTATCTGGACGAATGCTATCATCGGTCATCATACGCAAATGGGTGACTATTGTTGGGTAACATCGAATGTTACTATTGGCGGTAATTGCCGCGTTGGTGATAATTGTTTTCTGGGGCTTGGTGCTACCATCGGCCATGAAATCAGCATCGGCGCGCATAGTCTGATTGGTGCTGGTGCGCTAATTACCAGGGATGCCCCGGAAGGCAGTGTGTATATCGCCCCTGAAACGCCGCGTTTCCGCCTGACTAGCGAACAATTCCTGAAAATGAACACACTAAAATAGGTAGTGCATGAAAAAAGAACTGGCCGAGAATTATCGTTGCCCTGCTACTGGCGATAAGCTGAAACTGGAAATTACTAAAGAATACAACGGGAATGTGTTGGAGGGAGTGTTCATCGCCAGTAATGGCAATCGTTATCCCATAAAATCCGGTGTACCGGATTTTACTTATCCGTTTGTGCTGGGTCAAAGTGATGCCGAAGCTCGGCAATATTATAATGAAAAAGCCGATGAATATGATGAATACCTGCCGCTTACCTTTGATACGTTCAAAGTGGATGAAACGGCGGCGCGAAACAGCATGATTGATGATCTGCGCCTGAAGCCGGATTCCAGAGTGCTAGAGATTGGTGCAGGCAGTG
Source organism: Alphaproteobacteria bacterium (assembly GCA_046344715.1). Taxonomy (GTDB): domain Bacteria; phylum Pseudomonadota; class Alphaproteobacteria; order Rickettsiales; family SXRF01; genus CAZAQK01. The sequence goes on along the minus strand of JBKDKX010000004.1, from coordinate 83,240 downwards.
GGCGTGATTCAGAATTAATTTTGAAGCGGCTTGGAAAAGGCGGCCAGCTTTTTATGCAGGATATTTCGGCGGGACTTTTTGATAAGGCGGTTGCCAAACTCAAGGATGCCACACCCAATCCGGCATTCTTTATTTCCAATGGTAGCTACTTACCATTTCCCGATAAATATTTCGATGCCACCTATCATTTCGGTGGGCTCAATACCTTTGCGGATATTGCCCGTGCGCTTAAAGAAGCCGTGCGTGTTACTAAAGTCGGTGGCAAGGTGGTGATGGGTGATGAGAGTATGCCACTGTGGCTGCGCGAGACGGAATTTGGCAAAGTGCTCATGAATTCCAATCCGCATTATAGGTATCATCTGCCGCTGGAGCATATGCCGGTTGAAGCGCGTAACACCCGCCTGCGTTGGATCATCGGTGAAGTATTTTACGTGATTGATTTTGAGGTGGGCGAGGGCACGCCCTATGCAAACCTTGATTTCGACATTCCTGGCCCACGTGGCGGTACGCACCGCACGCGATATTATGGGCACATGGAAGGTGTCACACCGGAAGTAAAACGCTTGGCAACCAAGGCAGCCAAAGCATCGGGCAAGAGCCTGCATCAGTGGCTTTGCGATGTCGTGAATGTTGCTGCTAAGAAGGATTTGCAGTAAATATCCGTCATTGCCAGAATTTTCTTCATGCAATGTTGTACTTTTCCCCTTCCGGGGCATAACACTCGCGCGTATTTATATAAATATAGGCTCGAAATAGTGTGATTTTCTGCAGGAATGACGGCCGCACGTTTTAGCCAATAAAAAACGCGCTGACCTAAGCCAGCGCGTTCTTATACAAGAATCAAAAAAGATTAGTGTTTAGCTTCTTCTTTTTTAACTTCTTTTTCTGCTTTTTCGCCAGCAGCAGGAGCAGCTTTAGCAGCATCTTCAGCTTTAACTGCATCTTTAGCAATTTCTTCTTTAGCAGCAGGAGCAGCAGCGTCTTTAGCAGCTTCTGGAGAAGCGAAAGCAGGAGCAGCAACGAGGCCGAGAACGGCGAGGAGAGCAAGAGTTTTCATTGTAAAATCCTTTTAGATTTAAGTTGTTAAACGTTCCCTTGCGGAACGAATGCAGTTCTAACATTAGCCAGATTAAACTACAATGGGGGAAGCATTACATTTTTGTAATGTTCGAACTCTTATTGTCACCCCTGCGAAAGCAGGGGAATTGTTTTAACGAATAAACCTCTCGCTTTCTCGGGAGTTACAATAAATAATGGGGCTATTTTATGGTTCTGATTGAGCCGAATAATCCTGCTATTTCAGCGATTTTTGATTTCAGGATTGTCTCATTATAAGGCAGGAATCCCGTGTATCCCCACACCGGTTTTGGCCATGCGGGGTCATTCTCAAAGCGGGCAATGATGTGGATATGCAGCTGCGGCACAATATTGCCTAGTGCTGCTACATTCATTTTGTGTGCCCCCGTATGAGAGGCTAGTTTTTTTGATACGTTGCGGACTTCTTCCATCACCTTAGAATAATCCGCATCATCCAGCTCATGTAGTTCGCGGATATTCTCGCGCATGGGCACCAGTATCAGCCAGTGAAAGTGCTGGTTGTTCATCAGTAACACGCGGCATATCTCTAGGTCGCATATATGCGCGGTATCAGCAGCAAGTTGTGGGTGTAGGGTAAAGGACACGTTAGCCAAACACACGTTTGAAAATCGTATCCACATGCTTGGTGTGGTAACTCACATCAAACAGTGCCTTGATGGCATCGGGTTTTAGTTTTGCTGTTACTTCGGCATCTGCCAGCAATTCGGTTAGGAAGTCTTTGCCATGTTCCCATACTTTCATGGCATTGCGCTGTACCAACCGGTAAGAATCCTCGCGGCTCACGCCCGCTTGTGTAAGTGCCAGCAGTACGCGCTGCGAGAACACCAAGCCACCGAGCTTATCCATATTCTTTTTCATGTTTTCTGGATACACCACGAGCTTGTCAATGAGTCCGGTCAGGCGATTCAGTGCAAAATCGAGTGTTACTGTGGCATCCGGTGCAATCATGCGCTCAACCGAAGAATGCGAAATATCACGCTCATGCCAGAGCGCCACATTTTCCATGGCAGGCATTGCATAGCCGCGTACGAGGCGTGCAAGTCCAGTTACATTCTCAGACAGCACAGGGTTGCGCTTGTGCGGCATGGCGGATGAGCCTTTTTGCCCGGGGGAGAAATATTCCTCGGCTTCCAGCACTTCGGTGCGCTGCAAATGGCGCACTTCGGTTGCAAGCCGTTCCATGCTGCTTGCGATTACTGCAAGCGTTGCAAAGAACATGGCGTGGCGGTCACGTGGGATCACCTGTGTAGAGTGCGGCTCCACTGCAAGCCCCATTTTCCCCGCCACATATTGTTCAACGAATGGATCAATATTGGCGAATGTGCCAACAGCACCAGAAATAGCACAGGTGGCAATTTCCTTGCGGGCAGCCATGAGGCGTTCGCGGCAGCGTGAGAACTCGGCGTAATATCCGGCAAGTTTCAGCCCAAAGGTCACCGGTTCAGCGTGAATGCCGTGGCTGCGGCCAACAGTCGGCACATCCTTGGTTTCGTATGCGCGGCGTTTGATGGCGGCAAGCAGCGCGTCAATATCGGCAAGCAATATATCGCTCGCCCTTGCAAGCTGCACGGAAAGGCAGGTATCCAGCACATCGGAACTCGTCATGCCCTGATGCAGGAAACGTGCTTCCGGCCCCACATATTCCGCCACGTTAGTGAGGAAAGCGATCACGTCATGTTTGGTGGTGCGCTCAATCTCATCAATGCGCGCAGGATCAAATTTGCCTTTTTCCCAGATGGTCTTGGCAGATTCTTTCGGGATAACGCCTAATTGCGCCAGTGCATCGCAGGCGTGCGCTTCGATTTCAAACCAGATTTGATAACGTGTCTGGTCAGACCAGATGGATGCCATTTCAGGGCGGGAGTAGCGGGGAATCATGAATCTCTCTCTTTAGTACGTGTAGTGAGAAACACTATTAGAAATATAGCTTGCCGCCAAGCTCTATATTATGTGACGTGTGGTTGAATTTTACATTGTACCCCGGAGTTGCTGTATACTCCACTTCTGCATCCTGTGTCGTAAAATAGCGGTAGCCTAGGCTGAAATAAAATGGTGTTTCAGGTACCGGAAAGTTTGCGCCTGCCATGAATTGGTAAGCCAGGATCCACTCGTCTTTTAACCGGTGATCTTCACCTGCGATACCACGCACAATGGGTGTGGTAATCGTTGCACTACCAATACCTGCACCAATGTAGGGGTTAACTTCGCGTGATCTAAAGAAATCAAAATAACCATTAGCCATTACAGCATAGGTTTTATTTGCAGAGTTAGAACCTGCATCTAATGTTCCACCAACATACTTATCTACTTTATTTTTTATGTATATCCCTTCTAACTCAAGGCGAGCATTGGGAATGATTCGATAGCCAAGTTGTCCGGAAAAATTAAACCCCATATCATGCTGAATTGCCTGGGTCAGCCCCGTGGGTGAGGATTCTTCAACATCCATATCATCAAGAAATGTAATGCCACCTCCTATTCCAAGGTACCAGTGTGGCTGTTTGCCCACGCAGCATGCTCTGCCATCATTTGCAGATGCGTTATGTAAAAAGCAGAAAAAGCAAAAGATGTAAGCGGCAATTTTTTGTATCATTGTCAGTGACCCTCATTCTCTCGATGTAGGGATATATTAAATTATATTAATATTCAACGGGAATCGGATCCAGCGAACGCCAGAGATACCACGTAGCCACGGAACGGTAGGGTTTCCAAGGTTCTGCCAGTGTTATCAGTTTTGCTTTAGGCAGTTTTTCACCCTTATTATAATGCTTGAATATCGCTTTTTGCAGGCCGATATCGGCCAGTGGCAGCACATCCGGCCTGCCCATATGAAAGATGAGGAACATCTCTACTGTCCATCTTCCAAGGCCTTTGACGGAGGTGAGTTCTGCAATGATCTCCTCATCGTCGAATTTATGCAGGTTCTTGATGCGCTTTTCATTTTCTGCAAAATGTTGGGAAAGTGCGTGCATATAGGTGACTTTTTGGGTGGAAAGACCAGTAGAACGTAGTATTTCTGGTGCAGTGGCCAACATATTCTGTGGCGTAATCCCTCTCCCTTTTAGGGAGAGGGTAGGGTGAGGGTTATTAAGTGCATCTTCCAGCCGCTTCCAGATGGTATCCGCGGCTTTCACAGATATTTGTTGTCCTGCAATCGAGCGCGCCAGCGTGTAAAACGCATCGCCACGGGAAGTGAGTATCTCACCTTTGTAAGTTTTGATGATCTTGCCAAGCACCTTGTCGTGCTTGCTTAGGTGTGTTTTGGCTTCATTCCAGTATGCAGGTGTCATTGCCTTAGCACGCCGCCGAAACCTTTGGCGGCAGCGGCGATGATGGCGTTGGAAATGGCGTGAATATCCGCTTCAGAGAGCGTTTTATCCATTGCCTGCAATGTCACCTGCACGGCCACGGATTTCTTGCCGGCTTCCACGCCTTTGCCAGCATACACATCGAATATCTCAACATTGGTGATGAGTTGTTTTTCAGCTTTGTTGATGGCACTGATGATATCTGATGCGCTCACCTGAGAATCCACAATGAATGCAAAATCACGTGTCACTGCCTGATAATCAGAAAGTTTTAACGATGCTTTTGCTTTTGTTTTTGCGCGCGGGGTAGGTATGGCATCAAGGAAAATTTCAAATGCACAAAAACCCGAAATAATATCAAGAATAGTATCAGTCTTAATCGTGGGATGAATTTCACCAAAATAACCAAGGATAATTTTACCGCCTAATGTTAACGCTCCAGAGCGCCCAGGATGATACCATGCGGGGGTATTCGTGGTAATGGTTATCCCTTTAGTAGTAATACCTAGAGCGTCCAGTACAGCAAGTGCATCAGCTTTAGCATCGTAAGCATTAATAAATTGGCCATCGCGTTTGAACGGTTGTTCTTTGTAATCATAATATTGAGAGATACCGGTACGTACGCCTGCTGCTACCATGCGTTGGCCTTCGGGTTTAGTATCTGAGAACTGTAGTCCGACTTCAAAAAGAGATAAATCCATAAAACCACGATTGGCATTGCGTCCCATGGCATCCAGAAGGTTGGGAAGCAGGGATGGGCGCATGGTGTCAAGGTCAGCCGAAATCGGGTTTGCCAGTTTCAGTGCAGCATTTGTGCCACCGAATGATTTCGCCTGCTTTTCAGCAAGGAAAGACCATGTGCAGCATTCCATGAATCCGCGAGCAGCAAGCAGCCGCTTAGCCAGATGAGTGCGTTTCTGCATTAAATTCAGTGCAGGTTTTGTAATCGTTGCAAATTTCGGCAATGGCGTTGCCGGAATATGGTCATAGCCATTGATGCGCAGGATCTCTTCCACCACATCGGCTTCGCCTTCCACATCCGCACGCCATGAAGGCGGGCTTACAAGATAGTGGCTTGTGGCTTGTGGCTGGTGGCTGGTGAAGTCAAGGGAAGTAAGTATCTGGATACATTTATCAGCGGGTACATCTACGCCTCCGAGGGTATGTACACGTGGCGGATTAAATACAATCTCACGTCTCCAGTTTGGTGTGTTGCCTGCTTTCACCAATTCGCTGGCTTCACCGCCGCACAGTTCTTTAATAAGACGCAGTGCATGTTTTGCGCCTTCTTCCACAAAGGCAACATCAACACCACGCTCAAAACGGTAACGTGCATCCGTGTTCAGTTGTAGCGCACGGCCGGTTTTGGCAACGCTGATAGGATTGAAGAGTGCCACTTCTAAAAACACATCCGTAGTTTCTGGGGTGCAACCGGTTTCCATGCCGCCAATGATACCGCCAAGGCCAAGTGCCGCACGGTCATCCGCTATCACCAGCATATCTTTTGTGAGGGAATATTCCTTGTTATCAAGTGCCGCAAGTTTTTCGCCATCTTTGGCAGCGCGCACGTGGATACTGCCATTTAATTTCTTCGCGTCATACACATGCAGCGGGCGGCCAAGGTCAAAGGTGATATAGTTGGAAATATCAACCAGTGCAGAAATGGATTTTTGTCCAATCGCAGCAAGGCGGTTTTTCAGCCATACGGGAGAGGGGGTATTTTTTACACCTTTAATATAACAGCCGATGAATTGTTGGCAGTTCTCATCCGCAATGCTGATGGACACGGGCGATGCAAAAGAGCCTTTTATGCCGGATGTATTTGGCAGTGGTTTCAGCGTGCCAAGGCCAGCGGCCGCAAGGTCACGCGCAATGCCGCGTATACCAAGCGCATCGGCGCGGTTTGGGGTGATGGCGATTTCAATCACAGGATCATTCAGCCCCATCATTTCAGCAACAGATGCACCGATGGGCGATTCAGGGAGCTCAATAATGCCTTCGGAATCACCGCCAATTCCCAGTTCATCGGCAGAGCAAAGCATACCGTTCGATTCCACACCACGTATCTTAGTTTTTTTGATAACGAACTGGTCACGCGGAATCAGCGCACCTTCCTTGGCAAGCGCTACGAAAATACCTGCACGTGCATTTGGCGCACCGCAGACAATTTGTAATTCGCCGATATCGGACTGCACTTTGCATACGCGGAGTTTATCTGCTTCGGGATGTTTTTCTGCGTGCAATACTTTAGCAACTGTGAAGGGTTTCAGGGCTGCACTGCGGTCAGTTATGGATTCCACTTCAAGGCCAATGGCTGTGAGGGTTTTGCTGATCTCATCCAGAGATGCATTGGTATCCAGATGGTCTTTCAACCATGAGAGGGTAAATTTCATAATCCCCCCACGAGTGACGGAATGTGCAGCGGGTCAAAGCCATAATGTTTGAGCCAGCGCGCATCGCTATCAAAGAACGTGCGCAGGTCGGGAATGCCATATTTCAGCATGGCAAGGCGCTCAACACCCATGCCAAAAGCAAAACCTTGCCATTCGTTCGGGTCAATGCCGCAATTCTTCAACACATTCGGGTGCACCATGCCACAACCCATTACCTCGAGCCAATCAGCACCAGCACCGATTTTAATTTCCTCGCGTGAACGTGTGCAGCCGATGTCTACTTCTGCCGATGGTTCAGTGAATGGGAAGAAGCTCGGGCGGAAGCGCACCGGCACCTCATCCAGCTCGAAGAAGGCTTTCAAAAATTCGATGATGCAGCCTTTTAAGTGCCCCATATGAATGTTTTGGTCGATAACGAAACCCTCAACCTGATGGAACATTGGCGTGTGGGTAATATCGGAATCGCAGCGATAGGTGCTGCCCGGTGCAATGAAGCGGAACGGCGGCTTGCCATTTTTCATGGTGCGGATCTGCACGGGTGATGTGTGGGTACGCAGTAGCATCTTTTCGCCTTGTAGATAGAACGTATCATGCATTTGGCGGGCAGGGTGCGAGGCAGGGATATTCAGAGCATCGAAATTATGCTCGTCATCTTCAATGTCAGGGCCATCGGCCACGGAAAAGCCTAGATCGGCAAAAATGGCAGTTATTTCTTCCATTACCTGAGTGACGGGGTGGATACGCCCCTGAGGTATCGGCTGAGCGGGAAGTGTTACGTCTATTTTTTCACTCACAAGCCGTGCAGAAAGCTCAGCGTTTGCCAGAGATGCTTTTTTAGCGTCAATAGCTTCGCTTACTTCCTGTTTTATTTTATTTAGTTCAGCGCCGAGCGTTTTGCGTTCTTCTGGAGTGGCAGAGCCAAGCGTTTTCAGTGATTCGGTTAGTGTACCTTTTTTCCCCAGCAGTGCTACACGCTGTTCTTCAAGTGCTGCGGAAGATGTGCAGGCATCAATGGCAGAAAGGGAATTATTGCGTAAATCGTTAGTGTTCATACGTCATTCCGGCGAAGGCCGGAATCCATGTTAAACACATAGACTCCGGCAAGACGTGGATACTGGCCTGCGCCAGTATAACAAAAGAAATTAAGCAGCTTTACTGAGTGCAGCTTTGCTTTGATCAACCAGTGCTTTGAAGGCAGCTGGTTCGCGGGTGGCGAGGTCAGACAGCACTTTGCGATCTACTTCGATACCGGCCTTGAGCAAGCCATTCATGAACTGTGAATACACCATGCCGTGTTCACGAACCCCGGCATTGATGCGTTGAATCCAAAGGCTGCGGAAATTACGCTTCTTGTTGCGGCGATCACGGTATGCGTAACGAAGGCCTTTTTCCACCTTCTCACGGGTAACAGTGATGCAATTCTTGGCGCGGCCACGATAGCCTTTTGCCATTTTGATTAATTTTTTGCGACGGCCGCGATTGGCGCCACTTTGTGCGTGTGACATTGTCTATCTCCTTATTTCGAGCCGTATGGCATGTATTGTACAATACGATGCTGGTCTGATTCGTCCATGATGGTGGTACCGCGTGCGTTGCGGATGAAACGGTTGGTGCGCTTGCGCATACCGTGACGTTTACCAGCCTGAGAAGCAATGACTTTGCCGGTTGCTGTGAAGCGGAAACGCTTCTTGCAACCAGATTTGGTTTTCAATTTGGGCATTTTTGAATCCTATATATTTGCGCTCAGGCAAAAATAAAATGTGATTTTATCTTTACCTATGACGCCGCGCAGGCTGCGGCTCTCAGTGAGCCTAGTCGTCGCGTCGCTCCTCCTCGACTATGGAGGGTGGGTTCATAAATCTACCTTGCAAGGCAATGCCATCGCCCGAAGATAGGGACGGACTACCTAGACCAAAACTATCGGTATTTCAAGCAAAAATCGTATACCTGACCGATTTTGTCCGGTTTGTCTTGAAAACCATTCGCAATTACCTATATAATACTCACGTCATTTAACTTCAGGAGGACAAAAATGGCTTATAACGACCCGTTTGCAACCACTCAGGCTCGCGCCCAGCAACAAGCTGTAGCGTATGACATGGGCTTGCGTGCCTATATGTTGCGTATTTATAACTTCATGGCCAGCGGCCTTGCCTTAACCGGCATTGTGGCGCTGTTTACCGCTAATTCGCCTGCCATGCACGCTTTGCTTTATGCGCAGAACGCGCAGGGCATGGTTGGGCCTTCCGGTCTTGGCTGGCTGGTAATGTTTGCGCCGCTTGGTATTGTACTGTGGATGAGCTTTGGGATTAACCGCATTTCTGCTGGCTTTGCTCAAGGGTTGTTCTGGGCATATTCAGTGATGATGGGGCTTTCGCTCTCCAGCATATTCCTTATGTACACCGGTGAAAGTATCGCTCGCACATTCTTTGTAACGGCAGCTACGTTCGGTGCCATGAGCCTGTATGGTTATACTACTAAGAAAGATTTGAGCGGCTGGGGCTCATTCCTTATGATGGGGCTTATTGGCCTTATCATCGCTTCGTTGGTAAATCTTTTCTTGCAGAGTTCTGCGCTCTCTTTTGCCACATCTGCGATTGGCGTGTTGATTTTCGTGGGTCTTACCGCGTATGATACACAGAAAATCAAAGCCATGTATTACCAGCTGGGTAGCTCCGGTGAAATGGCCGCGAAGATGGCTATTATGGGTGCACTGAACCTGTATATGGACTTCATCAATATCTTCCTGCACCTTCTGCGCTTCATGGGTGAGCGCCGCTGATATAGCAGGTAATTTTTAACAAAGCGGTGCAGTAGCAATATTGCACCGCTTTTTCTTGGGTAAATAATGGATCCTTTGTCGCAAGCAGTTGTCGGTGTCACGTTTTCTGTATCGTTCTGCCGTAAGAAAAACTATGTGCGGCCAGCGGTTATTGCTGCCATTGTTGGCGGCATGTTGCCTGATGCAGATATCTTGATAAGATCAGCCGCAGATCCATTACTTTCGGTTGAATACCATAGACACTTTACGCATTCGCTGGCATTCATTCCGTTTGGCGGTCTGATTGCTACTTTGCTCTGCTGGCCGGTACTTAGGAAGCAGTTGTCCTTCCTGAGGTTATATCTGTTTGCCACACTTGGTTTTGCAACACATGGTGTGCTGGATGCCATGACTAATTATGGTACTCACTTGTTGTGGCCATTCACCAATTATCGTGAATCATGGAGTATTATCTCCATTGTTGACCCAGTTTTCACGCTGACATTACTTGCATTGTGCGGGCTAGCCTATCGGTTACAAGCGCGCAGATATACGATTTTTGCTGCAGTTTTTGCGCTATTATATTGGTCGTTTGGGTATCTTCAGCGTGAACGCGCAACTGATGCCATGATGACGCTTGCCGAAAGCCGGGGGCATGTGGTGGAGCGTTCTGAGGTTAAGCCATCGTTTGGCAACCTGATTGTCTGGCGCGCGCAATATGAATATGCAGGGCAGTATTATATGGATGCCGTAAGGGTGATGCCGTTTGCTGATACAAAATGGTATTATGGCGCAAGTCTGCCAGCATTTGATATGAAGCGCGACCTGCCGCAGTTGCCAATGGGGAGCATGCAGCATAACGATATTGCCCGCTTTGTCTTTTTCTCTGATGGGTGGTTGGCATGGGCAGATGCAGAAAAAACCGTGCTAGGTGATGTGCGTTTCTCTACTTTGCCACAGCAAACACGGCCATTATGGGGAATAAAATTATCGCCAGATGCACCGGAATCACATGTTGGTTTTGTGCATTTTCCGCGCCAGATGGACGGGGCGTTTGCTACCCTGTGGCAAATGATTTCAGGCCATGATATTCAGTAATGATTATATTAGGGATTAACCAGCATGATTTCCAATAACACCAATGAAAGCCGTTATGAAATCATCACCGATGGTCATGTATCCTTTGCGGCATATCATCTCGAGGGAAACAAGCTGGTTATCGAGCATGTATTTGTACCAAATGAACTGCGCGGGCAGGGAATGGCCGCCAAAATTATGGAAGGTGTGGTAGCCGATGCAAAAGCGCGTGGCCTTACCATTGTGCCGGTATGTTCTTATGCACAGGCATATATGCAGCGGCAGAAATAGGTTTTAGCTTTTAGATTTTAGCGTTTAGGTATATGTTGCCCCGCTGAAACCTTAAAACTTATAGCTGTGACCTTAATATGAACCACTTCAACCTTATTGGCACATACACACTCTGCAAACGCGAGATCTGGCGTTTTGCCAAGGTCTGGAACCAGACGGTGATTGCGCCCGTTGTGACAACATTGTTATTTCTGGCGGTACTTACACTTGCCATGGGTGGTGCTGAGCGCGTGATAGACGGCGTGCCATACAGTCAGTTTGTTGCACCTGGGCTTATCATGATGGCGGTGGTGCAGAATGCCTTTGCCAATACGTCTTCTTCGCTCATTCTGGCAAAAATTCAGGGTGTAATTATTGATATTCTTATGCCGCCGCTTACCGGCAGCGAAATCACGCTGGCCATGGCAATAGGTGGCATAGCGCGTGGCCTGTCTGTGGGTGTGGTGGTGCTGGCATCAGTATATGTGTTTGTGCCATTTACCCTGCACAGCTTCTGGCTTGCGGTGTTTTATGTAGTGGCATCCAGCATCATGATGGCATTGCTTGGGGTTCTGGCGGGTGTGTGGTCAAATGGGTTTGACCAGCTTTCGGCCATCACCAACTATATCGTAACGCCGCTGGCATTCTTATCCGGCACGTTTTACTCCATCAAGCAGTTACCAGAATTCTGGTATTGGGTGTGCCACATCAACCCGTTCTTTTATATGATAGACGGATTCCGCTACGCCATGACCGGTTATACGGACGGCACCATCATCACTGGCATGCTGGTACTTACCGGCATCAATGTGGTGCTCTGGGTGGCAACCGTCTGGATGTTCAAAAAAGGCTATAGGCTTAAGACCTAAACCCCCGCATTCATTGCGGGGTCCGGTTTTATATTGACAATAAGAGGGTACGAGCAGAAAATCCCTCTTTTTTCAATTCAATACGTAAATATATGGTTGATTCAACGATAAGCATGAACCAGCCCCCGCAACAAGTGCGGGGCTAGTATGTCATCGGTTCTTCCGGTTTATAGGCGTTCAAACATCGAAATTGTAAAAGGCGAGGGAGTGTATCTTTTTGCCGTCGATGGTAAACGCTATCTGGATTTTGCGTCCGGCATTGCGGTGAATGCGCTTGGGCACTGCCATCCGCATATTACATCCGCACTAAAGTCTCAGGCGGATACGCTTTGGCATTGTTCCAATATGTACCGAATGGAAGGGCTTGAACGGCTGGCCGAACGCTTCACCAAACATACCTTTGCCGATAAAATATTTTTCTGTAACTCGGGCAGCGAAGCGGTGGAATGTGGCCTCAAGATGCTGCGCAAATATCACGATGCCACCGACAATCCCGATAAATACCGCGTCATCACCATGACAGGTGGTTTCCATGGCCGTACACTCGCCTGTATTTCTGCTGGTGGTAATGATGTGGCACGCGCGGGTTACGCACCGCTGCTGGATGGATTTGATCGCGCCGAGTTCAATAATCTTGCATCGGTGAAAACAGCCATCACACCACAAACCGCAGCCATTCTGGTTGAGCCGATTCAGGGCGAGGGCGGTGTGCATGTGGCCACCAAAGAATTCCTGCAAGGATTGCGCAAACTGTGCGATGAGTATGGACTGCTATTATTCATTGATGAAGTACAGTGTGGCATGGGGCGCACGGGATATTTATTCGCCCACGAAATGGCAGGCATAAAGCCAGATATTGTTTCGGTAGCAAAAGGCATTGGAAATGGTTTCCCGCTTGCGGCGTGTTTGATGACAGATGCTGTGGCAAGTGCAGTAACTCCGGGTTCACACGGCTCAACTTATGGCAGCAATCCGCTGGCCATGGCGGTGGGCAATGCGGTGCTCGATGTAATGCTCGCAGATGGATTTTTGCAGCATGTGCAACATATAGGTGCGCTACTTAGGCAGCGCCTGAGTGAGCTTGCGGCTACATTCCCAACCATGATTTCCGAAGTGCGCGGGCATGGATTGATGCTTGGCATAAAAACCGTAAAACCAGCGCGTGAATTTGCTGAATATCTAAGAACTTTGGGTCTTTTTACGGCACCAGCGGAAGACAGTGTAATAAGAATTTTACCACCGCTGATTATAACTGAGGCGAATGTTGAAGAAGCTATACAGATACTCACGCGTGCATGTAAGGAATATGCGTAATGCGCCATTTTACTGATTTATCCACCCTCTCTGGCGCTGATATAAGGCAGTTGCTTACGCGCGCCGCTCAGCTTAAAAAAGACCGCAAGGCAGGGCATATGCCACCACTACTTGCAGGTAAGAAGCTCGCCATGATTTTTGAGAAAAATTCCACCCGCACCCGTGTTTCGTTTGAGGTGGGAATTATGGAGCTGGGCGGTCATCCGCTGGCATTTAACGGCAATGAATTACAACTTGGGCGCGGCGAAACGATTGGCGATACCGCGCAGGTGCTGTCGCGCTATGTCGATGCCATCATGCTACGTTGCCATGACCATGCAAAGTTATTGGAATTGGCAGAAAATGCTACCGTTCCTGTCATCAACGGACTTACGGAATTCAGCCACCCCTGCCAGATACTTGCGGATATTCTGACGTTTGAGGAAAATCTGGGTGACATAAAAGGCAAAACTATTGCATGGGTGGGAGATGGCAATAATGTGGCGCAAAGCTGGATTCAGGCGGCGGCACTGCTTGGTTTTTCCATCAAGCTGGCCTGCCCGCCGAAGCTCAGGCCATTGTCGGAAGTGGTGGACTGGGCAAAGAAACGTGGGGCAGTCATTGAGGTGGTTGAAGACCCAAAAGTGGCGGCTGTAGGAGTCGACGCGGTGACTACTGATACCTGGGTTTCCATGGGCGATCCGGATGCGGATGCGCAAATGGCCTTGCTGGAAGGCTATCAGGTGGACGAGGCATTAATGGCTCTGGCCAATAAAAACGCCATATTCCTCCACTGTCTTCCCGCCCACAGAGGGCAGGAAGTGACGGCTGGGGTGATTGATGGGCCTCAGTCTCGCGTATTTGACGAGGCGGAAAATCGTCTGCATGTGCAGAAAGCTATCCTATTGTGGTGTATGGGCAAATAATTGGGTTATTAATTATTTTCAGTAATAATCGTTAGTTAAAAGCACTAAAATTCCGTGCAAAATCCGTAATTTTTGGCTATAATCGGGCAATATAAACACACAGGTTGAAGATGCCTCCACTTTTAGCCATTGCGATAGTTATATTGTCGGTTCTCCTCATTGCTTTCGGTAATGATCCGATGGAGGAGGCGCGCATTGAAAACGAAAAAAAATATAAGGGTGAAAAAGACCCATTAATGCGGGCTATTATTGATTACAATGAAGAGAAGGTTTTCGGAAAATCTAAGGGTAATGGACGTCTTGAGGGTGGTGTTTCTAAGCGCGAGGCTGAGAAGTCTTACGATGTGGGCAAACCCTCCAATTCTGGAAGAAACAGCGGATTTAATGAAGTTGAGCAGCCCCCAAGAGAGCGTGGGGGAAGGACGTCCCCAGATAATAACAATCTGAATAATAATAACTATTATCCGCCTCCTGCGACGCGTGATGATTCCAGAGGACTAATGGGGGCGCCAACGCAACCCCGTAGCGATGGGCATCTGTTTCTACGCGGTGGTGAGCGGCTTGCCTATAGTGGCACAAAGGTTTTTTATGTGGATTCTTTTGGTAAGAAACGCCCGTTGCCCGATGGAAAATATAGAACCGCAAATGGCCTTGAGATGTTGATTATTGGCGGTGAGAAAACTATCGCTTCTAATTAGCAAAAAACACCTGACATTTAGCGTATTCCTGCTAGTTTACGCTCCTTTCTACTAGGAACGTTTTGTGAGCAATACACCACTTCTTGATACTGTTAACATGCCCGCTGACATGCGTAACTTTTCGCTTGAGCAGTTGCAGCAGCTGGCGGCAGAGCTGCGCACTGAGACGGTCGATGCTGTGTCGGTAACGGGTGGGCATTTAGGTGCTGGGCTTGGCGTGGTGGAGCTTACGCTTGCGATACATCACGTATTCAACACACCGGAAGATATTCTTATCTGGGATGTTGGTCATCAATCCTATCCACATAAAATTCTCACTGGCAGGCGCGACCGTATTCGTACACTGCGTCAGCCTGAAGGATTATCTGGGTTCTGCAAACGCGATGAAAGTGCATATGATGCGTTCGGCGCTGGTCATAGTTCAACCTCCATTTCTGCTGCGCTTGGCATGGCAGTTGCTCGTGATATGGATGGCAAAAAGCATGATGTTATCGCTGTTATCGGTGATGGTGCAATGAGTGCAGGCATGGCGTTCGAAGCACTCAATAATGCGGGCAGTTTAGACACGCGCCTGATAGTGATTTTGAATGATAATGATATGTCGATTGCACCGCCTGTGGGTGCGATGAGTGCCTATCTCGCGCGGCTGATTTCCTCACACCCGTATCACACGCTTCGTCACATCGGCAAAGTGATGGCCAGCAAATTTCCGGAGCCACTGCAACGCTTGGCTAAAAAAGCTGAACATGCGGCACGCAATATGGCTGTGGGCGGCACGCTATTTGAACAGCTTGGTTTTTATTATGTAGGGCCGGTGGATGGCCATAATCTGGAGCATTTGCTGCCAGTGCTCAAAAATATCCGCGATGAAAAGGATTCCGGCCCCATACTGCTCCATGTGGTCACCAAAAAAGGCCATGGCTATGCACCAGCTGAGGAATCAGACGATAAATATCATGGTGTCGTGAAATTTGATGTAAGCACAGGTGCACAGAAAAAATCTGCTGCCGCTGCGCCAAGCTACACCAAGGTATTTGCCGACAGCCTGATTGCTGAAGCCGCGAAGGATGAGAAAATTATTGCTATCACTGCCGCCATGCCATCCGGCACAGGGCTTGATAAATTTGCCGAAAAATTCCCTACGCGTACTTTCGATGTGGGCATTGCCGAGCAACACGCCGTAACCTTTGCAGCAGGCCTTGCAACTCAGGGCTATAAGCCCTTCTGCGCAATTTATTCCACCTTCCTGCAACGTGCCTATGATCAGGTGGTGCATGATGTGGCGATTCAGAATTTGCCCGTACGCTTTGCTTTGGATAGAGCAGGGCTCGTGGGCGCCGATGGCGCAACACATGCAGGCGCCTTTGACATTACTTATCTTTCCACGCTACCCAATTTCGTGGTGATGGCCGCTGCAGATGAATCTGAATTAGTGCATATGGTGGCGACGTGCGCTGCGATTAACGACAGGCCATCTGCCGTGCGTTATCCTCGTGGTGAAGGTGTTGGCGTGGAATTGCCCAAACAAGGCATTCCACTGGAAATTGGCAAAGGCCGCATTGTTAGAAATGGCGAACGGGTGGCGATTCTTTCGCTGGGTACGCGCCTTGCGGAATGTATGAAAGCTGCTGAGGAATTAAATGCAACCGTGGCAGATGCCCGTTTTGCTAAACCAATAGACGAAGAATTGGTGCGCAACCTGCTTAAAATCCACGAATTAGTGGTGACGGTGGAGGAGGGTGCTATCGGCGGTTTTGGCGCGCATGTTCTGTGTTTTGCAGCAAAAGAAAACTTAGATGCTTCTAAAATTCTTCCGCTCTACCTGCCGGATGTATTCATTGAGCAGAACAACCCTCAAGTGCAATATGACGAAGCGGGCTTGAACGCCGCACAGATTGTGCAGGCTGTAACCAAACGCCTCGGCAATAAACCGGTGTTGGTAAAAAAGCAGGGATAATCCCGCCATTGCGAGGAGCATTCACGACGAAGCAATCCAGCTCCTACTGTAGTGTGAAAACTGGATTGCTTCAATAACGCTCGCAATGACAAAAATTCTAGTTACTGGGAACACAGTTTTTTTTAATGGCAAAACCTATCGTTGCGCTATCGGACGTAGCGGGTTCGCGCCCAAGCATCAAGAGGGTGATGGCATTACGCCTGTGGGCATTTTCCCGCTCAGGGAATGCTGGTATCGTGCAGATAAAATGGATACGCCAGAAACTGGCCTTCGGCTTAAGATAATTCAGCCGGATGATGGCTGGTGCGATGATCCCAAAAGTCTGGAATATAACCGCCACGTAAAATTGCCCTTTGCGGCATCACATGAAAACCTCTGGCGGGATGATGACATGTATGACCTGATCGTGCCCATGGGGTACAATGATGATCCAATAGTTTCTGGCCTTGGCAGTGCCATTTTCCTGCATGTGGCCAAGCCGGATTACTCATACACGGAAGGTTGTGTAGCACTGGCAAAAGCTGATTTATTAGAGATTTTGCCTAATCTTGATACGAATAGCCTGATTGAGATAAAAAAATAGTGTCATCCCCGCTTTATGCGGGGATCTAGAGCCACACGATAGTTCTATTCACTAGTCCCTAGATCCCCGCATAAAGCGGGGATGACAAGTAAAAGGGTTTTTGCTTGCCTTTTTGGCCATAAACGCTAGGTTTCCGGCATTAAAACTCGAAAGGAACCCCCATGTCTGCTAAGCCAAATCCGCATAACGTATTATTCACTGATTACAAAGTTGCTGATATTAATTTGGCTGAGTGGGGTCGCAAGGAAATCTCCATTGCGGAAAGCGAAATGCCAGGCCTCATGGCACTTCGCAAAGAATATGGCAAAAGCCAACCGCTGAAAGGTGCGCGTATCATTGGCTGCCTGCATATGACCATTCAAACTGCGGTCCTCATTGAAACGCTCACAGCATTGGGTGCGGAAGTGCGCTGGAGCAGCTGCAATATTTTCTCTACACAGGATCAGGCAGCGGCGGCGATTGCAGCAGCAGGCATTCCTGTATTCGCATGGAAAGGCGAAACCGAAGAAGAATATGAATGGTGCATCGAACAGACACTGAAAGGACCGAACGGCTGGACAGCGAATATGATTCTGGATGACGGCGGTGACGTCACCAAAATCATGCATGAAAAGCATCCTGATTTGCTTGCGCATATCAAGGGTATTTCCGAAGAAACTACCACCGGCGTGCATCGTCTGCATGAAATGGTAAAAGCTGGAAAACTGAAGGTGCCAGCTATTGACGTGAATAACTCTGTCACAAAATCCAAATTCGACAATTTGTATGGTTGTCGCGAATCATTGCCGGATGGTCTAAAACGCGCAACCGATGTGATGCTTGCAGGTAAAATCTGCGTGGTTGCTGGTTTTGGTGACGTGGGCAAGGGTTGCGCTGCATCTCTTAAAACACAGGGTGCCCGCGTTATCGTCACTGAAATTGATCCTATATGCGCGCTTCAGGCTGCGATGGAAGGTTATCAGGTAACCACCATGGAAGAAATGGCGCCGATTGCTGATATTTTTGTGACCGCAACCGGTAATGAAGACATCATAACGCTGGATCATATGCGTGCGATGAAAGACCGCGCAATTGTGTGCAACATTGGCCATTTCGATAGCGAAATTGAGGTGGCGGCACTGCGCAACATGAAGTGGAATGAAATCAAACCGCAGGTGGATGAAGTGGAATTTCCTGATGGCAAGCGCATTATTCTGCTCGCCAAAGGCCGCCTTGTGAACCTTGGCTGCGCGACTGGTCATCCAAGTTTTGTGATGAGCACCAGCTTCTCCAATCAGGTAATTGCACAAATTGAGCTATGGAAAAATCACTCGAAATACGAAAACAAAGTATATGTTCTGCCAAAGCATCTGGATGAAAAAGTGGCGGCACTGCACCTTGAAAAGCTTGGCGTGAAGCTCACTAAACTTACCAAGAAACAAGCTGAATATATCAGCGTACCGCAAGAAGGCCCGTTCAAGCCGGATGCTTATCGGTATTAGTTTCTAGTTGCTGGTTGTTAGTTGCTGGTTATGAAAATTCCTGGCAACTAGCAACCAGTAACAAGTAACTAATTTTACATGACAGCTTCCGATATTTATTCTAAAACAATGTCATGGCAGAATCACGGCGATTTAAGGATGTGTTGAAATCCGCTCTGGGAGCGGCAGCCAAGCCATCTTCGCACATCGCTGCGCAGGTTGAAATTGAAGAACAAAAAAAGCAGATTCTTCGCCTTTCGCAAGAAAATGAAAAACTAAAAAGCGAACTGCGTAATTACTCCACCATCATCAATATGTCCCCATATCCTATCTGGCAACGTGATGAATCACTTCGCCTGAAGTTCTATAATCTTGCTTACAGCATGGCAGTGGAGGAAGAGGGCGAGAGTGTAGAAACACCAGAGCTTGACCAGAAAATGAAGCCTATGGCACGGCAGGCTATCGAAAGTGGCAAGCCAGCGCATGAACGAAGGCATATTGTGGTTGCGGGTGAGCGCAGGCTTTATGACATTACTGAGTTGCCACTTACGCAGGAAAAAATGTCCGTAGGTTTTGCGCAAGATATGACAGAGCTGGAAATTTTAAAAGAAGATTTGCAAAGGCATGTATCTGCCCAAACAGATCTATTGGAAAGCTCAGCGTCTGCTATGGCGATTTATGGCGCAGACATGCGGCTTAAATCGTTCAATTATGCGTTTGTGGCACTCTGGAAGTTTGATGAAATATGGCTTGGCACGCAGCCGACTTACAGCGAGATACTCGAAGTATTGCGTGAAAAACGCAAACTGCCGGAACAGGCGAATTTCCAGATGTTCAAGCAGCAACAGGTCAAATTATTCACCGACCTTATCGAGCCACGTGAAGAATTTTTCCATCTGCCAGATGGAGTTTCATTACGCGTTATTGCTATTCCGCATGCGCTTGGCGGAATTTTATTTGCGTATGAAGATGTCACTGACAGGCTGGCACTGGAGCGTTCTTATAATACGCTGATTGCCGTCCAGCGTGAAACGCTGGATAATCTGCATGAAGGGCTTGCCGTGTTTGGCGAGGACGGCAGGTTAAAACTCTATAATCCTGGCTATCTTAGTATGTGGAATATTGATGCAGAGCTTGCGGTAAGCGAGCCGCATATTTCTGAAATAGTAGAGCGTTGCAAACCCCTCTTTGTGTTTGAAGATTGGGAAACGTTCAAGCAGGATCACATCGCGCAGATTCAGGTGCGTGAGCTGCGTTCACGCCAGCTGGAGCGCACGGACGGCAAGGTGATTGACTGGCGAAAAATTCCACTGCCGGATGGCGCGACACTCATTACCTACATGGATATTACTGATTCCACGCTGGTAGAGCGATCTTTACGAGAACGTAATGAAGCATTACAGGAAGCAGACAAACTCAAAACAGAATTCCTTGCTAATGTATCGTATGAATTGCGCTCGCCGCTTACCTCCATTGCCGGATTTTCAGAAATGCTCAAACAGGAGTATTTTGGTGCGCTTTCCGAGAAACAGAAAGAGTATGTGGATGGTATCCACCAATCTTCCATGCGATTGATGCAGCTGATTAATGACATTCTTGATTTGGCCAGTGTGGAAGCTGGATATATGCGCCTTGATGTCACGAAGTTCGATGTATATGCCATGATGAAATCGGTACTCTCGCTGATTCAGGAGCGTGTAAAAGAGCATAATATCCAGGTAGCATTTGAGTGTGCAGGCAAGATTGGAAAAATGACGGGTGATGAAACCCGCATCAAACAGATCCTCTTCAACCTGCTTTCTAACGCCATCAAATATTCAGATGCAGGGCAGACGATTACTCTTGGTGCGCGTGAAGCAGAAAATGATGGCGTGGTGCTTTGGGTAGCCGATGAAGGGCAGGGGATACCAACGGAGGAGCAGGCGGAGGTCTTTGGTAAATTCTATAAAGGCAAAGCGCAGGAAGGTGCAAAAAATAAATCGGGCAAGCGTTCCGGCACCGGTCTTGGTCTTTCTATCGTAAAAAGTTTTGTTGAGTTGCATGGTGGGCATGTTGAGGTGCATTCCGATGTGGGTAAAGGTTCTACGTTCGAGTGTCATTTTGATCGGCATAATCCTGAACTGCAACAACACCTGAAATCTAAAAAGGTAGCATAATGGATAATCGCTATATTCTTACACTTTCCTGCAAAGACGTGCGCGGCATAGTGGCTTCTGTAAGCCGGTTTCTGGCTGACCGCTGCGGGTTTATTGTAGAATCTGGCCAGTTTGGTGATGAATCCACGGGGCGTTTCTTCATGCGTGTTGATTTTGGGCTGGAAACAGGTGCGCCAGCGGAGGAAAAACTCCGCGCTGAATTTGCTGATGTGGTAGCCAAGCCATTTTCCATGCAGTGGGAGATGCGTGGCAAACAGCAAAAGAGTCGTGTGCTCATCATGGTTTCTAAGGAAGGGCACTGCCTGAACGATTTACTCTACCGGTATGAGACAGGCCAGCTTACCATCAATATTCCAGCGATTGTCTCTAACCATCCGGATTTAGAGCATGTGGCGAAGTGGCATAATGTGCCGTTTTATCATTTGCCGATTCATGGTGATAAATCTGCGCAGGAGAAAAAGATTCTGGAGATTGTAAATGATCATGCGGTGGATGTGGTTGTGCTGGCGCGGTACATGCAGATATTGTCAGCAGAGATGTGCACGGCTCTTTCTGGTAAGGCGATTAATATTCATCACTCGTTTTTGCCTAGCTTCAAAGGCGCTAAGCCTTATGCACAGGCCTATGCGCGTGGGGTTAAAATTATTGGTGCAACCGCGCATTATGTAACAACCGACCTTGATGAAGGGCCAATTATTGAGCAGGAAGTGGCGCGGGTAGACCATGCCCATAGCGTGGAAGATTTGGTGGCGATTGGCCGTGATATTGAATGTCTGGTGCTTTCGCGTGCACTTAAATACCATGTGGAACACCGCGTTTTGCTCAATGGCCAGAAGACGGTGGTGTTCAAGTAGCGTCAAGATAACGTATCTAGAAATGTTTTCTGTGCAGCAATAATATCAAGGTGGTGTGTGCGGTAAGCGTAGCCTTGTTCGTTCAGCAGGGCATAGGTAGACATTTTTTCTTCATCCGTTAGGTGCACAAATTCCATGTTTATCACTAATGGTTTGTAGCGTAAAAAATCCACCTGCCTGAGTACTTTGTAGTCGTATCCTTCTGTATCAATCTGTAACATGTCGATGGCTGAAACGTTATGCTTTGTAAGCAGTGTTTCAAGCGGTACGGTTTCTACCTCTTGTGCAATAAGATGATTTTTCATTTCAGGCTTTGTAGCAATATTTTTGCTATTCTCTATAAATGTACCGCAACCTGCTGCCCATTCTGGAAATTGATCAAGCATAGCAGGATCAATACGGTATAGCGATTTTTTCGTTATAGATTCAGCAATAGCAATATTCTCGAATATAAGACCATGCTTGCCAGCATAATTTTCTTTCAGTTGTTCAAATAAATCAGGCAAAGGTTCTACCAAAATACCGTTCCAGCCATAGCGTAATATAAATGGTCGTATGGGGTCGTGTAGCACACCGTCACAGGCACCAATTTGTATAAAGAAAATATCTTTCTTGTGGTGCGATAGTTGATTCAAGAGCGGATTTAGCACAAGTTTTGATTGCCAAATGTGCTGTTTTGATTGGTGTATCTCCTGATTGCGCTTATGCAGCTTTGAAAGGAATGCTGTATAATCTGCTGTCATTACAAACTAATGTGTCACTACACCTTCACCGCCATCGGTTCTGATAGCAGAGACTGCGGGTGGCGGTGTCCACTCAATGGATTCCGGCATACGCACCAGCGCATGTTTCAGAACCTCATCCACGGTGGATACGGGGATAATCTCTAAGCCGCTTTTCACATTTTCAGGAATTTCTTCGAGGTCTTTCACATTTTCCTGTGGAATCAGCACGGTGGTGATGCCGCCGCGCAGAGCGGCGAGCAGTTTTTCCTTCAGGCCGCCAATGCCAAGCACGCGGCCACGCAGAGTGACTTCGCCGGTCATAGCAACATTTTTCTTCACAGGAATACCGGTGAGTACCGATACAATGGCGGTGGTCATGGCGATACCTGCGGATGGTCCATCCTTCGGTGTTGCGCCTTCCGGTACGTGCACGTGAATATCTTTCTGCTGGAAGGTAGGCGGGATCACACCGAAATCCAGTGAGCGCGAACGCACATAAGAAATGGCCGCCTGCACAGATTCCTGCATCACGTCACCAAGTTTGCCGGTGATGCTGGTTTTTCCTTTTCCAGGCATGGTGACGGCTTCAATGACGAGTAAATCACCGCCCACTTCTGTCCATGCAAGACCCGTGACCATGCCGATTAGGTCTTCTTTTTCAACTTCACCGAAGGTGTATTTGCGTACACCGGCATATTTCCCAAGGTTTTTAGCGCTTATGATGATCTTATTTTTCTCTTCCAGCAAAATTTCCTTCACGGATTTGCGGGCGGTATTGGCAATTTCGCGCTCAAGGCTACGTACGCCAGCCTCACGCGTGTAATAACGAATAATGTCACGCAGTGCGGATTCCTCCATCGACCATTCGTCTTTTTTGAGGCCATGATTTTTGATTTGTTTCGGAATGAGATGCTGTTTGGCGATATGGATTTTTTCGTCTTCCGTATAACCCGGAATACGAATCACTTCCATGCGATCCATGAGCGGACGTGGCATATTCATGCTGTTTGCAGTCGCAATAAACATGACATCTGACAAATCATAATCTACTTCCAGATAATGATCGCTGAAGGTGTTGTTTTGTTCAGGATCAAGCACTTCAAGCAAAGCTGCAGCAGGATCGCCACGGAAATCAGAGCCCATTTTGTCGATTTCATCGAGCAGGAAAAGCGGGTTGCTGGATTTAGCTTTTTTCATCGACTGGATGATTTTACCTGGCATTGAACCAATATACGTGCGGCGATGACCACGAATCTCTGCCTCATCACGCACACCACCCAGCGAAATACGCACGAAGTTACGGCCAGTGGCACGCGCTACCGACTTTGCTAGCGAGGTTTTACCCACACCCGGAGGACCAACGATACATAAAATCTGGCTTCTTACTTGCTTGGTGCGCTGCTGCACGGCAAGATATTCAAGGATACGCTCTTTTACTTTCTCGAGTCCGTAGTGATCTTCATCCAGCACATGCTGAGCATTTTTGAGATTATTTGCAATGCGTGTTGGTTTCTTCCATGGCAGGGAGGTAACCCAGTCAAGGTAATTGCGGATAACTGATGCTTCCGCTGACATGCTGCTCATGGTGCGGAGCTTCTTCAACTCGGCCATACATTTTTCACGCGCTTCTTTGGAGAGCTTCAGCTTATTGATTTTTCCTTCAATCTCGCCCAGTTCATCCTTACCGTCTTCACCTTCGCCGAGTTCCTTCTGGATAGCCTTCATCTGCTCATTCAGGTAGTATTCGCGCTGGGTTTTTTCCATCTGGCGTTTTACGCGGGAGCGAATGCGGCGTTCCGTATTGAGTACGGCAATCTCACTTTCCATGAGGGCAAATATGTGCTCCAGCCTGTCATGCACGGAGAGCATCTCAAGGATTTTTTGTTTTTCGGCGATATCCACAGACATGTGGGCAGCGATTGTATCGGCCATGAGTGATGGGCTAGTCAGCTTGCTGACTGCGCCAAGAGTTTCGGGCTGTATCTTCTTGTTTAACTTAACATATTGCTCAAATTGGTTGAGTACGGTGCGGTACAGCGCATCAACTTCTTTTTTCTCTGATACTGCATCATCATTCGCTAATCCACCCAGAACCTGAAAATAGTCAGGATTATCGAGAAACTCAATAATACTGGCACGTGCCACACCTTCCACTAGTACTTTGACGGTGCCGTCTGGCAAGCGAAGCAGCTGGAGGATATTGCCGATGGTACCCATTTTATACAGATCGGACTCACGCGGATCATCGACTCCGCCATTTTTCTGAGTGACTAGAAGTATCTTCCCCTCGCGCTTTACCACTTCTTCAAGGGCACGCACTGACTTTTCGCGGCCAACAAACAGTGGCACCACCATGGAAGGAAATACCACAATGTCTCGAAGCGGCAGTACAGGGTATATTTCGGTCTTGGTTTCAGTCGTGTTTTGCATAAGGGTATAATTTGTGAGGTGTTGGAGTATTTTTCTTGCTATTTTAACATAGGGGAACTATTCACCCATTTCCAGTGGTTAGTAGTAAGTCGTAAGTTTTTAGTCGCCAGTATGTTGTTTATTATAATGAAAAACATGCACTTAATGTGGCAATAATTATAATATTTCGCTCGAGACTTAAGGCTGAAGACTGGTGATTGTTAGGATGCGGGTGTGGCGGAATTGGCAGACGCACCAGATTTAGGTTCTGGCGCCGCAAGGCGTGGGGGTTCAAGTCCCTCCACCCGCACCAGGCTTCGCTCTTTGAGCTTCGCCTGGCGCAGCCAGCGTAGCGAGATTAGACCGGAGCCTGTCCGGCATAGCCCTGCGAAGCTCAAAGAGCGAAGCGGGGGCGACGACGGACTGGTTAGAAAATCAACAGCTATTTACTTTTGCCGCTGCGGGCGCCGATTATTGCGGGGTCATCATCCCTAGGATGGCATATTCTGTTATCAGGAGAAGCGTTTTCGCAGTGTATTCCGGCATAGTCGATGTTTTCCCAATCCATACCAGAGGGGTTTGGGGCGCAGCCCATGGCCATGCCAGCCAGTGCGATGATATATATCCACACAAAGCGTTTCATGACCATTGGATAGCATAAAAAACCTTAAAAAGCAATGTGCTGGCCGTATGGCTGTCATAGTATTGTCATCTGGTAAAAACCCATTGTCATCAAACTTTCATATACGCTTAAATATCGGCATGTTAGAGTGGTGGTAGAGTAAAACATATAAAGAATGCACAAATGAGCAATCCCAGAGAGCAATTTGAGAAGAAGATTGATAGTGCGCTTAGCATTGAAAATGTAGCAAATGGCCCATTTGCTAAAGCCTATACAGAACAGAAAAAACTCTGGGTTGATCAACAGATATTGGCACAGGTGAAAGATGGCAAAGCTCCTGATGTTAACGTACTTAATACGACATTTGATACAAAGGCTTGGCCTACAAAAGAACTGGCAGGTAATATTAAAGAAGCTGCCATGGCTGCCTATGATGGCAAAGTTGCAGAATCTCAGAAGCCCGTAGCCGTTGATACAAGTGCAATGATGGATAAATTGGTGGCGGGTACCAGTGCCGGCATCATGACAGGCGATATTTTTGGTGCGCTTAAGCATACGGCAGCTACGCAAGGGATGACGTTCCTTGGCAGTTTACCTCTTGTGGGTGGATTGTTATCTGCTATCGGAGGTTTCTTTAATCAGCTTCTCACATGGGTAAGTAGTAAAATCAGTGGTGATAAATCATTGTCGTGGTCAGAAGCGGGTGCAATGGTTGACGATAATAGCAGAAAAAAACGTATGGCCGCGCTGGCCGGTGTTGCCGATGTAAAACAGCTAAACGACATGCTAAAAGAATCAACTGAAACACCTGCCACAGGGCGTGCAGCACTGGATGCCAACAAAGACGGAAATATCATCGCAGCAGAGCTTGATGCAAATAGTGATGGCATGCTGAAATCCGATGATAAAAATAAAATCACACAGCAGATCAATGATCCTGAGGCAGCGAAGAAGCTGTTTGATGAGCTGAAAGAAAAAGGCGTCACTTTTGAAAATCAAGATGTTAAGCAGTTATCTGCTCAGAGTACCCCTGTGTCGGTGCCAGCCGGTAATAGTCCTGTCAGATAGTTTCTGGTATTTTGTTCCGTAAGTACATTTTTAGCCAATACAAGTTTTTACGCTTTCCATTTGCCTTTTGCCACGCTTTGTGGTTTGCCCTTATTTCCGTATTAACCGTCATTGCGAGCGTGAGCGAAGCAATCCAGTGCTCAGTGTCATTCTGAGCAAAGCGAAGAATCTTAAGATCCTTCACTTCGTTCAGGATGACAGATCAAGATTGCCTTGCGCCTCGCGATGACGAAAACATTATAGAAGGACGCGTCATGCAAGTTACTGAGTTGGAAAAAAAAGGCCTTAAAGTTGTTCTTAAAGTGGTTGTGCCCGCAGATCGTATCCGCGAACAAACCGAAGCAGAATTAAAATCAGCCGGTGAGCGCGTGAAAATCCCAGGTTTCCGCCCGGGTTATATCCCAATGAAAGTATTGCAGCAGCGCTATGGCAAGGCCGTTGAAGCGGACGTAATCAAGCAGGTGGTAAGCCGCAGCAGCTCTGAAGCACTGGCTAAACAGAAAATCCGTCCGGTTGCTACACCTAAAGTTGACCTCGATAAGGGCTATAAAGAAGGCGCTGACTTAAGCTTTACGCTTACGGTGGAATCTTTCCCGCCGGTGCCAAAAGTAGCATTCGATAAGATTACACTTGAACGCCAGACCTATGACATTGCGGATAGCGATATTGAAGATGCATCTAAGCGCATTGCAGAGCGCAGCCCAAATTTTGAGCGCGCCAAGGAAGGCACTAAAGCCAAAGAAGGCCATGTGGTGAATATTGATTTCAAGGGCATGATTGATGGCGTGGCGTTTGATGGTGGTACCGCGCAGAATTTCCGCCTTGAGCTTGGTAGCGGCCAGTTTATTGAAGGGTTTGAAGCGCAGCTTTATGGTAAAAAGGAAGGTGAAGTGTGCAATGTAAACGTAACCTTCCCGAAAGCATACCACGCAGAATCTCTGGCAGGAAAGCCAGCGGTGTTTGAAGTAAAGATCAACGAAATCTTCAGCAAAGAATTACCCACCATCGACGAGAAATTTGCAACCGAGCGTGGCTTTGCAGATTTGAAAGCATTGCACGAGGCAATACGCAGCCAGCTTGCAAAAGAGTATGACCAGATTGTTCGCACACGCCTTAAAAAGCAGCTGTTTGACCATCTGGACGAAACGGTGGATTTTGATTTGCCAGAAACCATGGTGGAGATGGAATTCAATTCTATTTGGGAGCGCCTGCAGGAAGCGCGCGCGCAGGGTGATGAATCCGTGGCTGGCCGCAGCGATGATGAGCTGAAAGAAGAATATCAGGACATCGCACGCCGCCGCGTGAAGCTTGGTATCATGCTTGCTGAAATTGGCACGCAGAATAACATCGTCGTAAGCCGTGATGAGCTTGGCCGCGCTGCTATGCAGCAGGCCAGCATGTTCCCGGGTCAGGAACGTCAGGTGATGGAGTTCTACAAGAATAACCCAGAACGCCTTGAAGATCTGCGTGGCCCTATCTTAGAAGAAAAAGCCGTAGATTTCGTGCTTGGCAAAGTGTCTTTTAATGATACCAAAATATCAACCAAAGAACTGACAGAGGAAGATGAATCAGCAGAAACTGCAAAAAAAGCCTCTTCCGGTGCTGGCGGCAAGTCTGCTAAAGTTAAATCCTCAGCAAAAAAGAAAGCATCTGAGGAGTAATAAGGAATAATTAACTTTTGGCCGTTACATAGAAACTAACACGTCAATAAAAACAACACTTAGGAAAACTTATGGCCGATATCGTTGATACTTTCGCTAGCACACTTGTACCTATCGTAATTGAACAGACAAGTCGCGGCGAACGCTCGTTTGACATTTACTCACGCCTGTTAAAAGAGCGTATTATCTTTTTGGTTGGTCCCGTGCATGATCAGATGGCGTCGCTCATCTGCGCGCAGCTGCTTTTCCTTGAATCAGAAAATCCTGACAAAGAGATTTTCATGTACATTAACTCGCCAGGCGGCGTGGTGACTGCGGGTATGTCTATTTATGATACCATGCAGTATATCCGTCCTAAAGTGGCAACGCTGTGTTTCGGTCAGGCGGCTTCTATGGGCTCACTGCTGCTTACTGCAGGTGAACCTGGTATGCGTTATGCGCTGCCGAATGCGCGAGTGATGATTCACCAGCCTTCCGGTGGTTTCCAGGGGCAGGCAACAGACATTGAAATCCATGCCCGTGAAATACTGAACCTTAAAGCAAAGTTGAATCAGGTCTATGTGAAGCATACTGGCCAGAAATTGGCTATTATTGAGAAAAACATGGAGCGTGATAACTTCATGAGTGCAGAAATGGCAAAAGAATTTGGTCTTATAGATCAGGTACTTGATAAGCGTGCCGCTGAAGAGCTGGCCGATAAGAAGCCTAAATCGTAAGGGTATTTTAATAAGTCATTCGTTATAATGAAATCAGTAGCATAGAGTCAAAGGTAGTATTGTGACAAAAGCCGGTAGCAAGGAATCCAAAAACACACGTTATTGCTCTTTCTGTGGAAAGAGCGAGCATGAAGTCCGCAAACTCATTGCGGGCCCCACCGTGTTTATCTGCGATGAATGCGTTGTACTTTGCATGGATATTATCCGCGCGGCTGACAAGGGTGTGCTTGCTAAAGAAGGTGATGAAATCGCTAAACCTGCGGAAATTCGCAAGGTGCTTGATGATTATGTGATTGGTCAGGAACAGGCGAAAAAAGTACTCTCTGTTGCAGTTCACAACCATTACAAGCGCGTATCGCTGCTGGAAAAAAATACGGATGTTGAGTTGGCAAAATCAAACATTCTGCTTATCGGGCCTACCGGTTCGGGTAAGACATTGCTGGCGCAGACACTCGCACGTATTCTCGACGTACCATTCACTATGGCGGATGCTACCACGCTGACTGAAGCGGGTTATGTGGGTGAAGACGTTGAAAACATCATTCTGCGTTTGTTGCAAGCTGCTGACTATAATGTTGAGCGTGCGCAGCGCGGTATCGTGTATATCGACGAGGTGGATAAAATCTCCCGTAAATCTGATAACCCCTCCATCACCCGTGACGTATCAGGCGAGGGCGTGCAGCAGGCATTGCTGAAGCTCATGGAAGGCACCGTTGCATCGGTTCCGCCGCAGGGTGGTCGCAAGCATCCGCAGCAGGAATTTCTGCAGGTGGATACCGGAAATATTCTGTTTATTGTGGGCGGTGCGTTTTCAGGCCTTGAGAAAATTATTGCCGCACGTGGCAAAGGTACTGCAATTGGGTTCGGTGCCGATGTACGCAGTCAGGAAAATCAGCGTATTGGGACGCTCTTCTCTAAAGTTGAGCCGGAAGATTTGCTGAAATTCGGCCTGATTCCTGAATTCGTTGGCCGTTTGCCAATCATCGCAACGCTTACGGATCTTGATGAAGATGCGTTGATTTCTATTCTGACAGAGCCAAAAAACGCACTCGTAAAACAATATGCGAAACTCTTTGAAATGGAAGGCGTTCGCCTCAGATTCTCTGATGAAGCATTGAAGGCAGTTGCAAAGAAAGCAATCAAGCGCAAAACAGGTGCGCGTGGTTTACGTGCGATACTTGAAACCATGTTGCTTGATCTGATGTATGATCTTCCGAGCATGCCAAATGTCGAAGAGGTAATCATAAACGCCGATGTTGTTGATAATGGCGCACCACCGGTAATTGTGCATTCGGATCAAAAACAGAGCGGTAAGAAAGCACACTAAAACACTGGTTTTTACAGTGTTTTCGTAAGATGTTTACATTGCTCGCTGGTTGAAAATTGTAGGCTCAGTGCGCGCTTCCAAGTAATTATTTTCTTATTAAGAAAATTTTTACTGTTTACATTTGTATTTTTCCGTGCTTGATTTCCCTTGTAGCTTGCATATCAAGCCATGGTGTGAATGGTTCATATCGTGTTGCAAGCGTAACAAAAGCAACTAGGGAGTTTACAATGAACAAGAACGAACTGATCGCCGAAGTGGCAGACAAATGCAGTATCACCAAAGCAGCAGCAGCTGAGTGCATTGATGCATTCATCTCTTGTGTTTCTAAATCCATAGCAAAAGGTGAAGAAGTTCGCCTTGTTGGTTTTGGCACATTCTGCACCGTGCACCGCAAAGCTACCGAAGGCCGTAACCCTCGTACTGGCGCTGTAATCAAAATTCCAGCGGCTAATAAACCAAAATTCAAAGCTGGCAAAGCTCTCTCCGAAATGGTGAACAAGAGCTCCAAGCGTAAAGCTGCCTAATAATTACGCTAGGCTGGCCGTCTGCCAACCCCCGCATTTATTGCGGGGTCTGGTATAAAAAACCGGATGCCGCAACAAGTGCGGCATTGCCTCGCATCCGGCTCAGCCTAGCATAATTTCTACGAAATATGAGACGCCCGGAATTCCGGGCGTTTTTTTCTATTTTTTTTGTAAATAGGGCGTTGCATTGCTTAAAAAAAACAGGTAAAAGGCCTACTCCGTTTTACTAAAGGATGGGCGATTAGCTCAGTTGGTTAGAGCATCTCGTTTACACCGAGAGGGTCCGCGGTTCGAGTCCGTGATCGCCCACCATCTTTTGTAAAAAACACTTCTTTGCGGGGGTGTAGCTCAGTTGGTTAGAGCGTCGCCCTGTCACGGCGAAGGCCGCGGGTTCGAGTCCCGTCACTCCCGCCATTAAAAAAGCCGCCCAAAAGGGCGGCTTTTTTAATGGTTGGTGGTTTTATCGCTCGCGCTCTCTGGGCTTAAGCTGCACTTGCAATTTGTTGGCCAATGCATGTACCAAATGATGCAATTCATTATCGGAGCGTAGTTTGCCCGCTATTACTGTATAATTTTCTGCATCATTGATATCGGCAGCTATTTCCGCATTATGCCTGGCGGCTGGTCCCTCATGCGTATCAATAAATTCTATCGCAGCAGATTTCCTGGATTCTGCCGCATGCCTATCATAGATATCTGCAAGTTCCTCAAGGGTATAAAGTGCGTTTTCTATAGTGCGGCGTATCAATGTTTCCTGCGTGCCTTGGGACAAAACAAATAATGCATGGCGAAATTCTTGCACTGGCCGAGAGCCTTCATCCAGTGAAATAAATGCAAATGTTTTAGCTTGGCTATGGATGTGCTCTCCCTTCACGTTGCTAAAATCACGCGCAGGCAGTAGTTCATAATTCCAGATGGCTGTAGCCAGATCTTGCACGGAACGCGGGTCAGGAAATGGAAATTCTTTTTGGGCAAATTTCTTCATATATTCGTGTTTATAATGAGTTAGCGATATATCGGCGGCATGGGGGAAATTCCCATCTTGCCGCATATGTCTTGTAATTTTTCGATGACGATATCGAGGTTATCGGCAGCTTCCAGCCATGCGGATCCCTGGTTTTGTATTGCAAATGGGTTGACATTTAACGGGCTGATATTTTTATCCTTGCGTCTGGCTTTTTGGTGGCTGTCTCCATCACTGGTTTTAGCAATTTCAACAGCTTTATAATGAAGTTCTTTGTTGGTTTGCCTGAAAGTTTCCTGAATCTTTGCCAATACAGGAATCGTATCGCGAAAACGTATGCGTTCAGCCGGAGATAGAAAACCCTTTTCTTCCAACTTATCCAGCATATCGCGTAAAAAATGTAGCTGTTTTGCTACACGCGGTCTTTCAATATCAATGTAGAGTTTTTCGCTATCAATCAAAAACTGGCGGAATGTGCTTGTGCCGGTCGGATTGGGAAAGGCCGGACATTGCTGGATGTCGATCGAATCATTACTTAGGCCCTGATGGGTGCGTTCTGTTCTGCGAGATATTTTTTTTGTCATGATACGTATTTTCCAGATTCAGTTTTATACCATTTATTAACCTTTACCCGCAATAAGTTATTGCAGTAAAAAATTGCAAAAATCCCTTTGCAAGGCGGGGGTTTACTCTGTAAAAGCATACGCATGGATACACTCTTACAAAACTACTTTCCGATACTGGTTTTTCTTGGCATTGCCTGTGGGCTTGCGTGTGTAATGGTTTTTTTGCCGATGTTGCTGGCGCGGCAAAAGCCGGATAAGGAAAAAGTCTCCGCCTATGAGTGCGGCTTTGATGCATTCGGCGACGCACGCGGCAAGTTTGATGTGCGCTTTTATTTGGTAGCAATTTTATTCATCATCTTTGACCTTGAAGTGGCTTTTTTGTTCCCGTGGGCAATTTCACTGGAAGAAATTGGTGTGCCGGGGTTCTGGTCTATGATGGGGTTCTTATTTGTGCTGACCATTGGCTTTCTTTATGAATGGAAGAAAGGGGCACTCGAATGGGAGTAATTCAGTCACCAGTTGCCAGTCACCAGCCGCTCATTACCGATCAGGACAGGCTGCTGAAGCAGGCTTTCGATCAGATGAACGACAAGGGCTTTGTAGTCGCCAAGCTTGACCATCTGGTAAATTGGGCGCGTTCCGGCTCGCTTTGGCCAATGACATTTGGTCTGGCATGTTGCGCGGTGGAGATGATGCAGGCGGCAGCATCGCGCTATGATATGGATCATTTGGGTGTAGTGTTTCGCCCCAGTCCGCGTCAGGCGGACGTGATGATTGTGGCTGGCACGCTGTGCAACAAAATGGCACCGGCACTGCGCAAAGTCTATGACCAGATGGCCGAACCGCGCTATGTGATTTCCATGGGTAGCTGCGCCAATGGTGGCGGCTATTACCATTATTCCTATTCGGTGGTGCGCGGTTGTGATCGTATTGTGCCGGTGGATGTGTATGTGCCCGGTTGTCCGCCAACTGCTGAGGCACTGATGTATGGCATTCTTCAGCTTCAGAAAAAAATCCGTCGTGTAGGGACAATCATACGATGAACGATTTTGTCGCGTATTTACAACAATCCATTTCCGGTAGTATTCTCCATGCTGGGATGGTGAATGGCGAGTTTGTCATTCATACTGATCACGCGCATCTCGAAACCCTGCTGTGGTTTTTGCGTGATGATGCATCTTGTCAATTCGTGCAGCTTACGGATATTTGTGGTGTGGATTATCCTGATCGCGAGAAACGTTTTGAGGTGGTGTATCATCTGCTCAGTTTCACACACAATGCCCGTATTCGTGTAAAGATTGCGACTGATGATAAAACTCCGGTGCCAACGGCTTGTGGTGTGTATTCTGCTGCTGGTTGGTATGAGCGCGAAGTGTGGGATATGTACGGTGTGCTGTTCGCCGGTCATCCTGATCTGCGCCGTATACTTACAGATTATGGGTTTGACGGGCATCCGCAGCGCAAAGATTTCCCCCTTACCGGCTATGTTGAGCTTAGGTATGATGAAGTGCAAAAGCGCGTGGTGTATGAGCCGGTAAAGCTCAATCAGGCTTACCGCAGTTTTGATTTTTTAAGTCCGTGGGAGGGCGCGGACTATGTGCTGCCTGGGGATGAGAAGGCGACAGGAACGAAATAGCGATGGCAAAGCAAGCAGCATTCACCATCAGGGAAGCAAAGTTAGAAGATTTTGAAGAGATATATGACATTTTCTGCCAGATTCTCGATGAGGGGCAAACCTATTCTTATTCACGTAAAGAGATGACGCCAGAACGTTCACTTGCATACTGGATGACTGCCAAAGGCACACATTGCTATGTGGCTGATGTCAAGGGTAAGGTGGCGGCTATGGCGGCGGTGCGCCCGAACCGCACCTGCCATGCCGATCACGTGGCTAATGCTTCTTTTATCGTTAGTCCGGATTATCGTCGTATGGGGATCGGGCAGGCGCTTGGCAAGCATGCTATCAAGCAGGCAAAGAAACTTGGCTATAAGGCTATGCAGTTCAACTTTGTGGTCAGCACCAACAAGATAGCGGTGGAATTGTGGCAATCGCTGGGGTTTAAAATTGTTGGCACGCTGCCCAAAGGTTTCCAACATGCTACAAAAAAACTGGTGGATGTGTACATTATGCATAGGTTTTTATGACTCAGGTCGAACTGAAAAATCTCACCCTCAATTTTGGCCCACAACATCCGGCGGCGCATGGTGTGCTTCGGCTTGTGCTGGAGATGGACGGGGAGGTGGTGCAACGCGCTGATCCGCATATCGGCCTTCTGCATCGTGGCACAGAAAAATTGATTGAGCACAAAACCTATTTGCAAGCACTGCCTTATTTTGACCGGCTGGATTATGTATCGCCGATGAACCAGGAGCATTGCTTCTCACTGGCGGTGGAAAAGCTGCTGGGTTGCGAAGTGCCACTTCGTGCCAAATACATCCGCGTGCTCTTCTCCGAGCTTACCCGCATCTTAAACCATATTCTTAACGTCACCACACAAGCGCTTGATGTTGGGGCAATGACACCGCTGCTCTGGATGTTTGAAGAGCGTGAAAAAGTGCTGGAATTTTATGAGCGTGCTTCCGGTGCACGCTTCCATTCTGCTTATATTCGCCCGGGTGGGGTGCATCAGGATATTCCGGCAGGCATGGAAGACGATATTTATTCCTTCGCTGAAGGTTTCAAAAAAATCATTGATGACGTAGATAGCCTACTAACCGAAAACCGCATCTTCAAGCAGCGGCTTGTTGATATTGGTATCGTCACAGCCAAAGAAGCATTTGACTGGGGGTTCTCTGGGCCGATGCTGCGTGGATCAGGCATTGCATGGGATTTACGTAAGAGCCAGCCGTATGAAATTTATGAACAGCTGGATTTTGATATTCCGATCGGCAAAAATGGCGATTCGTGGGATAGGTATCTGGTACGCATGGAAGAAATGCGCCAGTCGCTTCGCATTATCAAACAGTGTCTTGACCGTATGCCAAAAGGGCCAGTGGTAACCGATGATCCTAAAATTGCGCCACCTAAGCGTGGTAATATGAAACAGTCCATGGAAGCGCTTATCCATCACTTCAAGTTATATACCGAAGGGTATCACGTGCCTGCCGGTGAAACCTATACGGCTGTGGAAGCACCAAAAGGTGAATTTGGCGTGTATCTGGTGGCGGATGGCACAAACAAACCATACCGCTGCAAGGTGCGCGCGCCAGGGTTTGCACACCTGCAGGCACTGGACTTTATGAGCAAAGGGCATATGCTGGCAGATGTTGTGGCTATCATAGGCACAATGGATATCGTTTTCGGGGAGATAGACCGATGATGTACAGATTATTTATTCTCTTAGCATTGATTATAATTTCTAATGTGTCACCAGCCAGTGCCCAGATGGATGGTGGCGGTCTTTTTGGTGCGCCTGACTCAGAGGAGGTGGATGAAGGTGAGGAACCCGCTTTGGAAGTCCCTGAATTGCCAGATGCGGCACTGCAAAATAATGCACAGCAGGCTCCAAGGCTGATACCTAATAGCACGGAAGCTTATTTTCCTGCGTTGCCTCCATCAAGATTATGCACAAAAAATGATATCGTTGGATTATGGAAGCTGATGATGGTGTTTGAAAACCCTACGGGTATTGAGCTTAGTGATTATTCAGCGTCGCCCTTTCAGTATTTTATTTTTGAGAAAGATGACACATTCGCAAGCTTCAAAGGCTCTCAGAGCCCTGGGTCTGACACCAATGTGTTAAATAAGCTTCGTTCAAACCGCAGTAAGGTGCTTGAGCAATTTGTAATGCATGATAGTGGTGTGCTGTATTTTTATAAAGATGGTGTGTCATATGATAGTCTTGCTTGCTTTATTGCTGCCAATAAACTGGATCCGTTCAGTGTTGGCCAGATGCTTCTAATGCCGCCGCCTGATAAGGCAAATGTCAGGATGGTAAGGGTGTATCAGAAGGTTTATACAGCTGCTGAACAGGGTACAAGAAAGAATAAGAAAAAGAAGAAAAAGCGGTAAGATATATGGTAGGAAAACATCACCTCGCACACACACAGTTTGAACAGTCTTTTGCTTTTACCGATGAAAATCTGAAAAAAGCACAGGCGATTATTGCGCGTTACCCGGCTGGCCGCCAGCAAAGCGCACTCATGCCGCTGCTTACGTTGGCGCAGAAGCAGAATGCAAACTGGCTTTCTAAAGTGGCCATGGATTATGTGGCGGATATGCTCTCCATGCCGCCGGTGCGCGTGTATGAGGTGGCGAGTTTTTACACCATGTATAACCTTGAGCCAGTTGGAAGGCACACCATTGAATTATGCACCACCACACCATGTTGGTTGCGTGGCTCGGATGGTATTGTGGATGCCTGCAAATCGCACCTCGGCATTGGTCTTGGGCAGACCACGCCGGATGGTCAATTTACACTGCGTGAAGTGGAGTGTCTGGGGGCGTGCGTGAATGCGCCGATGTGCTCGATTGATGATGTGTATTACGAAGACCTATCGCCGGATTCCATGACGCGTATCATTGATACAATCGCCCGTGGCAACCAACCAAAGCCCGGCCCGCAAAGCTCACGCCGCAGCTCCGAGCCAGTGGTAGGTCTTACTTCATTAAAAGAGGTGAAGTGATGCTTAAAGACTCAGACCGTATATTCACCAACCTCTATGGCTACGAAGACTGGACGTTGGCTGGCGCGCGTGCGCGTGGTGATTGGGATAATACCAAAGCTATTCTTGCCAAGGGGCAGGAGGCTATTATTGAAGAAGTCAAAGCTTCTGGCCTGCGTGGCCGCGGTGGTGCTGGGTTTTCTACCGGTATCAAATGGTCGTTCATGCCGAAGAAATCCGATGGCAGGCCGTCATATCTTGTGGTGAATGCCGACGAAGGCGAGCCAGGCACCTGCAAAGACCGCGACATGATGCGCCATGATCCGCACAAGCTCATCGAAGGCTGCCTGATTGCCTGCTTTGCGATGCGTGCGGTGGCGGCGTATATTTATATCCGCGGTGAATTCCATGAAGAAGCGGATCGCCTAGAACATGCGATACAAGAAGCCTATGACGCAAAACTTATCGGCAAAAATGCCTGCGGTTCTGGGTATGACTGCGATATTTATGTGCATCGTGGGGCAGGGGCGTATATTTGTGGTGAAGAAACTGCGCTCATTGAATCGCTCGAAGGAAAAAAAGGCCAGCCGCGCCTGAAGCCGCCATTTCCAGCAGCTATGGGTGTATGGGGTTGCCCAACCACGGTGAATAATGTGGAATCTATCGCGGTGGTGCCGACCATCCTGCGCCGTGGTTCAGCATGGTTTGCGGGTATTGGCCGCCCAAATAATACGGGCACAAAAGTATTCTGTATTTCCGGCCATGTGAACCATCCATGTAACGTGGAAGAGGAAATGGGCATTCCGCTGAAAGAACTTATCGAGCGTCATGCCGGCGGTGTACGCGGCGGTTGGGATAATTTGCTGGCCATTATTCCCGGTGGTTCATCAGTTCCGCTGCTGCCAAAAGATATTTGCGATACGGTTCTGATGGATTTTGACAGCTTAAAAGCAGTGAAATCCGGCCTTGGCACGGCGGCGGTGATTGTGATGGATAAATCCACCGACGTTGTGAAAGCTATCGCGCGCCTTTCTAAATTTTATACGCATGAATCCTGTGGTCAATGCACGCCGTGTCGTGAGGGCACAGGCTGGCTATGGCGCATGATGGAGCGCATGGTGCGCGGCAATGCGACAGTTGAAGAGATAGATCAAATGCTTGACGTAGCAGGCCGGATTGAAGGTCACACTATCTGTGCGCTGGGTGATGCTGCGGCGTGGCCGGTTCAGGGGCTGGTGCGCCACTTCCGCCCGGAGATTGAGCGGCGTATTCATGAATTCACCGGTAAAAGGGCAGCATAGGAGCATATATGGCCAAGCGCATTATGTTTGTGGAAGGATTTGACGGGCAGGTGGAGTTGCTTTCTGACCGTGTAATCATCCATCGTCCGGGGATATGGAACATGTTCAAGTATGGGCCAAACGCGAAGCGTGAAATTCCTATCATGGCTATTTCTGAAGTGGTGTTCAAATCACCGATGATGTTGGGTATGGGTAGTATAGAATTCGTGCGTTCAGGTCGTAGCCAGAATGAGCACACTAAAGTCAATTACAGTCTTGTAAAATTCAAGAGGCCAAAACTGACTGAATTTGAGATGTTGAAAGAAAAAATTTTCATGTTGATGAATGAATTGGCAAAGCAACAAGGTAATCGGTGATAAGAATATATGCCTAAACTTACGATTGATGGACAAGAGATAGAAGTTGAACAGGGCACAGTGCTGATTCAGGCCTGTGAGCAGCTGGGCATCGAGATACCGCGTTTTTGCTATCATGAGCGTCTTGCGATTGCCGGTAACTGTCGCATGTGTTTGGTAGAAGTATCTCCTGGTCCACCGAAGCCGCAGGCCTCGTGCGCGCTTCCTTGCGCTGATGGCATGGTGGTAAAAACCAATTCGCCGATGGTAAAAAAAGCCCGCGAAGGGGTAATGGAATTTCTGCTTATCAACCACCCGCTGGATTGTCCAATCTGCGATCAGGGCGGCGAGTGCGACTTGCAGGATCAGGCGATGGCCTACGGCACCGGTAAAAGCCGCTACACAGAGCACAAGCGCGCCGTGGAAGATAAATATATGGGGCCTGTTATCAAAACCGAGATGACGCGCTGTATTCACTGCACGCGCTGTGTGCGCTTTGCTACGCAGATTGCTGGTGTGCCGGAGCTTGGTGCGTATGGTCGTGGTGAACACATGGAGATCGGCACGTATGTCGAAAAATCACTGACCTCTGAACTCTCTGGCAACCTTGCTGATTTATGTCCTGTAGGTGCGCTTACCTCTAAACCTTATGCATTTGCAGCTCGCCCATGGGAGCTGAAAAAAACGGAAACCATCGATGTGCTGGATGCAGTGGGCAGCAATATCCGCGTGGATAGCCGTGGTGCTTCCGTGTTGCGCGTGTTGCCGCGTGTGAATGAAGATATCAATGAAGAGTGGATTTCTGATAAAACTCGCCTTGCGTGTGATGGCCTGCGCTTGCAACGACTGGATAAACCGTATGTGCGTGGTGCCAACGGTAAACTGCAGGAAGCCACATGGGAACAGGCGCTAGCTGTAATCGCTGAGCGCATGAAGGCATTAAAGCCTGAAGAAATGGCGGCACTTGCGGGTAATATGGTATGTGCGGAAAGCGTAATAGCACTAAAAGATGTGCTTGATGCGCTGGGTGTGGCAAATCGCGATTGTCGTCAGGAAGGTGCTAAAATTGATGCAGAGAATCGTGCGCATTATTTGTTTAACACCACCATTTCCGGTATTGAACAGGCGGATGTTTGCCTGCTCGTTGGTGTGAATCCGCGCCGTGAGGCGTCGCTGGTGAATGCCCGCATTCGCAAGGCATGGCTAAATAATGGTCTGCGCGTCTATAACCTTGGCCATGAGAATGAACTAACGTATCCGTATGAGCATCTGGGTAGTGATCCGCGTATTCTAGCGGATATTGCTTCCGGTAAGCATCCGTTGAGCGATATTTTGGCGAGTGCTAAAAATCCTATGATTATTCTTGGTTCTGCCGCTCTTGCCCGTAACGATGGTAGCGAGGTATTTGGAGCGTCACTGGTACTTGCAGAGCGCGCGAAAATTATTCGTTCTGACTGGAATGGGTTTAATGTGCTACATCATGCGGCTGGGCGCGTAGGTGCGCTTGACCTCGGGTTCGTGCCAGCAAAAGGTGGCAAGGATATTGCCGAGATTTTTGATGGTTGCAGCACCGGTGCAATCAAGCTTGTGTATCTTCTGGGGGCTGATGAGTTTGATATGAACTTGCTTGGTAAATCATTCGTGATTTATCAGGGGCATCACGGAGATGACGGCGCGCACCGTGCCGATGTGGTGCTTCCTGGCGGGGCATACACTGAGAAAGATGCTACATTCGTAAATCTTGAAGGCCGCGTACAACAAACAAAGCAGGCAGTGTTCCCACCCGGGCAAGCGAAAGAGGACTGGACGATACTGCGCGCGTTGGCGGATGTCCTCAAAATTTCGCTGCCGTATAATACATTGACGCAGTTGCGTGCACGCATGGCGCAAGTGGCTCCGCATATGGCGCATGTGGGTGAGATAGTGACGGCAAAGTGGCCAGCCAGGGCGGTGCATTCCAAAACCTTTCATATTTCCGATGTGCCGTTTGATGAATTCTTCCCGAATTTTTATATGACCGATCCTATCTCCCGCGCTTCCCGCACCATGGCGGA
This sequence comes from Alphaproteobacteria bacterium, assembly GCA_046344715.1. Classification (GTDB taxonomy): domain Bacteria; phylum Pseudomonadota; class Alphaproteobacteria; order Rickettsiales; family SXRF01; genus CAZAQK01. The sequence continues at coordinate 42,660 of JBKDKX010000004.1, read as the reverse complement.
ATGCACCAAGGAAATAGCGGGGCCACAACATAAGAAGGTGGCGTAAATGAAAGAATATAAAGTAGTGATTTATCGAGAGCCATTATTGGGATCTATATTTTTGTTTGGTGCAAAGGTTGATCCACGCAAATATACGGATTTCCTGAATTTACATGCTAAAGAAGGTTGGAAAGTAACGACAGTTGAAAGAGAGTCACGTCGTGAATTGCTTTTTTTTAAGCGTGAGGCATTCGTGACTATTCTGGAGAAGGATGTCTGATATGAAATGGAGTGCATATTCCGGACAGCAGAAATTACTGGTTGTGGTAGCGGCTTCTGTTCTTGCGGTTGCATTTTTTGTATTGCTGGACATATGGGGTATCCAGATCAACGATGAGTTAATGGGGCGCATTGTCGGTACTGCGCTTGTCATTGGTGTTGTTGCTGCAATACTGATCGCAATAATGTCCAATATGCGCGATTCTAAAAAAGATAATGATAACTTCTTCAATTAGGTTATGGAAAATTTTGAATCATTTTTGAATTTGGTGCTTCCACTCCTTATCATCATCGGCAAAATTTTGCTGGTGGTGGTGCCGCTGCTTGTGTGCGTGGCGATGCTGACACTTATGGAGCGCAAGGTAATTGCAGCTATGCAGCTCAGGAAAGGCCCAAACGTCGTTGGTTTCTGGGGGCTGCTGCAGCCATTTGCCGATGGGCTTAAGTTGCTTTGCAAGGAAACCATTCTGCCGTCTGAAGCCAATAAAGTTATATTCCTTATCGCACCGATGGTTACATTTGCGCTTGCAATGCTTGGTTGGGCGGTGATTCCTATTTCCGAAGATTTTGTGATTGCCGATATCAATGTGGGCATCCTGTATCTATTCGCCGTATCGTCACTGGGCGTCTATGGTATCATCATGGCGGGCTGGGCGAGTAACTCTAAATATGCCTTCCTTGGCGCAATTCGCTCGAGCGCGCAGATGGTATCGTACGAAGTATCCATCGGTTTTGTCATCATAACCGTGCTTTTGTTAGTTGGATCACTCAATTTGAATGACATTGTGCATGCCCAGGCAGGCGGTATGCACCACTGGTTCGCCTTCAATATTTTCTCTGGCCAGTTTATGCTTTTCCCAATGTTTGTTTTATTTTTTATCTCGGCACTGGCGGAAACCAACCGTCACCCGTTTGATTTGCCGGAAGCAGAAGCCGAGCTGGTTGCAGGTTACAACGTAGAATATTCTTCCATGAGCTTTGCGCTCTTCTTCCTTGGTGAATATGCCAACATGATTCTGATGAGCGGCATGACCACCATTCTGTTCCTCGGCGGCTGGCATCCGCCGTTTGAAGCAGCCATATTCACATGGATACCCGGTTTCATCTGGTTCATCTTGAAGGTGGTGTTCTGTCTGTTCGTATTTATTTGGGCACGCGCTACGCTTCCACGTTATCGCTATGACCAGTTAATGCGTTTGGGGTGGAAAGTATTTCTGCCGCTTTCGCTGCTCTGGGTAGTGCTCACGGCTGCGTATGTTGTGTATTTCAGGTAAGTGGTATGATTGAGGAAGCACTGGTATATGTAGTCGATTTCATCCATAGCCTTGGTTATATAGGCCTGTTCATCGCCACTTTTCTTGAAAGCACCTTTGTGCCGATCCCAAGTGCAGCAACCATGATACCTGCCGGTTATCTGGCACAGCAGGGACAGTGGAATCTGGGGATTGTGTGGATTATTGCGATTACGGGTACCATTACCGGTTCACTTGCAAACTATGCGTTGGCGTATTATCTGGGGCGTCCGTTCTTTGCGCGTTATGGCAAATATATGATGTGCGGGCCAGAGCGTATGCAGCAGATAGAGGATTATTTTGCTAAGCATGGCGAGATTTCTATTTTTACGGCGCGCCTTCTGCCGGCAGTGCGCCATGTTATTTCCTTTCCGGCGGGGCTTGCGCGCATGAATGTAAATAAATTTATAGTGCTGACTGGTTTGGGCGGAGGGCTGTGGATGACGCTGCTGATGTTTGTCGGTTATTTTATTGGTGATAATAAAGCTTTAGTTAAGCTTTACATGCCTTATATCACTGTGGCATCTATATCCGCCGTATCGTTGTTGATATATCTGTATATCCAGCGTTACCGCAGAAAGAAAACAGGAGTCATGAATGGCATTGCTTGATAGAACCGCCCGCGCATTCTTGTTGACTGAGCTGGTGAAGGGCTTTTGGCTCACGCTGAAATACATGTTCAAAACACCGGTGACCATCAACTATCCATATGAAAAAGGGCCGCTCTCTCCGCGTTTCCGTGGAGAACATGCACTTAGACGCTATGCCAATGGTGAAGAACGCTGCATTGCCTGTAAACTCTGTGAAGCCATCTGCCCAGCGCAGGCTATCACTATTGAAGCCGAAGAACGTAATGATGGTTCACGCCGTACCACGCGCTATGATATTGACATGACCAAGTGCATTTATTGTGGTTTTTGTCAGGAGGCCTGTCCGGTAGATGCGATTGTGGAAGGGCCTAATTTTGAATTTGCCGCTGAAACGCGCGAAGAGCTTTTCTACAATAAAGACAAATTACTGGCGAACGGCGAACGCTGGGAAACGGCGATTGCCGCAAACCTCGCAGCTGATGCGGAGTATAGGTAATGGCTGAATTAATCCCACTTATCCCCACACTGGCGTTTTACCTCTTTTCTGTGATGACGGTGGTCTCTGGCCTTATGGTGATTACCTCAAAAAACTCTGTGCATTCTGTATTCTTTTTGATTCTGGCGTTCTTTAATGCGGCGGCACTCTTCGTGCTTATCGGCGCGGAATATATCGCCATGACGCTGGTGATTGTGTATGTCGGTGCGGTGGCGGTACTGTTCCTCTTCGTGGTGATGATGCTGGATGTAAACTTCGCCGAACTGCGGCAGGGCTTCCAGAAATATCTGCCGATAGGGTTGCTCACTGCCAGTATCTTGTTGTTTGAGCTGCTCATTGTATTGTACATGTCGCTTAATTCACCGCAGACAGTGGCGGCGGCGCGCAATCCAGTGTCCAGCGAAATCACTAATACACACGCTATTGGCCATGTTATGTACACGGATTATTTCCTGCCGTTCCAGATGGCTGGCATTGTATTGCTCATCGCCATGATCGGTGCCATCACACTCACACTTCGCAAACGCCCAGGTGTGCGCCGTCAGAATATTTCCGAGCAGGTGAACCGCAAGCGCACTGATTCCATAGCAATTGTGCAGGTGAATTCAGGTGAGGGGATTAAATAATGGAGCATACTTTCCTGCCGCATGTCGGCATCATGCATTATCTGGTGGTATCCAGCCTTTTATTCACCATCGGCATTTGCGGTATATTCCTAAACCGCAAAAATATCATCACCATTCTGATGTCCATTGAACTCATTCTGCTTGCGGTGAATATCAATTTTGTTGCGTTTTCGGTAAAGCTGGGTGATTTGGGCGGGCAGGTATTTGCCATGTTTATCTTAACTGTTGCTGCTGCTGAAGCCGCTATTGGCCTTGCCATACTGGTAATTTACTTCCGTAATCGCGGCTCTATCGCGGTGGAAGATGTGAATATGATGAAGGGCTGATATGAGTTCTACAGTATTAATACAGTTCATTGTTTTCCTACCTCTTCTGGCAGCGCTTATCGTTGGCCTTACGGTACGCAGCATATCTGCAGAACTCGCCCAGAAACTCACTTGTGGTGCTATGGTGCTTGCTGCGATTTTCTCGGGTGTTGTATTTGCAGAATTTGCTTCTATGGCGATGCATGCCGGCAGCTGGAGAGAAATATATGGCGGTGTCGGGCTGGTACACAAGGTACAGCTTGGCTCATGGATTGCTTCTGGTGATTTTACGGCGAATTGGGTGCTGCGCGTAGATGCGCTTACTGCGGTGATGTTGGTTGTCGTTACGTGGGTTTCTTCCGTAGTGCATATCTATTCGGTTGGTTATATGAGCCATGATGAGCATCGCCAGCGTTTCATGGCATATCTGTCGCTCTTTACCTTCTTCATGTTGATGCTGGTTACTTCTGATAACCTCGTGCAACTGTTCCTTGGTTGGGAAGGGGTGGGGCTTTGCTCATACCTGCTTATTGGGTTCTGGTTCAAAAAGCCGGAGGCGAATGCTGCAGCCATCAAGGCATTCCTGGTAAACCGTGTGGGGGATTTTGGTTTTGCGCTTGGTATTTTTGCCACGTTTGTCGTCTTTGGCACGATCCAGTATGACGTTATTTTTGCAGCAGCTCCCGAGCATTTCAAAGCCATGACGAACTTTTTAGGTTACGAGTTCCACGCACTAACACTCATTTGCATCCTGCTCTTTATTGGCGCGATGGGTAAGTCGGCCCAGCTTGGGTTGCACACATGGCTGCCGGATGCCATGGAAGGCCCAACGCCAGTATCCGCACTTATCCATGCCGCCACCATGGTGACAGCGGGTGTATTTATGGTGGCGCGCCTTTCGCCGTTGTTTGAACAATCTGAAACGGCGCTTATGATTGTAACCATCATTGGTGCACTCACAGCGTTCTTTGCGGCCACGGTTGGGTTGGTGCAGAATGACATCAAACGCGTGATTGCCTACTCCACCTGTTCGCAACTTGGGTATATGTTCTTTGCTTGCGGTGTGGGTGCGTATTCCGCTGCTATTTTCCACCTCATGACCCATGCATTCTTTAAGGCGCTTTTGTTCCTTGGTGCAGGCTCGGTGATTCACGGTATGTCCGGCGAGCAGGATATGCGGCGCATGGGCGGCATCTGGAAACTCATGCCCTATACTTATGTATTGATGTGGTTGGGTTCACTGGCACTGGCCGGAATTCCGTTTTTCGCCGGCTACTACTCCAAGGATATGATTTTAGAAACGGCGTATGCCCAAGGACGAACGGTCGGTTACTTTGCCTTCTGGATGGGTATTGCCGCTGCATTTATGACTGCGTTTTATTCATGGCGTTTATTATTCATGACCTTCCACGGCAAGCCACGTGCCTCGCATGATGTAATGCATCATGTGCATGAGTCACCGCCGATTATGTTGCGCCCATTATTGCTCTTGGCATTTGGTGCGCTATTCTCCGGTGTGCTGGGATATCATGTGTTTGGGCTGGTATCTGCGGAAGGTGATTTTTGGCAGGCAACACTTGGCAGCCATCATATTATTGAAGCGGCGCATCATGTGCCAGGTTGGGTTCCCGTACTGCCATTGCTCGTTGCACTTTCTGGCATTGCGCTGGCATGGTATCTCTATGTGGTCAATACTTCGCTACCTGAAAAAATTGCTGAAACATTCCCACGCCTGTACCAGTTCCTGCTCAATAAATGGTACTTTGATGAGTTGTATGATGCGCTGTTTGTGCGTCCTGCAAAACGCATCGGTTATTATCTGTGGCGGTTCTTTGATGAAAAAATTATTGATGGGTTGGGGCCAAATGGCGCGGCATTCATCACCCATATTTTCGCTGGCCGCATCAGTCGTTTGCAAACCGGCTATGTCTATCATTATGCGTTTTCCATGCTGATTGGTTTCATGGTGATCATCAGTTGGGTGGTGTTTGGAGGATAGATGCTGACTATTTTAATTTTACTTCCGTTACTTGGCGCATTTATCACGATGTTTACGCGCAGCGATAATGAAGCGCGGTGCATTGCGCTATTCACCACAGTGGTCACCTTTCTTGCCTCCATCTATCTGTGGGCGGCATTCCGCACCGATACGGCAGAGTTCCAGTTTGTAGAACAATACCAGTGGTTTTCTGGCCTCAACATCTCATACTATCTGGGTATAGATGGCATTTCACTTTTCATGGTGCTGCTTACCACTTTCCTTATGCCTATTTGCATTTTGTGTAGCTGGGAAGCTATCCAGACGCGAGTGCGCGCCTTTATGGCGAATTTCCTGATACTGGAAGCACTGGTGATTGGCGTCTTCTGCGCGCTTGATAGCATTATGTTTTACCTGTTTTTTGAAGGCATGTTGATTCCGATGTACCTCATTATCGGTATCTGGGGCGGCAAGCAGCGCATCTACGCTTCGTACAAATTCTTCCTGTATACGCTGGCGGGGTCGGTGTTGTTCCTTGTGGCCATTCTTTATTTATATAACAGTTTCGGCACCACCTCGATTCCAGGACTCATGCAGAAATCGCCGGAGCTTGGGCTTGATGCGCAGAAATGGCTGTTCCTTGCCATGTTGGCATCGTTCGCGGTGAAAGTACCGATGTGGCCGGTGCATACCTGGTTGCCAGATGCGCACGTGCAGGCACCTACAGCAGGTTCGGTGATTCTGGCCGGTATCCTCCTTAAAATGGGGGCGTATGGTTTTCTGCGGTTCTCGTTGCCTATGTTGCCAGATGCCTCACATTATTTTGCGCCGCTTATCTTTGGCCTGTCATTAGTTGCTGTTATTTATACCTCGCTGGTGGCACTTATGCAGACAGACATGAAAAAGCTTATTGCTTATTCATCAGTCGCGCATATGGGGTTTGTGACTATTGGTATCTTCGCGTTTAACATGCAGGGTATTCAGGGGGCGATTATTCAGATGATCAGCCACGGGCTAGTTTCCGGCGCTCTCTTCCTTTGTGTGGGCGTGGTGTATGACCGTATGCACACGCGCGAGATCGCAAGCTATGGAGGTGTGGTGAATGTCATGCCAGTATATGCCTTGATATTTATGATATTTACTATGGCTTCTGTCGCGCTACCGTCTACCTCCGGGTTCGTTGGGGAGGTCTTAATTCTAGCAGGTGCTTACAAAGCAAATAGTACAGTTGCGGTGCTTGCTACTACTGGTGTGGTGCTGGGTGCGGCGTATATGCTGTGGTTGTATCGCCGTGTGGTATTTGGTGAAATCACCAATAAAGAAGTATCGGCGATGCCTGATGTGACGATGCGTGAGAAAATTATTTTTATACCTATCATCGTACTCGTGATGTGGCTGGGTATTTATCCTAAACCGTATTTTTCTGCGATGGATGCATCGGTCACAAACCTGATTAAGCAAGTGAGTGTAGAACCATGAGTGGCCTTGGCGATATTACCATGAAAAGTCTTCACAGCACCATGCCGGAGCTGTTCCTTTGTGTTTCAGCCATAATACTGCTGATGTACGGTGTATATTGCCGCGCCAAGGCGGATGGCATGAACCAAATTTTGGCACTTGCGGTGCTTGCGCTCACCATGTGTTTTGTGGTGAATAACTGCGCTGAGCCGCAGACAGTGATGAACGGCATGTTTATAACCGATGCCTTTGCCTGTTTTGGCAAAGTGTTGATACTGGGGGCGGGTATATTAGTGTTGTTGTTCTCCTCTGGCTGGTTGCGGGAAGAGGGCGGGCGTCCGTTTGAATTTATCATTCTTATGCTGTTTGCAACGCTTGGCATGATGTTCATGGTGTCGGCGGCCGATTTCCTCACGCTGTATATTGGCCTCGAAATGGCAAGTCTTTCCCTGTATGTGCTGGCATCATTCCAGCGGGATCACGCTAAATCCTCCGAGGCTGGGCTTAAATATTTTGTGCTGGGCGCTCTTGCATCCGGCATGTTGTTGTTTGGTATCTCGCTGGTGTATGGCTTTACTGGCACCACCAGCTTTGATTCGCTCTCCGCGCTCTTTGGGGCAGGTGGTGAAATATCAAAAGCCACTATTGTTGGGCTCATTTTTATTATGGTTGGGTTTTGCTTCAAACTATCCGCCGCACCATTCCATATGTGGGCACCCGATGTGTATGAGGGCGCACCCACACCCGTTACCGCGTTTTTTGCTACGGCACCAAAAATCGCAGCGTTTGCGCTCTTTACCCGTGTGTTGATGCAACCGTTTGGCGAACTACTCAGCCAATGGCAACAGGTGGTTATATTTGCGGCTATTGCCTCTATGCTGGTGGGCGCGCTTGCCGCCATCATGCAAACCAATATCAAACGCCTGCTTGCGTATAGCTCCATCGGCCATGTCGGTTTTATATTCATGGCAATTGCGGCGGGTAGCACCGAAGGTGTGCAGGCAATGCTCGTCTACCTTGCACTTTATATATTCATGAGTGCGGGTGCGTTTGGTTGTGTATTGGCCATGCGCCGTGGTGGTGAGCCGGTGGAAGATATTAAGTCGCTTGCCGGCCTTTCGCAGACGCAGCCTTTTATGGCGGCACTGCTTGCTGTATTCATGTTTTCCATGGCTGGTATTCCGCCACTGGCTGGGTTCTTCGGTAAAATGTATGTGGTGCTTGCAGCGGTAAAAGCGGATCTCATCTGGCTTGCTGTTCTTGGGGTAGCCACTAGCGTTATTGCCTGCTATTACTACCTCAAGGTGGTAAAAGTGATGTATTTTGACACTCCGGCAAAACATTTTGATGCTGATGCACCATTTGCCTTCCGCGCTGCCATGATTGCAGCGGTGCTGGTAACTGCGCTGTTCTTCCTTATGCCCACACCACTGGTGACTGGTGCAAAGGCTGCGGCTGATTCACTCTTTGTAGTAGCTCCATGAAAAAACAAACCGCCAATCTGCTGAATGATTACCACTTGCTGTCATTTGACACACTGGATTCCACTAATGAAGAAGCCAAGCGCTTAGCAAAAGCGGGTGGTGGGCATGGCGCAGTTATCTGGGCAAAGAAGCAGACGGCAGGCAAGGGGCGCATGTCGCGCAACTGGGTATCTGCTAATGGGAATCTATTCGTATCTGTGCTGCTTCAGCCGGAAAAACCGCTGTCTGAAGCCAGCCAGCTTTCTTTTGTGGCGGCGTTGGCGGTGGTGGAATCGCTGGTAGATTTGTTGCCTAAGGGCAAGAAAATTCACTGCAAGTGGCCGAATGATATTCTAGTGGGTGATAAGAAACTCGGTGGTATTTTACTGGAATCATTCAGTGCGCCGGATACGGGTAACTGGGTGGTGGTTGGTGTCGGTGTAAATGTGGATAGCTTCCCACCGCGTACGGAGTTTCCAGCAACCAGCCTGAAAGATGTAGGCGTTGAGCTGGTATCAGCCAAGATCATTCTTTCCCGCTTCATCCATCATTTTATAGAACGTTATAATGAGTGGAACACCAAGGGGTTTGCTCCGGTGCGCAAAGACTGGGAGCAATATGCCTGGGGCATGGGTAAAACACTCTGCGCACGCCTGCCGGATGAAGAAATGGAAGGCATCGCCGAGGGCATAGACCCACAAGGCGCGCTCATTCTGAAATTAAAAGATGGCAAAAAACGCCATATCCTCGCTGCCGATGTTTTTCCGGCAACAAAAAAAACAGCAGGTAAGAAATAATGCTGCTTACGATAGATGCCGGTAATACCAACGTGGTATTTGCTGTGTTTGACGGCAAGAAGATTGTTGGCCAGTGGCGCATCTCCACCGATGCACGGCGCACGGCAGATGAATATGGCGTGTGGCTCACCCAGGTGATGGAGCATGAGCATCTCGACCCTAAAAAAATTACAGGGGCGATTCTGGCAAGCGTAGTGCCGCAGGCAATCTTTGATCTGCGGATGCTGGCCAAGCGTTATTTCCATACGGATTTAATGATTGTGGGAGATCCTGCGCTTAAACCCATCATGCCAGTGAAAATTGATAACCCGCGTGAGGTGGGTGCAGACCGACTGGTGAATGCCTCTGCTGCGTGGAATAGAAATAAGCAGGCACTTATCGTACTGGATTTTGGCACGGCGACCACGTTTGACGTGGTGAATGCCAAGGGCGAATATGTGGGCGGTGTAATTGCCCCGGGGGTGAATTTATCGCTCGATGCGCTTCAAAGGGCGGCTGCAAAATTACCCAATGTGGGTATCATGCGTCCGGCAAAGGTAGTGGGCACGAATACGGTCGCGGCCATGCAATCCGGCATTTATTATGGCTATGCCGGGCTTATTGATGGCATTATTTCCCGCATCAAGGAAGAGCAGGGTAATGGCATAAAAATCATAGCAACCGGCGGCCTTGCCTCGCTTTATATCAAGGCATGCCCGGTAATTGAGCAAATTGAGCCGGATTTGACGGTTTTAGGGCTTAAAGAGATATATGAGATGAATAAGTAGTTGCTGGTTGTTAGTTGTCGGTTGCTGGTATATTAATGCGGCCATATTACAAACAACTAATAACCAGTAACTAGTAACCAACCATGACCTTCGATTTTTCCAAACATAAAGACGACCTGCTCTTTGTACCCTTGGGGGGATCAAACGAGATTGGCATGAACCTGAATCTATACACCTATGGCGGCAAGTGGCTGATGGTAGATTGCGGCATGGGTTTCGCCGGTGATTATTATCCGGGTATCGAAATTCTGCTGCCGGATATTTCCTTCATCGCAGAACGTAAAGAAGATTTGCTCGGGCTGGTTATCACCCATGCGCATGAGGATCATCTGGGGGCTGTGCCATATCTGTGGCGTGAACTGGAGTGCCCGATTTATACCACGCCTTTTACCGGCGCATTCCTGAAACATAAAATGTCAGAAATGGGCCCGGGAAAAAAACCGGAAGTAATAACGCTGGATTCCGGCGGTAAGGTAGATATTGGCGCTTTCTCACTGGAACTGGTGGAGCTAACGCATTCGATTCCTGAAATGCAGGCGGTTGCCATCAGCACTCCTAAAGGTGTGGTGATGCATACCGGTGACTGGAAGTTTGATGATAAGCCGATGATCGGCCCAGTTTCCGATTATGACCTCCTCAAAAAATATGGTGATGGCAAGGTGCTTGCCATGGTGTGTGATTCCACCAACGTATTTGTGGAAGGTGAGGCAGGCTCTGAAGGCGACGTGCGTGAGAATTTGATAGAGCTGATAAAAACATGCCCCAAGCGCGTGGTGGCCACAACATTCGCATCAAACCTTGCGCGTGTGGAAACGCTCATGATAGCCGCCAAGGAAGCGGGTAGGGTGGTGGCACTGGTTGGCCGTTCACTGCACCGCATGAAAGAGGCCGCACAAGCCAGCGGCTATTTGAATGTGGATGTTGAGATTGTAAGCGACAGGGAAATCATGAACCTGCCGCGTGAAGACGTGCTGATTATCTGCACCGGTTGCCAGGGTGAGCCACGTGCGGCACTTACGCGTATTGCCCGTGGCGAGCATCCCTCGGTAAAACTAACGCCGGGTGATACAGTGATTTTCTCCTCGCGCAAAATTCCTGGTAATGAATCCAAAATTCACTGGATGATCAACCGCCTTGTAGAAAAAAAGATTGAAATTATCACCGATAAAGATGCGTTCATCCATGTATCCGGCCATCCGGCGCGTGATGAGCTGAAACGCATGTATGAGCTGGTGCGCCCGCAGATTGCCGTGCCTACGCATGGCGAACCACATCACCTGCGTGAACATTCCAAACTGGCGCGTTCGCTGGGTGTTCAAGAAACCGTGGAGGCCAGCAATGGTGCCGTGGTGTGGCTGGAAAAAGGCGAGGCGAGCGTGATTGGCCGTGTGCAATCCGGCTATATTGCCGTGGATGGTCATTCGTTGATTCCGGCTGATTCTGAAATTATCCGCACCCGCCGCAAAATGCGTGATGACGGTATGGTGGTGGCAAGTCTTGTATTGGGTAAAGATGGCGAGCTGCGAGCTCCCGTAAATCTTTCCATGCCCGGTTTACTTAGCAAACAGGAAGATGCAGATCTTATTGAAGAACTCACCGATGAGGTGGCGCGCATTGTGGAAGCCGCAAAACCTAGCCAGCCGGATGATAAAATCATAGAAACCGTGCGTCTTGCGCTGCGCAAGCTACTCAGCCGTGAACTCAGCAAAAAACCAGTGATCGAGATTCATGTGAGCAGGGTTTGAAGTTTCGCTCACCCTTGAAGGGTGAGGGCGGATTTGTTTAACGATCATAGCGAGTTTAGCAAATCCGGGTGGGGGTGAAATGCCTATCAGTTTAGTTTAGTAAGTAATCCATCACCTCGGTTTGTCTAAGCGGTTACTTCGTAACCACAAGGCAACCGTCCTCTCCCTCAAGGGGAGAGGAAATTTTGTATATCAATGCGTTTTCTGCGCTTGCTGTGCCTGCGTGCGCTGCTGTGCCACTTTATCGCGGAACTTGGTGGATACTTCCGCCTGCTGTTCCTGTGCGATATTATGACCAACCATCACGCCCTGCGCGTAAGAAATTTTGGCAACATTTGCCACATCTTCGCCAGATACTTGCGCTGCTTCACGGCCACGGATAACCTCAGTTGCCATGCCGGAGAAGCCACCAACAGTTGAAAGTATTGCCCCTCCCACAGATCCGCCAATCACTGATGCTGTTGCAACAGGACCAGCTCCTAAAGATACTGCTGTCGCGCCAGCAACGGCTGCAGCACCCACTTCACCGGTCGCCACTGATCCTGAAGCAAGTAGCGATCCAATCATATCAGGTGCAATTAATGCAACAACCGCCGCTACTGCAGCACCGCCTATGGCACCAATGGCACCACCGGTGAGTGCGCCTTTTACAAAGCCCCACATGCCGTCGGTTGTTGAATCTAAAAATGAAGTTTTCTTTTCTTCCATAACTATTCTCCTATTGTCTTACCATGTTGTCTTACTAAATTACTGTTCTTAGCATTTGCCGGAAGGCCACCCCCCGACACAATTTCCATATCATCACCACTCTCACGGCTCTTCCCACGGCTGCGCGCATGTTCCCGCGCCAGCATGGCTTCCTGCATTTCAATTTCCTTATCGCGGAATTGCGTGTGTGCCTTCACGCCCTGATAGGCGGCAACACCACCGGTAATAAGGCTACCGATTCCCACACCAATGGCCATACGTTTAATAAAATCACCAGCACCTAACTCTGCGGTACCAAATAAATCCCAGCCGCCCATATTGCCCATAACGGCTGAGGCACCAAGCATCAATCCGGAAATCAGAATGCCGCGCGGCAGATAATCAATCACGGCCTTGCCGAATGATTTGATACCAACACCAATTTTTTCAAGCAGTGAGAGGGGGTGTTTGGTTTCCATTACACTGCCCTCGTTGCAATATCACGGTCGGAGCGGCGCTGTTCTTCCTGTTGGCACCATGTGTCGCATGGTGGCTCATTCACGGTATACCCATTACCATGAGCAGGTGTGGCGTGCTCGTTACGATTTCCAAAACGCCTTTCAGCATCTACATCGAGCGCGTATTGCTTATCCTTGGAAAGCTGGCCGCTACGTGCTTTTGCAAACTGCATCGCCTGCGCGCGCGCTACTTCTTCGTTGATGCGGCCTTGATGTTTTTTTACATCAGCGATTGCGCCAAACGCACCACCAATGGCAAGCGTTGCTGCGCCAAGTCCGCTGAGTAAGAATCCTACCGCTTTGCTTGCGCCCAGCATGAGTCCGGTATCTGCCGTGGCAGCAACGCCGGAAGCGGAAACCAGCGCACCTGCGCCAGCCACTAATCCCCATGCAACAGCGGCACCGCCGATAACAATCGCAGCGGTAAGCAACACGCCTTTGCCAAAACCACTGGCAGCAACCTTTACCATGCCACGCCAGATTTGTGACAGGCCGCCATATACTGCGCCGTCAATTTTTTCCTTCACGCGATCAGGAAAACCTGAATCGGGTGGCGTGTAGGCCAGATTCGCTAGTTTACGAACATCAACCATAGTGTCCTGACGCTAATTATCTAATACAGCCATAAGTTTAGCATAACCCCGGGCGGACCAATGTGAACATTTTATGACATGGTAAAAACTACCTGTCGAGATTAATGGGGGGTGGCTCTGGTATGGTCGAAGGAAAGCAGAGCTTTCTCGGCTGCTGCGGCTACCCTGTCCCGGTGGTAAGTATTTGATTCTGGGTAATCTATCATGCTTTCATAGGATGGTGTTGGTTGGGCGGTGACATGTTTTCCATTACCATTCTTGCCATTTGAGAGCTCTTCCTCAATAGCCAGACCGGCTGCAACCTGCTGTTGTTCCACGGCTTTGGTGGCAGTACGGGAGGTAACACCCTTGAACCACAGATCTGTTTTATCAAAAATTTGGCGAAAAAGGTCACGGTTTAAGCCGAAACTGGCACCCAATGCGCCAAACGCCCCCATAGAGGCAGTGGTAAGGCTAAGCCCGTGCAACAGGCCATGTTCACCCACGACGTTGCCTAATAGATGTTCAGCCGCGCCTGTATACGCAAACAAGGCACCGGCTGCCACACCAACGACTAAACCAATGAGAGACACTTTCCAGAAAGCAAACCTATTTTTACGGTCAGGTTCTAGTTGGGCATAGTGCGTTGTGCGATAGGGTTTTTCTTCTAGCTCGCGTGCCATCGCGCTGGATTGTTGAGACTGTTTCGCTGCTACCTGCGCTGCATTGTTATCGCCTTTAATGATGGCTTTTATTTCTGCAATATCATTTTTTAGCTCATTGAAGCGCCCTTCTTCATAGAGTTTCATACGCACTTCGGATTCTTCCTGAGCAGCGGCAACAGCACCGGTAACCTTACCGATATCACCAAATTCATGCGTGCCAAATAGTGCGCCAACAGAAGCAAAGCCAGCGGTAATCGCTGCTGCCAATGGCAAACCAACGGCTGCTGCTGTGCCGGCTGTTGCAATAGCGGCAACGCCTGCGATAATACCCCCCACGACACTGCCGACCAGTGCGCCAATAATAAGGCCGCCAAACTTACCTTTTACGCTGCCCTTATAGGCCTCCCACCACGCATGATGGTAATACGGGCCTTCGTCATTCGGCGAAAGGCCTTGATCCAGTTTTTTCTGTATTTCAAGGTATTTTTCTGTATCCATAATGCAATCTTACCGTATTATTGCCCCATAGAAAGTGAAACTTTTGTGACAAGTCAGGAAGATATATGACAATACGGGGGCATGGAAAATGTTAGGGAAATTGAACCATATAGCCATTGTGGTGCCCAATCTGGCAGAGGCATCGGCCAAGTACCGTGATACTCTGGGGGCGCAAGTGTCTCAACCTGTTGATTTACCTGAACATGGCGTGACAACGGTGTTTGTGGCTGTGCAAAACACCAAAATAGAGCTTCTGCACCCGTTTGGCGATAATTCGCCGATTGCCGGGTTTCTGGCCAAAAATCCCTCCGGCGGTATGCACCATATGTGTTTTGAGGTAGCGGATATTATATCAGCACGCGACAAGCTGGTGGCAGAAGGTGCGCGTATTCTAGGGGACGGCGAGCCTAAAGTCGGCGCACATGGCAAGCCGGTGCTATTCCTTCATCCTAAGGATTTCTGTGGTACATTGATTGAGTTGGAGCAGGTATAATGAGCCTTACCTTTGCAGCATTCACCTATCTCAACCTTTGGTGGGTAAGTCTTTTTTTGTGTTGGCCGTTTTGTGTGGAGGCCAAGCCAGAAGGTGAAAAAAGCACGAACGCGCTGGATTATACTTCTTCACCAAAAACCATTTATTGGAAAAAGATGCTGGTCTTGACATCGGTGGTGAGTGCTGTCATCACCGCGTTTGTTGCTGTAATCATTCATTTTGTAAAATAACGGATACGCCATGCGCCTTTCACAATTTTTCCTGCCGCTTATCAAAGAAAATCCTTCCGAGGCGCAGATTGTTTCTCATCGTTTAATGTTGCGCTCTGGCATGGTTCGCCAGCTTGCGGCAGGTATTTATAACTGGCTGCCCATGGGGCTTTTAGTACTTCGTAACATCGAAAACATCGTGCGTGATGAAATGAACAAGGCAGGTGCGCTGGAAGTATTGATGCCAACACTCCAGCCCACCGACCTCTGGAAAGAATCTGGCCGTTATGATGTAATGGGCAAGGAACTGCTGAAGTTTCCTGATCGCGCTGAGCGCGAGCTTTTATATTCGCCGACCTGCGAAGAGGTGATCACCGATATGGTACGCACCAACATGAAAAGTTACCGCGACCTGCCGCGCAACCTGTATCAGATTCAGTGGAAATTCCGTGATGAGATCCGTCCACGTTTCGGCGTGATGCGCGGTCGTGAATTCCTGATGAAGGATTCCTATTCCTTCGACATGGATTATGCCGGTGCGGAAAAACATTATAACCAAATGTATGATACCTACCTTCGCATTTTTGCGCGCATGGGGCTTGCCGCCGTGCCGGTGAAAGCGGATTCCGGCGCGATAGGTGGCGACATGAGCCATGAATTCCAGGTGATCGCCGAAACCGGCGAAAGCGCCATTTTTTATGATGCAATCTTTGATGATATTCAAAGTGGCAAGGTAAAGCTCAGCACCGAAGAAATGCGCAAGCTCTATGCAGCAGCGGATGAGCAGCACAAGCCAGATGCCTGCCCGATCCCGAAGGAACAACTCCGTGAGGCGCGCGGCATTGAAGTCGGCCATATTTTCTACCTTGGTAAAAAATACTCTGAGGCTTTGGGCTGCAAAGTGCCGGGCGCGGATGGCAAGGAAGTGATTATGGAAATGGGTTGTTACGGCATTGGCGTATCACGCCTTGTGGGGGCGATCATTGAGGCAAGCCATGATGATGCGGGCATTATCTGGCCGGAGTCGGTTGCGCCGTTCAAAGTGGGTTTAATCAACCTGCGTGCGGGTGATGTCAAGTGCGACGCTGCTTGCCAACAGGTGTATGATACGCTCAGGAACAAGGGCGTTTCTGTGCTTTATGATGACACTGATGAGCGTGCCGGTGCAAAATTCGCCAGCATGGATTTGATTGGCCTGCCGTGGCAGGTGGTGATTGGTCCGAAGGGCGTGGAAAAAGGCATGGCTGAACTCAAGAACCGCAAAACCGGCGAGAAGCAGGAAATCGCTATCGATGCGGTGATTGGAAAGTTCGTAGCCTAACCCAAGCTCATCCCTGAATCGCGGCTAAGGTCGCGTTGTGGCATTGGGGCATCGCTGGGAATGCCTTTGCTCACATTACCAAGGTCTGCACGAGAAATTTCTGCCATAGAGCCATTGAGTTGGTTTGCCATACCCGCGCTTAAATTAAGCCCCAAAGGAAGTGCAGACAAAGAAACAGCGGAATAGCCCGCATCTTCTGCGCTTCTTGCAGCATCACGCACGCCCTGCGATTCAGGAGCCATGACTTCGGCAACGCGGGAAAGTAATCCGAGTGTTTTCATAGGCTCATTCTAGCGCAAATGTATATATTTGCCAAGTCCGGTAAATGCCCTATAAGTTTTAAGTATAATTCTAACTCTAATAAACCACTTTATGCTCACAGCTTTTGAACGCATGGTTGCCTTCCGCTATCTTCGCGCCCGCCGCGAGGAGGGGTTTATTTCGGTCATAGCCATGTTCTCGTTGGTGGGTATTGCTCTGGGGGTGATGACGCTCATTGTCGTGCTTTCCGTCATGAACGGTGTGCGCTCGGAAATGATCCGCAGCATCATAGGCTTAGAAGGGCATGTAACCGTGTATGCCAATGCGGCGGCTGGCGTTGCCGATTATGATGCCTTAAGCAAGAAATTAGCAGGCATAGAGGGTGTTACCAGTGCACTTCCCAAAGTGGAAGGGCAGATTATGGCCAGCAACAAGGGTAGGGCGATGGGGGCGATGGCCGTTGGCTTTCGCGCTGAAGACCTGAAATATAAGCCCCTGCTTTCCACCCGAATGAAGGAAGGTAGTCTTGATGCCATGCAATCGGGTGAGGGCGTGGTAATAGGCAACCGTATGGCGGAGCGTTTGGGCTTAAGGTTAGGTGATGAGATTACGCTCATTTCACCAGAGGGGCGCGCAACCGTTGCAGGCCTCATGCCACGCGTTAAGGCATACTCCGTGGTGGGTATATTTTCTATCGGTATGTTCTCGTATGATAATGGTCTGATTGTGATGCCGTTTGAAGAAGCGCAGGTATATTTCAAGCTGCGTGATAATGGCGGCGATAATGCTAGCAGCATTGAAGTAATGCTCAAGAATCCTAGTGCTGCAAAAGCCAAGGCTTACATAATAAATCAGCAAATTTCCGGTATGCGCGTGTATGACTGGCAGACCTCGAACAGCCATATTTTGCAGGCAGTGCTAGTGCAGCGCAATGTGATGTTTCTGATTTTGATGCTCATCATCGTGGTGGCATCATTTAATATTATCTCCAGCCTCATCATGCTGGTGCGCGAGAAGGGGAAAGATGTTGCGATACTACGCACCATGGGCGCCAGCCGCGCATCTATTATGAAAATATTTTTTGCCTGTGGTGCGAGTGTCGGCGTAATTGGTACGTTCATCGGCATCATTTTCGGCCTGCTCATTGCGTTTAACACGGAGAATATCCAGCTTTGGCTGGAATCCATGATGGGGCACAAATTATTTGCCGATGAACTCTATTTCCTCTCACATCTTCCTTCAGAAGTGAATGGTTCGGAGGTGATTTTTGTAAGCGTCATGTCGCTGCTTATCTCCTTTCTTGCAACGCTTTATCCTGCAAGGCGTGCGGCTAGCCTGAATCCGGCGGAGGGGCTGCGTTATGAGTAACATCCTTAACCTTAAAAATATCAACAAAATTTACGATCAGGGTGAACAGAAATTATCTGTGCTAAATGGTCTGAATCTAGCCATAAACAAAAATGAAATAGTAGCACTTGTTGGACCCTCTGGTTCCGGCAAAACTACCCTACTGCAAATTGCCGGGATGCTTGATACGCCAACTTCCGGTGAGGTGTGGATAGGCGAAGAAAATGTGGCAACTGCCAATGATCTAAAACGCACCGCACTGCGTCGCGTGAAGGTGGGGTTTGTTTACCAATTTCATCATTTGCTGCCCGAATTTTCTGCATTAGAAAATGTGATGCTGTCGCAGATGATTGCTGGCGTTTCTTCAGCAGATGCCGCGAAAAAATCTCAGGAATTACTTGGTATGCTTGGGCTTGCTGAACGCCTTACACACCGGCCCGCCAAACTTTCCGGTGGTGAACAGCAACGTGTGGCGATTGCACGGGCGTTGGCGAATGATCCTGCGTTATTACTTGCAGATGAACCCACAGGAAATCTTGATGCGCATACCGCCGAGGGGGTATTTATATTACTCATGAAGGTAATGAAAGAGCGTGGCCTTGCCGGATTAGTTGCCACGCATAATATGGAACTGGCGGCACGCATGAGTCGTACGGTACATCTGAAAGATGGCAAAATAGCATGACTCCTGAATTCATACATCTACGTGTGCATTCTTCTTATTCCCTGCTTGAGGGTGCTATTACGATTAAAGATTTAGTGAAATGGTGCGGCAAGCAGAAAATGCCTGCGGTTGCTATCACAGATCACGGTAATTTATTTGGATCGCTGGAATTTGCACTCGCTGCATCAGGCGCAGGCGTGCAGCCTATTATGGGTTGTGTCCTTATGTTGCAACCTAATCTTGTTTCTGACAGCAGGCAGGCAAAGCCACAAAAGCCAGATCAATTGCTTGCATATGCTCAGAATGAAACAGGCTGGCAGAATCTACTGGCGCTTATCAGTAAGTCATATCTCGCACCGGCGGCAGGTGGTCATGCGCCACTTATCAGCTATGCGGATATGGAGGCACATAGTGAAGGCCTCATTATACTATCAGGGGGTATATATGGTGGTATCGGAAAGGCTTTGCTTGCCGGTAATACTAAAGTTGCTGATGAGTTAACACAGAGATTATCTACATGCTTTACTGGCCGTGTTTATATTGAACTTTCACGGCATGGATTGTCAGAAGAAAGCCAGACAGAAAGTGCATTTATAGATCTGGCATATAGATATAATCTTCCGTTGGTTGCCACTAATGATGCCTATTTTGACGATGAGGATATGTATGAAGCACATGATGCATTTTTATGTATTGCCGATGGCACCTATGTAAACGAAGCAGATCGCAGGCGGTTAACACCCGAGCACCGGCTTAAAACCGCTGATGAAATGCAGGATTTATTTTCTGATATTCCAGAAGCCCTGCACAGTACTGTGCAGATAGCAAAGCGTTGCGCGTTCATGGCAAGCTATCGTGCGCCGATGCTTCCGAAATTTGCAAAAGATGGAATGAGCGAAGAAGATGAGCTTCGCAGACAGGCAACAGAAGGCTTACATCAGCGCCTTGCAAAGCACGTGTTCACTCCAGACATGAGTGACGTGCAAAAAGAGGAAATTGCCAAGGCATATTGGGAAAGGTTGGAGTTTGAGCTCCAGACCATTATTAATATGAAGTTCCCTGGCTACTTCCTGATTGTATCTGATTTTATCAAATGGAGCAAACAGCATAATATCCCAGTTGGGCCTGGGCGTGGTTCTGGTGCAGGATCGCTGGTTGCATGGGTGCTGATGATTACGGATCTAAACCCGTTGCGCTATGGATTGCTTTTTGAACGCTTTTTAAACCCCCAGAGGGTATCCATGCCAGACTTCGATATTGACTTCTGTCAGGACAGGCGTGAGGAAGTTATCCGTTATGTGCAGCAGAAATATGGTAGTGATCATGTGGCGCAGATTATCACCTTCGGTAAATTACAGGCACGAGCTGTACTGCGCGATGTCGGGCGCGTAATGCAAATGCCATATGGGCAGGTGGATCGCATCTGTAAATTAGTGCCGAATAATCCCGCAAGCCCTGTAACCCTTGCTGATGCAATTAAAATCGAACCAATGCTGAAAGCAGCTATTAAGGAAGATGAAACGGTTGAAAAGCTGGTTGATATCAGCTTGAAGCTCGAAGGCCTGAACCGCCATGCATCCACACATGCGGCAGGTGTGGTGATTGCAGACAGGCCGCTGGATCAGTTAGTGCCGATGTACCGCGATCCGAAATCGGATATGCCTGTAGTACAATATTCCATGAAATATGCTGAGAGTGCGGGGCTTGTAAAATTTGACTTTCTTGGTCTTAAAACGCTTACTGTATTATCGCGCACCATAAAGTTGCTGGAGCAGCGTGGTATTAGTGTGGATTTATCATGTTTGCCAGAAGGTGATAAAGCTGCCTACGCGATGCTTTCTAAGGGGAACACGGTTGGTGTGTTCCAACTGGAAAGTGCTGGTATGCGTGATACCCTCAAAAAATTAAGACCAGACTGTCTTGAAGATATCATCGCGCTGGTGTCGCTCTATCGCCCAGGGCCGATGGATAATATCCCAACCTACATTGCGCGCAAGCATGGCGAAGAGAAGCCCGAATATCTGCACCCCATGCTGGAGCAGGTGCTGAAAGAAACCTTTGGAGTTATCATCTATCAGGAGCAGGTGATGCAAATCGCTCAGCTTCTTGCAGGCTACAGTCTTGGGGAAGCAGACCTTCTGCGTCGTGCAATGGGTAAGAAAATTCGCGAGGAAATGGAAGCACAGCGTAGTATTTTTGTTGAAAAATCGGTGGAGCGTGGCGTTAATAAAAAACAGGCTGCCAGCATTTTTGATTTGATTGCAAAATTTGCGGAGTATGGATTCAATAAATCCCACGCTGCAGCCTATGCGGTGATTGCCTACCAGACGGCGTATCTTAAAGCTAATTATCCTGTTGAGTTTCTCGCCGCGTCGATGACCTATGACATGCATAATACCGATAAACTCAGCATTTTCCGTGAAGATGCGGTACATATGGGCGTTACCCTTCTTATGCCTGATATTAACCAGTCAGAAGTCTTATTCTCCGTAGAAAATGGTGGTATTCGCTATGCGCTTGCCGCTATTCGCAATGTTGGTGCGCAGGCGATGGAAGGCGTCGTTGTCGAACGTAATGCGAATGGTGCGTATAAAGATATTTTTGATTTTGTTTCGCGTATTCCAGCAGAAGCCTTGAATAAACGTGCGCTTGAATATCTTGTCAAGGCGGGAGCCTTTGATTCGTTGCATAGCAATCGTCGTGAGCTTTATGATAATCTTGAATTGATTATGGCGCATGGTATTGCTTCTCACCGCGACCGTGAAAGTCAGCAGGTAAGCCTCTTTGGGGGAGCTTCAGACAATGTGATTTCTAAACCTGTATTACAGCCAGTACAGGATTGGACAATACTGGAGCAGCTGGAACATGAGTTTTCTGCGATTGGTTTTTATTTATCTTCGCATCCCCTTGGGGGGTATAAATTGCAGCTTGATCAACTGCGTGTAATGAGTTCTTCAAACCTTGCTGAAAAATTGGATGGACAATACAAGCCTGTTCGCATTGCTGGAATTGTAACGGGTAAAAAATTTAAAGTGTCTGATAAGGGACGTTTTGCTTTCCTACAGCTTTCTGACATGGGAGGGGTGTATGAGGTATCATTATTCAACGAAACGCTTATCAACCAAAATCGTGATCTATTGGAAAATGGAAAAATCCTGCTCATTAATGCGGATGGTAAGGCAGATGAGGGAGGAGTACGCCTGATTGCCACCCAGATTACACTTCTCGATGAAGCATGGGCGAAGCGGCCTAAAACAGCCAGACAATCAACCATGTTGCGCATTGTGGTGGACCAGCCTGAAGTACTGATGCCCATACGGGAATTACTTGGAGAGCCAAAGCAGGCAGGCGCGAGCGTCACTTTTTCTGCGCAGGTTGAAAATCGAGTGGCAGAGATTAAGCTGCCAGAGAAGTATGATGTTTCACCTTTGATTCTTGATAAAATACGAGTGCTTAAAGGTGTTCTGTCCGCAGAGGAAGTTGCTGCGTGAAGTACTTGTTTTTAACCCTTTATTTGTATTTAACTGATAGTACTCAAGAATAGATATTCACCGTAAGGATTAGTTTGCCTCCATGTTACCAATAATTGGCTTGATACTCACATTTGTACTGGTATTCGGCTCATATATCCATGCGGGCGGAAAAATTGAAATTATTCTGTTGGCTCTGCCGCATGAGCTTCCTATGATCATGGGGGGAGCTATTGGCGCTTACCTTGTTGGTAATAAAGGCGTGGTGGCAAAGAAAACATTCAAAGAACTTATCAAGGTATTCAAAGGGCCTAAGTGGAAAAAACAAGATTATAAGGATATATTGTGCCTGCTATTTACGCTTTGCAAACTGATGAAATCCAAAGGGATGATCGCGGTGGAATCACACATCGAGAAGCCTGGCGAAAGTTCAATTTTTGCGCAATATCCCAAGATTGTCAGTGATCATTTTACACTTGCGTTGATATGCGATACGCTGCGCACACTGACGATGGGCATGGAAGACGCACATCAGATTGAAGATACGATCGAAAAACAAATCGAAAAGCATCATCATGAAGCGGCAGGGCCAGGTCATGCCTTGCAGGGTATGGCCGATGCTTTGCCGGCAATCGGTATTGTGGCGGCGGTTCTTGGAGTAATTAAAACTATGGCGAGTATTAACGAGCCGCCGGAAATTCTGGGTAAAATGATCGGTGGTGCGTTGGTGGGAACGTTTCTTGGGGTATTTCTGGCATATTGTATTGTAGGGCCTTTTGCATCAAAAAATCAGGCCATACATAATGAGGAACAGCAGTTTTATTTTATCATCCGCGATGTACTAGTGGCACATTTGAAAGGTATGGCACCGCAAGTTTCTATGGAAATGGGGCGTGCTAACGTTCCGAGCTATTACCAGCCAACATTTGCCGAAATGGAAGAAGCCAGCAGCAACTTAAAAGTGGAATAAAATTTTAGTTGCTCTCTAACGCAGCTCTGCATTTCCGTTGTCATTCGCAAGAGCGAAGAGTACCAATGCCATTCAATGGCACGGAAGATACAAACAAGTCTACAACCCTAAAAATTATGGCTACTGAATATGGTGCGTGTATACGGGGTTACAGGCATTACACCCGATGTATCATAGGCTTCAGCCACAGCAGTGTAATCCGTGCCGGAAGCTGGCGAACATGCTTGCAGTGATACCAAAGCAACAACCATAAGCAGAGCTTTGGTGGTAATGCGAAGTATAGCTGTCATAGTTTTACCTTGCTTGGTTTACGTTGCTATTATACCATGCCGGGGTATATTGTATGAATGCATGGTTTTAATAACGCTGCTTGATTACTGCGTGAAACGTAATTACAAAAATGATATTTTTGATAGTGAGCCATGCATTTTATGCATGGAGTTTGAACTGGACAAACATACTATATATATGTAATGATCGGCCTCTGACACTCAAGCTATATACTGTACAGGGGTATATTAGAGGGTTTCCAGAACCTCTGGAGCTATTCTGAGCGTATTTATTATCCCTTTTGCCTTATCGAAGGTTTCCTGCATTTCGCTTTGCGGTGTTGAATCCGCAACAATGCCACCTCCTACCTGAAATTCGAATCTGGTTCCTTGGGTAATAATGGTACGTATGACAACGGAGAATTCAGCATTACCCGTGCCACCTAGAAACCCAATCGCTCCGGCATAGACACCGCGTGCCATGTCTTCCAGAGCCGTACATAATTTCATGGCCTTGATTTTAGGGGCACCGGTCATGGAGCCAGGTGGGAAGCAATGTCTGATGATATCAAGCGTACTATAATCCTGCTTTTTTATTCCGCGTACCGTACTTGCCATATGATGCACATTACTATGCGATGTTACGGCAAACATATCCTGAACGGTTACGCTGCCAGCTACGCATGTGCGTGCCAGATCGTTACGCATGAGGTCTGTTATCATCAGGTTTTCGGCTCTGTCTTTTTGACTTGCGGCAAGACTTTCAAAAGATTTTCGATCAGCTTCTGCATCTGGCATTCTGGGGGATGTGCCTTTAATAGGGCGTGTCTCCACGCGGCCATCATCTGATATACGCAAGAAAAGCTCAGGACTTGATGAGCATATGGCGGTATCTTGCATACGAATATACGCGCTGTATGGAGAAGGACTTTGCGTACAAAGATTTTTAAATAGTGCAAAATTATCCACTGGCGAGTCAAATTCGCCATAAAACTTTCTGGTAAGGTTGGCCTGATATAAATCGCCTTTATGAATAGCGTCAATAATCAACGAGGCTTTATCCCGATATTCTGCATTAGTCATATTTGATCGAAAATCCTTTACAGGCGGGATGGTATGCGATGAGAAGTTCCTTGCTAAGGGTACATCGACAGTATCCGACCAGCCTTCAACCTGCTGCGCATCATGATCAAAACGCAATATAGCACCGAAGCGCATCATACATATATCAGGTAGAGCGATATAACTGTCGTGCGTTTCACGAGGCAGGTCTTCCAGAGTGTTTTTTAGGTCATAGCCGAAATAACCGAACCATGCGTTCTCATACCAGGCGTTATTTCGTGTAAGTTTTGCTTCAAGTACAGAAAAATTTTCGGCGATAATTTTTTCTCTTAAGCCATAAGCAAGATAACTATATTGACCTGAATAAGACGTTTTGGTGCCAGAATAAAGCAATACAATATGGTCACTGCCTATAGCGGCAGCAACCTCAAGTGGGTCTTTCCAACCTACGAATTGCATTGGTTTCATAGATCGGTATAGTAGACGTTATGAAACTAAGAATCCATATGCTCCGTACACGTCTGGTCTATCAGCGTGTCATGGCGAAGATAAAACGCCGTAAATTCAAGCCAATAAGCACGCTGGATGCTGATATTTTGCGTCAGGCGGTAGAAGAGGCACGGATGCTTAAGAGCCGCTATGCCGTTGATGTCCAGCCGCTGGCACCAGGTGAAAAGCCGGATATTCCTAAGCCTGTAGAGTAGTCCTAGTCTACTTTCCAGCCTTGTGGCGGTACGCTTTCCTGAGATTTATGTACTTCTTGTCCTATATATTCGGCGTACATTGCCATTACATCAGCAATGTTGCGGCCGCTGATAAGCACATTACCCGTCGGCTCACTTACTACTGTATAGGAATAATGACCTTTGTTTCTTTCTTCCGGCGTACTACTTGAAAGCGTATGGAAGAATTTTTTGGTGCCATCTATCAGCGCAGGAGTAATAAGAAATGGCGGTGGCTCAGAAGAAAAAGCCTGAATCATGCCAGATACACGGCCAGCATAGCGCATTATATCATCTATAAGCTGCATACAGTTTGTACATATGAGTGTCGCATTGGCTTGTGGATACAAGTTGGATGGACTGGATTTTGCGGTACCGCTGCCAGTGATACCATATGGTGTCGCAGTTATTGCTAATTCTGACAAATTATAGTCGCCGGCCATAAAATTACTGCTTCCTGTATAGCTTGCATTCAGCGCAGAAATTTGTGTGCCAAGCGAATACAGGTTTGGAATAATTGGTTCAACCAATGCAAAATTTTCTTCAGCAGTTCGCAGTTGCAAGAAAGAGCGTATTTTTTGCAATTCTGGATCGCTGCTGGTGGTAGCCTGATGAATGAAATTACGTACCGTATCCCTGATTATCGCGTCATAAAGCTCACTATAGGTAGATTCAAAACGCGTATTTATGGAAGCCGTGCGCTTATCTCCAGTGTTTTGGTTCGTCAAGCGTAAATACCCTTTGGTGTTATATACATCGTTGCTGATATTAAATGTGCCCAGATTAATATCTATGTTTGTATCCGTATGTGCAGAATTAAAATCAATCAACCCGTTATAGACAAAATCCACATCCAGATTCTGCTTACCATACGCAGAGAATAATGGAGGAAACTGATAATCAGGCGATAATGCCATAATGTATGATGCTATCAGCTTATCACCATCAGTAGTAACTTCAGCATCAGAAGATTTAATAAACAGCCGTATCTCTTGCTGGGTATCTTTTGGAATGCTTGAGAAATAAATTCTTGTAGGGCCGCTATTGATGAGGATGGCATTGGATTGGGTATCTGTAATTGTATATGCGGGCGAATTGCAATCCAGTTCACGTATTTCTTTAAGGAATTCTTCTGCATTTTCTGTGGTAATATTATAATTCCAGAAATTGCTGAACAGGCTACTGCGAGCAAGCGTGAGTGAGCAGATGTTTTCACCAATTCCTTTAGAAGCAATAGTTTGCGGAGATTTGCCTGCTAAAGTGCCTGATTTCTGCCATTTACCAGATGTCTTGAATGTGTAATGGTTGGATAGTGCATTTACAGTAAAAGTGAGTGCGCCAATGAGTGATACATCTTCATGCCATTCTGGTAATGTATACACAGGGGGGGTATGCTGATTAACCTGCAAGGTTTGTAAAAGTTGGTCTACGCGACCAGAGAAACGTGGATTTACAAGGCTTAATGCAATGTGTGTTGGAAACCCTGATACGTCAATACTTTCATAGGTAATATATGTTTGTTTTTCATTGATTTTTGCAATGGTTTGTTCCAGTACTTTTTTCATCTCGCCGGATTGTATAAACCAGCTTACACAGAAAACCACGCCTACAACCACCAATAACGTAGATATTCCTACTAGTAATACTTTACGCATTTACTTGCTCCTTAGGCCAGATATATACATTCATACGTCTTAAAAATTATATACTCAAGAATTTTACCAATGCTGCCGGTTGGCTTTTGTATAGGCTCTCATATCATTCATAAGTAAATGATTGAATTCCTCAGCCATTTGCGTACTTTCCCACATGAAATTATTTGGGGAAAGGTGCTTTACTGGCAGTGCAAGCCATGAGCTATTGGTAATACAGACCGCATCGGCACTGGCCACTGCTTCAATGACTTCGTGGGCTTCATAAATCTTTTGTGGGTATAAGAAAAATATGGCAGCGCGTATTGCGCCATTCAGTATCCCACAATCAAGGGCAGGGGTATAAAGCGTATTATTTTTACGCCAGAAAATATTTGATGAACTGCATTCGGCAATGATGCCTTGGATATTGAGCTGTAGTGCTTCAAAGCAACTATGTGTCTCAGCTTCCATGCGGGCGAGGGTAGAATTAATCCCCTGTGCCAACTTGGCGTGTACGGGCAGGCAGGCTGCTGGTGTGCGTCGATAAGTGGAAAGATACAATGATATGGATTCGGAAGGTGCCGGTGTAAGTGGCAGTGTTTCAATAACGCAGGTGGCAGGAGCTTTGGCAGGTAAATAGCCGCTGCCGGATGTACCACGCGTTATTTGTATGCGCAGGAGGCCATCGGAACACTGGTTCTTTCTTACTATATCGGCGCATTCTATGCGCAATGATTTAGTATCAAAATCTATGGAAATGGCTGCAAGACCTGTGCATAGCCGCGCCATATGCCATTCAAAGCGGTATGGCACGCCTTCATGTACACGGATGGTCTCAAATACGCCATCACCAAAGCGAAATCCACGGTCAGTAACGGGAATAAGCGCTTCCTGTGCTGGTATGAGTTTATGATTCAGATAAATATGTTGCATCGGTTTACACTTGTTTTGCGAGCGATAAGAGTTAGATTACAGGCTTTATACAAGGGTACAA
Organism: Alphaproteobacteria bacterium; assembly: GCA_046344715.1. Lineage (GTDB taxonomy): Bacteria > Pseudomonadota > Alphaproteobacteria > Rickettsiales > SXRF01 > CAZAQK01. The sequence goes on along the minus strand of JBKDKX010000004.1, from coordinate 14,529 downwards.
TCGGTTTTATGCCACGCATTATATTAGGTCTGGGCAGTAATATTGGAAAACGAGAGAAAAACCTGCAATCAGCAGTATCTCTACTTGCGCCTAAACTTACCAACATCATCTTATCGACAGTGTTGGAGTCTAAAGCTTTGCTGCCAGAAGATGCGCCCGCAGAGTGGGATATGGCGTTTTATAATATGGCACTATCGGCAGATACAGAGTTGGGATGTAAAGATTTACTCGCTTTTGTAAAAAATATTGAGGCGCAGATAGGCCGCAAGAAGCAGGGACACTGGTCGCCGCGTGAGATTGACATTGATATTCTGGCCTATGGCAGCTTTGATCTAGAAACCAAAAAGTTGCAAATTCCACATCCACATCTATTAGAGCGTGATTTTGCATTGCTGCCATTTGCTGAATTGTGGCCGGATTGGTGTTATCCCCTGGAAGGTAACTATCGTGGCTGGCGCGCATGTGACATTGTTACCGATAAGGGCTATGGTTACTCAGACGATTTGAAGAAAATGGATATTATATTACATGCCAGTTAAGACACGGATTATTGCTATTATAAACGTAACGCCGGATTCATTTTCCGATGGGGGTGAATATTTTTCGCCCGATAGCGCGATTGCTGCAATTAAACAGGCGCTCAATGATGGCGCAGATGCTATCGATATTGGTGCGGAATCCACCCGTCCTGGTGCAACGCCAATTAGCCATGCAGAGGAATGGCGGCGGCTTTTTCCTGTGTTGGCGCAACTAAAGAAGTACCCATTAGGTGGTATCATAAGCGTTGATACACGCCATCCAGAGACGGCAAAGAAAGCTTTGGCACTCGGCGCACACTGGATAAATGACGTATCCGGTTTTGAAGGCGCGTCTATGGTTGATGCAGTTAAAGATACAAATTGTAAGCTGGTAATGATGCATTCGCTTGGTGTGCCCGTGGATAAGCATGTGGTGTTGCTTGAGGATATTGACGTCGTGCAATATATTATTAATTGGGCTGCTAAGCGATTTTCTGATCTTGAGACATCTGGCATTGCGCGTTCACGATTCATTTTTGATCCAGGCATTGGTTTTGGAAAAACACCTGCACAATCACGGGAAATATTACAGAGAGTGAATGAGTTTTCTGTGCTTGGAGTGCCATTATTTATAGGGCATTCGCGTAAATCATTCCTGATGCTGGAGGCGAGCAATAATGCAGAAAAAGATGTGGCAACGCTTGAGATATCACGTGAGTTGGTGAGTGAAGGGGTGGCGTATTTACGTGTACATAATGTTGCATTGCATAAAAATATGCTCAAGGATGTATGCTATGACAAATAGGGGGTTATCACATGTCGCGTGATCCTATTGAAAGTTTTTTGAATAGGCTGCATCATCCTATGTTGGCATCCATTGATTTGTCGCTGGATAGAATGCATCGCCTGCTTGCCATGTTGGGTAATCCGCACAGGCGGTTGCCGCCAGTGATTCATGTGGCGGGAACGAACGGTAAAGGGTCGTTGCTTGCTAATTTGCAATCTATTTTACAGGTGGCTGGTTATAAGGTGCATAAATATACCTCGCCACATCTGGTGTGTTTCCGTGAACGTATTGTATTATATGGGCAGGAGATAGATGATTCGTATGTGGTTAATATTGTAAAGCATGTTGCCGCACAGCTTCAGGCACAGCCTGCTACGTTTTTTGAAGCAACCACTGCCGCCGCATTTATTGCGTTTGCAGAAAAACCAGCAGATATATTGTTACTGGAAACTGGAATGGGCGGCAGGCTAGATGCAACCAACGTATTAGAGAAACCCATTCTTACAGCGATTACGCCGATTGCATTTGACCATACCGAATATTTAGGCAAAACGCTTATGGCGATTGCTGGTGAAAAGGCTGGTATTATAAAACGCGATGTACCTTGCGTTATTGGCAAACAGGAACCTGAAGCACTTAGTATATTGAAACAAAAAGCTAGTGAAAAGAATGCACCGTTGTACCGAGTTGGTTATGAGTGGCAACATACCCATGGGGAGTACATATCCAGTAAGCGCAGGATGCGTTTTTCTCCTGTCTTGCCAGGTGATTTTCAATATGACAATACAGCAACAGCCCTTGCCTGCCTTGATATGTTGCCGCAGTTTAACGTGTCTGATGCCCAAGTTACCGAAGGTGTTGCTAAAGTTGAGTGGCCAGCACGCTTGCAGCATATCACGTCTGGGCCGCTTACTGAGCTTGTGACGGGCCATCAGCTCTGGCTGGATGGTGGGCATAATCCGCAAGGTGGACAAGTGCTTGGCACGTGGATGTCAGCACAAAAGCAAGATATTTACCTTGTGTGTGGAATGATGAAAGGCAAAGATGCCAAAGCGTATCTGCAACATCTGGCGCCGTACGCTAAAGGATTATATGCTGTAGCAATACCAGAAGAAAGTGGCAGTCACAGTCCATCTTCTCTGGCAGCGCAGGCGTGCGCAGTGGGTATTGCTACGCAGGAAGCAGCAAGTGTAGAAAAAGCATTGCAAACCATTGCAGGAAGTGCAAAAAATCCATCCATTGTTTGTATTTGCGGCTCGTTATATCTGGCAGGGTATGTACTTCATATAAACGCCAGTAAAGCAGCCGCCTGAAAGTAGGGTTATATGCCACAGACTATTATTGAAAACGCATGGGAAAATCGTCAGCAGATTGATGCAGGCACGCAAGGTGAAGTGCGTAATGCTGTTGCTGATGTATTGGCACGGCTGGATGCTGGCCATCTGCGCGTAGCGGAAAAGCAGGGCAATGAATGGGTAACGCATCAGTGGATTAAAAAAGCGGTGTTGCTTTCATTCCGTCTCAATCCTATGGAGCTTTACGCCCATGGGCCTTACCCTGCCAAGGATTTTGACCATATGGAAAAGCACAGTTTCTGGTATGATAAAGTGCCTTCCAAATTCACCGGCTGGAATGAAAAACGTTTTAAGGAATCTGGTTTCCGTGCGGTGCCGGGGGCGATAGTGCGCCATTCCGCTTATGTTGCTAAAGATGTTGTGCTTATGCCAAGCTTTGTAAATGTGGGCGCGTATGTAGGCGAGGGGACAATGGTAGACACATGGGTGACCATTGGCTCATGCGCGCAGATTGGCAAACACTGTCATATTTCCGGAGGTGTTGGTATTGGCGGTGTGCTGGAACCGTTGCAGGCAAATCCTGTCATCATTGAGGATAATTGTTTCATTGGCGCGCGCAGCGAAGTGGCCGAAGGCGTAGTTGTGGAGGAAGGTTCGGTGCTTTCCATGGGTGTGTTTCTTGGGGCTTCTACGAAAATTATAAACCGCGAAACTGGAGAAGTGATGTATGGACGCGTGCCCGCTTATTCCGTGGTGGTACCGGGTACTTTACCAGGGAAAACGCCTGATGCTCCTTCGCTTTATTGTGCTGTAATTGTGAAACGCGTGGATGAAAAAACGCGCTCGAAAACCGGAATCAATGAATTACTGCGTGGATACTAATAATCTACTTTGAGTAGATATAAACCACCTGCTGGTGCAGTTGGCCCTGAGGCGGCACGATTTTTAGCCTCCAGTGCGGCTTTTACATCCGCAGGTGACCAGCGGCCTTTACCCACCAAAGCCAATGTGCCCACCATAATACGTACTTGATGATGCAGGAACGAGCGGGCATTGGTTTGGATAATAATGTCATCACCCTGACGCTGTATATCCAGTTTTTCCAGTGTTTTTATGGGGGATTTGGCTTGGCAGGCTGTATCACGGAAGCTGTTAAAGTCATGCGTGCCAACAAGATAGTTGGCTGTTTGCTGCATTTTTTCAATATCAAGCTCTTCTGCCACCTGCCATGCACGGCCAAGTTCTAATCCTAATCTGGCGCGGCGGTTGATGATGCGGTAAATATAATGCCTGCGGGTGGCAGAGAAACGAGCATTGAAATCATCGCTCACGCGTTCTGCATTGGTTACTGCAATGCGTTCAGTCGGTATGGTTGCATCGTTATCGGAAGCGTTGAACAAATAAAAGTTGAGTCCCTGCATCACGCTGTAGTCATCATACTCCTTTGGTAAATCTACATGGCTAACTTGTGCAATGGCGTGTACACCGGCATCGGTACGGCCCGCGCCCACTACTTCTGAATCTATGCCACAGAATTTTTTTACCGCTTCTCCTAGTTTCTGCTGAACAGTCGGTTGGTCGGGCTGTTTTTGCCAGCCAGCATACTGCGTGCCGTCATATTCTATAGTGAGCTTATAGCGTGGCATATTATTCTAACATACTCCCGGGTGGTATCGGGAATCCTTTGAGCATTTCTTCGGCAAACATTTTAGTTTTTCCAGGGCGCTGCAATTCCAAGTGAGAAATACATCCTTTGCCGCAAGCTATATCGAAATATTTGTTGAGTACCATGCCCGGACGTATAGGAATGCTATATTCCAGCTTATCCAGATTCATCATGGAATCCTCTGCATTAAGCACTTTTATCTTTTCGCCTTTATACATAAAATGTGCGCCGGGGCTGGGGGATAGTCCACGTATAAGATTCACAATCTCAGTTGCGGATTTGTTCCAGTCTATACGACACTCATCTTTGCTGATTTTCTTAGCGTAGGTTACGCCTTCTGTAGATTGTTTTTGTGGTATGATGCTGCCATTTTCTAATCCTTCTAAGGCTAACAAAACAAGAGGTGTGGCTTCAGTCGCCAGAACATCATGCAATTCGCCTGCGGTACAGGAATCAGACACGAATTCTTCTTCCCGAATGAGGATATCACCCGTATCCAGCCCTTCATCCATCTGCATGATGCAGATGGCGGTTTCCTTATCACCGGCCATGATGGTGCGCTGTATTGGAGCGGCACCGCGCCAGCGTGGCAGTGAGCTTGGGTGCACGTTGATGCAACCAAGCGGATAGGCTTCTAAAATTGCTTTCGGCAGCAACAGGCCATATGCCACCACCACCGCAATATCTGCCTTATGTGCGGTGAACTCTTCCTGAGCTTCCGGTGATTTAAGGCTTACAGGTGTGAACACTCTCAGGTTGTTTTCAGCGGCAAATTGATGTACGGGGGAGGGGGTATCTTTCTGGCCACGGCCTGCAGGGCGCGGTGGCTGGGTATATACCGCAACTATCTCATGGCCGGAGCTGTGCAATGCCTTAAGCGTTGGTAGCGCGAACTGTGGAGTTCCCATGAAAACGATACGCATTGTGACTACCTTGTCACTCCCGCGAAGGCGGGAGTCTTAATTAAGTAAGATTCCTGCTTTCGCAGGAATGACAGGAAAACATTGATTCCGACGTCCGTCATCCGTCGTCCATCTACTGCTAATGATTACAGTTTGGGCCATGTACATGGCCGTGATCATGATCGAAATAGCCCATTTTTTTCATTTTGGTGAGCTTCTTTAGAATCATGTCGCGCTTGAGTCGGGAGATATGGTCAACGAACACAATGCCATTCAAATGGTCGATTTCGTGTTGGATGCAGGTGGCAAGCAGGCCATCGAAAGTCTGCTCCTGCTGTTTTCCTTGCAGATCAAGGTAGCGCACGCGCACGCCAGCGGGGCGCACCACATCGGCATATTGATCGGGGAAGGAAAGGCAACCTTCCTTATAGGTTTTTTCTTCCGGTGTGTTTTCAATAATTTCCGGATTGATGAGTACATGCTGCTCACCCGGGCCTTCTTCTTCCCGCCATGTGACATCGGCAACCAGCACACGCTTATGCACACCCACCTGCACGGCGGCAAGGCCGATGCCGCGTTCATGATACATGGTATCAAGCAGATCGGCGGCAAGTGTGCGGATGGAGTCGTCCACCACCTCAACAGGTTTGGAGACGGTATTCAAACGCTCATCCGGCGCGATAACTAAAGGTAATATGGTCATATATTCTAAAAACTCATTGCTTTTTTTTCATGATTCTCAGGGTATAAACCATGAGAACGTAACGTTTCAAAGTTCTCATTACCACAAATAAAAATGAAACCTCTTACCTTGCTGCTAAGTATGCTTTTGTGTTTTAATTCAAATTCGACGAAATTAGGCGCTTCACTGGTTTGTGGGTTAAAGAGATCTGCATTATGATCATGTTTCAGGAATGACCGCAAAACGCTAAGTAGCGTATTTAATTCAGCTTTGTGCATATCTTTTATGTCGAGCATAACGGCAGGTCTTTTGTAGTAGGAGCTACTGACGCTAAATCTTCCGTCATTCGGATATACATAATCAAAGCGTGCTTGCGCGAAATACTGAGTAAGTTTTGCCCTAACGAATTTCTCTTGCTGGTTCACTATCTTGCCCTTTCGCTAACAATTGTTAAGGTTAGCACGCGTCTTTCAGGCGGGCAATGCTTTCTTCCTTGCCCAATATTTCCATCACTTCGAACACCCCAGGGGAGACTAAACGGCCAGTGAGAGCCGCCCGTAGCGGTTGGGCTATATCCCCTAATTTCTTGCCAATTTCAGCAGCATAGACCTTGCAGAGTTCCATGGTGGCGGTGTGGCTGCAATCTGCCTGTGCTTCCAGTTTGGGCAGTAAGGCACGCACAATATCGCGCCCGCCTTTATCGAGGAGGTCTTTTGCTTTGGTATCCATCGGCAATGGGCGGGGCAGAAAATAAACAGAAGCGGCATCGGCCAGTTCCACCAGTGTTTTGGCGCGGGCTTTAAGGCCACCCATACCTTTTAGCACGCGCTCCTTGGCCAGAGTGTTGCCTCTCGCATTGCAGATATCCAGCACCAACTCGGTAAGCCGTGCATCATCGGCTTCGCGCATGTAGTGGCCATTCAGGTTTTCAAGTTTTGCGAAATCAAAGCGCGATGGGGATTTGCCAACGGTTTCCAACCCGAACCATTCGATGGCCTGCTGGGTGGAAATAATCTCATCATCGCCATGCGACCAGCCGAGGCGCAGTAAATAATTACGCATCGCCTCTGGCAGGTAGCCCATCTTTTCATATTCCTGAACACCAAGCGCACCATGACGTTTGGAAAGCTTTGCACCGTCTGGCCCGTGAATGAGGGGGATATGGGCGAAGCTCGGTGCTTCCCAGCCCATGGCATTATAAATCATCAATTGGCGGAAGGTGTTGGTGAAATGGTCATCGCCGCGAATCACTTGAGTAATGCCCATGTCATGATCATCCACCACCACGGCGAGCATGTAGGTGGGGTTGCCGTCAGAGCGCAGGAGAATCAGGTCATCGAGTTCACTGTGCTGCACGGTTACGCTGCCCTGCACCTTGTCATGCACGGTGGTTTCACCGGTGAGTGGTGCTTTCAGGCGGATGGATGGCTTGATTCCAGTAGGTGGCGTGCCGCCATCGCGCCATGGGCTGCGGAATTTGGCATTCGGATTTTCTTTGCGGAAAGTTTCGAGTTCTTCCTGAGTGGTGTAGCAGTAAAACGCTTTGCCTTTTTCCACGAGCTGTTTGGCAACTTCTGCGTGGCGTGGGCTGCGTGCAAACTGGTATAAGGGTTCACCATCCCAGTCCAGCCCCAGCCATTTCATGCCTTGAAGGATGGCGTCGATGGCGTCTTGCGTGGAACGTGCGCGGTCGGTGTCTTCGATGCGCAGATAAAACTTGCCGCCGTGGTGGCGGGCATAGAGCCAGTTGAAAAGTGCTGTGCGCGCACCACCGATGTGCAGGTAGCCAGTAGGTGATGGGGCAAAGCGTGTGATGATGGTCATGGTTGAGGCTTCAGGTTTCAAGTTTCAGGATTCAGGATTCAGGATTCAGGATTCAGGGGGTAACAAAAATACTATATATTTACCAGTATTTTGTTAAGTACTAAGAATTATGTCATTCCCTGAAGCCCGAATCCTGAAACCTGAAACCTTCATTGCAGAACGCGACCGCTTTCCGCTGTGGATGCCCGTTTTGCTTGCTGTTGGCATTGGCATTTATTTCGGACTGGAGGCTGAGCCGCCGAAACGTGTGCTGTATGGGCTTACGGCTGGCATGGGCGGATTGCTCCTGATTTTCCGCCGCCGGTTTCTGCCGCGGTTGGTTTTTATTGCGCTGTTTCTGGTGTGTATGGGGTTGATGGTGGCCAGCGTACGCACACAGATGGTGGCGGCACCGTATTTATATAAAACAGTCTATTTCAAGGAAGTTACAGGCCGCATTGACGACATCGAGATGCGTGAGGATGACCAAAAACTATACCTGAAAAACGTATCGATTGAAGGCATCAAGCCAGAGACGACGCCTAGGCGCGTCAGCATTTCTCTGCGCAAACCAGCACCGGAACTCAGAGTGGGGGATACGGTGAGGGCAAAGGCCATGCTGTTTCCGCCGCCGCAACCGGCCATGCCTGGAGCGTATGATTTTGCCAGGGGCTTCTATTATGAGCAGTTAGGGGCGGTGGGTTATACGCCGCATGCGGTGGAGGTGATTGATCCTGTTGCCGTCAATAGCTGGCTGGAGAAGCTCAATGTCACGCGGCTGGAAGTGGGAGCGCGCATTCGTGCGGCGATGAGTGCAGAAAATGGCGCGGTTGCCTCTGCCCTGATGGTGGGTGAGCAAGCCGGCGTACCGGAGGAGTTGCGCGATGCCATGCGCGATTCCGGCCTGTACCATGTGCTTTCGATCTCGGGGCTGCATATGTCCCTCGCTGTGGGCGTGCTGTATGTCACCATCCGTTTTCTGCTTTCATTATATATGCCACTTGCCATACGGCTTCCAACCAAGAAAATCGCGGCGGCGTGCGGGTTGCTTGGTGCGTTTTGTTATTTGTTGCTGGCCGGGTATCCTGTTCCAGCGATTCGCTCGTTCATCATGGTGGCGTGCGTGATGGTGGCAGTGCTGGTGGACCGGCGCGGTATCAGCCTTTATTCGCTGGCATGGGCGGCGATGCTGATTCTGCTGTTCCAGCCTGAGGCACTGGTGGGGGCGAGCTTCCAGCTTTCTTTTGCGGCGACCATGGCGATTGTGGTGCTATATGAGCGGTATGGAAATTTGCTATACCAACCGGAGATTGGTTGGTTGCGTAAGCTGCGTGTGTATTTCTTCGGGCTGATGCTGACATCGCTAGTGGCAGCACTGGCTACAACACCACTCGTTATCTACCAGTTCAACCGCGTGACGCTATGGGGTGTGGGTGCCAATATGCTCATGATGCCGCTTGCTTCTTTGTGGATCATGCCTGCCGCCGTGGTTTCATTTTTTGCCATGCCGTTTGGGCTGGAGCACTTCCCGCTCAAGACACTGGAGCAGGGCATTGCCATTATGATCGATATATCCCGCTGGTTTGCGGCGCTGCCCTATGCAGCATTCAACTTGCCATCTTTGACGCACTGGGGGGTGTTGTTATTTGTGTTCGGTGGTTTATGGTTCTGCCTGTGGGAGAGGCGGTGGCGGCTGCTTGGTGTGCCACTCATGGTGATAAGCCTTGTGACTATTGCATTACACAAACCATACGACCTTGTTGTGAATGATGATGGCAACCGAGCGATGCTGCGCCTGCCGGATGGGCAGTTTTTATTCCTGCGCGGCAAAGCAGATAGCTTTGAAAGTGAAATCTGGCTTAAAGCGCATGGCGCAGACAGTGCGCTTACGCTTGATGATGTAAAAAATAATCCGGATGTTGATTGTGATAAAAACCGCTGTATTGTGAAGGCGTATGGCCGTACCATCGTGATGGCACTACGCAAAGATGTTTCCGGAATATGCAATGGTAAGCCTGATATGGTAATTGCCGAAAGTTACCTGAATGATTCTGCGTGTGCGGATGTGGCGTGGCGCGTTGACAAAAAATTCCTGCGGGCAAATGGCTCTGTGGCATTCCGTTTTGACGATGCAGTACATGCCTATGTAGCTGCCACGGGTCGCGGTGCGCGCCCATGGGGAGAAAAAGCATATTGGCCTCTTTACCAAATCGGTAATACGGTTATGATGCCTCCATTCCAAACGAAAAAGGATGAACTATGAACACCGCACTCTCTGGCGTAATGCCGAAACTGCTCAAAGCTCGCCAGTATCACAGCCGCATTTTTGCAGGTGTAGTGGTGGCCGTTTTATTGGTAACAGAGCCACGGCTAGGCTGGAGCCTGTCTCGCAACGCCCTGTTCTTCCTTGGGCTGGCCTTTGTAATTTTTGGTGCATTTGGCCGCGTGTATTGCTCGGCATTCATTGGTGGGCGGAAAAATGATGTGGTGGTGCGCAGTGGGCCGTTTTCTGTTGTGCGTAACCCGCTATATGTATTTTCCTTTATTGCACTTTTTGGTGTGGGGTTGCAGTCTGGGATGTTAAGCATCACAGTGCTGCTACTTGGTGCATTCTGTTTCTATTACCCAAAAGTAGTGGAAAAAGAAGAGGCATTTCTTACGCATAAATTTGGCGATGCCTATATTGCGTACACGCGGGAAGTGCCGCGCTGGATTCCAAACCTTGATTTATGGAATGAGCCAGAACAGGTGGAAGCTATGCCAAAATTTGTGCGTAAGACGATGATGGATGCCGCTATATTTTTCCTTGCTATGCCGTGTTTTGTGTTGATTTCTATTTTGCATAAGAATCATATATTGCCAGTCTGGCTGGTGCTGCCGTGAGCCATCAGGCGTTGCAGGAATATTCTAATACATTGCTTGACGCTCTGAACCCTGAGCAGCGCAAAGCTGTGGAGGCCACGCAGGGGGCTGTGCTGGTGCTGGCGGGGGCTGGCACAGGTAAAACCCGCGTGCTTACCACACGTATTGCCCACATTCTCATGAACCGCCTTGCTTTCCCGGGGGAAATTCTGGCGGTGACGTTCACCAATAAAGCCGCGCGCGAGATGGTGGAGCGTGTGAACCACTTAACCGGTGCGTCGCAATCATTGTGGCTTGGCACGTTCCACTCCATTGGCGTGCGTATCATCCGCCGCCATGCTGAAAAACTGGGGCTTACCTCCAGCTTCTCTATTTTGGATGAAGATGACCAGCTGCGTTTGCTAAAAGCCATCATTATTGAGCAGGGCATTGATGACAAAGCCCTGCCGCCGAAACTGTTCAAATCCATCATCCAAAGCTGGAAAGACCAAGGGCTTACTGCTGATAAAATCACAAATGGTAAGGATTTACAGGCGGCTGGTGGTAATGCGGCCAAAGTATATAAAATCTATCAGGCGCGGTTGAAACAGTTGAATGCTGCCGATTTTGGCGATTTGATTTTGCATATGATAACGCTGTTCTCTCAGCATGAGGAAGTGCTTTCGGAATATGCGCGGCGGTTCAAATATATTCTGGTGGATGAGTATCAGGACACCAACGTAGCGCAGTATCTGTGGCTGCGGTTGCTTGCCTCCTATCACAAGAATCTTTGCTGCGTGGGCGACGACGACCAATCCATCTATAGCTGGCGCGGTGCAGAAGTGGGCAATATCCTCCGCTTTGAGCGCGACTTTCCAGATGTCACGGTGGTGCGGCTTGAATGCAATTACCGCTCCACACCACATATATTAGGTGCGGCAAGTAGCTTAATTGCCAACAATCAGGGCAGGCTAGGAAAGACACTGTGGACTCCGTTGAAAGAAGGTGACAAAATCCAGCTGCGCTCAGTGTGGGATGAGGGAGAAGAAGCCCGTTTCATCGGCGAAGAAATTGAGCAGCACCAGCGCAAGAAAATTCCACTGAACCAGATTGCGATTTTAGTGCGTGCTGGTTTCCAGACGCGCGCGTTTGAAGAACGTTTCCTTACCATGGGTATTCCATACCGCGTGGTAGGCGGCCTGCGTTTTTATGAGCGGGCGGAAATTCGTGATGCGGTTGCGTATTTGCGCGTTATCGCAAGTCCGGCGGATGATCTGGCGTTTGAGCGTATTGTGAATGTACCCAAGCGGGGTATCGGGCAGGCAACTATGCAGCAGCTGCACAACACAGCGCGCAGCATGAATATTTCCATGTATAACGCCACGGTACATTTGCTGAAGAGTGGCGGCATTAAAGGAAAGCTTGCGGGTACGCTGGATAAATTCATTGCGCAGTGTGAAAGCTGGCGCACAAAACTTTCCACCATGACGCTGGCTGAAGTGGTGGATTTAATGCTGGAAGAAAGTGGCTACCGTGCCATGTGGCAACAGGAAAAAACTCCGGATGCTGCGGGCAGGCTAGATAACTTAAAAGAATTAGTGCGGGCGATGGGAGAATTTGAAACCATCAATGCATTCCTTGAGCATGTGAGTTTAGTGACCGAAGCAACCAACGCTGGCACGGATGCTGACATGGTAAGCCTGATGACGATGCATGCGGCAAAAGGCTTGGAGTTTGATGTTGTGTTCCTGCCCGGATGGGAAGAGGGGTTGTTTCCCAGCCAACGTTCCGTAGATGAAAGTGGCATGAAGGGGCTAGAAGAAGAACGCAGGCTTGCCTATGTGGGCATAACGCGCGCGCGCAAAAAACTGTATATTAGCCATGCTGCCAACCGCCGCATTTACAACCAGTGGCAGAATAGTATCCCTTCGCGGTTCATTGGAGAGATTCCACCGGAGTTCGTTGATAAACTGAGTGGCGGCGTATATACCTCTGCCCGCCCTGCTATGCAAAGCTGGAAAAATGAGGTGGCGAGTATATTGCAGACTGCATCACCCAACAGCAGCAGCCGTTTCGCGGTGGGGGCGCGGATATTCCACCAGAAATTCGGTTATGGCCGCGTGCAGGCTGCAAACGGCGACCATATAGAAATAGAATTTGAGAAAGCCGGACGTAAGAAGGTGTTAGCCGATTTTATAGAAGCGGTTTAGTGCTTCTGCGCCTCATCGTCCGGCAGTTCATCTACCGGTAAATCATCCATCTCCACCACGGGCACAGAATAACTGCCGGTGAACCAGCGGCCTAAATCAATATCAGCGCAACGTTTGCAGCAGAAAGGCGTGTAAGGTTTTTGCGGTTCTTTGCCGCAAATAGGGCAGCTAGCCATGGCGCAGGGCGCGGAGGTTCTCCGCGTATTTTTCAGCATTGCCGGTGAATACGGCAGAACCCGCCACCAGCACATTCGCACCGTATTCAATAACTTTTTGGGCGGTATCTGGGTTAATGCCGCCATCAACTTCCAGGTCGATCTCGCGGCCAGACTTAGAAATTATATTGCGTACCTGACGGATTTTATCCAGTTGGCTTGTAATAAAGCTCTGGCCGCCGAATCCCGGGTTCACCGTCATGATTAGAATTAAATCCACTTCGTCCATTACATATTCCAGCACTGAAGCAGGGGTGGTGGGTACAATAGAAACACCACATTTTTTGCCATAGGATTTAATATGGTGGAGCGTGCGGTTCAGGTGCGTGCAGGCTTCGGCATGTACGGTGATGATGTCCGCACCCGCGCGCGCATATGACTCAATGGATGCATCGGGGTTTTCAATCATCAGATGCACATCAAACGGTAATTTACTGGTCGGGCGGATAGATTTGATGACCACAGGGCCAATGGTGAGGTTTGGCACGAAATGCCCGTCCATAACATCCACATGCACATAATCTGCACCGGCATCACTGATTGCGCGAACCTCATCGCCCAGTTTGGCGAAGTCTGCGGATAATATGGACGGGGCGATTTTTATTTGTGACATATTATCTGACCTGACTACGAGTATCTTTCTTAGGCTGCTGCATATTGAGCATATCCAGTAATTTTAGCAACTCACTTCTATATGAATCACTTTTACTTTCATAGTCACAAAAAACATTATCAGCAGCTACTAGCCGTGTAGGGGCGGTAGCTAATGCGTCAATTTCAAATTGAGCACTGACAAACGCATAAGCCCGATCAATCCCTGAGGGGCGCTCAGAAGGGGAGAAGGGTGAAGGTTGATAAGGTTTTGGTCTTGGTGGTACACCGAGAGCTTTATTTCTTTCTGCGTCAGCTCTCTCCTTTGCAGCAAGCGCATCGTCTAATGCATCTTCATTTGAAGATAAGAATTTTTCATATTTATTTAATGCACTAGTGCCTTCCGGAGAGTCAAGAAAACGGTTAATTTTTAGGGCTATCTTGCTGAGATTACTGGTTATCGTAGCAATGGCTTCTTCACCTCTCCCTGCTATAAGTCCTGCGGCTTTTTGCATTTCATTTAAAGGCATGTCTTGTCCGGCGTTCTGAACTAAACCTATGATGTGTGACAAGATCTTGATGGTGTCATGAATTTGTTTTTTTAGTTCGGCAAGATTGGGATCTGTTGCGGTAAATTTTTCTAGTTTCACTAGTGTAACAAGTGTTGTTTCTAGCATTAATGAATAAGTGACGGGTTTACCCTCTACACTATCAAGCTGAGATTGCGTAAGTGCATTTTGGGCTTCTTGCAAAAGATCATCCGGTACTGGCTTGTCTGAAAGAGTTCGTGCCCGTTTACCAGCCTCAGAGATTAAAGTATTTATGTCAGGTATTCTACGCATAAGCAGAAGAATAAATATTTGTTAACCAAAAGCAAGTGGGCAAATTCTAATTTGAAGTGCAACGGTTAAAGATTTGGGCTGGGGTTTTCCAGCCGAGGATTTTTCTTGGTTTATTATTCAGTATGTTGGCGATGTTGTCGAGCATATTTTGGGTGATTGGCCCTGAGTGGGATTTAG
>JBKDKX010000003.1:0-30594 GCA_046344715.1 Alphaproteobacteria bacterium | reverse complement strand
TAATGCCGATTCATGCAGCGTATGAATGGCAAAGAGTTTCTGGATTTCTGGAAGATTTTTATGTGAAATAATTTTGCAGATTTTGCCGCCGCAAGTGGCACATTTTGCTTTAAGCAAGAATGTCTTTGAGCGGTGTTTGTGAAAGATGGCAACCCCGCCTTTTGCACTTCGTGCGGCTCGGCATTTTGGGCAACGAAATTCAGCTAGTCGTAGTGTAATGCTGTTTCTTAACCTACGAGCCTTAAGAAATGCGATAACCACTTCACCACGTAACATATAGGGGTAAATACCCTCATTACGCTGTAGTCCCTCATTCTTTATCCAGCCAAGAATAGTGTTGGGACAACGGTTAAGAACTTCCGTTAACTCTTGAATCGAATAGCTATATTTTGCCTTGATACGCCGCGTGTTAATCCGCTTCATGATTGAGGCTTTTCAATCAGGGCGCGGATGTCTTCTGCTCGCCATGCAGTAATGCGGTCGCCTAGTTTTACCGATTTAGGGAAGCGGCCAGATTTAACACCTGCCCACCATGTGGATTTGCTAACAGGTATTACGGCTAAAACTGCTGGAAGTCTGATAAAGCCAGTTTCTGGTAATATTTTTTTTGTAGTCATTTTTTATTCCCCCTTGTTTTTATCAGTATGTAATACTATATACACACTGAGGTGAAAAAAACGCACTTGTACTATAACTTCAATTTATTCATTCGATTCTTAACTGCATCTTTTGATATATGAAAAAGATTAGACAGATAGGTTTTTATTTCCGCTTGATCATGGCATTCAAAATTTGAAATAAAATAGTGGTATGCCTTCCTAAAACAATCTTCAGGCATCAACAGTTCAGCGGCAAACATATTGGCTTGGATTTCAAGATTTTGCCGCTCTTTATCTGGTAAATTTTTGTGGAAAACAGGGCTTTCACAATCCCCCATATATCGACGGTGCAGCACATAGTGTCCGATTTCATGAGCTATGGTGAAACGAAGGATACGCTCCAGATTGTCCTTGTTCTTTCCATGTGGCTCTAGAAACTTCTCACATAGAATTAGTTTCTCATCAGGCAACACCATTCCTAATGTGCCCCTGCCGTATAGGTTTTGCAGTTCAAAAAAGTGAATTGAGAGGTTTAATTTTCGGGTGGCAATTCCTTCAATATCAGTGACGTAGTCATCTTGATATTGTGATCGTAGCGTATCGGCTTGCGTTTTTATCTCACGCGCAGAGACATAGCTAACCCTCATCCTTTTTTGCCCACTTCCTCAGAAGTCCGGCATATTTTTGCGGTGAATTCTGAATAATTGCCAAAAGCTCGGAATCCACCTTGTTTGCATGAGCAAGCAATTCATCGGTGTCATAGTCAAGCAACTGTGCCATGTTTTTTATTACTTCTTCAGAAGGCGGAGGAAATTCCCCGCGCTCTATTTTACTCATGTATGTAGGGGTAATATCGAGAGAAAGCGCAAACTGACGCTGGCTATAATCCTTTGCCTCGCGCAATTCCTTTATTACATCTCCGAATTTACCTTTTTTCTGCATAACAGACTCCATAAGCAGTTGTAGACATAGTATGTAGTACTTACTACACAATAAGTCAATTACTATTTTTAGATTTCATCCTACGGTTAAATTCTATGGTAATTATCTTTGGTACTTTAGCTTGCCTATCCAAATAATCCGCCCATTTCTGCATCATATCACGGCGTTGCGGCAGGTATTCTGCACGGTTATACGCAGCACGCACCTTATTTCGCTCTGCATGGGCAAGCTGTCGCTCGATAACATCAGGCGGGAAGCCCATCTCGTTGAGGGTGGTTGAGGCAAGCGCACGGAAGCCATGGCCAACCAGCCGATCTTTATAACCCATCTTCTGTAATACATGATTGATGGTGTTTTCACTCATCATGGCATGGCGGCGGCGTTGCTGGGATGGAAAGAGCAACTCCCCCTCACCTGTCAATTTCTTTAATTCTTCAAGTAACTTGATGGTTTGTTTAGCCAGTGGGACAATATGCAGGTCACGCATTTTAGTGGTATGGGCTGGTAGCCGCCATTCTTTGGCCGCAAAATCAATATCCTCCCACTTAGCCTGCCTCAGCTCGCCTTGGCGTACAAAGGATAACATCAGCAACCGGACAGCCAGTTTATTGAGATCAGTGGTTTCCACCTCTTCCAGCTGTTTGAAAAAATCAGGCAGTTCTTTGGCTTGTATGGTGGGGTGGTTCTCTGACCTGTGAGGCATGAGTGCGCCTTTTAAGTCCTGAGTAGGATTATATTGGATGCGGCCAGTCAGCACCGCATAACGGAAGATAACATTACATGTCTGCAAAAGCCGGTGAGATGTTTCTGTCGTGCCCCGCTTTTCTACTTTTCGTATGGCATCCAGTAAATCCAAGGCTTTAATATTAACAATAGGCTCGTCACCTATTTCGGGCATCATGTGTAATTCCAGCCGCCGCCATAATCTCGCCGCATGGTCGGGCGTCCATTTGCCCTTATTGGTATCAAACCATTCCTTAGCCACTACCTGAAAACTATTTTCTATATTGTAAGCCTTGCGCCGCTTCTCTTCTTTCCGCTTGCTGTTTGGATCGGCTCCATTGGCGAGCAGCTTTCGAGCTGCCAGCCGTTTATCCCTTGCGTCGTTTAGCGATATTTCAGGATAAGTGCCCAGTGCCAGCAGCTTCTCCTTGCCAACATAGAGATACTTAAAACGCCAATATTTGCCGCCATTGGGCTTTATCAATAGATACAGCCCATCACCATCCGTCAGCTTATAAGGCTTTGTTTTGGCTTTTGCGTTTTTTACAGCGGTATCTGTTAACGGCATGGCAGGGGTACCTCCTTGTTCAGGCACCCCAAAAAGTACCCCAGAATGTTCCGGCTGTCATCAAATCATATTGGATGACATTGTCCGTAAAATGGCGTATTTTGCTGGGTTTTGTAAGGGTTTCTTGGATTTCGCTGGACGTAGGAAAACTAAGAAATGGTGCCTCGAGCCGGAATCGAACCAGCGACACAGGGATTTTCAATCCCTTGCTCTACCAACTGAGCTATCGAGGCACACTAAGCGGAAACGCTTAAGGAGTTAGGTTTATAAGAGAAGCCGCTGTGTTTGTCTACAGCTAGTTAATCGCCATATAAATCAATTTACTACGCAAATTCCGCTTACCTTATACTTATAACACAATCAGCTACCTTGACCCAAATCAAGGCATTGAAACTCCATGATTATAAAGTGCCCTCCGAAAGGTTATACATGGAAGTATTCTTGGAGCATTGCGCGGCAGCATTTTTTGAGCATGGCAGCTTGTTTACCGTGTTTTTTCTGGGTGGGCTTACGGGTAGCCTGACTCACTGCCTTATCATGTGCGGGCCGGTGGTAGCCTGCCAGTCTGCGTGTGGCGGCACATGCGGTAAACGCATGAGTGCTGCGTCACAATGGCAGTATCATCTGGGACGACTTTTGACGTATGGAGCACTGGGGTTTTTTGTAGCACTGCTTTCCAGGCAGCTGGCAGCAACAACATACTGGCCAATGGTTTCAGCAGTGATGATGGTAACAGCGAGTATGTTATTCCTGTTCAGTGCGATTGCCCCGAATCAGCATAGATTGCTGTCATACTCTCCTAACAATGGGTTCTTACGCGGGGTAATGATGAGTTTTATGCCTTGCGGTTTAATTTATGCAGCACTCATGATGGCGGCAACGCTGGCAAGTCCGATTGCCGGCATAGTTGCTATGTGGCTGTTTGTACTGGGAACACTTCCTGCGTTGCTGGTGGCCAGCGGTAGTGCTGCACTACTAGCCGTGAAATGGCAGGAAATAATGCGCGGCATTGGCCGCTTTGGTATGGCGTTTAACGGGCTAACACTTCTGGTGATGGCCGCAAGGAGTATAAAATAACATGCAAACACCGACACCAATATATAATGATGATATTGTCAAAAAATTTACCATCGCGGCACTGTTCTGGGGTGCGGTTGGCATGCTGGTAGGGCTGGTTATTGCCCTGCAAATGGCATTTCCTGACCTCAATTTTGAACCATACCTAAGTTTTGGTCGCCTGCGCCCTGTACATACATCCGGAGTGATTTTTGCGTTTGGTGGTAGCGTATTATTTGCCACTTCGTATTTCGTGGTGCAGCGCACCTGCCGCACAAGGCTGTGGAATGATAGGCTCGCCAATTTCACATTCTGGGGTTATCAGGCGTTTATTGTTATGGCTGCGCTTGGCTATGTGCTCGGTATTACACAAAACAAAGAATATGCAGAGCCAGAGTGGTACGCTGATTTATGGCTTACCGTGGTTTGGGTGGCGTATCTGCTTGTATTCCTTATGACCCTGAAAAACAGGCAAGAGCCGCATATCTATGTGGCCAACTGGTTTTTCCTTGCATTCATTGCCACTGTTGCCGTGCTGCATCTGGTAAATGGTGTCAGCATTCCTGTATCAGGTTTGGGCGCAAAATCGGTACCATTATGGGGCGGTGTTCAGGCGGCTCTCATCCAATGGTGGTATGGGCATAATGCGGTAGGGTTTTTCCTGACGGCTGGCTTCCTTGGTATCATGTATTATTTTATTCCTAAGCGTGCGAATCGTCCGGTCTATTCTTACCGCCTGTCTATTCTGCATTTCTGGTCACTCATCTTCATTTACATATGGGCGGGGCCACACCATTTACATTACACCGCATTGCCAGACTGGGCACAAACGCTCGGAATGACGTTTTCTATTATGCTGTGGATGCCAAGCTGGGGTGGAATGATTAACGGCATCATGACACTTTCAGGCGCGTGGAACAAACTGCGCGATGATCCTGTGTTGCAATTCATGATTGTGGCGCTCGCCTTCTACGGCATGAGCACGTTTGAAGGGCCACTTATGTCTATCAAAGCAGTCAATTCGCTTTCACATTACACCGATTGGGGCATTGGCCACGTACATTCCGGTGCGCTCGGATGGGTAGCATTTATCAGCTTTGGTGCGATTTACCATCTTGTACCGGTGCTTTGGAAAAAGCAGGAAATGTATTCGATGCGACTCATCAGTATCCATCTGTGGATTTCCACCATCGGCATCGTGTTTTATATCACCGCCATGTGGGTTTCAGGCATCATGCAGGGGCTTATGTGGCGTGCTTATGATGCCATGGGGTTCCTCGAATATTCTTTTGTGGAAACGGTAGAGGCTATGCACCCTTACTACATCATCCGTGCGCTCGGCGGTTTGCTGTATCTGGTGGGGATGTTCATCATGATTTATAATTGCTGGCGCACGGTAAATCCTCCCCAGACGGCAAGCGTGAGGGAGGCTAGTTATGCTTAAGCACCATGGAAAACTGGAACGCAATTCTATCCTGCTACTGGTATTTACCATCGTAGCCATATCCATCGGCGGGCTGGTAGAAATTGTGCCGCTGTTTCGTATCGAAACCACCATTGAGAAAGTCAGCGGCATGCGTCCACTCACTCCGCTGGAGCTGGTAGGGCAGCAAATCTACATGCGTGAGAATTGTTCAGCCTGCCACAGCCAGCAGATTCGTCCACTGCGTGACGAGGTGGAACGTTACGGCCATTATTCGCTGGCGGCAGAAAGCATGTATGACCATCCATTCTTATGGGGCAGCAAGCGAATCGGGCCAGATCTTGCGCGCGTAGGCGGTAAATATTCCGATGAGTGGCACACGGCGCATATGATTCGTCCGCGTGATGTTGTGCCTGAATCTATCATGCCTTCCTACGGCTTTATGATGAACCAAGCGGCAGATATTCGCACCATCGGTAGGCTTATGAAGGCCTACCGGACCACGGGCGTTCCTTACACCGATGCGATGATCGAAAATGCCTACAACGATGCGATGATGCAGGCACGCGCTGATGGTGATGCCTCAGGACTCAATGCTCGCTATGGCAAAAAAGTTAATCTGCGCGATTTCGACGGACAGAGACAGTTTGTCTCAGAAATGGATGCGCTGGTAGCGTATTTACAAACACTGGGAACGCTCGCCGACATCAAGGATTATCGTATCAGTCAGGAGGTCAACCCATGAACCTCATCTATGAATATGCGCCGACAACAGGATTATTGTTCTTCTTCACCTTTTTCCTGTGGGTGGCGTACCGTACTTATCGCCCTTCTGCAAAACAGGAAATACAATCCCATGCCTTCATTCCATTGAAGGAGGAGAATACCCATGACTGATAAAAAAGAAATTGATTCACATTCCGGCATAGAAACCACCGGTCATGAGTGGGATGGACTCAAGGAACTTAACAATCCAGCGCCTCGCTGGTGGCTTATTGTCTTTGCCATCACCTGCATTTGGGCGGTGGGGTACTGGGTAGTGTATCCCGCATGGCCAACACTTTCTGGCAATACTCAAGGCACCGCCGGTTGGACACAATATAAAAAACTGGCCGAAGAACAGGCCGAAATTTCTGCACGTCGCGGTGAATTTGCAGCTAAGATAAAAGCCCATTCATTGGAAGACATCCAGAAAGACCCCGAGCTTTATGCCTTTGCGGTGGCTGGTGGGAAAACCATATTCAAGGAAAATTGCGCCGCATGTCATGGCACGGGAGCCGCAGGGGGCAAGGGTTATCCCAACCTCAATGATGATGATTGGCTCTGGGGTGGTACACTCAATGATATTTACACCACACTGAAAGTCGGTGTTCGTTCAACGCACGAAGATACGCGCACATCACAAATGCCCGCGTTTGGCGCAACATTAAAGCGTGAAGAGATTGAAGCAGTTGCCAAACACGTGCTCTCACTTGCTGGCAATGATAAAGGCAATGCAGAGGGTGCCGCTCTGTTTGCTACCAACTGTTCTTCCTGCCACGGGACTGATGGCAAGGGTGGCCGTGAATTTGGCGCACCAAACCTGGCGGATGCCATTTCGCTCTATGGCAGCGACAAAGCCAGTATCATGCAGCAGATTTACAATCCGCGCCATGGGGTGATGCCTTCATGGGAGAGTCGCCTGCCAGATAAAACTATCAAGCAACTGACTATTTATGTGCATTCACTCGGTGGGGGTGAGGCAGATAAGCCAGAATAGAGCATATGTCTGCACCCATACAATTCTTTAAAAAGCAGGAAAAGATTTATCCCCGCCGCGTATGGGGTAAGTTCCGCAAGCTGAAATGGGTGGCAATGATTGCGCTGCTTGGCATTTATTATGGTGCGCCATGGCTGCGCTGGGATCGCGGGCAGCAGGCGCCGGATCAGGCCATACTCATTGATTTGAACCATACCCGCGCCTATTTTTTTGGCATCGAAATCTGGCCACAGGAGGTGTATTACATCACCGGCATCCTGATATTGGCAGCGGTGGGATTATTTTTTGTCACTTCACTCTTTGGCCGTGTCTGGTGCGGCTATGCCTGCCCTCAAACCGTATGGACAGATTTATTCGTCTGGGTCGAACGCATCGTACAGGGCGACCGCAATGCTCGCAGGAAACTCGATGAATCCAAATGGACAATTGAGAAAATATGGAAAATTGGTCTGACCCATAGTATCTGGCTTGTAATTGGCATGTGCACTGGTGGCGCGTGGGTGTTTTACTTTAATGATGCACCAACACTACTGGATCAGATTATCCATTTTGATGTGCCGTGGAGTGTAGGCGGCTGGATTCTTGGGCTTACATTCTCCACGTACCTGATGGCTGGCTTCGCCCGTGAGCAGGTCTGCACCTATATGTGCCCCTATGCGCGGTTTCAATCGGCGATGTTTGATAAAGACACTCTCATTATCGCCTATGATGAAAAACGTGGTGAACCTCGCGGCAAGCACAAGGCAGGTGATAGTTGGGAAGGCAAAGGCCATTGCATTGATTGTGATTCCTGCGTGGTGGTTTGCCCAATGGGTATCGACATCCGCAATGGTTTGCAGATGGAATGTATCGCCTGCGGATTATGCGTGGATGCCTGCGATAATGTGATGGATAAAATTGGTCTGCCTAAAGGACTAATTCGCTACGATACTGAAAGTAAGAAAAAATTTAATCCCCTGCGCCCTCGCACCTTATGGTACGGCGGCATTATCAGCATTGTGGGCTGTTTAATGCTTTACAGCCTGCTTACCCGGTCACCGCTGGAGATGAACGTGATTCATGATCGTAACCCGCTCTTTGTAACGCTTTCCGATGGCTCGGTGCGTAATGGATATAACATCACCATCATCAACAAATACTATGAAGATAAAAGCTATACGCTTACAGTGCACGGCCTGGAAAATGCAGAAATCCGCGTACAGGCAAGTAGCGATATTCCTGCGGATAGTTTGCCGGTGTTTGCTAACTCAGTGGCGCATTTCCGGGTATTTATAACCGCAGCAAAGCAACATGCGCCACGCAAAGAAATCTCTTTTGTAATCACAGAACCCAGAAGTACACTCCGCGAGAGTAAAGATACTATCTTTGTCAGCGAGGGAAGATGAGTGGCCGGCGCGTGTGGTGGTATTTTGTGGCGTTCTTCGGATTTGTTGCCGTGGTTAATGCAGTGATGGTGACGCTCGCTATTCGTACACACAGCGGCAAGATAACCGACCATCCGTATGAAAAAGGCCTTGCCTATAATCAGGTTGTAGCTGCTGAAGCAAAGCAAGAGACGTTGGGGTGGAAAAGTACGATCGACTATCAGAATGGCACCTTGCATTTTATATTGCAGGACAAAAATGAGCAGGCAATCACTCCAGACAGCGCTACCGCAACCATCACCCGTCCAACACAATCAGGTATGGACTTTACGGTAGAATTAAAAGGTATAAAAACCCCAATTACTTTCCCTGCCAATGGGTTATGGATGGTGCAGATAGATGCGGAGCGTAAAGGCGTGCATTACCAGAAATCCAGGCGTATTGTTGTTGAATGAGCGGCGCATATTTTATTGTTACCGAAAGTGATGGCACCCACAACATGCATGTGCTGGTGGATGGTATGCACTGCCCTAGCTGTGTCGCCATCATAGAAGGCGCACTTAAAAAACAAGATGCAATAACATCCGCACGCCTCAATCTTTCTACCAGGCGTTTACGGGTAACGTGGAAAGGATCTGCTGCCCTCGGAGATAGCTGGATATCGCTTATCAATAGCATGGGCTATCGCGCCGTGCCATTTGATCCTGAAACGGCTGAAACATCTGAGAAAAAAGAAGAGAAATTTTTGTTGCGTTGTCTTGCGGTGGCGGGTTTTGCAAGCGGTAATTTAATGTTGTTTTCTATTCCACTTTGGACGAGCGACGGCGTTGAAATGGGGCAAGCTACACGCACATTCTTCCACTGGGTGCAGGCGGCGATTGCCATTCCTGCCATCGCCTACTCAGGCCTGCCATTTTACCGCTCTGCGTGGAAGGCTCTGAAGGAATTCCGCACGAATATGGATGTGCCGATTTCTGTCGCGGTAATTCTTGCCACACTCATGAGTGTGTTTGAAACCGCGACATTTGGCCGTCATTCGTACTTTGATTCCGGTGTGATGTTGCTGTTCTTCCTGCTTATCGGACGCTATCTGGAAGCGCGTGCACGTGGCCGTGCGCGCTCTGCCGCGCATGATTTGCTGCAGATGATGACAGGCTTTGCGACCGTGCTGCATGAATCTGGCAATCAGGAAATCATTCCACTCTCTGAAATCAAAGAAGGCATGATATTGCTGGTTGCGGCGGGTGAAAAAATTGGTGCGGATGGCGTTATAGTTACCGGCGCATCGGAAATTGATACCAGTCTGATTACTGGTGAGAGCCAGTCACGCGGAGTAGATCTGGGATCAGAGATATTCGCCGGAACCATCAATATGACCGCCCCTATCACCATGCGAGTAACTAAGGCAGGCGAGCGTTCGCTGCTGGCGGAAATCATCAAGCTCATGGAATCGGCTGAACAGGCACAGGCAAAATATGTCACGGTAGCGGATAAAATTTCTGGCTGGTACACGCCGGTGGTGCATATGCTGGCAGCGGGCACATTTATTGGCTGGATGGTGTTTGGTGCAATCGAATGGCAGCTTGCGCTTTTATATGCGGCAACCGTGCTCATCATCACCTGCCCATGCGCACTAGGTCTTGCTGTGCCGGTGGTGCAAGTGCTGGCGAGTGGCAAATTAATGCGTTCAGGTATTTTACTGAAAAGTGGCAGCGCGCTGGAGCGACTGGCAACAATTACCCATGCCGTATTCGATAAAACAGGCACATTGACGATGGGAAAACCCTCACTCACATCAACACATTCCCCTGAACAGTTGCAGCTTGCGGCATCGCTTGCAGTGCACAGCAAACACCCCCTCTCACAGGCGCTTACCAAGGCGTATAAAGGAATAATATTGCCACTGAAGGTAACAGAAATTCAAGGATGCGGACTTGAGGCCAACGGCGTAAAACTGGGTAAAAGAAGTTGGGCAACACCTCTAACTGATGATGGCGATAATACGCTGGAATTATGGCTTTCTGAAGACGGCAAACCGCCCATTCGCTTCACCTTCGCTGATCAGCTACGCGCCGATGCAAAAGAAGTCATTGCTGTGCTGCAAAGTGCAGGTATTATGCCACTACTGCTTTCTGGTGACAGAAAAGAAGTCACTAAAGATATTGCCGTGACTCTGGGTATTGACGTGTCCGAGGGCGCACTAACACCCGTGCAGAAAACAGATAGAATTGCTGCCCTCAAAACTAGCGGCGCACATGTGCTGATGGTAGGCGATGGGCTGAATGACGCGCCCTCTCTCTCTTCTGCCACTGTTTCCATGTCGCCAGCAAGTGCCATGGACATCACCCAAAACGCCGCTGATATTGTATTTCAGGGTGATAAATTGCGGCCTGTGCTCACTGCGTGGCGCATCGCAACATTCTCGCAAATATTGGTGAAGCAGAATTTTGCGCTGGCGATTTTGTATAATGTAATCGCTATTCCGCTTGCCGTTGCTGGCATGGTGACACCACTGATTGCCGCCATTGCGATGTCAAGCTCATCACTGCTGGTAATTGCAAACGCCATGCGCCTGAATATAAATGAGCGCAACAATTTTAAGCCGCCACGCCAACCTTTTAAATTTTTGCAGCAGCAAGCGAGGAACTAGTGAACATATTGCTTTACCTGATTCCCATCGCCCTTACACTCGGGCTTGCCGGACTTGCTGCCTTTTTCTGGGCAGCAAAAAACGGCCAGTTCGAAGACTTGGACGGCGCAGCACACCGTGCGTTGCATGACGACGATGAGAACGTCTAGGCTGCTTTCTTAAGCAATCCGAACAATTGATCTTTTAAGCTCAGACGTTGCTTTTTCAAAATTTCCAGACGCTCATCACTTGCAGCCTCTGCCCCAGCTTCAATGCGATGCACGGAATGTTCTACCGCATCATATTCCGCAAACAGCCGTGCAAAATGACTGTCGGATGTTTTCATCTGGTGAATACGATCACGCATCTCAGGGAATTCATTTATCAGGCTGTGATTTTCAAGTGGCATGGTCTACTCCTTGGTTGTTACCTCGCCATGCTAGACGCTTTAGGGAGGTTTTGCTTGATTTGTATCAAGAACCGCTTGGTTATTTTGCTGTACGCATGACTTCGAAAATAACCGAGGAGTCCAAAATGAAAAAGCTACTACTTACACTACTTGCTACCACGGTTGCTATGCCCGCCATAGCTGCTGAAATGCCTAAAGCGGGCGATTGGGTGGTGCGTGCACGCGCCATAGGTGTTGTTCCAGCAGAAGACGCTTCGATTACCGGCGCGGTTACAGGTAGCCAGATTGATATTGATACCTCTGTGGTACCGGAGTTGGATTTCAGTTATTTTTTCACGGATAATATCGCCCTTGAACTGATTGCAGCCGTTACACCGCATGATGTAAACACGGCAACCAGCAGTGCGGGTGCTCTTGATCTGGGTGATGTATGGCTGTTACCGCCCACGCTTACCGCACAATATCACTTCACGCAGTTTGGCCAGTTTAAGCCTTATGTTGGGGCGGGCGTGAATTACACGGTATTCTTTGGTGAAGACAAAGGCACATCTGTTACCAGTGTGGATTACGACAACAGCTTTGGCCCTGCGCTTCAGGCTGGTATGGATTATATGCTGGATGATCATTGGATGGTGAACTTTGACGTGAAAAAAATCTGGATAAACACGGATGTGAAGTTTAACAGCGGTGCCATCGCCGCCGATGTCGACATCAACCCATGGGTTATTGGCGTTGGTGTTGGCTATAAATTCTAGCTATGTTAGGCTGCGCTGTTGTACCCATCGTCACTGGTAAAGCCTGCTCAGGGAAATGCAAGGGCGGCGGGTGCGGCGGCGCGCCACGTGTGTGGGTGGTTGCCGCCTGCGAAGGCATGGTTTCAGTATTTGAAAAGAACGCACGGTCGATTTTGCCTGTGTCTAAGGCCGAAAAACCGGTATTTGCATCATTGGATGATTTCAAGAAGTCAATAGATGTGGCCGAACATGAACACGCCTTTGACCAGCTGGTACTGGTTGGAAGCAGCAATGATATTGCCTGGATACATGCGTCACTGCCCTCACCCGCCACACGCCACATTGTAGCTGAAATCGAATACCCCCTGCTACCTTCGTGGTTTAAGCAGCCGTTGCCGTTATCTACCCTGACACAAGCATTGGAGAATGTATTTGCGGCATAGCCGCTAAACCTCTTCCGCATCACAACTGCCGGATTCCGAGCAGCTGTTGCATACAAATTCACGTAATCTTTGGATATTGCTGATGGTTATGTCATGGCCCGCCACAGATACCCCCAGAGGTTTCAACTGCTGCTGGCTGCGCGAGAGCGTTTCCGGCTTCATGCCTAAATAAGCCGCCAGAATGTGCTTTTCGACGGGGATTTGTAGTGTCTTTGCCCCGTTTGCCTGTGTATGGCAAAGACGCAATAAGAAGCACCCCAAACGTTGCGACGCAGACATAGTGCTCATATGTTCAAATTTTAGCTGCGTTTGTGATATGCGCTCATTAAGCATCGACATAATGCCAGAAGCAATAGACGCATCCCTTTCCACTACCCGCCGCACAGCATCCGCAGCAATCAGTACCATTCGGGTATCATCGACAAGCACCTGTGCGTTATATGGATAATTCGCGTGCAAGAATAGTGCGGCTTCGCCGAACACATCACCATGGGTACACAGGCCAATGACGGTTTCTTTACCATCCGGTGTCTGTCGCGTAATTTTTACCCAGCCAGAAACCACAAGCCACAATGCACCTGCGGCATCTCCGTGATGAATCACTTCCTCATCCCGATCAAAACTGCACAGACGCGCTGTCTGGGAAATGCTGCCCCATAGCTGCGGATAAGCAGCAAACAGCGGATGATCAGGTGCGGTGTGCTCGGCACTGGATTTAATATTTTGCATACAGAACATATAGATTAACCAATCAGCCCTGTCTATGCGATTGTATTTCTGTCATAATACGATTACCCATACAGAAATGGCGGGGAAAATAAGATTATTTGGGTTTGGCGTTGCCTCCCAAAAATGGCGTATGCCCTGATAATACACCCTTTCGTCCGTATCCGCGTCCATGATCATGTAATCTTTTCCGTGGTTGAACGTATCCGCCGCCTGCGCCGACATGTATAAGGCGCCGGCCTCACCGTCGCATTTTTGTGAGGTTTTGCGCCCGAGTGTCCTATAGAGCCGTGTACAGGACTGTTGGTTTGAATGCCAAACTTGCGGTTCGATTTAAGCAACTGCGCGCATGTGCGTGATTGGCGTGTGATGAGTGAAATGCGGGTGAGTTACTTGCTGTATCGTTTTTCGATTAAGCGATCCAGTGAAGCCTTGCCTGCGCCGCAGATAGCAAGCCAAGTGAAGATGGCAAGGAACAGCGTTTCTTCAAACCCAAGCAGTGTGTGCAGCGAATCCACCTCTGCCCATTTTGCAGTAATGAGCGCAACAATCATGGTGACCGCTAGGCCACCTGCGCTGATGCGGGTGAGCACGCCGAGAATCAGAAACAGCCCGCCGAAGCATTCCAGCCCTGATACAAAAGGTGTTAGTATGTGCGGCGCAGGAATGCCGAGGCTTGTGAAATATTCCGTGACATTATCCAGATTTTGCAGTTTGCCCCAGCCGGTGAGCATGAACACATAGCCCACGGTGATGCGGGCTATGAGTGGCCCCGCCCATAGGAAATGGTTGGCAATGCGCTCAGGCCAGAGAATGAGTAGATTAAGCAGCTTTTTCATGAGTGGTTCCTTCTGTGGATTCACCCTTATATTCGTGCTTGGCCAGCAAACCGTTACGCATCCAGCGCGAAAAATATTCGGAAATGTTGGAGGCGGCTGATTCATCGAGAGCGCCCAGCGCTTCACCCACCGTTGTGCCTGCAAACAGCGCGGATAAAAGCGAGTATTCCTGCGCATCTAAATCCATCCGCCACACCACATCCTCATGGCGGAATAGGGCAAGAAAGCTGGGTTGCTGAGTTATTGCAGGTAATTGCGTCTCTTCTTTTACGGCCTTGTAATATGCGTTCACTGGATACTCAAAAGCAAAAAGCTGTAAGGCTTTGCGCGGAGTGAGATGCGATTCCATCAATGTTTCAGGTGTCATGCCTGCGAGATGTTCGGGCGTGAGCGCCTCTGTTTCCTCTGCGTCCTGAAGTTGGGCAATAGCGGTTTCCAACGTACATAGTTCACCTGAAAACGCATCATAAGTTGTATGTGTTTGTTGGTAGGCAGGTAGCAGAGTCGCATAACGCGCAACGTTGAAATGCTGCGGCGGCACAGCGCTGATAAAATCATTGATGAGTGCGTCAAACTTATCCTCGCCCAGATAAACCTTCAGCACCGGATAATCCTCTGCCACGACATCGAACAATCGCCAGCGATAAGCATTCACATACACACCGAGTTGTTTTTCGGCAGGAAAATCCGCCTTCTCACGAATCCACTCGGCGGGTTTGCTATCCTGCTTTTCCGCTAACATAATGGCGTCTTGCAGGGTTTCTTGTTGTGATACGAGCAATGGTTTTTCGTTCATCACATACGGTACAGTGGTTTTCGCAAGGTCTGGTAGCGCATAGTCATTTGCTGCTTTTGCCGCCGCGCGTGCTTTTTCCAGTTCGCTGTAGAGCACAGGGAATTCTGGGATTTTATCGTCCCACTCAATCATGGTGTTGGGTGTACGGTCTGCCTTGCTCACGACATATTTGTAGAGGTTCCAAACCTCATCCACCACATGGTCGTCATGCGTATCAATAATGTGTGTGCCTTTGTTGGTGTGGCCGGAAAGATGTATCTGAATCACACGATTGAGTGGAAGGCTATCCAGATAAGCCTTTGCATCCAGTCGGTGGTTATAGCAGGTGACATAAACGTTGTTCACATCGAGCAGCAAGTTGCAGCCAGATTCTTCTGCCATACGCCCAATAAATTCCGCTTCAAGCATAGAGGAGCTTTTGAATTCAAGATAGGTGGATGGGTTCTCGAGCGCAATCGGTCGGCCCAAGAAATCCTGCACCTCGCGGATGCGCTGAATGATATGTTTCAGCGCTTCCTCGGTATAGGGTACGGGTAATAAATCATGTGTATTTTTATGCGCCACACCCGTCCAGCATAAATGATCTGTTACCCATGCAGGGTTCACCTCATCAATCAGTCGTTTCAGCTTTTGCAGATATTCTGAGTTCAGCGGGTCAACCGTGCCGATAGAAAGCGATACACCGTGCATCACAATCGGATATTGCTCGGCAATACGCGCTAAATTGCGGCGTGGCTTGCCGCCACTATCCATATAATTCTCGGAAATAATCTCGAACCAATCGACCGTCGGCGTATATTCAAAAATATGCGGCATATGCTTGGCGCGAAGGCCAAGACCAAAACCTAATTGAGGATGTGTGGTTGGGCCCAGCATAGGAATGAAGTGGTAAGAGGTGGCACATGATGCACCACCTCTATTGCCACCAGAGACTTACTTTTTCTCTTCTTTACCAGCGCAAGACGCTTTCTCACTGTCTTTGCCGCTGCAGCTTGCTTTTTCGCCAGCTGCCTTATCTTTACCTTCGCAACCAGCTTTTTCAGCTTTGCCTTTGCATTCTGATTTTTCAGCGGCATCTTTACCTTTGCAACCGCTTTTTCCGTTGCATGCGCCTTTATCGTGTTCGCCTGCGAATGCAGGGGTTGCGGCAAGCAAGCCAGCGGTGAGTAATCCAGCAAGCGCTGCAGAAGCGAGTTTAGTGGTGGTGGTCATATGGTTCTCCATGAGTTGATAAGTGATGTAACGTTCGTATCCAAATGAGCATTACTAATGATGGATTCGGAGAGGCAGCGGAAACGGTTACATGCTCCTCAAAAAAAATTACCATTTAAGTAAATAGCGCCCGAGAACCGCGCCCAGACTCGCAAAAAAGATACTTGGCAGGTAATGCCAGCTGAGCAGATGTATGATTTCGTCATTCGCTTCGGCGAGCCTAAGCGTAATTGTACCCACTGAGACTGCGGCGATTACGGCAAGCCCCCCCGCCTGCATGGGCATGACACTTGCGCCCTTACGCAGCAACCCGAAGATCAGCGCGGCAGGAAGGATGGAAGAAAACGCAATATATATGGTGCATTCATGGGTGTGCGAAGTGGCATCCGACATCACCATGCGCACGTCCTGCGGCAGGAAAAGCTGAACTATCACCAGCGCGAGCATCCCACTTGAAAAGAAATACGGCAAAGGCATCAGCGTTTTACGCTCACCGCCGTCCGGCAGCATGGCATAGACAGACGCAACCGAGCTGCTTACAAGCATGGCAGCAAGAAGTAGCAACTCCACTATAAATAACGGGCGCGCGAGCTGCATCGCAAGGTCAGGGCGGAAACCTTCCAGCCAGCACTGCGCACAAATGGCATAGATGGAAAGAAGCACGAGCAAGAACGCGGCATAACGCTGTGGGCGCACAACCTTTACAGGCATCGCCTCAGAACTTAATTGATTAATTAACTGTTTTGTATCAACCATTTCCCAGCCGTTCCCTTATCTTTTTGATGGCGCGGTGCGCGGCGACTTTTACGGCGGATTCCTTCATCCCAAGCTGCGATCCTACCTCGCTCGCCGTGTAGCCCTCCAAATGCATGAGCGAGAGGATTTTACGCTCGCGCTGCCCCACACCATCCAGCATCTCATTAATAGATTCGTTCTCGTTCACGGTTTCGGTTACAGCCTCCAGCACATTTTCGTAATCTGCAATATCAACGCTCTGATGCCGCATCTGGCTGTAACTTTTGCGCAGGTGGTCTGTCATTCTGAAGTTGGCAATTGAAATAACCCACGGCATCAGCGGGCGGTTGCCATCATAGGTGTGGCGGGCTTTATGGATGGAAATCAGAACCTCCTGCAGCACATCTTCCACGTCGCTCATGGGGATTTTTCGACCAATCACCCTGCGCAGTATCGGCGATAGCTGGCTTAGGAAATCCGCGTACGCTACGCCATCGCCAGCCAGTCCTGCCAGCAACTTGCGCGTCAATTCCGCTGTGATTTCCTTTTGCGCCATAGCAAGCCGAGTCTATCATGCTAAGATGTTGATGCGTCATTTTAATCAATAATCATACAAGCACAAGCAACCGATGTCCGACTATTCTTTCAAAGCAGCCATCTGGCTTTATCAAGGCAAAGCAGCATGGCACTTTGTCACGCTGCCAAAGGCGATTTCGCAGGAAATCCGTGTGCTATCGTTTGACAAACAGGCCGCATGGGGATCGGTACGGGTGAGTGTGACTATAGGCAGCACCTCATGGAAAACATCCATCTTCCCTGACACCAAAGCAGGCGCCTACCTTCTGCCGATCAAAGCGGATGTGCGCAAGAAAGAAAAGATTGAAGCGGGTGATACTGTAACAGTGAAATTAGAAGCTGCTGTCTAATACTGAAGTGTTTTGGTCAGATTATAATTCAACTTAATTGTGGGCACGCTATACGCGATACAAGTGACATTTTCGTTATCAGATACCAGGCTGACAGATGCAAACTCGTGGTATCCTTGTAAGGTCACCGCCAAACTAGCGAACAGAGAAAAAGGCCAGATTTTTTGCGGAATTCAGAGAAATTATTTATCTCTCGGTGACCTTGCTAAATAAGGCCCGCACACAGCGCCCCTCTGCGGGCTATTCTCTATTTTATTGTTATTTTACAAGATGTTGGCGGAGGAGGTGAGATTCGAACTCACGGTAGGCTTTCACCTACGTCGGTTTTCAAGGCGTAAATTCGCAATAAGTTACAATAGCTTACAACACATCATAACACAATATATCAAATGGTTGCAAGGTGCGTCTTTTTGCTATCGTTTTTTGAGAGCTGCCCTTATTTGCCGAGAGATGGACCACCAGTGGAGCAAATGCGCTGTTTGAAATTCACCGTTTGAATCCCGCTCGAATCTTTGATTTCTAAAAACAATACGCCGAAAAATGAGTGCGAAAATGCTGAAGTTCGAATCCCCTTCTGTTTGAATCCCTGATTTATAAGCACTATCTGGCAATAAAAGTTCGAATCTACTTGATAGTGCTCTGCTTCAATGGATTCATCGGCATCATGAAAAAGCACGAGCGCGTTACATTACACCGAGAAAAACTCTACCAGGAAGTATGGCAAACACCGATCAGTCAGCTGGCCAGTAAATACGGGCTTTCTGATGTTGGTCTGGCGAAGGTGTGCAAGCGGATGGATATACCGCTGCCACCACGGGGTTACTGGCAGAAGCGGCGATATGGGCATGAGGTCAAAGAATCAAATCTTCCTGCTGCCAGAAAGCAGCAGGCGCAGGCAGAAACGCAGATCAATAAATCGGAAGAAGATTTGCTGCATATTGCCAGAAACAAGCAGTCAACCAGTAAGCTGGCGCATATGGAGCGTCAGCGCGTTTTCAGGCTTCAGGCGGCATTGAAAAATTGGGAGAGCAGCAACCGCATCCGCGCCTTCATCGCCGCCATGCGAGCCTCACCTGCGGCAGGAAAGGAGGATTTCGCATCCTTCCTCGCCTGGGCGGACACCTACGCCAACCACCTAGACCCGACCACCGATTTCAGGAGTCGCGGCATATGCGCTGCAAGTGGCAAATGCGCCAACAACACATGCAACCATTAATGATCGAACATTGCGAATCATAACATTACGTTTTTTTATCGGTGTTAATAGCGCGCTTAGGTACAAACAGCATAAATTTTGCGAGGGGGCGTTTGAATAGCAGCAGGTAACTGACGTGCAAGCCTACAAAGATGAGCAGAAGATTTCCAAAAAAACTCGTGCGTTTCTTCTAGTGCCTCATCGAGGAAGCTTTCTGTCTTTTCCTTATGGTCATCGTCATCGGCAAACGCCGGGGCAACCAGTTCAACGTTGGCAATACCGAGAGACTTTCCTTTATCCATTAGGATGCCTGTGGTGGTAACAGAAAGAAGGCTGATCGCGATACCGAGCATGAAGGTTTTGGTGATGGCCGGATGCGTAAAAGCGTTGGATAAATTGAGTCCATCAAACGAAGGATAGAAGCGCATGAGTCCAACGTGTGGATTACCAGAAAAAACCCATAAGAGGCGGAAAGCGACAACTGCCGCCACCGCATAACCAAGCCACGCATGGATGTTGTCATCGTCGCCAGTCAGGTAAGCGAGAATGGCAAGGATTGCCAAGACAGCGTGATAGATACGGATACGGTGCATGATGCTCATGCGCCTGTATAGCACATGAGCATGCAAACCCAAATTGATAAGGATCAATAAAGATAGAGTTTAATACTCGTGGGTGAGCATGATTGTCAGAATTCTACTTCGGCAACTGAACAATGGCCTCACCATCGAGTACAACGGCATCTTTTACCAAGCATTGTGTGTGTAGTCTGGCGCGGCGTTTTTCGGGCATCAACTCAGTAATCGTTGCCTTGGCATAGACGGTATCGCCCACATATACAGGCGCTTTGAATTGCAAGGTCTGGCTAACATACAAGCAACCCGGACCCGGCAACTTTGTGCCGACGACAGTCGAAAGGAGGCTGGCAGTCAACATGCCATGCACTACGCACCCCTTAAAAGCCGTGGTTTTGGCGTATTCTTCATTCAGGTGCATCGGGTTGGTATCACCGGACACGCCGGAGAAATTCCGTAAATCGGTGTCAGTGATGGTGCGGCTATAGAGCGCTGACATGCCCACTTTCAGTTCCTCAAATGCGTATCCGTTCAGTTCCTTCATATCCATCATCTACCCCCGCACATTATATCCAGCATCGACATAGATCGTCTGGCCGGTGACTTGTTTGGCGTTGTCGGAAACCAGAAACGCCGCCATTTCACCGATCTGTTCCAGCGTCACCAACTGGTGCATGGGGGCTTTGCTTGCTGCTGTTTTCATCAGCTTGTCAAAATCTGTGAGGCCAGAAGCGGCACGGGTTTTGACCGGACCGGTAGAGAGCGCATTGACGCGGATATGCTGCGCTCCCAGTTCCGAGGACAGATATTTAACGCTGGCCTCCAGTGCTGCCTTCACGGGACCCATCAAGTTATAATGCGTGACGACTTTTTCCGCGCCATAATAGCTCATGGTGAGGATGGAGCCGCCATCTTTCATCAGTGGTTCAGCCGCTTTGGCAAGGCGCATCAGTGAATGGCAAGAAACATCCATCGCCTGAGAAAACCCAGCGCTGGAACTATCCACCACGCGCCCCTGCAAATCCGACTTTGGCGCGAAGGCGATGGAGTGCAGCAGGAAATCGAGCTTGCCCCATTTTTTGGCTATCGCAGCAAACAGCGCTTCCTGCTCGGCTGGCTGCGTGACATCGAGCTTCATGCAGATCGGCGCAGCAAGAGCCTCTGCCAAGGGCTGCACATGTGGTTTTGCTTTGTCGTTCAGGTAGGTCACTGCAAGCTCCGCACCATGATCCCGGAAGGATTTGGCACATCCCCATGCAATCGACGCATCATTGGCGATGCCGACGACCAGACCTTTCTTTCCCGCTAACATACTCATGCAGCCTTCCTCCCATTCA
Organism: Alphaproteobacteria bacterium; assembly: GCA_046344715.1. GTDB lineage: Bacteria > Pseudomonadota > Alphaproteobacteria > Rickettsiales > SXRF01 > CAZAQK01. The sequence continues at coordinate 9,604 of JBKDKX010000003.1, read as the reverse complement.
GTTCCATATTCTTCTTGGCCACAATATCGGCTTCGCCGCGTGTCTCGTTCATCACCAGTTCACCCTTGGTTTGGAAGGCGATACCGGCGGCGTTGGCTTCGTCAGTGTCGATATGCATTTCGGTGACGTAGCCTTCCTTCACGCGGATCAACGTGTTAGCAAACGATACGCTGCGATCACCATCACCCAATTTCACATCCACATAATCGCCGTTTTTTACGCCCATTTTTACGGCATCTTGCGGGCTCATATGAATATGGCGGGCGGCGATAATCAGGCCGTTCGTTTCAATCTCGCCTGCGGTTCCGCGCAGCTTGATTCTGGGTGTGCCTTCCAGCTTTCCAGAGGGGCGAACGGGTGCTTCGACGCCCAGTGTGAAGGTGTCGGTTTTTGAAACCTCGATCTGCGTTTGGGTGCGGGTGGGACCCAGCACGCGCACGGTTTTGAACGATCCTTTAGAGCCAATCACTTCCACTGTTTCTTCCGCCGCCCAACCTTCCGTCTGGCTAAGATCACGCATTTTCTGAAGCTGGTGGCCTTTACCAAACAATGCTTCCACCGCTTCCTGCGACAGATGCACATGGCGGGCGGAAACCGCCACGGGGATATGCCATTTCTGTGGATCTACCTGTTCACGCTGCACCAGCAGATATTTCACTTCCTGCGCGATCATCAGCTGTTCGCAGGTTTGGGTGACGATGACTTTAATGCGCGAATCAAAACTTTGCACCTGTGGTGCTTCAAAACCTTTGAGATTCACAGCCTGATTCTTATCGTCATCCAGATGCAGCCCCAAAAACTCGAATTTATCGCACACGCGGCGGCGCATGGAGGCGGAGTTTTCGCCAATGCCGCCAGTGAAGGCAATCACATCCACGCCACCCATCGCAGCAGCATACGCTCCGATATATTTCCGCACGCGGTAGGCATAGACGTTGATCGCAAGCTGGGCATCCGCTTCGCCTTCCGCAGCTTTTTGTTCCACTTCACGCAGATCATGGCTTCCAGCCAATGCTTTGAGTCCACTGTTCGCATAAAGCTGGCGTTCGATTTCTTCGACACTCAATCCCAGTTCACGCGCCAGATAAGTGAACATACCAGGGTCAACATCGCCAGAGCGCGTGCCCATCACCAGCCCTTCCAACGGTGTCATGCCCATTGAGGTGTCAATCGAAAACCCACGATTGATCGCGCACACGCTTGCGCCATTGCCAAGATGGCAGCTGATAATCTGCAAATCGGTGACGGGTTTTCCAAGTTCCCGCGCCACACGCAGGGCGACATATTTATGCGACGTGCCGTGAAAGCCATAACGCCGCAGCCCTTTATCTCGCCATTCCTTTGGCACGGCATAGGTGGTGGCGCGGTCAGGAATCGTGTGATGAAAGGCGGTATCGAATACGGCGATCTGCGGCACATCCGTCCATATCTCACGGCTGATGGTAATGGCTTTCAGGTTCGCGGGGTTATGCAGCGGGGCGAGCGGTGTGCAGCTTTCGATATGCTTTAGCACTTCATCATCAATAAGCGTTGCGTCATGAAACCGCTCACCGCCATGCGCCACACGGTGACCAACAGCATCAAATTCAGAAAAGCCAAATTCTTTGAGGATTTCCGGCACGCGCACAATGGCATCCTCCACCGTTGCGAGTGGTTCACTGCGCTTTTGTTCTATGCCTTGTTCGCCGCCCACACGGAAATGCAGCGTGCATGTGCCATTTTTGAAACCTTCAAACTCGGCCTTGAATACTCGACTATCTTCGCTACTCATATCGAATACGCCGAATTTAAGGCTGGAACTGCCAGCATTGAATACAAGGATTTTCATACGTCACCATCCGATGGAATGTTCAAAACTTTGCCACAATGTTTACAATGAACTGCATCACTTTCATGCAGGAAAAGGCCGCAGGCATCGCAGGTGAAGCGTACTTTTGAGGGGCGAAACATCGTCTGTATAAGCCGCAAAAACAGCGACACTCCAAAGATCATGATGATAATGGAAAGTGCGCGACCCGAATCGCCTTGCAGCGTGACATCGCCAAACCCTGTGGTGGTAAGAGCGGCAATGGTAAAATACATCGCATCCAGAAAATTCGTGACGGCGGGGTTGCTGTGGACTTGCGTCACAAACACCAGCTCGGTCATGATAAAAATGAAGATGAACAGATTAGTCGCACTCATGATGACATCTTCATGCTGGCGAAAATAGACAAAATCCTGTCGCATCCGCGCTTGCAGACGGTACGAACGCAGGAGCCTGAGCACGCGCAACCCGCGCAGGAAGGCAAAGTTTTCGCCCAAGAGTGGAGCAAGAAACGAAACCATCGCCACCAGATCGGCAATGTTCAGCGGGTTGAGGAAGAAGGCTGGTTTCTTAGGCGCAATCCAAAGCCGCGCCGAGAAATCAAGCGCGATATAAAGCCCGAACAGCGCATCAATCCATTCTACGATGGCGTGGCCATAGAAAAAGGTAGAGCCGATTAGAAACAGAATCGTAACTACATCAAACACTAGCAACGCGTAGCGAAAGCGATGGGAAGTTGCTGAATCCCCTTCATACAGTTCGGTGATTTTTTCTTTAAGCGTTGGCGAGTGCATTTTGTTCCCTTAATTTTTTGATGATTTTTTCAATGGTGCCGTCTTCGGTGCCCACCTGTTGCATAAGTAGACGTGCTACACTCAGGCTGGATTCCAGCGTTTCGGCCACGACATATTTTGCTCCCATGTCATAAAGTGCGGCCATATCCGAGGTGTCTTTTGCACGCACAATAATGGGCAGCAGCGGCCACTGCGCCCGAATCGATTTTAAGATACTGTGGGTGGCCGCATGGTCGTCAATGGCAATGACAGCGGCGATCACATGATCCGTATGTAGCCGGTGCCATAGTTCTAACTTCTTGGCATCACCGTAAATAACTCGGAATCCATCGCGTTTGAGCGCCTGTACTCGCTCGGCATTATGATCAAACCCGATATAGGCAATTTGCTGCTCGGCCAGTGCGTTACCTAATAATTTACCGACGCGACCAAACCCAGCGATGAGCACCACACGCTCGCCAAGCTGAGGAATATCCTGCTCTTGCTGGGCAGTTTTTGACATAGATTTTGCCATGCGTGCCGCCAATGGAGCGCATCTGAATAGTAATGGTGTGACCATCATTGCCAGTGCTGTGACCAGCAAGAAGAACTGCACATCTTCTGCAGGCATCAGGTTTCCCGCCATAGCAACGCCTAGAATCAGCAGCGCAAATTCGCCCGGCTGCGCGAGATAAATCGATGCTTCTGCTGCTTGACGGCTAGGCACTTTGAACCACAAGCACAGTGGAAAAATAATCGCCGCTTTGAGGGCAAAAATACCAACCACCGAAAGCGCCAACAGGAACGGTTGTCGGAATATCTCCTCGACATTGATCATCATGCCGATGGAGAGAAAGAAGATGCCGAGTAACAAGCCTTTGAGTGGGCTAACAATCACCTCTACTTCATGTTTGAACTCGGTTTCGGCAATCAGTAGCCCTGCCAGAAATGCACCCAGCGCCAGCGAAAGCCCTGCTGCTTCGGTGATGGCCGCGCATGCGATGACGATAAATACGATGAACGCCGCCAGCCACTCAGCATTGCGCGAGGTGCTAACCGACTGCAACAGCGGCGCGAGAATACGTTTTCCGAGCATCATCATCGCAAGCACGGTACAAGCACCAATACCAAGCGATGTCAGCAAGGTCATGCTGATGCTTTCATCCGCTGCCCCTGTAAACGATGTCGCCAACACGAGAATAGGAACCACGGCCAGATCCTGCATCAGCAGGATCGAAAAGCACAACACCCCAACCGGGCGGTTGGAAAGATGGCGCTCCTCCAGCAGTTTCATGACGATAGCGGTGGAAGAAAGCGCAAAGGATGCGCCCAGCAAAATGCCTGCTTCCAGTGAGTTATCAAACCATGAGGCAATCAGGAAGATGACCAGTGCGGTGAGCAGAATCTGCGCTGATCCAAGACCAAAAATAAAGCGTCTAAGCTCCTTCAATCGCCCAAGCGATAGCTCCAGCCCGATCATGAACATCAGGGTAATAATGCCCAGTTCGCCCAGTGTCTGTACAGTGCCTAGCTCTTTGATGCTCACTGCCGAAAGCCAGGGGTAAGTGTCTGCCAGTGCCGCAAGTCCATACGGACCAATCACTACACCGCACAGCAGATAGGCCAGCACCGGCGACATGCGAAGCCGCTGGAGCAGCGGCACCACAACCCCCGCGATCCCGAAGAACAGTAGAATGTTCGAGAGTATCAATGCCAGATGATGTGCGGATTCGGTGTGTTCCATAATGTTACCCCAGCCCCCAAAAATGCAGCACGGCCATAAGAATCGTAGTCAGGACACTTGCGATAACCGCAACGCTGGCTATGGCACACAAAACGCCTAGGATGACGAATAGCCCGTCACGCTGCAAAATGGCGATAGAGAAGAAACATATGGCGAGTGCTGGTAGCGCGTTCCCAAACGGTATGGGCAGCATGATAACGAGCGATAAAAACACGCAGATCGCCGCAATCACCCTATCAGCTGGATAGCGCACAAGCCACATGAAGCGCGGCATCACAAATCGTTCCATTTTATGAAGGTAAGGAAAGGCACCGCTGCATACCTTGTGCAGGTGATCCGTTTTGATCGTGCGGTTAAGAACGGCCTTTGGAAACCAAGGTGTCGTCCGGTTAAAAATCATTTGTATGGTAAGGAGCAATAAAGGCAACCCTGTGATTGCCGAAAGCCCCGGCACAGGAAACGGAACAAGATTTGGCAGTGCCAGCACCAGCAGAAACACCCCATAAATACGCCCTGATAATGCGTCCCTTAATTCTCCAATGGTGACCGTTTGCGAAGAAAAATGCTGCGACAATGCAGTCAGGATATCAGAGATTTTTCTGCCGTTGAGCGGGTCTGCGGAATGTCCTTCCATTAAGCATTCCTCCTTAAGCGAAGGCGAATCTGCTTTTCCGTTTCAATGATGGCAAACAGTGCCGCGCCGATGCCAATCACCAGCACGCCGTCCCAGAACGGAATGGACACAGTATCAAACACAGCTTGCAGCGGCGGCAGATAGGTGATGGCGAATTGCGCCACGGTAATCGCAATGACGGTTGCCCAAACTACTTTCGTGCCTTGAACCGCCTTCCATGTCAGCGATGTGCCATAGATATTGCGGATGAAGAACAGGTGGAAAATCTCCATCACCACCAGCGTGTTGACCGCCAGCGTGCGTGCCAGTTCGACGCTGTAGCCACGATCAATCGCGTAGGAGTAAATACCATATACTCCGCACAGGAAAAGGATGGATACCAGCACAATATGCCATACCAGTTCGCCCGACAACAGCGGTGCATGGCGTGGGCGCGGCGGGCGGCGCATGGTGTTTTCCTCCGTCGGTTCAAAGGCCAGCGCAATCCCCAGCGTGACGGCGGTAATCAGGTTGATCCACAAAATCTGAATCGGCGTGACGGGTAGCGTTAGTCCCATCAAAAGCGCAATAATAATCACCATCGCTTCCCCGGCGTTGGTGGGCAGCGTCCAGCTGATGACCTTCTGGATATTGTCATACACGGTGCGGCCTTCGCGCACGGCAGCTGCGATGGAAGCGAAGTTATCATCTGCTAACACCAGCTCGGCGGCTTCCTTGGCAGCCTCACTGCCTTTCCTGCCCATCGCAATGCCTGCATCGGCGCGTTTGAGCGCAGGGGCATCGTTCACGCCGTCACCCGTCATGGCGACGGTCATGCCATGCGATTGCAGCGCCATCACAAGGCGTAATTTATGCTCTGGGCTGGTACGGGCGAAGATGTCGCAGTCGAGTGCCGCCTGACGCAGCGCAACGTCATCCATGCCGTCGAGATCAGCACCAGTCAGCACCTTATCAGGGTTTTTCAGGCCGATCTGCTTGCCGATGGCAGCGGCGGTTTTGGCATGATCGCCCGTAATCATTTTTACGCGAATGCCTGCGCCGTGACATTCCGCCACTGCTGCAATCGCTTCCGCACGCGGCGGGTCGATCATGCCCACCATGCCGAGCAGAGTCAGCGTACCCTCCACATCTTTATGTTCTAGCACCGTATGTTCTGGCTTCACCGATTTCACTGCAAAGGCCAATACGCGCTGACCGAGCGCGGCTATACCTTCAGCTTTTGTATTCCAATACGCCGTATCCAGCGGTTCCGTTTTGCCATTGGCAGCACGCTGATTTGCAGACATCGAAAGAATCCGCTCCGGCGCACCTTTTACTAATACAAATGCATGGCGTTCATGGTCATGATTCAGCGTCGCCATGAAGCGGTGTTTGGAGTCGAAAGGAATAGCGTCGGTGCGTGTCCATGCCGACTGTTCCTTGCGGGTATCCACATCCATTTTACCGGCAAAGGCAAGTAATGCCCCCTCCATCGGGTCACCTTCAACCGCCCACACGCCGTCATGCTGGCGTAAAGCCGCATCGTTGCAAAGCGTGGCGGCGCGAGCCAGTTCTTCCAGCATCGTATGTTCGGAAGGTGATATATGAGCATCCTCCAGCATCAATACGCCTTTTGGCTCGTAACCCGTTCCTTCCAGTGTGAACAAATGGTGATGGGTTAGCACAGAGGCCACCATCATTTCATTGCGAGTGAGCGTGCCGGTTTTATCGGTGCAAATAACGGACACTGATCCCAGCGTTTCAATGGCAGGCAAGCGCCGCACGATGGCATTGCGCTTTGCCATTGCTTGCACACCAATCGCCAGCGTGATGGTGAGCACCGCAGGCAAGCCTTCAGGAATGGCGGCCACCGACAAGCCAACCACCGCCATGAACAGCTCCGTGAAATCGTGATGGCCGACGTAATAGCCATAGGTGAGCAGGAGCGCGGCAACCAGCAGGATGAGAATGGTCAGCCACTTGGCAAACACACCCATCTGCGTTACCAGCGGGGTGGTCAGCATTTCGACTTCCGACAACAGCCCGCTAATGCGCCCAATCTCGGTGCTTCCTCCCGTGGCTACCACCACACCTTTTCCCTGACCCGTTGTCACAAGCGTGCCAGAAAACGTCATGCAGGAGCGATCGCCCAGCGGTGCATCCGCTGCTACAGGCTCTATATGCTTTTCGACAGGAACGGATTCACCGGTGAGAATCGCTTCCTGCACACTCATGCCATGAGCAGTGAGCATCCGCAGATCAGCAGGCACTTTATCGCCCGCCTCCAGCAGCACAATGTCACCCGGAACGAGCTGATCGCCCTCAATGCTGATGCGCTCACCACCGCGAATGACGTTGGCATGAGGGGCGAGCATATGGCGGATGGCATCCATTGCCTTTTCCGCTTTGCCTTCCTGAATGTAGCCGATGATGGCGTTTGCAACCACCACAGCCAGAATCACGCCCGTATCAATCCAGTGATCAAGCGCTGCGGTGACAACCGCGCAGCCGATCAGCACATAAATCAGAATGTTGTGGAATTGCAGCAGAAAGCGCATGAGATTGCTGCGCCGCGCGGCTTCCGGTAAGCGGTTCGCTCCGTATTTTGCAAGCCGTGCAGCGGCTTCGTTCTGACTTAGGCCAGTAGCGGATGCTGTCAGGTCTTTCAGAACACTGTCTGTAAGAACGCTATGCCATGCTATGCTTGCCTTTTGCTGATGTTTATCTTCCATGTCCATTCCATATGTTTAGTACGCTTTGACAGGTGAGACAAACCCATTCGGTTTCATTGCCAGTAGCGAACAACTCAGTTTTTGCAGGATATTTTCCGCCGTGTTGCCGATGATGAAACTATAAATGCCCGTGCGTGCCACCGTACCCATCACCAGAATGTCGATGCCGTTCTTTTCAATAAAATCAGGTATGGCTTGCTCAGGCAGTCCCTTGGTATGCTGAATGCGGTATTCGCCGCCCGTGATTGTGGATTCATGTATCAGTGCATCCAACATCGCCCGGTGCTCACTCTGTCTTTTAGCAACCAACTCATCCAGCTCGCTCTTCGGCACGCGTATCCACACGCTCGCATTGCTGCGTAAATAATCCTCATGCTCAAAATGCCAGCATGAAACGATATCGAGCGCACCACAGCAGGTAGCGGCAAGGGAATTAGCGAGTTGCAACAGTCTAACCGACAAATCATGCCCTTCCGTAGCCATGCTTTCGGGATCAATCGCTACTGCAACCTTCATTTCGTTACGATGGTCGCTGATGGGGCGCGTCAGCCATACAGGACACGGGGATTTACGCAGCAATTCCATGTCCATCGCCATGAAACCTTTTCCGCTTACTTTCGGCTCGGCCTCTTTGATGACCAAATCATGTGATCCCTTAATCACATGGCGGATGATGCGAATGGCTGGCGTGTCGCCACTCTCCACCTCAATCTGCACGGGAACATCCGCTTCACTGACCTTCACCGCTTCACGCGTTTTGCGGATGGAAGCCTGCAACTGTTCAATCAGCGATGACTCGTACTTTCCCTTATAATCCGCCATTTCCTTGGGGAAATCAGGGCAAACAATCACCGCCTTCAATTCTGCCTTGTTATTACGGGCAAGACTGAGTGCCTGTTTGAGTGCCTCGGTTTCGTCCGTCACGCCGTGGCTGACGAACAGGATATTGTTAAATCTCTGCATATGTTTTCCTTTGTGTTGTTAATGCGCCAGCATCAGGTTGCAGGTGCGCGAGTTAAGGAAATGGCGGGTAAATCCGCCCAGCACCATTTCCCGTAAGCGTGAATGCGAGTATGCGCCCATCACCATGAGATCGGCTTTTTGCTCGGCATAATACTGCTCAAGCGCGGCGGCGGGGCTTTTCACATTGCTGATGGTGTGGGGGTGTGCATTGACGCCGTGCCGTTTGAGATAGGCAGTCAGCTTTGTAAGCTCATCGGCAGAGGTTGCTTCCTCGCCTTCATCCACGCTGGCAATCAGCACTTTTCCAGCTTTTTTGAGTATCGGCAGTGCCAGCCATTGCGCCCGAAGCGTCTGCGGCGTGAATTTCCATGCCAGCACCACGGTTAGCTTACTCAAATCTTTACCTTCAGGGAATGAGTGCACCAGCACAAGCGGCCTGCCGGTGGCAAACAGCGCACCCGTGACCACATCATCAAGAATAGAGGTGCTTAAATCGTAACTTGCAATGGTGAGGTCATGGAAGCTGCACTCATCACGAACCTGCTCTGCGGTTTCACCGAACAAATCCAGCGATTCACGCCACTGAAGGCGACGACCGGAGGCGAGCTTCTCCTTGCTCAGTTCAAACCATTGCTGCACCTGTTTGGCGCGTTTGGCAAACTGCTCCTGATAGAATTTCTCGGCAAGATTTTGGGACGCGGTGTATCCCTCCTTGCGGTACATCTCGCCCACCTTGTCGCTCTGCTCACCTTCGAGAAGAAGCAGCGATTTCGAGGTAAAAGCACACTCTGCACCAGCATCAAACGCCTCGGCAAGAGAAGTCCCGAAAGCGAGGGCTGGCAGCTGATCGCCGTGGCTGGAAAGCGGGATAAAAATGGACTTGTACATAATACCTCCTGAATGGTTTGTCTGCGGGTTGAAAACAGCTTGTTGCAGTCAAGCGCGTTTGAGTGTAATTAGATACAATTAAAC
>JBKDKX010000002.1:0-221723 GCA_046344715.1 Alphaproteobacteria bacterium | reverse complement strand
CTAAATCCCACTCAGGGCCAATCACCCAAAATATGCTCGACAACATCGCCAACATACTGAATAATAAACCAAGAAAAATCCTCGGCTGGAAAACCCCAGCCCAAATCTTTAACCGTTGCACTTCAAATTAGAATTTGCCATCAGTCAAAATATTAACTTTATTTTACTATTTAGCCTGATATAGTTTTCTGCGTAAGAACTATCAGGAAACACCATGTCATTATCCCGTGAAAGCACACCATCTGCTGAAGATTTCGAAGATCTTAATCATACTATATACGAGGGTAATAGTCAGAACGTTGCTGCGTATATTGCTGCTCATAATCCACCACAGGCTGAATTAACTGAGGCACTGGATATTGCAGACGACATTGGAAAGCTCGAGGTATTAGCAGAAGCAGGTGCTGATTTAAAAACAGCAATTCAGAAAAATGGTGAGCATACACTTTTGCGGCGGATTATCATTAATAGCAACGACCAAATGCTGGATTTTTTGCTCCGCAAGCAACCTCAGGCTGTCTTTGAGAATATCCTGCAATACTCTTATTACCTGATCTCAGAAAATCAAACTCCTTTACTTACACTGCTAGCCATTAATCCTCATGCACCCAAGCCATTAAAACGGCACTTTCGCGATGCCCTCAAAGAGATTGTAATATACGAACCTTACGAAAAAGAACTAACGAAAACAGTTCCAAATTCAACTAAAAGTAGCCCTGACACAGAGCGCGACCGTTACGCAAGTTTCCTCCATGTCATATCCATGGCGCAACTGGTAGTCAATTCACTCGATGCTTCAGAGAATTCCTCACGTAATAGTAACTCCCTACAACAAGATGTTAAGACAAAACTTATTGCAGGTCTGGTGAATAATACATCTGGAGACTGGGAGACTATTAGCAAGAAGCTGGAGCAATTTTCATATCAGGATGCAAAAAATATTACGGATATGATACGAGAGTTTACACAGTATCTTGTCATACCAGCATTCCTTGCAACTATACCAAGCGATGAGTGGAAAACGGAAATGGATCAGGAAACCTATAATGGTCTGATGCACCGCGCTATGCCTCTTGTTACACAGATGCTGCTTCCCGAACAAAATCTAATGAGTTTGCTTGATCTATCACATACATGGCATATGCGGCGCGATGCCGTCATTAGCGCTATACGCGATGAAGCCATTACCAGGGACTTGGCACCCTATTATGCAACCCTTAACCGTAGAAATTAAAGACAATCCTAAACTTACAGGCTGGAAGATTTCTAATCTGACAAGCCCCGACCAATTGCAAACTGAAGGTCAGAACATCTCCGGGAAAATGGGAACATGCATCAGCGGCTTTGCAGATAGCTGTATGAGCGGAGAACAACATGTATTCCTGTTTCGAAATAAAAACGGTGAATCAGAAGCATATTTCCGAGCAGCCGTTGTGCAATCAGCCAGCGAGAACTCCATCAAGCTTCCTAACGGGCAGCACCTCGATATCCTCTATCACACAGGACCTCATAATACTTCGCCATCTGAAACCGCAAAAAAAGCATATACATGGTTCAAGAAGGAAGTGGAGGCAGGCCGTATTACAATCGATACCAGTAAACAAGGTATAATTGATTCTACGGAAAAGCCTGTGGGCACAAAGCTTATAGGTTATGATCCTAGCAATGGAGATAAACTACAACAGGTATTTGATATATTTGCGGCTAAGAATGGTAACCCCGTTGGCCAGATATTGCGAGCCGGTGAGCGCACACTGATTCCAGGTGCATGTAGACACTTAAAGGCAGGTGACTACATTAACCGGAAGCAGGATTTCAGCCTAGCGATGAAAGAGAACAGCTACGGCGAACCTGTTCACACCCGATATAACACTACCATAACGGAAATGATAAAGCGTTCCATATTCAGAGATTGTGATGTTACAGAAGACCACGATGAAAAGTTGCGTTACTGGATCGCTGATAACCTTGGCTTAAATGAAACAGATAAGCTAACTTATAGGCAAAGCGACCTTGATAGTAGAACACGAGGCGGCTACGGTGCGTTCTAAGCCTTTTTATTCAACATAATCTCAGCACCGGCGAGAATTCCTTCACCAGCGCGGCATATAAATCGCGTTTGAAGGGGACGATGAGATTGGGCAAATCTGCTGGCGCTACCCACTTCCATTCGGAGAATTCCGGGTGTTCGGTTGCGATGTTGATATCGGAATCTGCGCCCAGAAATTTCATCACAAACCATTTCTGCCGCTGGCCGCGATATTTCCCGCCCCATACTTTGGGTATCAAATCTGCGGGTAAATCGTAATAATACCAGTCGGCACTTTCGGCGATGATTGCTGCTTTGTTGGTGCCGGTTTCTTCTTCCAGTTCACGCATGGCAGATATATGTGGCAGTTCTCCGGCGTCCATGCCTCCCTGCGGCATCTGCCATGCCTCCGCCATCATATCAATGCGCTTGGCCACAAACACCTGAAGCTGCGCATTGCAGAGCATAATGCCAACACCATCACGATACGGAAGATTCATCATATCTCAGGAAAAATTCTGCTTGGCGATGGCGCTCACTGGCACCAGCACAATGCCTTTGGCGGATAAGCTATCTAACCAGATTTTCAGCTGGGCAATGGTAAGTGGATAAGGCTGGGCAATGCCCACGGCAAAACCACGCTGGGTTGCCAGTTGCTCCATGGATGCAAGCTTTGCCTTGATCGTGGCATCAGACATATCTTCGTCAATAATGAAATCCGCCGTGAGGTTTGTCGCCGTGGTGTTGGCCAATACTTCCTTGGTTTCATCCTTAGACGTGTCACGCGTAAGCACCACCATCAGCCCACGGTTGGCAAATGATTGCAGTAACAGTTTCATATGCTCCACGCTGGCGGTATAACGTTCGTTACGTGGTGTTACAAACCCAATCGATGTTGGCACGCGCGACATAAGCCAGCGCAGGCGGCCTTCATTTTCTTCAGGGGGTTTGCTGGTAAGTAACCCATAGGGCCCAGGGTCGGCCGCAGGAAAATTCGCTGGTTCAACGGGCAAATCAAGCATCACTTCATGGCCAGCTAGGCGGGCCGATGCGCCCCATTTTTCCACTTCCCGCGCATAGGGCGAGAAGCTCAGTGTAATGTTTTCACTGAGTGCAATGGCATGTTCCGTCACCAGCTTGTTATGGCCAAGACCGGTAATGATAATCGCAATCATCGGCTGCTTGCCAGCACTGGTAAACGGCTTGGCATAATAGCGCCACGCCTTGGTGCCATCCTGCGCCACCACAGGAATATTTCCATCCGATGTTTTTTCTGCAATCAGCGGATTGGCATCAGGCAGTTTCTGCGTGGTTGGCTTAATCGCTGGAGCGGACTGGTTTTTCAGCGGTGGCGTGGGTGCCACCTCAGGCAAGAGTGATGGTGCAGATGAAGTATCTGCCGGTACAGGCGGCAGTGCCTGATTATAAACGGGGGCTTCAGGAGATACAGGGTTTGCCTGTGTTTCATCCACAGGAGCCTGAGCAGGCAACTCAACGGTCGGCTCTGACTGTTGCGCAGCATCAGCTGATGGAACCTGCGCGGCATCGGCTGGTGCTGGCACTGGTTCTGCAGGCACAGCCGTTGCATCAGGAGCAGTAGCTTGCGCGTTTGGATCTTGAGCTACAGCCGACGTTTCCGCGTTATTGACTGGTGATTCTTCCAGTTTCACCTCGGCAGGCGGGTTTTCTGCGGCCGCCTCGGGTGCTTTTTGTTCTGGCTCTGTGGTGGCGGCTGGTTCGGTTGTTGCTGTGGTTGCTGGTGGCTCCGCCGGCTTCACTTCTGCTGCTGGCTTTACTTCAGGTTCCGGTGATTTTTCTGCGGTTTCATTGTTGGCTGCTTCCGGCTTCAGTGACTTTGCAAGCTCTTCCGATGTAACCTGCCTGCCTTCCACCTTGCCATCTGCCAGCGTATAGAGCAACCGCCTTCCAGATGCATTGGCTTCCGCAGTTTCCTTGCCGCCAGACATCCACAACATTGCGCCAAGCGCAATATTGGCCAGCAGTACCAGCACCAGAAGAACACGCCATATCAGCAATGCATTGATCTTAGCGAGCAATCCTTTGCCAAATGACACTTTCATTTTCTACCCTATTTTTGCAAAGCCGACTGGTTATATACGCCAACCGCGCGCAGCAAATCTATGGCACGCTGCAGCTGGTAATCTTCAGCAGCCTCTGCACTAATATTTGTAACCTTTTTATCTTTGTCCTTGCTGCTTTTTTCTTCTTTCTCTTTGCTTTCTTCTACCTCAATAGCCTTCTTAATGGCTTCTTTTGCTTTTTTATCTTCAAGATTTTCAAGGCGTTTGCGCAGGTCTGCCTCCGAGCGTACTTTTTCTGCTTTAATCGGCTCAATTTTAGCCTGCTCCACCACGATATCCGGTGTGATACCCTTAGCCTGAATAGAATGGCCAGACGGTGTGTAATACCGCGCAGTGGTCAGGCGGATGGCACCATGCTCACTTACGGGAATTACCGTTTGCACCGATCCTTTACCGAAACTTTTGGTGCCCATGATTACTGCGCGTTTATGATCCTGTAACGCGCCTGATACAATCTCAGATGCAGAGGCCGAACCATTATTGATAAGCACAACCATTGGGATGGATTCATCTACCAACTCATCGCCCTCCTGCGCAGTAAAACGCTTGGTACGGCTTGGGTCACGCTCACGCGTAGATACGATTTCACCCTGATCCAAAAACGCATCGGACACGGATACCGCCTGATCCAACAACCCACCCGGGTTATTGCGTAGATCAAGTACAATGCCGCGCAGGTTCGGCAGGTTCTTTTTGATTTTTTCAAATTCTTCTTTCATCAGTTCCGTAGACTGCTCGGTGAAAGAGGTGACACGCAGATAGGCAATATCATCACCCTCGGCACGCGCGCGTGACGATTTGATTTTTATCACTGCACGCACAATAGGAATCTCGATCGGCTCCGGCGATGATTCCCGCAGAATAGTGAGTGTAACCTTTGAATCTGAGGGGCCGCGCATTTTTTCTACCGCTTCAGACAGAGTAAGCCCCATCACCGCTTCATCATCAATGTAGCTGATGTAATCACCTGGCTGGATGCCTGCTTTGGCTGCCGGTGTTTCGTCAATCGGTGATACTACTTTCACCAAACCATTTTCCATGGTTACTTCAATGCCAAGGCCGCCAAATTCACCTTTAGTCTGCACCTGCATTTCCTTGAAGGCTTTTTCATTAAGGAAACCCGAGTGCGGATCAAGTGAGGTAAGCATACCGTTGAGCGCTGCCTCGATTAAATCCACATCTTTTACTTCCTCCACATAATCTTCGCGGACGCGCTCAAACACATCTCCAAACAATGAGAGCATTTCAAGCGTGTCATTCTTCTCAGCATACGCAACCAGCGGAGCGATAAACAAAGCACTGCATAATAGACAAGCCTTCAAACTATGACGCATAACGGCACTTAAACTCCAAAAAGTTATTCCTTGCCTTTCAAGCCAGCGAACCATGACGCCGGATTGACAGGTTGGTTATTTTTACGTAACTCAATATATAGACGGGGATCATTTCCTTTTCTTCCCATAGCACCAATTGGCTCACCTTCCAATAGAAACTCTCCTGGATTCACATCAATACTGCCAAGTCCTGCCAGTAATGTGTGAAAATCGTCACTATGTTTAATAATGACCATCCTACCATAGGCCAGGAACTGGCCGGAATAAATCACCTCGCCGTCATAGGGTGCCACCACCTCGGATTCCGCACTGGCCGATAAACTTAGGCCCTTACTGGTTCCACCGCTTTTTGTGGTTTCACCAAACCATTCTTTAATATCTCCAGATACAGGCAGCCTGAGATGGCCTTTGGCCTTGGTAAAGCTGCGAACTTTCCCCTTTTTTGCCGATTCTGAAAACCACCCGCCCGAAGTCTGTTCTTCTGCCTCAGGCTTGCGACGTTCTTGCTGTTTCCGCAAGGTTTCCAGCAATTCCTGCAGGCTACTCTCTTTTTGCGCCAACTCGGCTGCTTTCTGCGCCTCTTTTTTCTGCTCTTTCATCAGGTTTTTCTGGATTTTCCGGCGCTCATCCATATCCACGGCCAGCAGCTGCCGCTCCTTAGTTAGTTCTGCCTGTTTCTTAACGATTTCATCGCGGTTTTTCAGGATTTTCTGCTCCAGGTCCTTGAGTTCCTGCACCTGAAGATTCAGTGTTTCGGTCTCACGCCGTATATCCTGTGAGATCATTTTAAGTGCTCGGGATACGCGAAGCCTCTGCTTGGTATCTCCTGGCATCACCACCATCGCTTCCACCGGCATTTTACTGAAACGCAGTGCCGCCTGCACCAACGCCTCAAGACGTTCTTTATTTTTTTCGATAAGATCGCGCTTTTCCTGAGCCTGCGCGGTAATCACATCCAGTTTTTCCTGTGCAGCACGTAGTTCTTTATCCACCTGCTGGATGGCAGCCACTGCCCTAACCAGTTTTTCCTGAATTTCTAAAAGTTCTGATTGAACCTTACGGTTCTCGGCCTCCAACTCGCCCTGCCGCTGCTTACTTTCTGCCATTTCCTTGCGTGTAGCGTCCAGATCATCCTTTGTAGTGGCATAAGATATTGAAGGCACGGCAATCAGCAAACATAGGATAGGAAATAAAGCGCGCTTATGCTGCATAACCTGCCAGCAAAGAATTTCCGGTCATTGTCGCTGGTTTGGGAATGTCCATAAGTTCAAGCAATGTTGGCGCAACATCGCCCAGCTTGCCTTCCGGCATCTGGATTTTCTTGCCCTTCAAAGCAGCACTGGCAATAATCACCGGCACAAGATTCAGTGTGTGCGCCGTATGCGCCTGTCCGGTATGGCCATCAAACAACTGCTCGGCATTGCCATGATCGGCGGTAATCAGCATCACACCGCCCTTTGCAAATACTGCGTCTGACAGGCGGCCAAGGCACGTATCCACTGCCTCCACCGCTTTTACTGCCGCTTGTAAATCACCAGTGTGCCCCACCATATCGGTATTCGCATAATTGACGACGATGAAATCAAATCTATCTGCATTGATAGCCTCAACCAACTTATCGGTTACTTCAGGCGCAGACATTTCCGGTTTCATATCGTAGGTGGCAACCTTAGGTGATGGCACTAGAATGCGCTCTTCGCCTACAAATTCCTGCTCACGTCCGCCATTAAAAAAGAAGGTTACATGCGCGTATTTTTCGGTTTCTGCGATGCGAAGTTGTTTAAGCCCTGCGTTGGAAACCACCTCACCAAGAATATCGGTGAGTGGCTCTGGCATAAATACTGACTGCATCCATACGCCAAGCTCTTTGGAATATTCTACCATGCCAAGCGCTGATGAAAGGCGTACAACGCGCGAACGGGAAAACTCTTTGAATGCTGGATTTAGCAAAGCACCCAGCAATTGCCGCACGCGATCGGCACGGAAATTGGCCATAAACACACCGTCACCATCTTTCATGCCGGTGTATTCACCCACCACGGCAGGCAACACAAACTCATCGGTCGTATGCTCTGCGTAAGACTGCTCAATAACGTCTTCAACAGAGGAAAATTTCCGGGCATTGGCCGTGACAATCGCCGCATAGGCTTTTTCTACCCTCTCCCACCGTTTATCCCTGTCCATGGCATAATAACGGCCACTTACAGTTGCAATACGAACATCAGTTACATCTGAGATATCATTTTGTAGTATGTTTACATATTCTTTTGCACTCTGTGGCGGCGTATCACGCCCATCTAGAAATGCATGTATGAAAACACGCACACCTTGCGCTGCAAGTATGCGCGCTAAGGCTGCGATATGCCTCTGATGCGAATGCACCCCCCCGGGCGATACCAACCCCATCAGATGACACGCACCACCTGATTTTTTCAATGTATCCGCAAATGATTTGATTGTGAGATGCGCTGCCAACGACCCGTCTTTGATAGCAGCATCAATACGCGGCAATTCCTGCATGATAACACGACCTGAGCCTATATTCATGTGGCCTACTTCAGAATTTCCCATCTGGCCTTCCGGCAGCCCGACATGCAACTCAGAAGCGTTAATCAGGCCATTCGGATAATTGGCAACCAGCATATCCCAGTGCGGAGTATGCGCTGCTGCAATAGCATTATTTTCCGGTGAATCACTATGCCCCCAGCCATCAAGGATTGTAAGCACAACAGGTTTAGGCCGAGCAGTCATAGGATACTTTTACTAGAGCGTGCTGTCTTCAGCCACATTTTTGAGAACCGATTTATCAGGACGCTTACCAGAAACAACGTAATACACCGTTTTCGCGAGATTAGTGGTGTAATCAGCAAGACGTTCCAGATTTTTGGCAGCAAACACCACATGCAAGCACGCAGCAACATTCGCGGGGTTACGCTCCATATCCTGCTGCATGAGCGCAAAAATCTCACGGTACAAATCATCGACCTCTTCATCGCGGCGCCACACCGCAATCGCCTTCTCAACATCTTTTTGCTCAAACGCATCAAGGGCGGAATCCAGCATCTCCGCCACGGCATCTGCCATACGCTCTAATTTTTGAATAACAGGCTCTGGTGCAAATTCGCCCATTTTTACGCTGCGCTTCACCGTATTTTTAGCAAGGTCACCCGCGCGTTCAAGCATACCCGTGATTTTAAGGATAGAAGTCACAAAACGCAGATCAATCGCCATCGGGTTTTGCAGCGCAAGCACTACCGTTGCTTCATCCTCAATCTGCGAATCAAGGCTATTTATGAGCTTATCCGCCGCCTTGGCATCCGCCACGCGCTGCTCGTCACGCGAGCGGAATGATTCCTTCGCTGCCATAATCTGGCTGCGCACCTCCCCGCCCATATCTAAAATAAGCTGCATGAGATGCTGCAGCTGCGCATCATAAGAGCGTAATGTGTGTTGACCAAGTGTCATGGCATACCGCCTGCTTGTTTTTTATAGTATTCCTATATCACAATATTTTCACACCGTAACAGATTTTTTACGGCTTCCAACTCTAATCCCGATGGTAGGGATGGTTGGTAATAATGCTATGTGCACGGTATAATTGCTCGGCAAGCAGCCCTCGCACCAGCATGTGCGGCCAGGTAACACGCCCGAATGACCAGATAAGATTTGCCTGCTTCAGCACTGATTCATGCAGGCCATCGCTGCCACCTATTACAAATGCCAACGATGAATTGCCCTTGCCCTGCCACTGTTTTATCTGGTTTGCAAACTCACGACTGGACAGTGTTTTGCCGGATTCATCAAGTGCAATTATACAATCAAACCCCTTGCATGCAGCAAGCAGGTGTTCGGCTT
This sequence comes from Alphaproteobacteria bacterium, assembly GCA_046344715.1. Taxonomy (GTDB): domain Bacteria; phylum Pseudomonadota; class Alphaproteobacteria; order Rickettsiales; family SXRF01; genus CAZAQK01. Next base: position 212,403 of record JBKDKX010000002.1, on the reverse strand, counting down.
CTTTGAGTTTTCGTTGGGCGGAATCTTCGAGTTTAACATCAAACTCGCGGCATTCAATTTTCCATGGGATACGCTTCGTATAGGAAAGATATAAATCCTTCTCAGGCGAGGCTTTTGCCTTGCCGATGGCCGCGATGAGTATTTTCATATAGCCTAGTTAACTGCTTCTAGTTGAGGCAGTGACACTGACCACATTTTCTCCAGATTGTAATAGATGCGTGCTTCCGGACGGAAGATGTGAACGACCACATCACCCGCATCCACCAGCACCCAATCACATACTTCCTGACCCTCGACGGATATGTGCTCCATACCTGCATCTTTCAGCATACCAACGACATGGTCGGCAAGTGCGCCCACATGACGGCTGGAAGTCCCGCTCGCAATAACCATGCGGTCGGCGAAATCAGATTTGCCGATCAGGTCAATGGATACGATTTTTTCAGCTTTGTTTTGGTCTAGACAGTTAAGAATGCGTTCTTCGAGTTGCTGGTATGACAGCTTGGGAGATAAAGATTTGGTGAGTATAACCAGTCTCCTTTCTTGAAGAGGTTTTATGCAACCTCTTAGCTTAAGTATGCCTTAAAAAGGCGTCTTTTCCAAGTGTTTTTCTTATTTCTGTTGAAGATATGCGCATAGGCTTTAAGTGGTAGTAGAGAAATGCGCGCTCCGCTGGAACAGTGCTTATGTTTATGTTTTTTATAATGAATTTTCGCATATAATGCGCCGCACTGCTATGCAGGGCAGCGTTCGAATACGGCACGCGGTCAAGCACCATCACAGGCACAAGATTCACAATACGTCGCCAGTTTTGCCAGCGATTGAAATGCACCAGATTATCTGCCCCCATCATCCAGATGAAGCGCGTCGCCGGATAACGCTGCTTCAGATATTTCAGCGTTTTGTAGGTGTAATAAAGTTCTTTCTGTCTTTCGATGTCAGAGACAATAATCTTCGGATGCTTTGCCAGTGCTTTTGCGGAAGCAAAACGCTTTTCATATTCCGCAAGGCTTGTTTTATCTTTCAACGGATTTTGTGGACTCACCAGCCACCACACGCCATCAAGGCCAAGTTTCTTCAGCGCATACAGGCTGATGTGCAGATGTCCGGCATGGGCTGGATTAAACGAACCGCCTAAAAGACCAATGGTACGGTATCTGGTGTGTATGGGCTTCACTACGGGCGCGTCTGTCCTGTGCCATGCACAACATATTTATAGGTGGTAAGCTGCTCAGCACCCACAGGACCGCGTGCGTGCAGCCTTCCGGTTGCAATACCAATTTCTGCACCAAAACCAAACTCGCCGCCATCGGCAAATTGTGTGGAGCTGTTATGAATAACGATTGCAGAATCTACCTTGCGCAGGAAATGCCGTGCGGTGGATTTATCATCTGTGATGATTGCATCAGTATGGTGCGAGCCATAATGATTGATATGGGCAATCGCCTCTTCGGCATCTTTGACCAGCTTTACAGAAATAATTGCAGACAGATATTCCGTGCTCCAATCTTCTTCTGTTGCAGCTTTTATGCGCTTGTCGATTTTCTGTGCCGCATTATCACCGCGCACTTCACAACCCACTTTATCGAGCATATCCGTAATGACAGGCAACATGGATTTAGCTACCGATTCATCTATTAATAATGATTCGGTTGCACCACATACGCCCACACGGCGCATCTTCGCGTTATGCAGTACATCCAGCACCATGTTGAGATCTGCTTTTTCATGCACGTAGGTATGGCAGTTGCCTTCAAGATGCAAAAGCGTAGGCAAGCGACTTTCTTCCATCACGCGCTTGGTGAGTGATTTGCCGCCACGCGGTACAATCACGTCAATATATTGCGTAAGCGAGAGCATCGCCCCGACCGCTAGCCGGTCACGCGTAGGAATCACCTGCACAGCATCAGGAGATAACCCCGCTGCTTTCAGGCCATGATGAAGACATTCTGCAATCACGGTCGATGAATGCAAACTTTCCCCGCCGCCGCGCAGGATTGCCGCATTCCCGGATTTGATACAGAGGCCTGCGGCATCCGCCGTCACGTTCGGGCGTGATTCATAAATAATACCGATAACACCCAGCGGCACGGAAACGCGCTGCATTACCAGCCCATTTGGGCGTGTCCACTCATCCAGCACTTTGTTTATGGGGTCTGGCAGTGTCGCAATCGTTTCAAGCCCTGCTGCCATGGCTTCAATGCGCTTTTCATTGAGCATCAGGCGGTCGAGCATCGCTGCATCCAGACCTTTTTCCTTGCCATATTCCAAGTCTTTTATATTCGCGGCAATAATGCCCGTCACATGCTCACGCAGCGCAAGCGCAGACTGCACCAATGCCATATCTTTTTGCTCATTGCTGGCATCCGCAAGCTGCTGATAGGCAGTGCGTGCGCGCGACCCAATGCCTTCAAGCATGCCCTGCACTTCATTTTTCAGTGATACGATTTCTGCGGTCATATTCCCTCACGTTACCAATGATAGCACGTTTTTATTCAAGCACCATATCATCGCGGTGAATCAACACATCGCGACGTTTGAAGCCCAGAATCTGCTCGATTTCCTGACTTTTTTTGCCAGCAATACGCGTGGCATCGTCAGAGGCATAGGCAATAAGGCCCTTACCCAGTTGCTTGCCTTCTTTGTTTTTAATGAGCACCGCATCGCCACGGTCAAACTGCCCTTCCACCTTCACCACTCCGGCAGGCAACAAACTTTTTCCCGATGCCAGCGCACCCGCAGCACCATCATCCACCACAATACTGCCCGTTGCATGAAGTGAACCCGCGATCCATTCCTTGCGGGCCGTGCGGGGCGTGCCTTTGGCAACAAAATGCGTATGCTTGCCGCCCTGAATAAGTGTCCGCAGCGGATGTTCGCCCGTGCCACGGGCAATAAACACATGACAACCGGATGCGGTTGCAATGCGCGCGGCCTGAATTTTCGTCACCATCCCCCCAGATGACACACTGGACGCCGCGCCACCTGCCATTTTTTCGATGTCATCGCTGATATCCTGCACAGTTTCGATGAATGTTGCATCCTTATGCTTGGAAGGATCAGCCGTATATAAACCATCAATATCCGAAAAAATAATCAACAAATCTGCTTCCGCCATTTGCGCTACACGCGCGGCCAGCCGATCATTATCACCGAAGCGTAATTCCGCGGTTGCCACCGTGTCATTCTCATTGATGACAGGGATGACCGATTTATTTTCAAGCAACGTATCGAGCGTATTTTTTGCATTGAGGTAACGGCGGCGGTGGATGCTGTCCTCCGCCGCAAGCAATATCTGCGCAGGTTTCAGCTGGAACGCTGAAAATGCCTTATCCCACATAGAAAATAATGTAATCTGTCCGCAGGCTGCTGCCGCTTGCTTTTCTTCAAGTGTGAGCACGCGCTTGCCATACCCCAACGCAGGTCGGCCAAGCGCCACTGCACCGGAAGTCACCACAATCACTTGTTTTCCTTCGCTGCAAAGTGCTGCGATACTTTCTGCCACCTGTGCCAGAAAATTGGTACGCAGCTGGTTTTCCGAATCAATCAGAAGCGATGATCCAACTTTGATAACAATGCGTTTTGCATTACCGAGCATAGATTTTACTCTTTATCATTCTGAGCATACCGGCTTGATACTTCTTTACTATCACCGCTCTGCCTTTCCTCTTCTCTTTTTTCACCAATCACTTTCATCATCTCACGCAGTACATCTTTTACACCTTCACCGGTTGCACCGGAAGTGGTCCAGATTTTTTTATTTTTGCCGCAGGCTTTTTTAAGTGCCTTTGTTTTTTCTTTTATTTCTTCTGGTGTTAGCGCATCGCACTTGTTGAGAGCCACAATTTCCTGCTTACTCGCCAATTCCTCACTATATTCAGAAAGCTCATGGCGGATGATTTTGTATGCGCCCGCCACATCTTCCTGCGTACCATCAATCAGATGCAGCAAAATACCGGCACGCTCCACATGCCCTAAAAACCGCGTGCCGAGGCCAACGCCTTCATGCGCGCCTTCAATGAGGCCGGGAATATCAGCGAGCACAAACTCCTTATCATCCACATACACCACACCCAGCTGCGGATGCAGCGTAGTGAATGGATAATCGGCAATCTTTGGTTTCGCGCGTGATACTGCGGCAAGGAAGGTCGATTTCCCCGCATTCGGCATACCTAGCAAACCCGCTTCTGACATGAGTTTCAGACGCAGCCACAACCAGCGCTCAACTCCTTCCCCGCCCGGGGTTGACTGGCGTGGGGCTTGATTCGTTGATGATTTGAAGCACTGATTGCCAAGCCCACCTTTGCCACCTTCCGCCAACAACACGCGCTGACCTACATGGGTGAGATCTGCCACCAGCTCATTATTTTCATCGAAGATCTGTGTGCCCACAGGCAGTTTTAACACCAGATCCTCCGCGCTTAGGCCTGTGCAGTTAGAACCCATGCCGTTCTGGCCTTTCTTGGCCTTGAAATGCTGCTGGTAACGAAAATCAATCAGCGTGTTGAGCGCGGGCACACATTCTGCGATCACATCACCGCCGCGCCCGCCATTGCCGCCATCAGGCCCACCATCTGGCATGAATTTAGCGCGCAGGAAACTCACGCAGCCATTGCCGCCATTACCGCTTCTTATATATACTTTTGCTTCATCTAAAAATTTCATATCGCACCTTAAACAAAAAGGGGAACAGTCACCTGCTCCCCTTCTTTAGCATTATTAGTGACTGGCTGCTTAAGCAACAACCGACACGTACGTTCTGCCTGATTTTTCACGGAAAGAAACTTTACCTTCCACTACAGCAAAAATCGTGTGGTCTAAACCCATATCCGTGCCAGCACCCGGGTATACCTTCGTGCCGCGTTGACGGATGATGATGTTGCCTGGGATCACAGCCTGACCGCCGAATTTCTTAACACCAAGGCGGCGACCTGCTGTGTCGCGACCGTTGCGGGACGAACCGCCTGCTTTTTTATGTGCCATTGTCTAGTCCTTACGCTTTGATTTCCGTAATTTTTACATCGGTCAAATACTGGCGATGACCTTTTTTACGGCGATAGTTGTGACGGCGACGTTTCTTGAAGATAATCACCTTATCATCACGGAATTGCTTCACGATTTCGGCCAATACTTTGGCGCCGGAAATGAGCGGCGCGCCAACTTTGCTGCCAGCCATGAGTACTTCATTAATTTCTACTTTGTCACCTTCTTTTCCAGAAAGTTTTTCGATGGAAATAACATCGCCCTGAGCGACTTTATATTGTTTTCCACCGGTGCGTATTACTGCGAACATGGCCAAGCCCTTGGTTTATCTAAATATTTATATCTTTATATATCAAAAGGACTGGCAAAATAGTGGAGTTTTATGGCCTTGTCAAGCTGGGAATAAGGGCAAAATACACGCAATATTTAGGTGTCAGGGTATTAAGTATACTGAAGAATGGCGAAATGCTGGCAAGCCTGAGGATAAATTCACCCTGATGCCGCCAGCATTTGCACGTTTACACGGGATTTCTCCAAGGTTTAGAAGTGCATAGAAAGACCTATACGGACATCATCAGTGGCTGGATCTATACCACCCTCACTCCCGTACCATACATGCGAATATTCAACACGAATACCTGCATTGCTCATGGCAATAAGCTCCGTACCGATACCCAGTTCAAATCCGTCATACCGTTCTGACCCTCCAATAGCACCAGAAGAGGCTGTAAATTTGGTATTGCGGTAACCGAGAATCCCATAAGGAGCAATGCCAGAACCACCAGCTGCACTATCTAGGAAAGACAAGCCAGGCCGTAGAGAAACACCCCATTCGTTTTCCTTTTCCACGTTAATGCCCGCCACATTATCATCCGAGTTTGAAATACCATAGAATGCTTCAACAGCTGCACCACCGCCAATGCCGTAGCGTTGTGTGGAATCAAGCAAGCCATCAATCTTATATCCTGCAAATACACCACCATCCCAACCATGCGGCTGAGAATCCAACCCGGCAGCATGGGTATCCAGATCCGTCCAATCATACCCGCCATATATACCAAGATATGGACCAGTAAGAGTGGTAGTCTTGATTGTTTCATCTGTTTTAGCAAAAACAGGTGTTGCGCAAAGTATGGCAACGCATAAGCCAGTTATAATTTTTTTCATGGTAACTCCAATGATTAAGTTAATAAATCTCACAGGAGCGCATTAAAAAGTTTTACGAATAAGGATTCTATATGGAATACCAAATCAATCCGCATTCAACGCGATGCGGTTGATTTATTTTCTTACCTCGCACAGCACCGCATTGCCCGTTTTGTTAAATTCCATAGCATCAAATACGGCACACTGCGCAATATGCAGCCCACGACCATTGGGCAATGCCACATCCGGCTCCCGGTTCAGAAACTTCTCCCATGTAAAGCCCTTGCCATCATCAATAATCATCAAACTACAGGCTTTTATGCTTCGCTCCACCTTTACGTGCACCTGACGGGCAGCATAATGCGGCATGGCGAGGCGGCGTGCTATTTCTTCCCGCAACGCACCCTCACGCAGCAATTTTGTTTTGCTTTCAAAGCCTATTTCCAGATTTCCATGCTCTACCGCGTTTATCAGCAACTCATAAATCGCCAGCGTATATTGCTGCGGACGCGGAAAGTGTTTGGCAAGCACCTCAGACAGCTCATACACTGATTCCATATCTTTGAGGACATAGTGAAAAATTTGCGTATCGGGTGCCTTCATATCTTCCTCCGCTATATTCGCTGGGCTACCACAAGAGTGAGGTCATCTGTCTGCGCGCCGCCGCAATGCATGAGAAAGTGGTGCTTCAACGCATCGCAAATAGCAGCAGCGGATGCTCCATTCAGCGTCTTCATAAAGGCTAATAATGCATCTTCGGAAATGTAGCGGCCTACGGCATCCGGCGTTTCAATGAGTGCATCGCTATACAGTACAAGCGTATCGCCCTTTTCAAATGCACATTGCTGCAATGCATAGGTTTGATTGGACACCGCCAGCGGTATGCCGCTGCCGTCAATCAATTCGGCTTTTCCGGAGGCGCGCAGAATAATGGGATGTGGCGCACAGGCACACGCATATTGCAGCTGATTTTCCTGTGCATCCACAATGCCATAAAACATGGTGGCAAACTGCCCGCTTGGTAATAATTGGCTAAGCTTGTTATTTAATAATGAGAGATACTCATCTGGCTTACTTGCCTGCGGCGAGGCTTCTTTCATATGCGCTTGCAGTCGAAAACTATTGATTGCCGATGTAACGCCGTGACCAGAAAAATCCGCTATCCACAGTGCGGCCACATTCGAGGATAATAATTTTATGCCCCAGAAATCACCGCCAATTTCCGACGCTGGTTCAAAATACGCGGCTACATCCAGCGCTGTATGTTTTTTTATTAAATTAATTTCTGCAACATTTGGCAGTATTGAAAATTGTAATTGCCGCGCTGCTTCAAGCTCGCCGTGTACGCGCTCCTTATATAATTGCAGGCTATTCATGAAAAGGCGCTTTTCCAGATGCACGCGCACGCGCGCGCACAACTCATCAGGGTAAATGGGCTTGCTGATAAAATCTGTTGCGCCATGCCTGAATGCTTTCACACGCAGTTCCGGCTCTGTAATAACTGTCTGGATAAGAACCGGCAAATCATGGAAGACCTTGCGCTTGCGAATTTCTGCGCAACATTCAAAGCCGTCCATGCCTGGCATTACGATATCGAGGATCACCATATCTGGACGCACAGTATCGATTTTCGATAATGCTTCTTCCGCGCTTTCCACCAAACATAAGTTTAAAAATCCATTTTTGCGCAGTGTTTTTTCAATAAATAGGCGGTTTATTTCATTGTCCTCAACAATCAGTATGGGAGCAGCATGAATGTGCATCATCACGTCATTTTTTTGCGCTGATTGCATCATGCTCAGGCCGCTATCAAATCAGGATAATTACTCATGATGTAATCACGAATGCGCTTTACTTCACTGCGTATAGCTTCCAACAGAAACCGGCGCTTCGCCACACCACTTTCATCGCATCTTTCAGCAGCAAGGCATTTATCTACCAGCGGATTCATGCCGAGATTAGCCGCAGCTCCTTTTAGGCTGTGCGCAGCATTTTTCCACTGCTTATAGGCATCACCGCGCATGGCATTATCCATTGTCTGAATCAATTCATCTGCAATGCGGAAAAATACTCCAATAATCATCGTTCTTTCTTCATTGCTTTCAGCAACCATACTCAGGCGGTGCATATCTAACGGTATAGGCATGTATCCTCACCAAAAAAACAATTATTACGAGAAATAATATTATTTGTTACAACTTTTAATTTATTATTAAGATTATTTGGTTACGACTGCAAATGACTTTATTTAGTGTATAACTGTATTTGTATTTCAACTTATGATATGAATATTATTGATTGTTAATTTATTATGTAACCGCACTATTTAGGCGCATTTAAATGCATCCATCCTATTGAATATCATTATTAATAAAAAATATTGTACACAGCTGCACAGTTAGAGGAGGCCCGTATGGCAAAAAAAATAATGACAGTAGATGATTCAAAAACCATGCGCGATATGGTGTCCTTCACACTTAAAAGCGCTGGCTACGATGTCATGGAAGCAGAAGATGGTAAGGCTGCGCTTGCGGCACTGAACGGTGTAAAGGTAGACGCCGTCATCACTGATCTTAATATGCCCAACATGAATGGCTTTGAACTCATCCGGGCACTACGGGCAAATCCTGCCTATAAATTTACACCTATTCTCATGCTCACTACCGAAGGGGATAACAGCAAAAAAGAAGAGGGTAAATCTGCCGGTGCCACGGGTTGGATTGTTAAACCGTTCAATCCAGAAAAACTGGTAGACGTTGTCAAGAAAGTTTGCCCACTCAGTGAGGCAGCTGCATGAATAGCCAGATACTGAAGCTGCACGCGCATGACAACGCAACAGCTGAAGACATTAATCACAATCCCATACCCGATATAGCCGTTGCACTTGGCATCAGCAAGGTTGCGATGGCCATGCTGATGGATGTATTGCCAGAATCCGCAAAAAATGTGGAAAATGCCAGCCGTGATTTAAGTATTCGCTTCAAGAATCTGGCCGAAAGCACCATGGCGCAAAGCGATATTATTGAGGCGCTCGTAAATACGCTGGGCGCCATTGAAGTGGAAGGCAGAAAAATTACGTTAGACGAATTCATGGCACTGTTTAATGGCACATTGGAAGACGCCGTAAATAAATTGCTCTTCGTGTCTAAAAAAGCACTGGCCATGGTGTATAGCATGGATGATGCTATTAAAAATCTGCACGAAATTGAACGTTTTTCAAAACGAATTCAGGAACTCAATAAGCAATCAAATCTACTTGCCCTGAATGCAGCCATTGAAGCACAACGCGCAGGCGAAGCAGGCAAGGCCTTCAGTGTAGTGGCCAGTGAAGTAAAGACATTATCACGCGAAGTGTCTGCACTGTCTGAAGATATGCGCGTACGCACGGGCATTATCATGAAAAGCGTCACCAGTGGTTTTGACGTCTTGCAGGAAGTCGCAACCACCGACATGAATTCCAATATCATGGCAAAAGACTCTTTGGATTTATTGATGAAAGGGCTGATTAGTCAAAGCAATAAAGCCAAACACATTATGCAGGACTCCGCGCATACGGCCCGTGATATTTCTGAATCTATTAAAGGCATGATTGTAAACCTTCAGTTTCAGGACAGAAATTCACAGGTCACAGAAAACAGCGTGGATATTATAAAAAACTGCCTTGCTGCAATTCATGATAGTGCCGCTAGTGCCAAGCTAAGCAAACCCGCCAGTGAAATAGCAAACACCTTACAATTTGGCTTTATGCTGCAACCCATACTTGATGCCATTCGCCTCAGCGATATACGACAAAAGCTTATTGAAGACCTTAAAAAAGCTGGTTTTGATTCCAGCGCGCTGCCAGCTACCTCTAATACCAAAGAAGACGTTGAATTATTTTAGGAGTATTTATGGATACCGCTATACAACAAAACCAGGATACGCTTGACGTAAGAATGTCTGGGAAATTCACTTTCAGTGACCATCCGATATTCAGGCAGATTATTGAAAAAATGTCCGATCCCAATATCCGCCAGATTATTTTTTATATGGAACGAATTGAATTTGTTGATTCCGCCGCGCTTGGCATGTTGCTGCTTTCCCATGACGAAGCAGAAAAAAACGGCAAAAAAATTGTGATTTCCGGCATTCATGGACAAGTAAAAAAGATGTTCGATGCGGCAAGGCTTGGCACATTATTCACCTTAAAAGAATAATGCACCGCCTAACAAACACAACATCTTCCACTCCCAAACAACTGGCCGTAACAATATTTTGTTCTGTATTTGTTTGTGCGAGTATTATCGCCTATCTGAACTATTCGCATCTAAAAGAAATCATACAGCACGAATTGCAAAGCATTGTAAGCATTGCCTCAAAAATCACTGATGGTGATTTACATGAAACCATTACATCTCCTGCACAAAAGAATGACCATGCGTATCGGCATTTACAAGAGCATTATCAACAAATACTCGCAGCAAACCCACAAATTTCCTATATCTACACACTGATTCAGAAGGACGATAAGCTTTACTTTATTACAGATACGCAGCAATCTGAAAATGCCGCTTCAGCAGACCATAGTACGCGCACTTCCACCGCCGAGATAATGGAAGAATATCCGGATGCCACGCCTACATTGTGGGATGCAATGCGTACACAAAGTACTCGCGTTGAAGAAAATACTTATACCGACGAATGGGGAGAATTTTTAAGCGCGTATGCTCCGATCTACAATAGCAAGAAAGAATTCGTCGGCATTATTGGTGCTGATATATATGCCGATCATTTTAAAGCTACTATGCGTAAAATATGGATAGGCCTTATTCTATCGGTTAGCTTTGCGGGAAGCCTTGCTACCACAGTGTTCTTTCTGATGCATCGTCTGCAATCACAGAAAATTTTAGCCATAGACATGCTGAAAAAAAGTGAAGAGCGCCTTAATCTTGCACTTACCAGTTCAACAGATGGCCTGTGGGATTGGAACGTTATTACAAAAGAGGTTTATTATTCCCCTCGCTTTATGGCACTCACAGGCTACGATCATTATGAACTGCCACATACCATAGATACTTTTGTAAAATTAATTCACGAAGATGATCGAACAAGCGTGAATAATGCTATCATTCACCACTTTAAGTATAAAACATCGTACATTGATGAATATCGTCTGCGGCATAAAAGGGGCCATTTTATCTGGTGCGAAGCGCGCGCCCAAGCCAGTTGGGACAACCATAATCGTGCAGTGCGAATGACGGGTTTTACCGTTGATATCACTGAACGCAAACTGACCGAAGAAAAATTATTAAATGCACGTGCAGAGGCAGAACGCGCCAACCATATGAAATCAGAATTTCTAGCTAACATGAGCCATGAAATCCGCACCCCGATGAATGGTATTATTGGCATGGCCACGCTGCTGTCGCAAACAAGCATAGATACACAGCAAGCAGCCTATATAAAATCCGTTATCCAGTCTTCAGAATCACTCATGCAGATTATCAATGATATTCTGGACTTCTCGAAGATTGAGGCAGGCAAGCTGATTCTGGAAAACATCCCTTTCGATTTCCAGACACTCGTTGAAGAAATCGTTGATGTGATGGCTATCAAGGCACACGAAAAGAAACTTGAACTTTTGCTGCGTTATACACCTGATACTTCTCGTTATGTACTAGGTGATCCAGGACGTGTACGGCAGATATTATTCAACCTCATCAGTAACGCCATTAAATTTACCGATACAGGGCACGTGCTTATCAGCGTATCACCTATGGAGTGTCTGGGAGAGAACAAAGCGCGCTATTTTATAGAAGTTGAAGATACCGGTATCGGAATTCCTGAAGACAAGATGGAATATATTTTTAATAAATTTACCCAAGCCGATGGATCAACCACTCGCAAATTTGGCGGCACCGGTCTTGGTCTTGCTATCTGTAAGCAGCTTACACATATGATGGGGGGAGAAATAGGTGTACGAAATACCCAGACACAAGGAGCATGTTTCTGGTTCTCAGTAAGCTTAGCAATCAATACAGAAAGAGACGTCCTACCCCTTCCTACGCTGGCACCATTGCAGGATTTACACGTACTGATTGTGGATGATAATAAAACAGCATGTAACATATTTATCGAACATCTGCGTTTCGTTGGAGCACAAGGACACAGCGCCAATAGCGGAAGAGAAGCATTGGATATCTTACAACAAAATCCACCTATTGATGTAGCCGTGATAGACTATATCATGCCGGATATGGATGGAATTGACCTTGCCAGACGCATAAAAGGCATTCCTGATACAAAAGATATTAAACTTCTTATGCTTACCTCTATCCCTGTGCGTGGCGATACTAATCAGCTCCTTCAGGTAGGATTTTGTGGTTATCTACCGAAACCATGCACACCATCAGAATTGGTAGATACGATTGCATTCATTATTTCTCGCCCACGTCCGATCACACGTGAACTCGTCACCAGGCACACATTAAAAGAACAAAAGCAACTTGTTACAAGGCAGGAACGTATGAATTTGAGTTTTAAAGATGCACATATTTTGGTGGTTGAAGATAATTTGGTTAATCAGATGGTAACCAACTCCTTACTGAACAAGCTGGGATGCAACGTTGCTATTGCTACCAACGGTAAAGAGGCCGTAACCCTTTTTACGTCCCACACCTATGATCTAATATTAATGGACTGCCAGATGCCTGAGATGGATGGATATGAGGCAACTGACGCTATAAGGATGATTGAAAAAGATAATTCACGCACCCGTACACCTATTATCGCCCTGACAGCCAATGCAATGAAAGGCGATGATGAAAAATGCTATGCCGCCGGTATGGATGATTATTTAAGTAAGCCGATCAAACAAAATGAGATTGAGGACGTGTTAATTAAATGGCTGCCCGATGCGATAAAACACGTCAATTAGTTCCGAGACAGTCATGATTTGTGCAAATATATGTTTGTCCTTCAGTATTTATTTACCATTTAGAGCTATAAATTAGACATGGATTAATGGTCTAATCGTCATCAGTGTTCGCGGTTTGCGTGATGTGATGTAGCCTAATAATATTCAGCGTTTCGCGCTCGGAGGTTAAGAATGGATGATTTAATTGGTGAGTTTATTACGGAAACCAGTGAAAGTCTGTCTTTGTTAGACAGTGAGTTGGTGAAATTTGAGCAGAACCCAAATGACGAAGCCATATTAGGAAATATCTTCCGCATTGTGCACACCATTAAAGGAACCTGCGGGTTTCTTGGACTTTTGCGTTTGGAAAAAGTTGCCCATGCCGGAGAAAATATCTTAGGTAAAATCCGTGATAAGAAATTAGACGCAGATGCACAGGCCATCAGCCTTGTACTGCAATCACTGGATTGTATTAAGGGGCTGGTTGAACATTTAAGCCAGAACGGCAGCGAACCGGCAGGCGAAGATTCCGAGCTGATTGCCAATCTCAATGCCTTTGCGGATGGTACGACACCTAAAGCCAGCGTACCGGCAACAACTACTGCTGATCCAGCGCAGGAAGAAGATCTGGGCAGTTTTTTCAAGGGCGATGATGATCTTAATGCGCTGATGGCAGAGCTAGAAGCACAGAAATCTGGTGGATCCGCGCCTGTTATAAGTGAGGCAGCACCGCCGCCACCTCCAGCGGCCGCCAAACCAGTGGAAAAGAAAGAATCAAAAGAAGACGCGCCAAAATCAGAGGGAGCCGGAGCGGCTCAGTCTATACGCGTCAATATTGATGTGCTTGAAAATCTGATGCAGATGGTAAGTGAACTGGTACTTACCCGTAACCAGCTCCTGCAGATCGCCCGTACTAAAGAAGACCGCGATTTCCTGACACCGCTGCAGCATCTGAGTTATGTAACAACAGAGTTGCAGGAAGGCGTAATGAAAACACGCATGCAACCTATCAGCAATGCCTGGTCAAAATTTCCGCGCCTGATACGCGATTTATCGCTGGAGTTAGGCAAAAAGATTGACTTGCGGATGATTGGCGCAGAAACCGAACTAGACAGGCAATTGCTGGAGCTTATTAAAGATCCTCTTACGCATATGGTTCGTAACTCATGCGATCATGGGCTTGAACGTCCGGCAGATCGTACTGCTGCTGGAAAATCCGAGACAGGAACCGTTACCCTTTCTGCTTATCACGAAGGCGGACACATCATCATTGAAATTGCCGATGATGGCAAAGGCCTCAATATTGAACGCATTAAAGAAAAAGCTATTACTAACGGCATTGCTACCGAAGCAGAAATCGAGAATATGAGCCAACAGCAGATTATGCAGTTCGTATTCCGCGCTGGGTTTTCAACCGCCGAGAAAGTGACCGCAGTGTCTGGTCGCGGTGTTGGCATGGACGTAGTGCGCACTAACATTGAAAAAATGGGCGGAACCATTGAGTTATTCTCAGAACAAGGCAAGGGTTCAAAATTCTCTATCAAAATTCCTCTGACGCTGGCGATTGTATCGGTACTTATCGTGGAAGCGTGTGGCGAAAAGTTTGCCATACCACAAATCAATATTACCGAGCTGGTACAAGCCGCACCGGATAAGGAACATAAGGTTGAATCTATCAACGGTGCTCCCGTATTGAGGCTTCGTGAAAAACTACTGCCTCTTGGAAGCCTTGGCAATATTCTGGAGCTACAGGAAGAAGGCACCGACTGGACGAAGAAACAAGCCTTTATCGCAGTGTGCCGTGTGGGTGGCTACGACTTTGGTATTATCATCGACCGCGTTCATGACATGGAAGAAATTGTAGTTAAGCCTGTGTCTGAAGCATTAAAATCGCTCACCATTTACTCTGGTAATACCATCCTTGGCGATGGCAGCGTTATTATGATTTTAGACCCTAATGGGCTTGCAAAACAAATTGGCGATACAAAATTTGCCGGACAGCAGAATGCTGATGACACGGTGTCGTCTAACATGAAAAAAGACGCAAAAATCGGCTTCCTACTCGCCAATGCAGGCAAAGGGGCTCCCAAAGCCGTACCACTTGAGCTGGTGCTTCGCCTTGAGGAAATTGACGCTAAAACCATCGAAATTGCAGGTGATGCACCAGTAGTGCAGTACCGCGGCGAATTGATGCGCCTGCTTACTCTTGAACCAGGCCTGACGGTGCCACGTGAGGGCACGATTGAAGTGATTGTATTCCAATATGATAAAACGACCGTTGGCCTTGTAGTAGATTCTATCATAGACATTACCCACGCGGAGTTTAACTTGAGCGTGCCTTCCAGAGAAAAGAACTACATGGGCAGCATGATTATCGATCAACAGGCTGTCGATATTGTGGATGTCGGTAGTTTACTGTCTGATATCGTGGGTATAGTAGATATGTCTGCTGTCAATATGCAGCAGGTAAAAAACAGCCATGTGTTGCTGGTGGAAGATAGCCCTTTCTTCCGTAACCTGACACAACCTTTCCTGACAGCTGTTGGCTACCGCGTCACCACTGCCAATAATGGCGCCGAAGCGTTGCAATTACTGAAAGAAAATCCATCCAAATTCCAGCTCATTGTCACTGATATTGAAATGCCGGTAATGGATGGATATGAATTTGCAAAAGTCTGCAAAACCCAAGCAGTTATCTCTAATATTCCGATGATTGCCTATACGTCTAAACTCAGTGATGACGTGCGGAAAAAATGCCATGAACGTGGTATTATTGACTGCGTAGTTAAAACAGATCGCGAGGGATTATTGGCCAGCGTCTCAAAATTTAATGGTAGTTTGAGGGAGGCTGCGTAATGCAATCACAACTCTCCACACACAAGAGTGCTGAAATATTGGATATAGCGCAGTGCCAGCTTGTGACCATGCGTGTTGACAGACAATTGCTTGGTATTCCTGTTGAACGGGTACGCGACGTATTAAAAGCCGGAAAAGTCGCACATATCCCGCTTGCACGCAATGAAATTTCTGGTTCCATGAATTTACGGGGGCGCATCGTTACTGTAGTTGACATGCGTACGCGTCTTGGATTGACGCACACTGCGGAAAACACGCAACCAATGTTTGTTGTTGTAGAACACAACAGCGAATTTTATAGCTTACGTGTTGATTCCGTAGGTGATGTTCTCACCATTGCAAATGCAAGCATTGAAAAAAGCCCCTCCAATCTTGCACCTGGCTGGCGAGATATAGCAATCGGTGTACACAGGCTGCAGTCTGAATTGCTGGTGATTGTAGACATTGATACCATCCTCTCTTTACGCTCTGAATAATAAAGGAATTTAATCATGCCATCCTGCCTTATTGTAGATGATTCTAAAGTTGTGCGCACCCTTGCAAAGCGTATGATTGAACCGATGGGATTTACCACATCCGAAGCGGAAGATGGTTCTCTGGCACTTGCTCATTGCACACAAACCATGCCGGATTTTATTCTGCTGGACTGGCACATGCCAGTTATGGACGGGCTGGAATTCTTAAAGAAACTCAGAGCATCGCCATCGGGCGATAAACCCATCGTCATTTTTTGCACTACCGAGACTGATATTTCCCACATTCAGCAGGCTCTGGAAGCGGGCGCAAACGAATATATCATGAAGCCTTTTGACGCAAATATTCTCAAGGACAAATTGTCTCAGGTGGGAGCCATTTAATGTCCACATCCAAGCCACCTATTGCTTCCAGCATTACGGGAGCACACGGATACGCTGACTCTATACAGGTTATGCTGGTGGATGATTCAGCTATCATCCTTGGGTTGCTTGGACGCACACTCATTAAAGACACCAATATCAGCATCGTGGCAACCGCCAGTAATGGGGCTCAGGCCATTCCCCTTGCAGCTCAGCATAAGCCACAGATTATTATTCTGGATATCGAGATGCCAGAAATGGACGGTATCACTGCCTTGCCTAAATTGCTCGAAGCAAGCCCTAATACGCGCATCATTATGGCCTCAACCCTTACGCAGCGCAATGCATATATCAGCCTTAAGGCCTTGTCTCTGGGGGCCAGTGATTATGTAGCAAAACCCTCTGCCAGCAATGCGGAGGAGCTTGGAAATTTTTATCGCGATCTTATCGAGAAGATTCAGGCGCTCGCAAAACCTAAAATGGGAGCCTCCAGCTCAGCTCCCAGCATCATACAGGCCAAACCGATCGTTCTTGTTAAGGCACCGCCGGTTACCACAGTCAAAGCGCTGGCCATTGCCTCTTCCACCGGCGGACCACAGGCGTTAAAAATATTATTTAATGGTATTCGCGGCCAGTTTAAGAATATTCCTATTTTTATTACGCAGCATATGCCACCCGTATTCACAGCTATTTTAGCTGATAACCTTGCCAAAGAGGGGGATCGCCACTGTGTGGAAGGAAAAGAAGGCATGGCAGTAAAGGCTGGTGAGACCTATGTTGCACCTGGTGACCATCACATGCTTGCAGAGAAGACGGACGCAGGAGTGATCTTGCGTCTGAACCAGGAGCCACCAGAAAATTTCTGTAGGCCAGCCGCAGATCCGATGCTGCGCAGCTTAAGTAAGATTTATGGTTCAACTTTATTTACTATTGTATTGACCGGTATGGGCTCAGATGGCGCAGAAGGCGCTAAAGTTGTTGTGAATAATGGCGGACACGTAGTCGCGCAGGATGAAGCATCCTGCGTTGTGTGGGGTATGCCGCGAGCGGCTGCGGAAGCAGGTGTCTGTCGGGCAATTCTGCCACTTAATGATATTGCCCCCTATTTAATAAGGACATTTGGGTATGCAACCTGATGAATTAGAATTCCTCATACAGCTTTTATATAAGCGATCAGGTCTTGCGCTGACTACCGATAAGGTATACCTGCTGGAAAGCCGCCTTATACCGATCGCAAGAGCGAATAGCTGTGCAGATTTGTCTGCGTTGGTAAAAATGCTTCGTAACAGCCCTCCGGAAAAACTGCTGGTGGAAATCACAGAAGCTATGACAACCAATGAGTCGTCATTTTTCCGTGATGGCAAACCGTTCGAACAACTGAAGCAGATTGTATTGCCAGCCGTACGCCAGAGTGCTGGCACACGCAAAACACTGCGCCTGTGGAGTTGCGCTTGTTCAACAGGACAGGAGCCTTACAGTGTAGCGATTTCCCTGCTTGAAGACGCAGTAAAGAATCCGGACTGGCACTACGAAATTATCGCCACCGACCTTGCACAAAAAGTGTTAGATAAAGCCAAGGATGGCACATATACCCAGTTCGAGGCGCAACGAGGTATGCCTATCCAGCTATTGCTTAAATACTTCAAGTCCAATCCCGATACCTCTTGGCAAATCAAGCCGGAAGTAAAAAATATGGTAAAATTTCAGGTACATAACCTGCTGGACAACATCACGCCAGGGGGTAAATTCGACATTATATTCTGTAGGAATGTATTGATTTATTTTGATGAAAAGACAAAAGCTACCGCAATCGAACGTCTGTGCGATGCCTTAGTGCCAGGAGGATTTTTGATTATCGGTAGTACAGAATCACTGACGGATCAGAACCGCCGCCTTATACAGCCCGAAGGCCTGCGCGGAATTTATCAAATAAGTAACGGGCAAAACGCCTCGCAACGGCAAACTGCATAATGGCAAGGAGTGAAAATAATGTCTGCACCTGTGAATAAAAACATGCAAATCCTCATTGTGGAAGACAACACCACAATGCGGCGTATTGTGCGTGACTTGGTTAAACAGATTGGGTTCAAGAATACTGATGAAGCTATCGATGGAACGGATGCGCTTGTTAAGCTAAACGAGAAAGCTTATGACTTCATCATTTCAGATTGGCATATGGAGCCTATGACCGGCCTTGATTTGCTGAAAAATGTGCGCGCGCATGAAAAACTCAAGCGTATACCATTCCTCATGGTAACAGCAGAAAGCAAACCGGAAAATATTCTGGCAGCAAAGACTGCTGGTGTCAGTAATTATATTATCAAGCCGTTTAACGCACAAACACTAAAAACTAAAATGATGAGTATTTTTGGTAATTTCTGACTATGCTATTTTTTGACCGTGAACTAACACTGGAGAAACACCATGACAGATAATCGCGCCACGCTGGGTACTACCCTGTTTAAGGAACTCGATAAGCTGCGTGAAGCCAAGGGTAAAATTTCCATGGAAGATGCCGGCTCTGTTGTCGCCACCATCATGGGGTCACGCAATGATAGCGCGCTTCAGCAGGAAATTGCCAGAATGGTAAAAGATATTGAGGACGCTAAAGCGGAAATCCTTGCACTGTCTGGAAATAAAGTAGCCAACCAGCAGGCCATGAATGATGCGTCACTGCATCTGGATACTGTGATTAAATCTACCGAAGACGCAACCAACAATATCATGGATTCCGTAGATGCCATCAAGAATATTATAGAGGGTATGGGGGGCGATAAGGAAGAAAAGATACAGGAAGCCTGCACCAAAATCTTTGAGGCATGTAATTTTCAGGATTTAACCAGTCAACGTATCAAAAAGGTGATTAAACTTATCACTACTGTTGAAGGTCATGTGCAGAATCTCCTGAAACTGTTTAATGTCTCAACCATCGCAGGCACCCCGCAAGCCGCCAATACAAGCGAAGTTGTGCTTCCAAAAGATGACCGTGAACTGCTTAATGGCCCACAATTACCGCAGGATGCCATCTCGCAGGATGATGTGGATAGCCTGTTTAAAAGCCTGAAGTCCGGTAGCTAACATGTCTCACGATATTAGCAACAGGTCGAATGAAAAACTCATTAAATACTGGGAATCTCTGAAAAAGGGACGCAGTTTTCCGTCTGAGAGCCAGATAGATCCCGACGCAATTGCGGATATATGGGATTCTTGCTTTCTTGTGAGTATTGATGATGTAACGCGCAGACTTGGTTACCGCTATAGCTATCTCGGCACCGATTTAATCGAAGCGTATGGCGATGATATCAGCAATCCGGACGTTGCAGCAAGGCTGGTTTCTTCTACTAATTATTCAACCGCACACAAATTTGACGACGTAAGGCAATCCAAGACTCCTGTTATTGATGAATCCGAGTTTGTGAATCTGCGTAATGTACATATACGTTATCGCACCTGTATGCTGCCACTTGGCTTTAATGACAAAGAAGTCGCGCATATTATTGGTTGCATGTCCTGGCGCGTGTATTAATCTTGCGGTGCTATGAGCGCCACACCTTCCAAACACTACTGGCTGATTAAATCTGAACCCTCTGCATGGTCATGGGATCAGCAGGTAAAAGCTGGTGCAAAAGGTACGTTCTGGAGCGGTGTTCGCAACCATCTGGCAAAACAGAATCTGATGAAAATGCGACTCGGTGATGAATGCTTCTTTTATCATTCTAATGAAGGTAAGGATATTGTTGGCATTGTAGAAATCACCCGTGAGCATTACCCCGATCCCACTGCCGAAAAAGGCGAGCCCTGGGTGGTGGTGGATGTGAGAGCAAAAATGCCCATGCCAAAACCCATCACGCTTGCTGCAGTGAAAGCAGAGCCAAAACTCGCCAACATGTCACTTAACACCTCAGCGCGGCTGTCAGTGCAACCGGTTACACATGCTGAATGGGCACATATTTGTAAAATGGCAGGGTTTTAGTTTATTGCCTCTGTAACTTACCGATGCTTTGAAGCGAATATACTATCAGACAGTCATTGTTTAGAGATTGAGGAGTGTTCTCATGAAAGCTATAGCTTTATTATATATCATCATGTTATTCTTTTCTGGAGCAGTTATGGCCGATACGCAGCACAAAGCAACCTTCGCAGGCGGATGCTTCTGGTGTATGGAGGCAGAATTCGCGAGTATTGACGGTGTCAGCAACGTCATTTCAGGCTACACTGGCGGACATACCAAGAACCCCACTTACGAACAGGTTTCCTCAGGCATTACCGGCCATTTTGAAGCCATTGAAATCACCTACGACCCTAAAAAAGTCAGCTATGAAAAATTACTGAACATATTCTGGGAAAATATTGACCCGCTGGATGAATATGGCCAGTTTTGTGACAAAGGCACACAATATCGCGCCGGTATTTTTGTACACGACACCAGCCAGAAAAAGCTAGCAGAAGAAACGAAAGCAAAGGTGGCAGAGAAGTTCAAGTCACCCGTTGCCACCATCATCCGCGATGCAGAAATATTCTATCCTGCTGAGGACTATCACCAGCAATATTATGCTAAAAGCAAAGATCGCTATAAGCGTTACCGCGCTGGCTGCGGCCGTGATGAACGACTTCAGGAGTTAAAGGCTAAGAGTTAGGAGTAGCTGGTCTTTTGCACTCTACAGTCGTCTGTGTATCTGCGCGCGCCATGCTTCTGCGAATAGCGTCAAACGCTGCATCGTCATAAAATGACATTTTGTATTTATCAACGCAGGCCTTCATTGCCTGATATTCTTTAGACGCAGCAAACTGTAAGGCATACTGTTTCTGAAGCTCTTTTGCTTCTGCCTCCTGCCCTGCCTTGCACAGTTCTTTTACCTGTTTGTCTACATTTCTGCTCTGTGCATTCAGAGCTTGGAATGCCTTCTGATCTATTGTTTTTTCTATACATTTATTGACTGCCATTACTGCCTGCCGGGCATCTTTTGGCTCTTCGGTTAGCAGCTTGTGTTCAGCCTCCTGAACCATCTTCTTAATCTCTTCTACCGTAATCGGCTTCGCAGGTTTACGCATCACACCAAGGGGATCTGCTGTAGTAGTATCCGCATAAACATTTCCTGCAATCGCACCCAAAAGTACTACGTACATTAATATTCTCATGTTCATCCCTCTGCTCGTTCGGTTTATATATCCATATACGTCTCACGTTCCCAGACAGATACATGACCAAGGTAACGCTTCCATTCCTGCCGCTTGAGCTTAACATAGCTATCCACAAATGCATCGCCCATGCCCTGACGCAACGCGCTGGATTCATCGAGAACAGTCAATGCCTCGTTAAGCGTTTGCGGCAATTTGCGCGCGTTCTGAATTGGGTTTTCATACATATTATTGTCCATACGCTTACCTGGATTCTGCTTGGTGCGCATGCCTTCAAGACCAGCCGCCAGCACAACCGCTGGCAATAAATACGGATTCGCTGCGCCATCCGGCAGGCGGAATTCAAAACGGTCACCATCCGGAATACGCACCATGTGCGTGCGGTTATTACCAGTATAGGAAATAGTATTAGGCGACCATGTGGCACCAGATGTAGTCACCGCTGCGTTGATACGCTTATAGCTGTTGATAGTTGGATTGGTGATAGAACATATCGCGGATGCGTCCTTCAGCACACCGCCGAGGAAGTGATATGCCAACGCGGATAAGCCCGCCTCACCCTTGGGATCAACAAACACATTTTTCTTGCCAGTCTTGTCCCATAGCGAAAAATGCATATGGCAGCCATTCCCAGTAAGGCCGGAGAATGGCTTCGGCATGAAGCTGGCACGTAGGCCACGCTTTTCAGCGAGCGAGCGCACCATGAATTTGAAGAATGCATGGCGGTTAGCTGTAGTCATGCAATCCGCATAACCCCAGTTCATTTCAAACTGCCCATTACCATCTTCATGATCGTTCTGGTACGGATTCCAGCCGAGAACGTGCATTGTGTCACAGATTTCGCTTATAAGGTCATAACGGCGCATCAGTGCATGCTGGTCATAGCAAGGCTTTGCCTGCTTATCGTGAATATCAGCCACGGCCATTCCTTCCGCATCCAGCAGGAAGAATTCACACTCCACGCCTGTTTTCATTATATATCCTGCCTTGGACGCCGCCTGCATAACATGCTTCAATACATGGCGAGGCGCATGTGCAACGGCATTACCATCCATCACTAGATCGCTGGTAACCCATGCCACATCTTTTTGCCATGGCAATTGTATAAGGCTGTCGGCATCAGGTATGGCAAACGTATCAGAATTTGCAGGCGTCATATCCAGATGCGTGGCAAAGCCTGCAAAACCTGCACCGCTTTTTTGCATATCTTTTATGGCATGTGCAGGCACCAGCTTGGAGCGCATCACCCCAAACATATCGGTAAAACTAATAAGGAAATATTTAATACCTTTTTTGCGTGCCACATCACTTAAGTCTGTTGTCATGAAAGCTCTCCTTATGCCGCTTTGCTTTGTGCGCTGGCTTTAACACATTGTTCAATCCATAGCTGCGTCATCACCAGAGTACGCAGCGAGCGCGTATGGTTCTTTGCGCCAGATTTATGCTCGGCCAGCATGTGCAAAATTGCTTTTTTGTTCATATAATTTTCATCGGCAGAGGCCAGTGTATCATGTGCCCAGTCATACAGTGAAGATTTTATCCACTCGCCAATCGGCAAGGTAGGCATGGATTTTTTCTTGAATATCAGGTCACGCGGGAACTTTTGTGCTGCGTAATTTTTCAGGTAATACTTGCCAATACCATCACGGAATTTCTGGTTTACTGGCAGACGAATAAAAAGCTCACTCACACGATGATCAATGAGTGGCGAACGCCCTTCGGTTGACCAGCACGCGCCCATGCGATCGCCTTTTACCAGATTGTTGCCCGGCATCAGACTGGTGCATTCATACGCCACAATCTGCTCCACTGGTTCAAGCTCGCGCCAAGGCGCCAGAATCTGCTCAAAGCGCGTTACAGGATCTGGCGTGGCTTTATCAAAATCCGGATTGAGCAGTTGCTGGCGTGCCGCGGTATCCATGTAGCAAATCACGTTGAAATAATTAGCAAGCGAGAAGTTCATGCGCGCCTGCTCATGGAAATATTGCTCGTTATGCCGGAATCCGGCGAGTGCCTCATCGGGCCCGTCACCGGTAAACATCACGATTTTCTTATCCTGATGTGCACGCTGCGCCAGCAGGAAAAATAAGAAGAATGAGAAATCACCATGCGGTTGTTCAGCATGGTAGACTACTTTATTGGCAATATCCGGAATCATCTCCGGCATGATGCGCGCTTCGCGCAGGTCAATATCCAGCAGCTTTGCTACTTCTTCGGAATAGCCATATTCTGAATAATCCTGATTGGGGAAATTCAGGCCAAATGCGCCAATCTTTGGACGGTTCCATTGTTTTTTGAGGTGATATGCAACCACCGATGAATCCACTCCACCGGAAAGATACATGCCGCCATCAACATCGAACCGCATCTGCATGCGCACAGCATCATCAAGCAGCGCTTCGAATTCCTCAAGTGAAGGCGTCTGTTTTTCTTCAGCAAACGGCCATTGCCAGTAACGCTTGGTCACTGGCGCTTTGCTACCCTCAAACAACAGGTAGGTGCCGGGTTCAAGATGGGTAATGCCCTTGAAACAGGTTTGCGGCGGCGGACAGTAATTAAACGCAAACATTTCTTTGAGCGCTGCAGGATTCACTTCTGGCTTCATGCCGGGCAATGCAAATAAGGCTTTCATCTCACTGGCATAGGCTATACCGCCTTGATACGGCGTGATAAAGCAAGGTTTAATGCCCTGCCGGTCACGTGCTAAAATGCCACGATCATTTTTTGTATCCCATATGCAGAATGCAAACATGCCGATTAAGCGCGAAAGCATTTTTTCGCCCTCTTCACGCCACAAATGCACCAGCACTTCGGTATCGCAGCGTGATTTGAATTTATAGCCTTTGGCTTTCAGTTCTTCGCGCAGCTCAACATAATTATATATCTCGCCATTGAATGTTACCCATACCGTGCCATCCGTATTAGACATAGGCTGCTTGCCGTTTTCTGGGTCTACTACAGCAAGACGCGCATGCGCCATGATGGCTCGCTGTCCGATAGCTTCCACACCGCGCTCATCTACACCGCGATATTGAATTTTCTCGATCATCCCCGCCACATGCTGAGGCTGAACTCCCGATGCATTAATTACGCCAGCTATGCCACACATATTAATCCTCTACGCTATTCTTTTATTTTCAAATTCTACTTCCTGCACACGTGCCTCGATTTTGCCAATAGAGGCAGAGTGTGGAGCCGTTTCAACCAACTCTTTATACTGTGTAATTTCAGCCAACACTTTACGGAAAATATCAATCAAGTGATCTAACGATTCTTTGGTTTCCGTTTCTGTTGGCTCAATCAGCATAGCCGATTTCAAATCTTCGCCAAAATATACACACCCTGCCCCAACCAGTGTCGGCGGATGAATACCATAATCAATCAGGCGCTTGGCAAAACTATATACCGATATGCTTAGCTTATTGCCGGAGAGCAGGCACTCATGCATACAGGTTTTATCGAACACGGGTGGCAATATATCCTTGAGCCGTGCCTGTACATAATTCGCATTCAGCACCGCATTCTCGGATGCTTCCTTCAAACCTTCCGCGCCCATGGTACGAATATACGCGAACGCCCGCGCCAACACCGCCACATGGCCATGGAATGCTTTTACACGACCGATGCTCGCAGGAATAGAATAGTTTGGTGAATATATATCTCCCTGCCCTTGCGCCAACGGCATAGGCAAATGGTCCTTCAGGAAATTTTTTACTCCCACAGGACCAGCTCCCGGACCACCACCGCCATGCGGTGTAGAAAGGGTTTTATGCACATTGATATGCATCACATCAAAGCCCATATCACCCGGACGGGTGATACCCATCAGCGCATTCATGTTTGCACCGTCGTAATATAAAAGCGCCCCATTCGCGTGTACTAGTTTTGCTATTTCTTCGATGCGATCTTCAAACAACCCAAAGGTGGAAGGATTGGTGAGCATAAATGCGGCAACATCACCGTTCAACTCGGCCTTGAGCGCTTCTATATCCAGCAGACCATTGCGCTGCGTGGGGACAATGCGGCAGGTAAAGCCCGCCATCGCAGCCGATGCCGGATTGGTGCCATGCGCATTATCGGCAATCAGCACAATCTTTCGCTTCTCCCCGCGCGCTTCAAAATATTTGCGTATTACAAGCAACCCGGCAAGCTCCCCATGCGCACCTGCTGCCGGTTGTACACTTACGGCATCCATGCCAGTGATCTCTGCAATATATGATTGCAGATGACAAAGCATTTCCCATAATCCTGCTTGCGTGTGCGCTGGTTGGTGTGGATGCACATCACGAAAACCGGATAAATTAGCAAACACATCATTACGCTTTGGGTTGTATTTCATGGTGCATGACCCAAGCGGGTATGCACCACTATCCACACCGTGATTCTCTAAACTCAGCTGCGTATAATGCCGTACCACTTCAATTTCTGCAAGTTCAGGTAATGCTGGCGCAGCAGCACGTAGCATGGCGGAGTCGTAATATTTTCCACAGTCGGATACTGAGAATTCAGTATCTAAAATTGTATGGCCACTAACACCTGCACGTGAAATATCAAAAATTGTTGGACGCATCAGGCCAGCACCTCCCGAAGCGCAGACGCCAATGCATCCATATCTGCTTTGGTTTTCTTTTCTGTTACGCACACCAGCAACGCATGTTGCAACCCGAAGCGGCCAGAATAATCAATGCCACCAAATATTTTCTTTGCTTCAAGCTGCTTAAGCACCTCGGGTGCAGGCTTAGGCAGCACAATTACAAACTCATTGAAGAATGCACCCGTAAATGCAAGGCTTATACCTTTGATACTTGCCAGTTGCTCTGCCAGATAGTGCGATTTATTGGCGTTCAGCGTTGCTACTTTAACCAGTCCATGCTTACCAATGCTGCTTAAATACATCACCGCTCGCAACGCATTCAGCGCCTGATTAGAGCAAATATTGCTGGTGGCACGCTCACGCGCAACGTGCTGTTCGCGGTCTTCATACACCAGCGCATAGGCCAGATTACCATTTATGTCTGTTACCTTGCCGATAAGGCGACCCGGCACATACGCACGATATTCACGCTTAGTAGCAAATACGCCAAGGCTTGGACCACCCGCAGATAACGGAATGCCCAGCGGCTGACCATCACACGTTACAATATCAATCCCACACGCTCCCGGTGAATGAAACAGCCCTGCTGCCAGTGGATTGAATGAACATGATGAAATCACGCCATGCCGTGCACAGGCCTTGGCAATAGCTTCAATATCTTCAACGATCCCAAATGCATTGGGTGACTGGAACAAGAAGCCAGCCGGTTTGATTTTAGCCAGCATTTCATCGAGTTTTTTTACATCAATTTTGCCGGTTTTATTATCAAACGGCATGGTGTGACGCACCACAGCACGGCCATCCATGTAACTATCGAGCACCTCACGGTATTCAGGCCAAATTGCAGCGCTTACCACCAGTTCCGCCTGCGCATGCTTACCAGAAATCAGACAACATGCCCATGCGCTATCCGCAAGTGCAGTGGCTCCATCATAGCAGGATCCATTCACGACCGGCAGACCAGTGATGACGGCAAGCGACTGCTGATATTCATGCAATGCCTGCAACAATCCTTGGCTAATTTCAGGTTGATATGGTGTGTATGATGTCAAAAACTCACCACGATTTACAATCGCATCCACCACCGCCGGAATGTAATGATCATACGCCCCACCGCCTAAAAAACTATTGTGGGTTTTTACCGTGGCATTTTTTGCAGCAATGTCGTGCATATGGCGTTCAAGCTGCCACTCTGTCAATGCTTCCGGTAAATTAAGAGGACGTACGAGACGTAGTGATTTTGGCACAGCGTCAAAAAGCGCATCAACAGATGCAACACCAATATCACTCAACATGGCCTGCTTATCTTCTGGCCTGTGTGTATTATAGCCGTGTATGGTAGCTGCTGTTTTCAAACAAAATCCTTAAAATATGTGGCCTTAGAACTCTTGCGTATCAGGCCATAACATATACGCGATGTTTGCAGGAAGCGCAAATCAATCAATATCCAACAACCAACTGAATTATAATGATTCATTATCGCTTATAGAAGTCCTTGCCCCAATTTCACACTGGAAGGCAGATTAATGACAGATTGCGCCAGTGCTTCCGTACACCGCAAATCAGCACGCGGCATATCTTTATACATAGGGAGTTGGTGCAGTGGCGTCCATAACGGACGGCACAATATTTTTGCGTCATGAAGTGCCGCCAGTGTTTCATCCAGCCAGCCAGATGTTGTTTTGTGATTGCGTAAGGATACCAGCCAGTAATTACTTTTTGTACCAGAAGGCTCAGCTATTATCTGCACATCCTTCATAGAGCTGAACACAGCAATATATTTTACCGCCAGTGCGCGCTTTGCCGCAAGGAAGGCTGGCATCTGCTCCAGTTGCGCACAGCCGAGCGCAGCATTCAGGTTCGGCAGGCGATAATTCCACGCCACCTCATCATGAATAAATGCCCAACGATGTGGCTGCTTGGCAGTGGTCGTCAGATGTTTCAGTTTTTTATAGATTGCTTCATCATTGGTAAGAATCGCACCGCCACCACCCGTGGTGATGATTTTGTTGCCATTAAAACTCAACACAGAAAGATGCTCGCTACCGATTTTTCTGCCATGATATTCTGAACCGAGCGCCTCAGTTGCATCCTCAATAAATGCAAGGCCATATTCTTTGGCAAGATTCGCCAAAACATCAAGCTGGCAGGGATGACCAAACACATGCACCGGCATAAGCGCACGTATGCGCCTGCCGTTTTTTTTGTTTGTAGTGACACCATTTTTTGTAGTGGCAATGCTCTTCAAGTATGCAGAAAGCGCATCGGGATCGATACCCATTGATGTTTCTTCTACATCAACAAAATGCGGCACACCGCCGGCGTGCACCACGGCATTGGCAGTGGCAACAAAAGTGAGTGATGGGATGAGCACTTCCTCGTCCGGCTGTAAGCCGGATACTATCAAAGCCATCTGAAGTGCCGCCGTACCATTCACCACTACACAGGCATATTTTGCGCCACAAAATACTGCCAAATCCTGCTCAAATTTGTCAACAAACGCACCAACGGATGACACCCACCCATCATCAATACATGACGAAACATATTTTTTTTCATTGCCGGAAAATAACGGCTCATGCAGCGATATGGGTTTTTCTGCATGCCCTATCACTGCATTAATCGCTGCAATAATTTCTGTGGATTGTGGCATAATACTAGATCGTGTAGCGGTGGACATCGTGATACTGTGCACGATTTTCCGGCCGTGCGAACCACTCAACGCTTTTTACAAGACCAGCTTTAAGTCCACTCATGCCAGAGAATTTTGATTCCCAGCCAAGAAGTGATTTTGCTTTGCTCGCATCAGCGCATAAGCGCTCGACTTCGCTGGCATCCGGGCGAATACGAACATCATCCGTTTTTACTACAAGTTTTTTTCCGGTAAGATCACCGATGAGTTTCACGGTATCACCCACCGTGATTTCAAAACCGCTACCAATGTTAATCGTTTCACCAACGGAACGAGGATTATCAAGAATTGCAATCATACCTTCTGCCGTATCTGCTACATAATTAAAATCACGCGTTGGGTGCAGCGAACCAAGTGAAAGCTGTGGATTATCGCTCAGTGCCTGCAAAATAATAGTTGGTATCACCGCGCGTAACGACTGGCGTGGACCGTATGTATTGAAAGGGCGTGCAGTAGCAACCGGCACTCCGAATGAGCGATAATAGGCAACCGCCATCTGATCCGCACCAATTTTACTGGCTGAATAAGGCGACTGACCAACCAAAGGGTGCGTCTCCGGAATTGGCACTTGTTGCGCAGTGCCATACACTTCCGATGTGGAGGTATGTACCACTTTTTTAATGCCCAAATCACGCGCCGCCTGAAGCACATTGAGCGTTCCCATCACATTCACATCCACATACGATGCTGGGGCGTTATATGAATACGGTATCGCAATAAGTGCTGCAAGGTGCATCACGGCATCCATGCCGCGCATGGCCTCACGTACGGAGAACGGGTCGCGCACATCACCCATGACTAATTGTATCTGTTTGCGGGTTTTTTCCGGCAGCGTATCCAGCCAGCCATACCGACCAAAAGAGTTGTAAAGCGCCATAGCGCGCACATGCCTGCCCTGCGCTAACAATGCTTCGACCAAATGCGAACCAATGAATCCTTCTGCACCCGTGATTAAAATATTTTGAAATTTATCCGCCATACCTGTACTAATGTGAAATTAAGGTCTTGTTATATCAGCCACACTGCCCGCTTCAAGTCATTATCACTTATGTTCAAAATCATTTTCGACCGCACTATTGCATTCTGCGCACTCTCCGTGCTTTTCCTGCCTGTATTCGTACCGGTCTGGCTGTTAATACACCTGACCAGCAAGGGAGGATCCATATACAGCCAAACCCGTATTGGCAAAGGCTGCAAGCCTTTTAAGTTATATAAATTCCGATCCATGGTTGCAGACGCAGATAAACAAGGCTTTCAAACGAACGATGGTGACAGCCGCATTACACCCGTTGGTCGTTTTTTGCGAAAAACCAGCATCGATGAGCTGCCGCAATTGTGGAATGTACTGATTGGAGATATGAGCCTTGTCGGCCCCCGCCCCGACACACCAATGCAGGAAAGCAGTTATACACCTGCTGACTGGCAGCTGCGTCACACTGTGCGCCCGGGCATTACCGGCCTTGCACAAGTCAATGGCCGCAGCAATATCGGCACGGAGCAACGACTCGCTCATGATTTAGACTATGCCCAAAATCATAATTTGCTTTTAGATATCAGAATATTACTAAAAACCCTATCCATTGTTTTAGGTAAGGGCGCAAATTGACCAGCTATGTTGTGTAATCTATTTTTTTCGCCTATAAGCGGCTTGGCATACAATATATTGAGGCAATAATGAGTAAAACATATGTGATTGTGGGTGCTGGGTTTCGTGGATTTTGCGATGCAATGCAACTGCTTAAAAAACCAGGCAATAAAGTGTATATCCTGGATCGTGATCCGTTCTTTGGCGGCATTTCCTACTCTATCAACCTAAAAGGTTTTGCGGTAGATAAAGGCGTGCATATGTTTGATTCGATACCGCAGGACCTTGCGGATATCGTCACTGAAATTATGGGCGGGAAGGTACGTACTATTGATTTTGTGTCCGTCAGTGCATTCAATAAGATACTGACCGATGGTTATTCGCTTCCCGACCTTGCCTCGCTTGATAACGCCACCAAGGAACGCATAAAAACGGAACTGCTCGAACTGGCGAAATCAGCAGGTAATCGCCCTGCCCCCACCACTTTGGCGGAACTATTGGAAGATCGTTACGGCAAAACAGCCGGTGGCATTTACGCTAACATCTTCAAGCATGTGTACAATATCGCAGCATCGAAAGCACAGCCAGATGCCATTTCCAAAACATCATTGGGTCGCCTTAAATTTCTTGATGATGATAAAATGATAGCACTCAAAAAATCAGACCCATGGCTGGACAGTGTGCTTGCAGCGCGCCGCAAGGCCATCGGCAAAGTGGATGATCTAGTATCAATCTATCCTGATTCTGGCGAGGCCATGCGCGGCTGGTGTGACCGCACTGTAACATGGCTGGAAGCCAAAGGCGCAACGATATGCCTCAGCGAGAATATTCAGGCGATAGAAAATACCACCGGAAAAATTATTATAAAAACCGATAAGCGAACCATCGAAGCTGATCAGATTATATGGACGAATGATAACATAAAAGCACTCTCCTCTCTCATGGGTTTTGAATTTGACGCGAGCGAATATATTTCTGGCACACCCATGATTTTTGCTACGCTGATTACGAAGAAGGAAAACATCAAGGATTTCACCTATCTACAAAATTTTGATCCGGATGGCATCACCTACCGCACCGCATCTGCCGGCATATATAGTGGCCAGACACGCGAAGATGGTGCAAGCTTTATCACCTGCGAGTGCCCTGCTAATACTGAATCCGACACGTGGAAAAACGCCGCCGAGATGCACGGAAAAATCTGGGATGAATGTAAAGCGCTCAATATTGTTTCGCGCGATGCAGAGCTGATTGATCATCATATCATCCGCGCACCGGTAACGTTCAAAGTAGCAAAGCTTGGATATGATGAAAAAATAAAAGAATTCAATGATGAAGTAAAAAAGCGCAATCCGCGCATTATTTTCCGCGATGTGAAGCCGTTCTTCCGCCGTGAGATTTATCTAGATTCTTTCAAGATCAATGATCTGGTGGCGGCATGAGTGCAGCGAAAGATTATACCAACCACTGGGACCAGAAATTCAAAAGCCGCGCCTGGGGGCGCTACCCACCTGAAGATTTGGTGCGCTTTATGGGGCGTAATTTTAAGAATGCCGAAAAAAGCAACGTGCGTGTACTTGAAGTTGGCTGCGGCCCGGGAGCAAATGTATGGTTCCTGCACCGTGAAGGTTTTGCGGTTTCTGCTATTGATGTTTCGCCCACAGCAATCGAGCTTGCTGGCAATCGTCTGCGCATTGAAAATCAAGGTATTGGAAGCCCTGCACCAGATCTTCAAGTCGGCAATTTCATGACCCTGCCGTGGGCAGATGCCACATTTGACGTGGTGATTGATATATTTGCGCTCTATGCAAACACCAATGAAGTCATAAGCAAAGCGCTGGCAGAAATTTCCCGCGTACTTAAGCCAAAAGGACTGTTTTACACTAAACTCTGGGGTACAAACACTACCGGCTTTGGGACAGGGAAATCGCTGGAATCCGCTACATTTGATGATATTTCCTCTGGTCCCTGCAGCAACATGGGCGTGTCACATTTTTTTAACCGAAAAGAAATTGACACATTGTTCGGCCAGTTTTTTACACCGATTGCGATTGATGTTATCTCGCGTAGCGACGCAGCAGCACAACAGAAAATCGAAGAATTCCACTGCCAGTTCAGGAAAGCGCAGTAAATGGCGAGCGTGTATTTCTTTACCTTCAGCCGATCCGATTATGCAAGCCTTAGGCCCGTGATGCGCGCGTCATTACAAGACGCTGCCATAACCACAAAAATTGTTGCAGGCGGCAGTCACCTTTTGCAGCGTTATGGCAATTCCATTGCACAAATCAGAAAAGATGGATTACCCATCCACGACACTATGGATTTCCTGCGCGAGCAGGATGATACACCACAACAAATAGCAGCAGCCTATGCACGTGCAGCCAGTGAAGCAGTGCGTATATTATCAGAAGGCAACCCAGACTACGTATTTATTTTAGGCGATCGCTGGGAAATGCTGCCAGTTGCTAATGCCGCTTCCATGTTGCACATCCCGATTGTGCACCACTCCGGCGGCGACATAACGCAAGGATCCGCCGATAACCAGACGCGCTATGCGTTAAGTTGTCTGGCGCATCTCCATTTAACCGCTTTACCGGAGCATAGCATGCGTCTGCTTGCCATGGGTGAGGAAAGCTGGCGTGTACTCACTACCGGTGAACCCGCTCTGACTGAACTTTCCGCCTATGCCAACACTGTACCAGACATACGCAAAGCACTCGGCTTGAAACC
This sequence comes from Alphaproteobacteria bacterium, assembly GCA_046344715.1. Taxonomy (GTDB): domain Bacteria; phylum Pseudomonadota; class Alphaproteobacteria; order Rickettsiales; family SXRF01; genus CAZAQK01. The sequence continues at coordinate 178,947 of JBKDKX010000002.1, read as the reverse complement.
AAAAGAACCTTTCGTGCTTGCCACATTTCATCCCACCTCTTTTGATAGCGTACTACCTGAAAAACAGATTGATGTGTTCCTCGCTGCATTGGATGTGATTAGAGATACCATTATCCTCACTGCGCCAAATCCAGATCAGGACAGCCGGATATTCTTTGAAAAACTAAAAGCCTATGCAGAAAAACACACGCATGTGTATTTACATGAAAATCTCGGCGCTGAGAAATATTACGCCGCTATGGCATCAGCGCTTTATATGATTGGCAACTCCTCCAGTGGCCTATGGGAAGCACCGAGTTTCAGGCTGCCTGTAGTCAATATCGGTGCACGCCAGCAAGGCCGCGTGCATGGCGACAATGTTGTTCATGCACCGCTGGAACTGGCGGCAATCAAAGATGCTATACAAACGGTATCTTCTGCTGATTTCCGCGATGTATTGTCTGACAATAATCCATATGTGCAATCAAACACGCTGACATTGATTCTGGATACGCTGAAAAAACCACATGACAAGTCCAGATTGGTAGCCAAACGTTTTGTAGATCCACTGCATGTACGCGCTCATTAACGCTGCCGATTGCACCAGCTGGCGCAGTGTACTTTCACATTTTGGTGAAATTGATTGCACGTATTTACCTGAGTACCATCTGGCCTATAGCCTGCGCATTAAAAACTCTGAAGCGTTGTTATGGCACTTCACATCCGGCAATGAGCACTTCATTTATCCATTTTTGCTTACACCAGTAATGATAGCGGATAAGCCCACAGGGCATTACGACATTAGCGGCATTTATGGCTATACCGGCCCGATTGCAACTACTCGTGACACGCATTTTCTTAAAACCTCATGGCAGGCATTCGATGCATATACGGCTGAGAAAAATATTATAACCGAATTCGTGCGCTTTAGTCCGTTTAATAAGAACGAAGTTTTTGCGCATCCTGATACAAAAGTGGAAGCGAACCGCACGCTGGCCGCATCTATTTTGCCAAAAACGGAAGGCGAATTGCTATCACTGCTTGGCTCAAAAACTCGCAATATGCTGCGAAAAGCTGAGCGCGAGGGATTGACTGCCAGAGAACTATCATTGCCTGAATATTTGCCTGCCTTCAGACATCTGTACGCAGACACCATGACCCGCAATAACGCGCCGGAATTTTTCTGGTACGATGATGCATACTGGAATCATATGTTGTCACTGGGAAAAAATGGCCTGCGCTTATTCGGCGCGTTTGCAGGTGAAAATCTAGTAGCCGTATCCATGGCGGTGGTACATGGCATATGTGGGCTTTACCATCTGGGCGCCAGCCTGCCTGAATATGCACGACTTGGCGCAGGAAACCTCAGTTTATTCGCTATGTCACGCGCGTTGATGGAAAGTGGCATTACCTTCGTAAACATGACGGGCGGGCGCAGTACAGCGGCCGATGACCCCCTGCTCCTCTTCAAAAAAAGCAATGCAACAAGCACCGCAACCTTCTATATTGGCAAGCGGATTATTGATACGGCAGCGTATGCGCATATGGTTGATGAATGGAAACAACATACCGGAATCGCGCCCGATTCTGCAAAAATAATCTTCTGGAGATAAGTATGGATTTTGTATCAAAACAATTCAATTTTAACCCCGGCGAGCGCTGCATCGTCATTGGTGAGATTGGCGTAAACCACAATCGGCAGGAAGACTTGCTGTTTAAGCTTATTGATGCGGGCATTGATGCAGGGCTTGATATCATCAAGCTGCAACGCTTTATCTCCGAAGAAGAAATTTCTACTTATGCTGCTTCCACTGATTATCAGCAAAAAGCCGGACAAGGCGATTCACAGCTAGCAATGGCCAAAAAACTGGAACTGCCGGATGAGTGGCTTATCAAAGCATTCAATTACTGTAAAGAGCGTAAGGTTGGTTTTTTATGCACGGCATTTGAGCATAACAGTGTGGATTTTCTTGCGGATAAACTCGGTGTAACAACAGTAAAAGTGCCATCGCCAGAAATTTCTAATAAGCCGCTGCTTGAGCATATGGCAAAACGGTTCAAAAGCCTGCTCATCTCCACCGGTGCAAGCGATATGGACGAAGTAGCGCGCGCACTGGAGTGGGTAAAGCCGCATAAGCGCGAACTGGCACTCATGCACTGCCTGTCAGAATACCCCGCCCCGATTGAACAGGCAAACCTCAAAGCCATCATCACCATGCGTGATAGGTTTGGCCTGCCGGTTGGTTACTCTGACCACACGGAAGGACATGTGGCAGCTGTGGTTTCCGCAGGCCTCGGTGCAGCCATGATTGAAAAACATTATACGCTGGATAAGAATCTTCCTGGGCCAGACCACAAGGCATCAGTGGATATTCCTGAGTTGAAAACACTGGTAAAAGCTGTGCGCGACGCCAGTGCCTCACTGGGCGATGGCGTTAAGAAACCTGTTTCTGCCGAGGCAGCCAACCGTCCGCTCATTCGCAAAAGCGTGGTGTGTGCGGTACCAAATCTTAAGGCGGGTACAAAAATTTCTGCTGATATGCTCGGGGTCAAACGCCCGTGGACACAAGGAGCAGTTGAGCCATTTGAAATTGATAAAATCTGCGGCAAAACACTGAAGTGCGACAAACAACACGATCAACCAATCCTGTGGAAAGACTTTGGTGATGCCGCATAAGATTCTTTCCATCAGTTTAGGCAGTATCGGCAAGCGTCACTTGCGCAATGCGCGCACGCTGCTGCCGGATGCTGAGATTGCCGTATACCGCCAGCATACGCGCGGTGATATGGCTGTACCAGAAGGTGCAAACCTTATGTTTTCTAATATGGATGAAGCATTGGCGTTTACGCCAGATGCGGTGCTGATTTCTTCACCAGCCAGTGAACATATCAACAATGCCAGTGAATTTACCAAACGCAATATTCCCATGTTCATTGAAAAACCACTAGCAGCAAACAGCAAAGGTATAGATGCATTTCTGAACACCTGCCGCACCTCCACCGGATTTATCATGGTTGGCTATGTGCTGCGCTTCCTACCTGCCTTGCACACCATACGTTCGTTGATAAACAACAATACACTTGGCAAGGTGCACACCGCACGTATCGAGGTAGGACAATACCTGCCAGACTGGCGGCCAGAATCTGATTATCGCACAGGTGTGAGCGCGCAGGAAAAACTCGGTGGTGGCGCACTGCTGGAACTGAGCCACGAGATTGATTACGCCACATGGCTGTTCGGCTGGCCACAATCATTGCAGTGCAGCCGCGCCAAGCTCAGTGGCCTTGAAATTGATGTGGAGGATAGTGCGCACATCATTATGGAATATGCGGACAAAAATGTTGCTGTGCAGCTGGATTTCCTACAGCGTACTGCAAATATGGCAGTACAGATTGTGGCAGAAAAAGGTACGCTCTATGCTGATTTAATCAAAGAAGAGCTTACACTCGTAAGCCCGGAATACCCCCTCGGCAAAAAGCTGGAATGCGAAAAATTACCAAACGGAAATGATATTTACCTGCGCCAGTTTGATGTATTGTTCCACAAATCTCTTAAAGGCTACAAACCAAAATACCCGCAGACTTCTGATTTCAGCGAATGGGCAAGCGTGCAATCCGCCGCACACGTGCTGGAACTAGTAGATCTTGCAAAGAAAGCAAGCGACACCGGCACACGCCAAACCGTAGCGTTCGCAAAGGCAAAAGCCGCATGAGCAACTATACAGCATTTATTTTTGCGCGCGGTGGCTCTAAAGGTATTCCACAGAAAAATATTACGCCCGTAGCCGGAAAACCTCTGATTGCTCATAGCATCATTTCCGCGCTTAAAAGCAAATCCATTGGACGTGTTGTCGTTTCCACCGACGATGCAAAAATTGCAGATAAAGCACAAAAATACGGCGCAGAGGTGTTGATGCGTCCGCCAGAACTGGCGGCAGATACCACACCGGAAATTCTAGCATGGCGGCACGCGATTGACAGCTTCCCGCAATTATTTTCAGTATCTATCGCACAGCCATTTATTTCCCTGCCAGCCACCTCCCCCCTGCGCGCGCCTGCGGATATTGATGCTGCCGTAAAAAAATTTGCCGAAAGCACATGTGATATTTTGTTTGGCATCTCGCCCGCGCACCGCAACCCATACCTGAATATGGTGACCATTAATAGCCAAGGGCTGATTACTATTGCCATCAGCGGGTCAGACGCCGTGCGCCGGCAGGATGTACCAGATATGTATGATGTTACTACCTGCGTATATGTCGGCAATGCCAGCTATCTCCAGTCGTGCAGCAAGCTCATGGAAGGCCGAGTGGGTCATATTATTATCCCACCGGAACGTGCACTGGATATTGATACACCATACGATCTGCATTTAGCAGAATTGCTGATCGCAAACCCATACCACCAAACACAGGAATAGCTTATGAGCAATTATGTAGCAGCAATTACGGGCGGTGCGGGGCATCTCGGGCAAGCCGTATCCCAAAAGCTGGCCGCACGCGGCGTGCAGGTAATTGTGCTGGATAAAAACGCGCAAGCAGGCAAGGATTTTGCCGCTGCACTGGTGAAGCAATATGGTGGCACCCACTGTTTTATTGAAGCAGACCTGATGCAGCCGGAGACGTTTGCAGCAGTTGCCGCAGAAATTCAAAAGCAATTTGGCCGGTTAGATTATCTAGTGAACAATGCTGCCTTTTATGATGCAACACCGGGCTGGGGTGTGCCATTTTCCGAAGAAAGTTATGAAGCGTGGCAGAAAGTCATGAATGTTAATCTGCTTGCGCCGTTTTTTCTGGTGCAGGCGCTGCACCCACTACTTAAATTGTCAGATGATGCATCTGTGGTAAATATCGGCTCCATCTATGGTGTAGTTGGTCCAGATCATAGCCTGTATGAAGGCACAAAAATGACTAATCCAGCAGCATACGCCGCAAGCAAAGGTGGCCTGCTTGCCGCATCGCGCTGGCTTTCCACCGTACTAGCACCACAGGTACGCGTGAATATGGTGTCTCCGGGTGGCATTGAGCGCGGACAAAATCCAGAGTTCGTTGAACGCTACAAAAAGCGTACGCCGCTCGGGCGCATGGCTAAGGAAGAAGATGTCTCCGGCATAATCGCTTTCTTATTATCTAAAGAAGCGGCCTATATCACCGGCCAACATATGGTGATTGATGGCGGATGGACAGCATGGTAGCCACCGCACAACAAAATACACTGGCAGCGTATGATGCGATTGCACCAAGCTATGCTGAGTATTCCAGCACACGTCAGGCATATCTGGATGCGGTGGATCAACTTGTCATCGAACATCTGAAACCAAGCGCACGGCTTCTAGATATAGGTTCCGGCGATGGCAGGCGCCTGAAAAAAATTACATCACATCACAAATTGACTGATGTCGTTGCCATTGAGCCAAGTGAAAACATGGCAACAATTTGCAGGCAATCGACAGGATTTACCGTGCATCCTATCTGCGGTGATTCGCTGAATAACCTGGATGAAAAGCCTTTTGATGTCATCACAGTGTTGTGGAATGTGTTTGGCCATATGCCGGATTCTTCTGTGCGCCTAAAAACTTTGCAGGCAATGGCGAAAAAACTAAAGCCAGATGGCATTGTGATGCTGGATGTCAATAACCGCCATAACCAGCTTTCTTATGGCCGCTGGAATGTGCTGAAACGCCGTATTATTGACGCAGTAGCATTTGATGAAAAACGCGGCGATGCCCATTATGAATGGAAGATTGGCGATAAATCCTTTCCCGCCTCTGGTCATTTATTCACGCCAGCCGAGATGCAGAAACTTTTTAATAATGCAGGATTTAAGGTGGAAAAACGCTGGTCAGTCAACTACGCAACCGGTGCAATCTCAGCTTCGCCATTCAATGGCCAGCTGTTTTACGTGCTAAAATTGCGCTAACTTATTTACCAAAAACCGTATGACGGAGTTTCCATTGACCATTTTCATGTTTCCACAAATGTGGTGAACGGAATTCATCACACAGTGCCATGAAGGTTTCCCTTGTCATAACCGGATGCTTGAATTTACCCGCAATCTTTTTGCCAAATTCTTTTTCATGGATGGAAAGATATTCAAATACTTCCTTTTCAAAACGCGCCGGATATTCGCCATCGAATTTCTTCACCAGCGCCACGCCCTCATCGTAAGTGATGTCGCCGGAGCGGATTTCCTGTGAAGCATCATACGTAGCGCGGCCAATGCCGAATTTGATGAAGGTGGTATAATAATGGTAATCATCCACCTTATCATCAATGGAATTATATTTTGAATAAGTGCCTGCCGTGCGCTCCGGTGCTGCTTGAAATCCGCCATGCTCCACCGCATAATAATACGCAGATTGCGGATGCCATTTTACATAGTGACCAAGCCAGTGCACTTCCACACCTTTATCTTCGCATAGCTGCGGATTAATTGGCATATACGGTTCGAAATCCGCTTGCCTGAAGCCAAAATCTTCTTTCAGTTCCCTGAAGGATGTCCCGCCCAGATACACATCGGAATCATCCGACATGGTGAAATATTCATATTCCTTCATATCACGGCGCGAGCTTGCATTGTTAGCAGAAGGATTGCCATATTCCGCGCCGGATTCTCCGTAAAAAATTAGTTTGATGTTATACTGCGCTGCCATCTTGGCCGCCAGATGCCGCTGGCCGATAACGAACGGCTGGAAAGGATGCAATAAACGATCAGTGGCAAGCCTTGTCAGCAGGCGGTGAATGCGGCCATTGGGAGTGACCAAAATATTATCAAAGCCAGCATGTATCCATGCCTGCATATTTTTCCAGCCCCAATCGGTATAGATATGCGGAGCCCAAGTGACGGTGAGTGGATTCATGCCGTATTTGTATTTAAGCAGATGCGCCTGCATGAAGCTGTCCTTACCACCCGAACCTGGCACAAGACAGTCATACGATCCATCTTTGGAGCGGTGTTTATCCAGCAGGTCGCGCAATTCTTTATCGCGCTCGTCCCAGTTGATTTTTGTCTTCCAGTCTTTGGTGTGGCAGGCATCGCAGATACCATCCACAAACGCAATCACCGGTTTTTTGGATTCGCGCGTGTGTTTTTGTTCAATGATGGAATTGGGGCGCTGGTTAGAAATCACACAGGTTTTGCAGAATTCCACCTGCTGTGGCAAACCATAATACGCTTCGTTCGGTGATTCCGTCTGGTATTTGGCTAAACTGCTCATTGTACGCTCCACATTTTTTCTGATTCCTGATCTGCCAAACCCACTTTTTCTAAAATTATCCGTGCAATCGAAAATGCCGCAGGCGTATCAGGCAGCACCTGTTTAATCTGATTTATGATTTTCTCAAGTTTTTTGTCGTCAGACAGCGCATTTTTCAGGGTTTCCGGCAGGTCGGCATAGCTATTTACACCCCACGCGATGCCCATTTTTGCCAATGGCAGATCGGCATGAAAATCCGCATCCAGCTGCACAATACGCTTATGCAGATAGGCTGCCTCAAGCCCTACAGTCGTCGTTCGGGCAATCAGTACATCTATATTCCTGAGCAACTCATGTAAATCACAGGTTGCGGCAAGTGATGCATCTCGTTTATTTTCCAACCACTTGGCATAAAATGCTCGATCCTGCGATGGGTGTGGCCGGATGAGGTAATACGCACCTGCCTGCAGGGCGGCATCATAACAGGCTTCCAGTTCCTGAATAACCTCTGCTTCTGTTTTATTGTGTGAGCATTTTTTCCCTGTATGCCAGTATGCTGGCATGTCAGCATGCAATACTGTTTTCCTGCCTACAACTTGAGGAAAATGCGCCGCCATCCACGCTGCATCTTTTTCTTTAGGCAGGGTCAATATCCGGTCAAACGCAGGATTACCTGTATAATAACAGGTGCTTATTTGTTCATCCACCAACCCATCTGCCACAAACATATCTTTAGCAAACGCATTGATGAATGTAATGTTTCTGGCCTTCAGTGGATAATCGCCCAGCCCCGTGAATAAATCGGTCATGATAAGATTTTCAATACCATGCCCGCTCGCTGTTGCAATCGCAGCCGCCTCACTACGTGGTGAATTTGAAGTAATCACCATATCGGGTTTTATATCGTCAAATATTCGCTCCATGATCGTCAGCGGATAAAACGCATGGCGCGCCTTCCTGCCGAATAGCTCGGCGGCTTCCTGCTCACCCAGACGAGTTACGATGTCTTTGTAACACAACCCCAGATAGGCGATGGAATCTTCCAGATCGATACCTACAGTCGGGGAATGGTGTGCTTTAGCTAACTCCTTGCCCCACGCGATTGCATCTGCGTCAACATCCGGCCGCAGATAATCCACAAACCCGAAACACTCCACGCCGTTGACTTTAAGTGTGTATTTCGCCGCAGGCAGCCCAAGCACCTCAATGTGCAGTTGTCCTTTTATAAAGGCAGCACTTGCACGCAATGCATGCACCACGGGATACACCATGTGTGCATGACCACCACCATAGATCACAAATAAGAGTGTCTTTTTCATAAGTTATTGGTTGGATAGCGCAAACCAGCCAATTGTCAAACAATGCATAAATAACAGAATAACTTGGCAAACATGCCATTCTGACCTATATTGCCAGAAAATTGTTTCTTACTCACAGGTTACAATGCCGCCGCATATGTCTATTTCCTATACGCTGATTGATGCGTCCAGTATCGTACTTGGCGAACATGCCAGCATTATGGATGCTATCGCTACCATTGATAAAACCGATGCGCGCATTGCGCTGATTGTTGATAAAACTGGAAAACTGATTGGGTCTGTGACCGATGGTGACGTTCGCCGCGGCTTATTGCGCGGAGAAACAGTGCAATCTCCTGTTAAAAATATCATGCACAACTCGCCACACGCACTACCGGTAAATACACCTAGGGAACGTATTCTAGGCATGATGGAATCCGCAGGCATCCGCCAGATTCCGTTACTGACGGAAACAGGAAATATCGCCGGCATCGTAACGTATGAAGAACTGCTTGGTTTTATTCATGCCCCCCGCCCTAACCCAGTGATTATTATGGCAGGCGGCAAAGGCAAGCGCCTGCTGCCTATTACCACCGATATCCCAAAACCCATGGTGACTGTTGGTAACAAGCCTATTCTTGAATGGATTATCAAACGTTTTAAACATCAAGGGTTTCAGGAATTCCATCTGGCGGTGAATTACTTAGGCCACATGATTGAACAGTATTTTGGTGATGGCGAACGTTTTGGCTGTAATATTAATTATATCCGTGAAAAAGAATTTCTTGGTACTGCCGGTGCACTTTCCCTACTGTCCGGTACTCCCAAGCATCCACTTGTCGTTACAAATGGCGATATACTGGCTTCGGTAGATTTTGGGGATATGGTAGATTTCCACACATCATCAGGCGCAATGGCAACGGTGTGCGCGCGCGCACATCAGGTAGAAGTGCCTTACGGCGTGCTTCAGGTAAAAGATGGACTGCTTGCCTCCATCATTGAAAAGCCGGTGTATGAAGATTTAATCAGTGCAGGCATGTATGTGCTTGCGCCTGAGGTTCTTGCCTCTATTCCCAAAGGTACATCGACCGATATGCCCACCGTGCTTACCAACCTCATCAAAAACAAGTGTAAGGTCGCCGTATACACACTGCACGAAGAATGGATGGATATTGGCCGCCATGATGATCTTGAGCAGGCAAAAAAACAATTTCTTGCACAGACTAAAGCATCATAAATGCTTTGAGTAGTGAAAGACCAGCCTCACCGCTTTTTTCCGGGTGGAACTGGCAACCATATGCATTACCGCGACGCACGGCCGCACAGATCTCCACACCATTATAATCCACAGTCGCAAGCCGGTGCGACGCATCTGCTGGCACCCCCATGTAAGAATGTACAAAATAGACCGAAGCATTATCCATTGAAGCAAGGACACTATCATTCCATGATGCTAGGTCTGCCGGTCTCAGCAACGTATCCCATCCGATATGCGGAATCTTGTGTGGCTTACCATCTCTGCCTGTATCAGGAATTCGCACCACCTTGCCGGCAATGATACCAAGCCCTTTATGCGTGCCGAATTCCTCACCCACATCAAACATCACCTGCATGCCCACGCAGATACCAAGGAATGGCTTGCCGCTTGTTACATATTCTTTTATAGGCTGAGCGAGCCCCAGCTTTTCCAGTGCCGCGCTGCAATCACCAAATGCGCCGACGCCCGGTAATATCAGCCTTTCTGCTTTAGCAATGGTTGCCGCATGATTGGTGACGTCCACCTGCGCGCCGCAATATTTCAGCGCACGCACCACATTTAGCAGGTTGCTTGCACCGTAATCAATAACGGTTACCGCACTCATGGCATCCTCACATCAATGCCTGCGGCATTGGCAGCACTGCGTATATCAGCAAGGGTTGCACGGTTATAATGTAATATATCGGCCATAGACACAGCATCTGCCTTGCCGTCACACACGGCAGCCACAACATCTTCCGGCTTTCCCATGCCGCCACTGGCAACCACAGGAACGCTCACCGCTGAGGCCACAGCCTGAATCAACTCGGCATCATATCCTTTGCGCGTGCCTTCCTGATCCACCGATGTCACCAGTATTTCACCTGCCCCCAATGACACTGCCTGTCTTGCCCATTCCACCACATCAAGCCCTGTATGCTCACGACCATTATCAGTATAGGCTTCCCATTTTCCTGCTGACACACGCTTAGCCTCAATCGAAAGCACCACACACTGCGAACCAAAACGCTCAGCCATTTCGGTAATCAGTCCCGGCCTTGCCACCACTGCAGTATTTACCGCAAGTTTATCCGCCCCGGAACGCAAAATATGGATACCATCCTCAATAGAACGTATACCTCCACCCACTGTAATGGGAATAAACACGCTGTTTACCGCCCGCTCAATAATGTCTGAAAGGTTATTGCGACCATACAGACTTGCTACAATATCCATGAATAATAGTTCGTCTGCACCCTGCTGGTAATAACGCACCGCATATTCATGCGGATCACCAATCACGCGCAACCCCTCAAGGTGAATCCCCTTGATAAGATTTGGGCCTTTTACATCCAGCCGTGGAATTAATCGCACGCGACTCATATTATCGCACTAATAAGTATATGATACACATAAATATTTATTTCTTACCCATTTCATGTACATATACAGTAATTACAACTTCGTCAACTAACCCGCCATCCATATGTCACCCTCCATATCCAAGCGTCCACGCCTTTATATGCTCGATGGCCTGCGCGGCCTGTGCGCCATATTGGTGATGGTCTATCATTACCTGTCTTGGAATAAAATTGAGTTTTTTCAGGTCGGCACCTTCGGCGTATATATTTTCTTTATACTCAGCGGCTTCAGCATATGGCACGTATATGGGCATACGTATGTTACCCGGCAATCACTGAGAGCCTTTTATGTCGCACGTTTTGCCAGAATATTCCCGTTATATTTTCTGGTCAGCCTCTGGAGCTATTATGAGTTCACCACACTCAAAACATTCCTTCTGAATGCCACATTTTTATTCGGCCTTGCAGCCCCTGGCCTTACTTCCGGCATCACAGGCGGCTGGTCCATAGGTATTGAGTGGGTGTTTTATCTGGTGTTTCCACTATTCTGGATTTTCCTGCCAAACCTCAAAATGATGTTTGCACTGCTTGCTGCATCCATCCTTATTAATCAAATATACGTTGGTTCATTATTCCGGCAGGCAGATCTGGGTACTGTATGGTTTGATTATACTAATTTTCCAGTGTTTTTAGTCTATTTCATCGCCGGCATGCTTTGTGCTATGCTTTATGGAATCATCTCGCGGAAACATCCTCAAGGATTCAGTATACCGCAAGAATGGCTGTTTGGAGTTGCCATAGTAGCAACGCTTTTATTTGTGTTTGCGTATCCAAGCAGCAGCGTAGAAAATTATCTGTGGGGATACCATTTCACATTACTTATCCTTGCCTCATCGTTAGCAATACTACTATGTGCATGTATTGACAAACTGCATCCTATAGTCATTAAGCTATGCAAATTCCTTGGGGATATTTCGTTTAGCGCATACCTAATCCATTACTACATGTATGAATATGGTATGCGCTTTTTTACCAATTATTTCTCATCAATCAGGCTGGAATATACGCTGGCGATTATTGCTTGCCTCACACTCTGTGTGGCATATCTCCTGAACCGTTTATACGAAATACCAGCCCGTAACCTGATAAATAGTAAGTACGCTAAACGCGTAGTCAGCTAAAATGCTTTTTTGGCTGGCATAGTGATAATGACGCAAGCGCAACACTCAGCGCGTACCAGAATAAAATCGCCGGCCAGTTAGCAAAGAAACTTTGCGTTGGCACAAACGGAAACAACAGTACAACGACTGAACCCAACGCAAATATGGCAATCATGCGATAACGGCCAGCATTACCAATCACTGAAGTGATACATTCGCGCAGCACCAACCCTACGAATCCAATGAATAGCATCAAGCCAGGCAACCCCGCCTCGGAAAACCACTCAAGATATGGATTATGTGGATGTAAATTGTGATGATTAGCCAGGCCGCTTGCAATAAATTGTTCACATATCAGACGGAAGTTCTTCATCCCCACGCCTGTTATCAGGTTATCCTTGCCCATTTCATAGGCCATCCAGAATAGCTGTCCGTATGAAGAATTCCTGAAATCCATCAATATTTCAGCCGCATGTAAAAGTCGGCCATACACCCAGTCCTGAGTGGTAACCATCAAGTAAACAATGCCACACATAACAGCAACCAAAGCCAAGCTCTGCGCGCGCAGATTTTTCTCCATCAGCGCTAACGCACCTAACACCGTAAGCATCCCAAGCACACTCATGCCAAACGGCGCACGTTCACCGGTAACCGCAATCGTGCCAAGAATAAAGAAATATAGCATCCCATAAGTCAACAATACCATCCGCACACGGGATTCCATTAGACTAAAAAACAGACAGATCCCAAGGACTGGCAATAACATTCTGGCCAGATAAATGCCGACTTTCACATTGTTAAATGGCCCCGTCAACCGGCCAGAATCCGCCGCGTAATGATTAGATAATGATACGCCATGAACATACTGCCAGATCGTATCAACTGCGATAGCAATCAACAGCACCGAAAGGCACGCTCCAAGCATCTTGATCGGTTTTGCGTCTACAAGCACCCAGTGGCGCATAGCTGCAAAAAACAACAGAAAACGTATCCACGGAAATGCTATGCTGGCAGACGCCTGAACATCATGTGCGAGCGGAGTAACCACCACACACAGCCAACCCCAGGCAATGAATAATGTGATCATCAAAGGATCCCTGACCCACGCCCAGTCTTTCTTGGATGCACTTCTGATGATAAACAAAAAACCTATCAGACCACATAATACATCGGCAGCAGTGCGATGACCAACCAACATGAATGGAATCATCAACGCAGAAAAATAGGCTATTTGCCAGAGCCTGTGCGTTGCATCCTGTGTAAATGCAACTTCACGTATCTCCTGATACCAGCTTAATGACTGCGTGTTCATAGCAAATACCTAGTGTGTTTAATAAAATTCACAAGCCAAATCATCAGGGCTCCGTCACTATCCTGCCATCATCAACCTGCTTTGTACCCTTTACAAAAAGAAACTGCTTCGGCACATCGTCATTTTGCAGGCGAATTAGCTGCAATCCCGCAGAAACAACCAATGAGTCATCTGGCAATATATCTACAGCCCGTGGCGCCGTCATCCTGCATTCTAAAGGCTTACAACCTGAAGAAAACCTGCCAATTTTTCCATTACCCAATATGGTAGAGACATATCCACTGGTGTCTATTTTCTTTATTTTATTATTACCCTGATCGGCAACATATAGGTTGCCCTGCTTATCTGCGGCAATATCAGATATATTATTAAACCGTGCCGCTTCGCGCACACCAACCACATCTCCTGCTTCAAAATCACCTGCATAAATACCCAGATTCTTTTTTGCATCAATCCGCAGTATCCGATGGTTGCTTTCCACAATAAACACATTGCCCTTTGTATCTGAGGCCATGGATACTGGATTCATGCTCCCTATAAGACCTGTCTGATAATCCTTTTCCCACCTTAATATCCATTTATATTCATTGTCAGAAGTCATGTTTTTGGGTGGAATTCGCGGTTCGGGAGCAATCAGCACTAACATTCCACTACCCAGCGCTGCCACTAATGCCATTATTTTTCTGGATGTGCACTCTGCTTCAGAAATTACGCCAGCAGCAAGAAAGCCTTGCACATCTGCAAACTGGATAGGCTTCCTTTCGCGCACAACACTAATCCCATGAATTGTCAGAATCATCGCCGCTGTGCTACCCGTCAGCAACGCGGAATACCCAAACATCCCCACTGCAGATGCAATAATAACCAATAAAACAGGCGTTATCAGCAAATAATACCGTGTAAATATCACCCCAGGGCAATACCTAAAATTAGCAAAATACCGTACCAGAACAAACACCAATGCGGATACTAATACTGCGAGAATTTCCTTGCCATATGCATTGGTTGTAAAAATCTCCCCCAGTCCGTGTAACACCATGGTATATATGGAGCCGCCATAATACTCTAAGTTTTTCTGGAGATATGTGTATTGTAGAAAAATAAACATCATCACCAGTACGGCGCTAAACAAACCATTTACCAGACGACGTGCTGTGCTTTGCCCGGGCACAACTGTTAACACAATCGCCTGCGTCAAGACTAAAAGCATACCCACAGTAAAGCACCCGGAACTTACTGACAGGAATACCAACGCGAGACCATTGATACCAAACCATTTTAGGGAATGTACCAAAGATTCACGATGAATGATGCCATCTAGCCACCGCGTATAGGCATAAAGCATCATGGATATACCAAGCATCATGTAGGAAAGACGGCCATTCATCGCAAAGGAAAGTGTGGCAAACACCGGTATGAACAGATATACCCATATCTGCCAACGCGGCTCAATCTGATGTGATATACGTGCCTGTACTGCAGCGGTCAGTAATGTCGCAATCATCAGGTTGAACACTACAAGAACGCTAAACACCACATTCCTATGAATTTCAAAATGTTCTGAAATCCACAAAGCAGGCCAAGTAATGAGATACCTCAAGCCATGGGGATGATATAAAAGCTTGATAGGATTGATACCTGTGAATACATCCAATTGACTCCATAAATTGAAAGATTTGTATCCACCAACGATATAAATAGCATACAGCCCAAGCAGGATTAGTGACTGTAGGCGTATGTATTTCTCAGCGTCTTTATTGAATAGCACCTTAAATAATCCTGACTAGTTTTGTTTTTTAACCAATAAACTACGCAGATTTTGATGTTTTTGAAGTCGTCACCTGATTTGAAAACACGGCAGATTCGATCACCTTAATAATTTCCAATGCCTCCCCAAACGTGCAAACATTATTGTTATTATCAAGCACTGCTCTGTGCATAGCACTGTAGGCATCGTCACCATCACACGCAATGACTCTGGTATCTTCACTAATCGTGAGCGATCTGCGAATCAGATCTGTCACTATGGTGCCTTTATCTGTTTCGATTATCCATTCGCGATGTGGAACTTCATCCAGATAGTTCATATGCACGATGACATTATCACAGTTGCTACACCGCAATTTGAAGGTGGCGGTATCTTCGCTGTCAACGGTTACATCATCCAAACGTTCCGCCTTGCCTTCATATTCCTTAATCTCGCCAAAAAGATATTGTGCCAGATCCAACTCATGCGACAAATCACGCATCACGCCACCCCCCTGTGAAAGGTGCGCAGAGTATGTTTCCTTTGGATCACGCCCAGGACGCCAGAGTGAAAGATGCTGGCCGACATGCGCCCTGGCACTTTCTATACGGCAGCCTTGCAAAACCTCCTTAAGTGCATCAATCAACTTATGGAAGCGCAAATGATATCCCACATACACTTGAAATGGGTACGGCGAGGCATCTTCATGCGTAGAAACAAATACTGGCTTTTCCACCAGAACTTTACCTGTAAAATTGGCCTGCTTGAGTATTGCCAGATCGCTAGCATGGCGTGCTGTAATCGTGCACAGCACCACATAATCCCAACGTTCAGCGGCGAGCGCATCTTCTAGTGAACGAAAAAGTGGATAATCCATAGCCTCTTGCGCAGTTACAATCCCAAGCGTTTCTGCCATAGGCCGTAATATTCGCGCATGGCGCTTACCTATTGAACCATACCCCACAATTAAAATATTCATATCGCTTGCCTTTTCAATTTCAGCTCATTTCCAATGCGCATAATAATAGACGCGGTATGCTCAAAATCCTGTTGCCGCACGGTATCATCACGAGTTTGCAGACGCAAATATTCTTGCTGCATCACGACAAGTGCGTCGCGGATACGCGACGTGCGCCCTTCCTGACTTTCAATCGAAATATCTTTGCAGAAACGGGATGATAATATTACACGAGTTGACCCCAGCCGCTCATGTTCAGCCAGAATGCGCTCGGCAGGTAATTCGCCACTGCCCATCTTTGCAATACCGCCAAACCCAAAAGGTTTACCATGCTTCCGGATGTTTTCTGCCATAGCATCCAGCAAACCCATCGCCAGTGGCTCAAACAAAAATTCAAGCCCAAGCGATAAATGCAAATCATTCAAGCCGATATATAGCTCAGGAATTTCTTTCATCGCTGCGATGTCCGCAATACATTCCATAGAATAGGATGTTTCAATGAGAGGCAGCAGTTTTATATGTGCAGATAACGCGCCAACCGCTTTGCGCACATGCTGTATATCCTGAATCATCGGCAGCATGATAAAATCTGCGCCTTCGCCTACTGCATAAAGTATTTCTTCTTCAGAGTGGTAGTGCCACGGGTTAACCCGCACGATGAGTTCAGCATTCTTAAGCACGGATCGCACCCGAGCGACATCTTCTTTATTATGTGAGCTGATAAATGTAGTACGACTGGCTTGACGCTCTTTTTTACCCATAGTTTCCAGATCTACCATAATACGCGAAACACCGGCAGCTTCTGCGTCGGCTGCGATATCTGGATTTCCGGTGATTAGTATAGTTTTCATCATAACGTTTTCATGTGTGTTAAAATCCACCGTCTACAGAGTGTATTAGGTGTAATTGCAATCGCTAATAATACTCCGCCCATTACTACCGCCACCAAAAACCCGAATACAGGCGTAAATGTAGTATGTCGATATAGCCATGCAAGCGGCATGTAGGCCGCCAGTAACGCAGCTACCATATACATACCCGTGGCACTTAATGTGAATTGCGTCACCAGCCGCTGCCTCATGGCCAGTATTTCATACCATAAAATAGGCATGGCCTGTACAGCCACGAGTGCAACCATCACACCGCTAACGCCGCTCATTTCTTGCCCAATCCACAGCGCAGGCAGCATACATAACGCCTGAGCAATCGACAAGATGAGTGGTGCGCGAGTTAATTTCTGCGCAAAATAAAATTGCTGCCAGATATAACCCATCACCATGCCTGGCAACGCCCATATGCCGATAGAAAGCAAATCAGCAACTGCTTGTACGTCACCCACCGACATTTCACCATAAGCAAAACAGATCATGGCTATGTATGGGCTTGCCAGTGAAATGCACAGTGTCATCGCCAAAGAAATCACACATCCAAGCTGCATGACAAGTGGCGTTGTATTTTTCAGTGAAGATTCTTTATGCAATTTTACAAACCATTGCAGCAATACCATCTGGATAATGGTGGCCAGTACCATCGCAGGCAGCATTACCAGCTTAAACGCATAGTTGAATAACGCAATACTGGAAGCAGATGCTGCCAGCACAGCATACGGCGCATATTGCGGAACGATGCTGAAGAATCCGGTGGATACGGTAGAGATATAGTTCTTAAGCACATCACGCGGCAGTCGCCATGACATGCCAGAAATCACCATCAACCCACCAGCTCTGAACCCAGCGATTACATGGGCAGTCAACCGCGTAGCTGTTGCAAAGAAAATGACTACGCCAAGTTCGTTAATACCGCTCACCAAAATCCATAATCCCAGTACAATCACTGCATTAAAAATGGCATTTGAAAAAGCAGGAACCCGCAGACAGTTTTTGTGCTGAAGCCATGCCACCAGCACTGCATTAGCAGCACTCATGGGCAATGCCGCAAGCGCCATGCCCAAAGCAAATGTCATGGCGGGCTGCATGTTACTCATCTGCCAGAATATTAAAACGCCTGCCACACTTGCCAGCACAATGCTTGCTACTAATGCCTGAAAGAAAAGAAAAGACGCTTCCTGCGCGGTACGCGTTGCAAAGGCCGGAACCAGTGTAGCACTCGCTGCACTGCCCACCAGCAGGGCGGTAACAAAATCGGGGATGATGAGCAGGCCAATCGCCATATCTGCATCCAAACCCACGCCAAAATGCGCAGCCACCAACGCTTCACGCAGCAGGCCAAGCACCCTGCCCGCAAGCATTCCCACAGTCACCAGCATCCCAACAGAAAATAACGTACGCATAGTCATGACGTTAAGCTATACGCAAAGCGACTGAATAATCTAGTCAAATACTTCATCGGGGTACACACCCCAGAGATGTTTCTTTTCAATCCAGCCCTTGCGGCCGCTCACCTGCACGCGGCACCAGCGCACCTCGCACTCCATAACATCCGTGATTACCATGGGCTCAGCCTTAAGCAGTGGGCGAGCATCTGCTTCCGGATTGGCGCGCACCACCTGCGCTTCCTTGCCGCGTATAAATGCGCGGCGCGAACCTTCCAGCATACTCTTATGCACCCAGCCGGTTGCACCTTCAATATCCCTGATTTTCCGCCACAGATCGAACTCTTCTACGATTTCAACCGGCAGGCCATCACGCCGGTATAACCATTGGATAGGGTATCGCGTACCCGGGCCGGTGCGTACATTCACTTCATCCGATTTAAGCGATACAAAACGCGGCACAGGCAGGCCGGTTGATGCCCCCGTGGTCGACTGCGCGGTCGCCACTGTTGGAACATGTAATAAAATTATTAAAATCGTGAGTGTTATTTTTATCTTTTCCAACATGATTTATAACTAATCCGTGTTGGGACATTAAGCAAGAATTCTTTAATGTTTTGAACAGATTGGGCAGGCCACCTCTCGCGGCAGTGCAGCAATGCGGATGGTTGCTGCAAGCATATCCATCATCAGTATTTTTCCTGATAACGATTCCCCTATGCCAAGCAATTCCTTTATGACCTCCAGTGCCTGCATGCTCCCCAACATACCCGCCAGCGGGCCAATGATGCCTTCCTGCGCACAGTTACGCTCGAACGTTGGCTTGTCAGGAACAAGGCATTGATAACATGGATGCGGCGCGCCCAGATGCGCCTTAAAGCTAGAAATCTGCGCGGAAAAACCAGAAATTGCCGCTGATACCAGTGTTTTTTGTTCGGCAATGCATGCTTGATTGACTGCAAAACGCGTATCAAAATTATCACTGCCATCCACCACGATGTCGTATGGTTTGATGAGTGTGCGGGCGTTCTCGGCGGTGAGTTTTTCCGGGAATACATCCAGTGTGCAGGCGGGATTCACTTCCCCCAGCCGGTCACGCACGGCATCCACTTTCAGGCGGCCAATATCGCTTTCTTCAAACATCACCTGTCGCTGTAAGTTGGAAAGTTCCACGCGGTCATACTCCACAACACCAATACGGCCAATACCACTAGCTGCAAGATGCGCAATCGCGCTACTGCCCAAGCCACCTGCGCCAATCACCAGCACAGACGATGCAAGTAGTTTCGCCTGCCCTACCTCGCCAATTTCAGGAAGCACGATGTGCCGAGCGTAACGCCTTAGTTGCGTATTATCCACATTACTCCGCAAACAAGTCCGTGGAAATATAACGTTCCGCGCATGATGCAAGAATCACCACGATGGTTTTGCCTTTCATTTCAGGCCTCGCACCGACTTCCAGTGCCGCCGCAAGCGTTGCGCCGGAGGAAATACCGATGGGGAGCCCTTCGAGTTTTGCGGCCTTGCGTGCGGTTTCAAATGCTGTCTGGTTACCGATGGTTATCACTTCATCAATCACATCTTTAGCCAGCACATCAGGAATAAATCCTGCACCAATACCCTGAATTTTGTGCGGTCCGGGCGCACCGCCGGAAAGCACCGGCGAATCTTCCGGCTCAACGGCCATGATTTTTACAGATGATTTTTTCTGCTTCAAAACCTGCCCTGTGCCGGTGATGGTGCCACCTGTTCCCACACCTGCAATGAATACATCCACCGCACCTGCCGTATCACGCCAGATTTCTTCGGCTGTAGTACGACGATGAATTTCTGGATTCGATGCGTTCTTAAATTGCTGAAGCATTAATGCATTTGGATTGGCAGCAACAATTTCTTCTGCACGCTCAATAGAGCCACGCATACCTTTGGCCGCTGGCGTCAGCTCCAGTTCTGCACCTAAGAATTTCAGCATTTTCCGGCGCTCCATAGACATGCTTTCCGGCATAGTGAGAATGAGGCGATAGCCTTTCGCCGCACACACATAGGCCAGCGCAATGCCTGTGTTGCCCGAAGTTGGCTCCACCAGCACCGTATCTGCCTTGAGTTTTCCAGATGCTTCCGCCGCTTCCACCATAGAAAGTGCGATACGGTCTTTTATCGATGACAGCGGATTAAAAAATTCTGCCTTCGCCAGCACATCAGCTACGCAGCCTGCTTCTTTGGCCATGCGGTGTATGCGAATCAGCGGTGTGTTACCGATAGTCTCCAGAATATTATCATACACATGGCCACGGCCAGATGCGTCGAGTTTGGTTTGGGTCATAATTTTGTCCTTTCGTTAGTGCTATATAGCAAAATCCATGCGTTCTTCTGAAGCCTTTTTGATATTTTTCTTGAGTGCCTGTTCACACAACTCAGCAAGGTTCACCTGTTTCAGGGAGCCCATCACCTGCGCTTGTGCTGCATCCCAAACCGGCTGCACAATCTTTTGTCCCAGCATTGTGCCCGCTTTATCATCCTGTTGGTCTTCATCTTTATCTTCAATCAGTACATCGCAAATATCGCCCACGGTCACGCGCCTGCGTTCGCGCGCCAGCACATAGCCACCATTGGGCCCGCGCACGCCGCGCAGAATTCCTGCACGCACGAGTTTTTGCATGAGTTGTTCAAGATACCGCGGGGGCAGGCCTTGCTTGGCAGCAATATCGCGGCTGCTGATTGGGCCAGTGCCTGCATTGTAGGCGATGTATAACACCGCCTCTACCGCATAAAATAATTTCTTCGATGGGCTGAACATAGTCTTACGCTGTTACCACTTTCTTTGCATGTGTACCGGTTGAACCAAAGCCTGCATCGCTGCGTGTTGTTTCATCGAGCGATTCCACCTGCTGCCATTTCGCCTGCGACACCGGTGCAATCACCATTTGCGCCACGCGCATTCCGCGTGTTACCGTAAAGGGCTCATCACCGAGATTAATCAGCAGCACTTTTATTTCGCCGCGATAATCCGAATCAATCGTGCCAGGCGCATTCACCACGGAAATACCATGCTTAAACGCAAGGCCGGAACGTGGGCGTATCTGCGCTTCATACCCATCCGGCAGTGCAATGGCAATGCCTGTCGGGATAAGCTGGCGTTCCATCACCCCCATCACTATTTCAGTGCCCACGGCCGCAAGCAAATCACAGCCTGCGCTGCCCGCAGTTGCATATTCCGGCAATGGCAAATCTTCACCGTGTGGAAGCTGGGTAATTTTTATGTTTATGTTTGTCATGGTTTCTCCTTGTTTCTGTCATACCGGCGAAGGCCGGTATCCACGTTAAATGTTTCGTTTATTGTTAGGCATGGATTCCGGCCTACGCCGGAATGACGATGTAATGTGTTGAATTAATTTCTCTGCCACGGCTTCTTTACTCATCACTGGCCATTTTTCTGTTTGCTTTGCGGTTACAAACAATACGTTATTTTTATCTTCGCCGAATATTTTTCCGCCCGATACATCATTGGCGAGTATCCAGTCACAGCCTTTTTTCTTGAGCTTTGCTTGTGCATTTTTTTCAAGGTTTTCAGTTTCAGCGGCAAAACCTATGACTAACGCAGGGCGTTTCTTATGAGTGGAAAGCGTGCACAGTATATCAGGGTTTTCCACAAGCTCCAGTTTCGGCATTTTTGCTTTTGCGGTTTTCTTTATTTTTTGTGTTGCAGGCTTTTTCACCCGCCAGTCCGCAACCGCTGCCGTACACACTGCAATATCTGCAGGTAATGCTTTCTCGCACGCCGCAAGCATTTGTGCGGCTGAATCCACACGCACCAGTTTAACGCCCATTGGCGCTGCAAGCGCTGTGGGGCCACTCACGAGTGTCACTGTTGCGCCGGCGCGCGCGAATGCGGCTGCAATGGCATAACCCTGCTTACCGGAAGAACGGTTGCCGATGAAACGCACCGGATCGATTGCTTCATAGGTCGGCCCTGCGGTGACGAGCACATGTTTTCCTGCAAGTAATTGTTTTGCGTCCAGATGCTGTTCGATGACTTGGACAATATCATCCGGCTCGGCCATGCGCCCTGCCCCCACTTCACCACAAGCAAGCAGGCCTTCACGCGGTTCGATAACTTCACCACCATCAGCAATAATCTGCGCCACATTACGCTGCGTCGCTGGATGCACCCACATATACGTATTCATTGCAGGTGCTACGATAAGTTTTTGGTTGTTAGCAAGCAATGTAGCGGTTGCCATGTCATCAGCAATACCCTGCGCCATTTTGGCGATGATGTTAGCGGATGCCGGTGCAACCACGATTAAATCCGTTTCGCGCGAGAAACGAATGTGCCACATATCGCGCATTTCATCCGCCGCAAATAGTTCGGTTGATATCGGATGGCCGGAAAGTTTTTCGATTTCTTTAACCGATACAAATTTCTGTGCGCTTTCCGTCATGATCACGCGCACATCGATATCCTTCGCACGCAGCTTACGGATTAAATCCGGCGTTTTGATGGCGGCGATAGAGCCGCTGATGATAAGGACGATGCTTTTAGCACCCATAATGTAAAATTCCAGATTTTACGCACGTGAAATGTTAATTGAGAAAATAACGCAAATAAAATGTATATTCAAGCATTATACGAGTGATTTTAATTTATAAAGCAAATCAAGTGCTTGTTTGGGTGACAAGCCATCTGGCTGGATGGCAGATAATTCCTCCCGCAAAGTATCAGACGCTGTTTCCTGCGTTGTTTGCGGAGCAGTAAAGGCAAAAAGCGGCAAACTTGCAGAAGCCTTGCCACCAGCTGCCTGCTTGCTCTGCAATTCCTGTAAAATATCAGCCGCACGGGTTATCACTGCCGTAGGAATTCCCGCAATTTTTGCCACATGAATACCGTATGAACGATCAGCTGCACCCGCCGCCACCTGATGCAAAAACACAAGGTCTCCCTTCCACTCTTTCACCTTCATGCTGTAGCACGCGAGTGAGGAAAGGCTTTCAGTGAGGCTGGTGAGTTCATGATAATGCGTGGCAAATAGCGTGCGGCATTTCGTGTAGTTGTGCAAATGCTCCATCACCGCCCAGGCGATCGAAAGCCCGTCGAACGTTGCAGTACCCCTGCCAATTTCATCAAGAATCACCAGCGAACGGTTACCTGCTTGCTGCAAAATAGTCGCCGTTTCCACCATCTCCACCATGAAGGTGGAACGCCCACGCGCTAAATCATCGGCCGCACCCACGCGCGAAAACAAACTTTCTACAATACCAATATGCGCAGACTCGGCGGGCACGAAGGAACCCATCTGCGCGAGAATGGCAATGAGCGCATTCTGCCGCAGGAAGGTGGATTTACCCGCCATGTTCGGGCCGGTAAGCAACCACACGCGCTGCGCATCTGCCAAATTGCAATCATTTCCGATGAATTTCTCGCCCTGCTTTTTAAGGCTCGCCTCCACCACCGGATGACGGCCACTTTTAATGTCAAACGCCACCGACTCATCCACCACTGGACGTACGTAACGAAAACGCTCAGCAAGCTCCGCCAGTGCTGCACACACATCCATCGCCGCAAGTGCCCGTGCGGTTTGCTTGATGGCCTGTTCTGCGCCCATCACTTTTTCCACAAGATCTGCAAAAATTTCGAGCTCAAGTTTGAGTGCCTTATCCGCCGCTTCTGCAATTTTGCGCTCAAGTTCGGAAAGCTCCACCGTGGTATAGCGCAGGTTATTCGCAAGCGTCTGGCGATGGATGAAATCGGTACTGACTTTAGCCTGATGTATCTGCGTAATTTCGATGTAATAGCCCAGCACATTATTGAAGCGGATCTTGAGTGTGTTGATACCGGTAGCATTCACATATTTCTGTTGTAATGCTGCAATAAGCCGCGTGCCTTCATTTTTAAGTTTACGCAGTTCATCGAGCGCCGCGCTGTATTCATCGGCAATAAAATTACCATCACGCGCAAACACCCCTGCATCTTCTTTTAGCGCTGTGGTGAGTGTTTCAATCAGCGTTTCATGACCACCGAGCGCATCCCGCAGCTCTACCAAACCATCTGGTAGTTCTGGCTGTTCCTGACGTTCCAATAATACGCGCAAATGATGCGCTGCTCTCAGTGACGCTGCAATCGAAAGTAAATCCCGCGGCCCACCACGCTGCATGGCAAGGCGGGAAAGCGCACGCTCAGCATCCGGCGCAGATTTCAAAAAGTGCCGCAGCGATACACGCAAGTCAGACGCAGCAACAAAATACGCCACATTATCCTGCCGCGCGGCAATTGCCTTCACATCGGTTAGAGGTGCAACCAGCCAAGAAGCAAGCAGGCGGGCAGCCGGTGCCGTCACCGTGTGGTCAATCACCGAAAATAAACTGCCGCGCTTTTCTCCGGAGAGCGTTTGCATAATTTCAAGGTTACGCAGTGATGCCGCATCAATTTGCATATGGTCGCCTGATTTTTGCAGGCGCGGTGCATCCAGATGCGGCAGGCAATCTTTTTGCGTGATTTTGATATAATCCACCAATGCACTGGCGGCTGCAAGCATGGCAGGATTCAGTTCACCAAAGGCTTCCAGTGATGTAACCGCGTACATCTCCTTCAGTGCACGCTCGCCTCTGCGGGCGTCAAACACGCTGGCAGGCTGAATAGTAAGGCTCTGTTTGAAATCATCCGCGATGTTTTTGAAATCAGGAGAATCAGCGAGCGCGTCCGGCAGCAGAATTTCTTTTGGCGCGAGCCGCGCCAGTTCGGAGGCAACATTACCCAACTCCACAGGTGCCATACGAAATTCACCGGTGGAGATATCGATCCAGCTAAGTGCAAGCATTCCCTCCACCTGCGAAACAGAAACCAAAAAATTTGATGTACGCGCATCAAGGAGTGATTCTTCGGTGAGTGTGCCAGGCGTTACGATGCGCACCACATCCCGCGAGACCACCGCCTTATAGCCGCGCTTTTTTGCCTCTTCTGGCGTTTCAAGCTGCTCGCACACCGCCACTTTTTGGCCAGCACGAATCAGTTTTTCTAAATAATTATCGGCAGCATGCACCGGCACACCGCACATGGGAATATCCTCACCCGCATGTTTGCCGCGCTTGGTGAGGGCAATGTCTAAAATGGCAGAGGCTTTGAGTGCATCATCAAAAAACAGCTCATAGAAATCGCCCATGCGGTAAAAGAGCAGATAGTCCGAATGCGTGGATTTAAGCTTCAGATACTGCTGCATGGCCGGAGTTGCCTGCACCATTTCTTTTTCTAATACAGATGTTTGCGCCACTCCAAACCCCGTCACAAAACCTTAATTTTTGATTAATTAGGTATTACTATAGTATGGTTTGAAATGTTTACAATCATTTCGCAACAACAACTGAAACGCCCTTCATGCCTGAGAAAAAGATAAACAGTAGAATTGATTTTAGATGCTATATTCTATGAAACCCACCGATCCAAGAAACTTTATTAATCCTCGTCATAGTGCTTTAGTGGCAAAAGAATTACTTAAATTATTAGAAATTGAGACCTTCAGTTTTTGCAAAGGCGTGAAGGAACGAGGCTATGAAAATGTCATCTGGTTACAAAGATCTATGTCAGATACCTTACCACATCACACGATTGATTCAGACCTAATTGATAGTGATGCTTCCCCTAGAAAATTGTTTGAAGCCCAAAAAATTGCAATAGACCACAAACCACAAATTGTTCACCTCACCCGTGCTATTAAGAAACTTGCTAATGTGGAAATAATTACCCCAGAAGAACAAGATGCTATTGATAACGGTAATAAATACATAGAAATATTGCGAAATTTTGCGTCAGCCTTAATTGCTAATAACAATAATTTGTTTCAAAAACGACATAACAGAAATCTACCACAGCCAGGCGACTCCGAACACTCACGCTACATAAGCTTTGCCAATAAAATTGGTACCGCTGTGGACTCTGATAATCCAAAGATATCAGCCTCCTCACCAGCTACAGCGCTAGCTCAAGAAAATATACACTTTGAAGCAATGGAGGAAATTGTCTGGAATGAAACACAGTTGCGCATCGCAAGTGCTCTAGAGAAGATGCTTCCACTTATCACAGAATTACAACAAGCTCTTAACAAAGAAAAAAACAAACGACAGCCACCAACAGTTTAATATTTTGTACTAGTCAATCTTATCAAGGTTGCAGCAAAGTTTACTTTTTCCTTACAATACAGTTTCTTGCTCTATATCATGCCCTGTCACAAAACCTTAATTTTTAATTAATGCGGCTTCAGTATAGTATGATTCCCATGCATTACAACCAAATCACAGCAACAACTAAAAACACAGCATGACCAAAAAAAGAGCAAAAGGCGCACCGAGAAGCTTTGGAGATACCGGAGTTAGGGGAGAATCTAGCAGTGAATTCACCCATCGTGTCGTTAATTTTATATTACCATCTGCAGAGTCTACAACCCCTCCTACCCCCACAGTACCTGATGTAACAAACACCGCGAGAAATCTCGCACGCAGAAGGCAGTTGCAACTATTTAGATCCGCAGACAATCACTATGAGCGTGAATATACAGAGAACTTGTTAAGAGAGCTGAAGTCAGCACCACAAGCCATTCCTGCAGCATCATTCAAAGCATTTTTCACAGATGGAGACCTGAAACTGGAGGATGTTTCCTGCGAATGTACCGCCTCACCCGACGCAAAAAATCTTGAATCATTAATAGCAGTGCTTCCAAAGATAAATATTACTAAAAATGCAACTGTCAAAGTATCCCTGACCAACGAACAATACGCCCAGCTTGATGCAAAATACACGGACAGGGCGATTAGTGAGCACGGAAGAGGTGGAATTGGATAGCGCATGTCATTTGTAGATAAAACTGGTAGTGGGCGCACTCCAGAAGCAATAGCAACAGAGATTCTTGCAACGCCGCTAGCCCATCAAGCCATGCCAAAGGGATTGATGACAGATTTGAACGAATCCTTAATGAGTTAACAAATTCTGATTCCGTCCGTGATACAAATCTGGCCCTAGAAGCCTTTGAAGCAGACGACCCCACCATTATAGTCTATCAGAAAGTACCAGAGTTAAAACAACTGCTTGAAGTGCTCCGCAGAATAAGAAATGGCATCAGTGGAGAACTCAGTAATGATCAGAAAAACTCTATCCGTGAGTCAGGTGCACTTATTAGATTACTGATGAATTACGCTGAACATATAGGTGGCGAAGGGCATGATGGTAGTACCTCGCTAAGTGCTTTTGACAAGTTCAAAGCTGATATTATTTATACTCTCACCGAAACACCTATTGACGCAGTAGAGCAAAAAATAAAGGGCGGTAATGCGCAGTACGCGCGTTACTATGCTGAACATCTTAATACATACAGAACCAGTATCCTACCACTTCTTGAGGAACTGGCGGGCGTACTGCGTATTACATTTGATAAGCCAAAGGGCGGCATTGGTTAACGTCATTTCCCCTTGCAAAACTGCCCGCATTATGCGATGCACAATATCCTTTTTTGTATTACAATAACTTATGCTGCAATGCAGCATTATCTGGATATTTATGACGTCTAAAAAAGAACCGATCACCGACGCAGAAGCACTCGCCTATCACGCGGAAGGCAAGCCCGGCAAGCTCTCCATCCTCCCCACCAAACCGCTAATGACGCAGCGTGACCTCTCGCTGGGCTATTCCCCGGGTGTTGCGATTCCCTGCCTTGAGATCCATAAAGATCCTTCCAAAGCCTATGATTACACCTCTCGCGGTAATTTCGTGGCGGTTATCTCAAACGGCACTGCAGTACTCGGCCTCGGCAACCTCGGCGCGCTTGCATCCAAGCCGGTGATGGAAGGCAAAGCCATTCTGTTCAAGCGTTTTGCTGATATTGACGGCATTGATATTGAGGTGGACACGCGTGACGTGGATGAATTCGTCAACTGCGTGAAGCTGCTTGGCCCAAGCTGGGGCGGCATCAATCTTGAAGATATTGCAGCACCGGAATGTTTCATCATCGAGCAACGCCTGCGCGAATGCATGGATATTCCCGTATTCCATGACGACCAGCACGGCACCGCCATCATCACCGCTGCAGGCCTTATCAATGCCGCGCACCTGACAGGCCGCAAACTCAAAGACCTGAAAGTGGTAACACTCGGTGCCGGTTCAGCCGGTATTGCCTGCCTTGAGCTGATTAAGCGCATGGGCGTGCGCCATGAAAACGCACTACTCGTTGATAAGAGCGGCGTGATTTATGAAGGCCGCACTGAAAGCATGAATCAGTGGAAGTCCGCGCATGCTGCACCAACAAAGAAACGTACCCTAGCTGAAGCAATGGAAGGTGCGGATATGTTCATCGGCCTTGCCGCAAAAGGTGCGGTGACGCAGGAAATGGTTAAATCCATGGCACGTAACCCGATTATTTTTGCCATGGCAAACCCAGACCCTGAAATCACGCCGGAAGATGTGCTTGCCGTGCGCAAGGATGCCATCATCGCTACCGGTCGCTCTGATTACCCGAATCAGGTTAATAACGTGATGGGCTTCCCATACATTTTCCGTGGCGCGCTGGATGTTCGTGCTTCACAGATTAACGAGGAAATGAAAATTGCCGCCGCAGAAGCACTCGCACAGCTTGCGCGTGAAGATGTGCCGGAAGAAGTATCGGCAGCTTACGGTGGCCGCCATATGGAATTCGGGCCGGAATATATCATCCCAGCACCGTTCGACCCAAGGCTCATGACAACCATTCCGGTAGCGGTTGCTAAAGCCGCTATGGCCAGCGGCGTTGCCCGCAAGCCTATCATGGATATCAATGGTTACGTAAAAGAACTCGCCGCCCGCCGCGACCCAACCGCCAACTCGATGCAATATATCTTCGACAAGGTGAAAGCTAATCCGCAGCGCGTTATTTTTGCCGAAGGCGAGGAAGAAAAAATCATCCGCGCCGCAGTGCAATGGCGCGACAATGGCTACGGCAAGCCCATACTCGTTGGGCGCACCGAGCGCGTCACTGATCTGATGAAGAAAATGGCCATACATAACTGGCAGGACATTGAGATTGTCAATGCCGCGGTCAGCCCGCATGTGGATGACTATATCGATTACCTGTATCCGCGTATGCAGCGTCAGGGTTTCTTGTATCGTGACGTGGCACGCATGGTGAAAAACGACCGCAATATCTTCGCTTCCTGCATGCTTGCCATGGGGCATGGTGATGCAATGATTACCGGTGTTACCCGTAACTATAACGTATCGCTCGATAACATCCGCCGCGTGATTGATACCAAGTCAAACGAATTCCTGTTTGGTATCACGCTTATTGTGGCCAAAGGCAAAACCCTGTTCTGTTCTGACACTGCTGTGCAGGAGTTGCCGGATGCCGAGCAACTTGCACATATTGCAAAGAAGACCGCGCATGCCGCCCGCAAAATGGGGCATGATCCACGTGTCGCGTTGCTGTCATTCTCTACGTTTGGTAATCCCATGCGCGAAAAAGCCGCGCGTATCCGCGATGCTGTAAAAGTACTGGATTCCATGAATGTGGATTTTGAGTATGACGGCGAAATGTCAGCAAGTGTGGCACTCAACAAAGATTTGATGAGCCTGTACCCATTCTGCCGCCTGTCTGATTCCGCCAACGTGCTGATTATGCCGGCACTGCACACCGCCCATGTAGTATCCAACATGATGCAGGAGCTGGGTGATGGCGTTACTATCGGGCCAGTGCTGATGGGCCTTACCCGTCCGGCGCAGATTGCCCGCATGAATGCTTCGGTTGCAGAAATCATGAACCTGACGGCGATTGCAGCACTGGAAGCTATCAACGAGCAGGAAGGCAAAGTGGAAGGCCTGCCACGCAAGAACCGCAAGGCGAAAGCGTAAGTGGGGCAATACCGCACACTAGCGGGATTTTTGCTGTTGATGTTTGCCATCTCGGCAGTTGGATCTACTATTACCATTGACTCGATACCCACATGGTATGCTGGCTTAAATAAACCAGAAACCAGCCCACCCAACTGGGTATTCGGGCCGGTATGGACAACGCTTTACATCATGATTGCCATTTCTGGTTGGCGCGTGTGGCAGATGTTTCCGAATGCACGTTTTGCTGCAAAATTCTACTCTCCGCTGATGCGCCCATACTGGGTGCAAATTTTACTCAATGCACTGTGGACGCCGGTATTTTTTGGCCTGCAATCGCCACTGCTGGGAGCAATCGTTATTACTTTCCTGTATGCGGCAATACTTTGGAACATAGCAGTTTTTAACAAAGCAGATAAACCGGCTTCTTACCTGCTTATACCGTATGTGCTTTGGGTATCATTCGCCTTGCACTTAAACCATGCTATCTTAGCGCTTAATTAGAATTACCAAAATCCTGCTCACGCCACTTGTATTGCGCGGCAATCAGCATCGCCTTAAACAGGCGGATACACAGCAATGAGCCGATAACTATAAACGGAATCCACAATGCCGCATGCACCCAGAATGCTGGTTCGTATTTAATTTCTACCACCGCAGAAAATATTCCAACCAGCGTACCTATTAAAAGTATGGCAAAGAAAGCAGGCCCATCGCCCTGCTCTTGTTCTCTGAGTTTTATGCGACATTCGCTGCACGCCTCCACCAAGGTCAGCAAACCAGAAAACAGCCGACCTTTCTGACAGCGCGGACAGCGAAAGAGCTTAATGATGAGCCACCTTCGACATGCCACCCTTCATGATCACACGCCACACACCGAATCCGGTGCCAATCAGTGACGCTATAAAGAATATAAGCATGTTTGTGCCGGTAAATATCGACATGAATGCTGGCATGAGCTTGTTCGCCATATCCACATACACAAACACGAACAGGAACAACCATACCACGTCTACAAAATGCCAATACCACGCAGCGAATTCAAAACCCAGATGCTGGTTTGGCACAAAGTGGCCTTTCTTCGCACGCACAAGGCACACAGCAAGGAAAATAGTCCCTACAATCACGTGAAACCCGTGAAAGCCAGTTGCCATATAGAAAGTCGATGCATAGATGCCGTCCTTAAAACCAAACGCGGCATGAGAATATTCATAGGCTTGGCAGAGCGTAAATATAACGCCGAGGATTACAGTATACCACAATGCTTGTACCGCCTGCTTCTGCTGGTTGTGCAGGATAGCATAATGCGCCCATGTCACCGTTGTACCAGAAAGCAGAAGAATCAGCGTATTCAGGAATGGCAGATGCCATGGATCAAACGGCTCGATGCCTTTTGGTGGCCAAATACCTTCAGCAACAGCCCATACTTCCTCAAGTGGCAATTTAGGCAAAGTGCTCGCACCAAAAAATGCCCAGAAAAACGCCGCAAAAAACATCACTTCCGAAGCAATGAACAACGCCATACCGAAACGTAATCCACGTGTTACTTCACGTGTATGCGCCTTCTCTTCGCGCGCTTCTTTTACCACATCAGACCACCAGCCATACATGCAGTATAGCATCAAGGCAAGACCAGCTAGAGCCACTATACCACCGATAGAGTGCTTATGCATGAACATTGCCATACCCAAGGTAAGCAGGAACAGGGCAAGTGAGCTTAAAATTGGCCAAGGGCTTGGATTAACCAAATGGTAGGGATGATCTTGGTGGTGCGACATAGTTACTCCTAAGTAAGGTTTCAGCTCACAGGTTTCAGGTTTTAGCTAAAGAATAATAACATATTCTTAATGCTGAAACCTGAAATCTCAAACCTGAAAGCTATTCCTTTAGCGGAAAAAACGTATAAGACAATGTAATTGTTTGCACATCATTCATTTCCGGATCATCCATAATAGCTGGATCTATATAGTAAGATATTGGCATATTGACTTCTTGCTTCGCCTGCAATGTCTGCTCCTCAAAGCAAAAACACGCTACTTTAACAAAATACTGCCCTGCCTTATGCGGGACTACATTATAAGTGGCATGTCCTATAATAGGCCGGTTTGTCTTGTTTTTTGCCACATAGTAGGTCAGCGCCGATTCGCCAATCTTAATCACTTGCTTTTTCTCGCCTGGCTTAAAACCCCAATCAAGCGCAGGGTCAATATCGGCATTAAACCTCACAGTTATTTCCCGATCATATATTTTATCTGGCAGTGCTACAGATGATTGTGTCGTGCCACCATAGCCGGTCACTGCACAGAAAAGCCGGTATAATGGAACCGATGCATAGGCAAGCAACACCATACCTGCTACAATCGCAAGCAAGTTGATCGCAAGAGAAATATTTTTGTTATGCTTGTTGCTCACGGCGGCACTAACCCATGCCCTTAAGCCTCATGATGGTGATGGCATAAAGAAGTGCAATGAGTACAAGAAGAAAAAGAAACAACGCCAGATTCTTACGCCTCTGGCTACGATGTTGCTCAGAATGTGGCATAAAAACTAACCGTTTCTTTCTGCCCTCTCTGCCTTGCTCTGGCGAACCCAATCAAGAATGAGAAGCATAAACAGCGTGGTTAGACTTCCAAGCAAGAAGCTTGCTCCCATCAGGTAAATGGTTTGTTGCGTAATCTCTGCAAGTGCTTGAACTTTATGCAGCGCAGCTTCATTTTTACTTGTATCCATAAAAAATCCCCTAAAAGCCTGATTGCACAAACGCGGCATCAAGCACAAGCACAGTAAATAGCATAAAAAGATATAAAATGGAAAAGCCAAATGTTTTCTTTGCCCATTTATCCGATGTATCACCCACTACCTTGTATATGTGATACAGAAAAACCACAGAAAGCACCGTAGCGCATCCCGCATACAGCACCCCAGCCATACCCAAAAATGGCAGAGAGAGGCAGCAAATGGTAAGTAAACACGTATAGAACCCCATTTGACGTTTAGTGCTTTCACTGCCTGCTACCACCGGCATCATGGGCACACCTGCCTTTTCATAATCCCCGCTACGGTACAGCGCCAATGCCCAAAAATGGGGCGGCGTCCACAAAAATATAATCATAAATAGCAGGATAGATTGCAGCGTAATATCACCCGTAACGGCTGCCCAGCCAATCATGGGTGGGAATGCGCCTGCGGCACCGCCGATAACAATATTTTGCGGTGTTAAGCGTTTCAGCCACATGGTGTAAATTACAACATAAAAGAAAATAGCAAAGGCCAATAATGCCGCCGCCACCCAATTTAATGCCAAGCTCATCAACATTACTGACGCCGCGGATAGAAATAATCCGAACGCCAGCGCATCTTCCGGAGCAACGCGGCCAGCCGGCACGGGGCGTTTTTGTGTACGTTTCATGATAGCGTCAATATCACGGTCAAACCACATATTCATGGCCGCACCGGCACCTGACGCCATAGCAATACACAGAAGTGTCATGAATTGCTGTAAAAGATTGATGTGCCCAGGTGCCACCAGCATCCCCGCCCCACCGGTAAACACCACCAGCGACATGACGCCTGGCTTGAGCAGGGTGATGTAATCGCCGACAGTCGAAAAGGCTTGGACATCAGGCATTGGGGATTGGGGAAGCACCACGTGTGTAGTCATAACTCAATCCCTAATGCCTATTTAAATACCGGCAGTTTCTCAAACGTATGGAATGCCGGCGGTGAAGGCAGCTGCCATTCCATGGTTTTTGCGCCTTCGCCCCACTGGTTGTTTGGGCATGGCTTGCCAGCAGCAAATGCGCGCCACACTACAAAGAGGAACAGTATCGCTGATGCAGCACCGATATAGGAGCCGATGGAGGAAACATAATTCCACCCCGCATATACATCCGGATAATCAGGAATACGACGCGGCATACCTGCAAGACCCAAGAAATGTTGTGGGAAGAAGGTAAGGTTCGCACCGATGAAGAACATCCAGAAATGGATTTTCGCCAGCGGCTCCGAATACATGCGACCAGACATTTTGCCAAACCAGTAATAAAACGCAGCAAAAATCGCAAACACCGCACCCAGCGACATTACATAATGGAAATGCGCCACCACGTAATAGGTGTCATGCAGTGGAATATCCACCGCAGCGTTGGCAAGCACCACACCAGTCACACCACCCACCACAAAGAGGAAGATGAAACCGATAGCAAACAACATCGGCGTTTCAAAAGTGATAGAACCACCCCACATCGTGCCAAGCCATGAGAAGATTTTTACACCGGTTGGCACTGCAATGATCATGGTTGCCACCATGTAATACGCCATGGTGTCTTTAGACAGACCCACGGTAAACATATGATGCGCCCATACGATGAAGCCTAGGAAGCCGATGGCACACATGGCGAACACCATGCCCATATAGCCAAACACCGGCTTGCGTGAGAAGGTGGATACGATTTCGCTGATAACACCAAACGCAGGCAGAATCAGGATGTACACTTCCGGATGGCCGAAGAACCAGAACAAATGCTGGAACAGAAGCGGATCTCCACCACCTGCCGGATCAAAGAAATGGGTGCCGAAATTACGATCGGTAAGCAGCATGGTAATCGCGCCGCCAAGCACAGGAAGCGCGAGGAGAAGCAGAAATGCAGTGATTAAAATTGACCACGGAAACAGCGGCATTTTGAATAGTGACATCCCGGGAGCGCGCATGTTGAAAATGGTAACGATAAAGTTTATTGCACCGAGAATGGAGGAAATCCCTGCAAGGTGCAGAGCAAAAATACCCATGTCCACTGACATACCGGGATGCGATGCGATCTGTGAAAGTGGCGGATAGACAGTCCAGCCTGTACCAACACCTTCATCTACGAACGCAGATCCAAGCAACAGCAGAAATGCGGGAATAAGCAGCCAGAAACTGATATTGTTCATACGCGGGAACGCCATATCCGGCGCACCAATCATAATAGGTACAAACCAGTTACCAAACCCACCAATCAACGCAGGCATTACAAGGAAAAATACCATGATAAACGCATGCGCGGTAAGTACCACATTATACATCTGGTAATTACCGCCGAAGAATGTTCCCTCAGGCGTTGCCAGCTGGATACGCAGCAAGACTGAGAAAAATGTTCCGGCTAACCCCGCCACCACCGCAAATATCAGATACATCGTACCAATATCTTTATGGTTGGTGGAAAACAGCCAGCGTCTCCAGCCGGTTGGGTTGTGGTGGTGGTCGTGTGAATCTGCTGCGTAACTCATAATATGTTTCCTGATCCTGAACTAAATATCTGAAGCTGGTTTCTTTTCGGCTGCTTTATCGGCAGGCGCAGAGGCTTTCTCTGCTTCCGGCACAATGCCTGCTTCTTTCTGCTTGGTAGCGACCCATGCAGCAAAGTCTTCTTTGCTTACAACATCCACCACAATCGGCATGAAGCCATGACCAACGCCGCAAAGCTCTGAGCACTGGCCATAATAACGACCAATTTTTGTTGCTTTGAACCAGCTGCTGTTCAAGCGCCCCGGCACAGCATCACGCTTTACGCCGAATGCAGGCATTGCCCATGCGTGAATGACATCCCCTGCGGTAAGCAGCACGCGCACTTTTGTATCTACAGGCACAACGACATGATTATCCACCGCAAGCAGGCGATGCTCGCCTTCCTTCAAATCTTCTTTTTTCTTCATGTAGCTATCAAAGCCAAAATTACCATGATCCGGATAATCATAATGCCAATACCACTGGTATCCCACCACTTTGAGCGTCATTTCCGCTTCCACATCATCTTCCATGAAATAGTGCAGACGCAGCGATGGAATGGCAATAGCAACCAGAATGAGGATAGGAATCACCGTCCAGATTACCTCAAGCTTCACATTATGCGTGGTTTTACTGGCAACCGGATTCGCTTTTTTATTGAAGCGCACGCAAATATAAACAATGGCCAGTAATACGAAAACTGAGATGGCCGTGATAAGCACCAAGAGCAAATCATGTGTAAATACCAGTTTTTCCATAACGGGCGTTGCCGGTTCCTGAAAATTGAGCTGCCAGGGTTTAGCGAAGCTGTCACTCGCATGGGAGGGCGCACTTGCAAAAAACGAAAATATCGCGGATGCAAAGGAGTAGAAACGGTTTTTCATTCGTAATTCCTAGATGTTAAGAGGCAATGCACGGAAAAAACACGCAGTGCGACTCGTTTTGTAAACTTTCCTTCGTACATACGCAATATATTTTGTATTAACGTATACTTGCTGTGTCCCCGCTTTTATGTAATAGCATATACCATGACCGATTTCAAAACACTCGATACCCTCTTTTTTGACCAGACAGGCTTGGATAAACAGGCCGCCACGCGCATCACGCAAAATGCCCTTTCCGGCATGGATGATGGTGAGCTATTCTTTGAATACAACCAGTCAGAAAGCCTGCATTTTGATGATGGTAAACTGAAAAACGCCAGCTTCAATACCATGCAGGGCTTTGGCCTGCGCTCCGTGCTGGGTGAATCAAGCGCCTATGCCCATGCCTCAGAAATAAGTGAAGCCGCCCTGAATCGAGCAGCACAGACAGTGAAAACCGTAAATCACGGGCAAAAGGGTGTTGCGGCACTTACCCCGCCTCCTTTTGGCACCAATCAGGCATTATATAAAGACATCAATCCTATTAAAGAAGTAGAGTTCACCGCAAAAATTGAGCTGCTTCAGGAAATAGATGCGTATTTGCGCAGCAAAGATGCACGTGTAAAGCAGGTGTCGGCCTCGCTTTCCGGCGTGTGGCAAGCGGTGCGTATCATTAAAGCTGATGGTAGCGAGGCGGGCGATATACGCCCTCTGGTACGCCTTAATGTAAGCGTCATTGTGGAAGAAAATGGCCGCATGGAAACCGGCGGCAGTGGCGCTGGTGCACGCGTGCCCTATGCTTCCTATATAAATGTATCTTCATGGCAGAAACAGGCCGATGAAGCGTTGCGCCAGGCACTGGTGAATCTTAAATCCATCCCCGCCCCCGCCGGTGAAATGCCGGTGATGCTTGGGCCAGGCTGGTGCGGCGTGCTGCTGCATGAAGCAGTAGGCCACGGGCTGGAAGGTGATTTTAACCGCAAAGGTACATCAGCATTTGCTGGCCTATTGGGTAAACAGGTAGCGTCTAAAGGTGTAACCGTGGTGGATGACGGCACCATCCATAATGTGCGCGGCTCACTCTCTATTGATGATGAAGGCACCCCAACATCTAAAACTGTGCTGATAGAAGACGGCATCCTCACCGGCTATATTCAGGATAGATTAAACGCACGCCTGATGAATATGCGTGCAACCGGCAATGGCAGGCGCGAAAGTTATGCACATATCCCCATGCCGCGCATGACCAACACCTACATGATGGACGGAAAAGACAACCCCGCCGATTTGATCGCCTCCATGAAAAAGGGTATCTATGCCACACATTTTGGCGGCGGGCAGGTGGATATTACTTCGGGCAAATTTGTGTTCTCGGCTTCAGAAGCCTATCTGGTCGAAAACGGCAAGATTACCGCACCCCTCAAAGGTGCGACTCTTATCGGCAATGGGCCGGAAGCCCTCAAGCATGTCATCGGAATCGGCAATGATATGAAACTTGATGACGGGGTGGGCACTTGTGGCAAAGCAGGTCAATCGGTACCTGTTGGCGTCGGCCAGCCCAGTATGCTCTTAGAAAAGCTCACCGTCGGCGGAACGCAGGTTTAACCATTAGTGTCATCCCGTACAAGCTGTCAGCAGACAGCGCGATACGGGATCCATGGCTCCGCATTGTACGTTTTGCAGTAGCGGTGCCAGTAGGCGAGCATGGCAACGCCATTGCACAGCCTGTCTACTGACAGGCTTACTGAATTAATGACCTTGTTGATCAGTGGATCCCGTGCTCGCGTTTCTTCTGAAACGCTCCACGGGATGACAAATAAATAATCGAGGTTTAGAGCCGTTTTCCGGGTTTTTTGTTAACCTATGTGACAGACCGATTACAGAATTGTTACAGAATTGTGAAGATTGCGATTATCCACATCTTTGCGTTTGAACCTGTGGATAGATTTCGTTAGTATAAAAATATAGTTAATGAACTGGGTATCTAAAAAACCTAGAAAAACCGCACAGGAGCAGGGATTATGTCAAGAGGGAGCTCAGAAATGTTTGCAAGTTTCGATGGTATGGAAGTAGCCGGTGGCTCCAGCAACCTCGCGGTGGCTATGGGTCAGAGCTTTGCAGGTAGCATGGACAGCGGAATTTCAACTGCTTCTGTCAGCGCATCGAATAGCCTGCCGACCGTTACAACTGAAGGTATGGGCATCGCCTAAACCGTAATTTTCTAATTTTTTTAGAAAATAGCCTGAAATTAACGTTATCTTTACCCTAGCCTGTTGTTTTTCTTCCCTATTACATGAAAATCATGTACCATGCCCAGGTTGTTCTTAATCTGGCATGTTTGGGAAATGGCGTAAGGATTTAAGTGATGTCGAGCAAGTGGACCAGTAAACCCCTCCCTGAAAAGGCCACGAACGGTGTGAATGCGTTAGATTCACAGTTTGTCGTGCTGCTTTTATTCGGGAAAAATTCCTTTGGCGACCGCATTTATTCCTACGTTAAAATCAACCTGCCAAACCTGCCAAACCTCAAAACCGCCATCAATGCCGGCAAAGGATTTAATCCCAGCGATTTTGGTGAAGTAATTGCTGCTGGCAAAGGCGAACCGCCAAGTGAGGTACGCTCTGAAATCGCCTCTACCTATCAAGTGATTGATAACACCAAACCGCAAGCTGCAGCTGCACCAGTTGCAACTGAGAAAAAAGCCTGGGACGAATATTAGGCATTAGGCTTTAGGGATTAGGGACTAGAGAAAAAACCACTTGCTTCTCTAATGCCCAATGCCTAATCCCTATACATGATCCCCTTCCCCGCCATTGACCCCATCGCCATACAATTAGGCCCGCTGGCTATTCGCTGGTATTCACTCGCGTATGTGTCGGGCATTCTGCTCGGTTGGTGGTATCTTGCAAAAGAACACGCGCGCAAGCCCATAGCAGGGCTTACCAAAGAATCACTCGATGATACGGTGACGTGGGCAGTGGTTGGTATTATTCTAGGTGGCAGACTGGGTTATGTATTGTTCTACAAACCAGCCTATTATCTGTCTCATCCGCTGGAAGCATTTTACATATGGGAAGGCGGCATGTCGTTTCATGGCGGGCTGATTGGCGTGATTCTTGCCTTCTTTTTATTCGCCCGCAAACACAAGGTGCGCTTCCTTGAGCTGATGGATGTAATTGCCTGCGCTGCACCGATTGGATTATTTTTTGGCCGCGTCGCCAATTTTATCAATGGTGAACTGTTTGGCCGCGTGACAGATGCGCCGATTGGTATGATCTTCCCGCATGGCGGCGAATTACCGCGCCACCCCAGCCAGCTTTATGAAGCAGCACTTGAAGGTGTTGCGCTTTTTATTCTGATGTTCGCTTGCGTAAAATACACCAAAGCGCGTGATAAGGTTGGGCTACTCGCAGGTATATTCCTGATTGGATATTCGGCCGCCCGCATGATCTGCGAATTTTTCCGTGAGCCGGATGCCCATCTTGGATTCATCGTTGGGTTCTCTACGATGGGACAACTGCTCTGTGTTCCCATGCTTGCTACCGGATTATATTTAGCATTCAGAAAACATCATGAGCCTCGCTGATATCATCGCGCAGAAAATAAAAGAGCATGGGCCGATGAGCGTGGCCGAATATATGTCTCTTGCACTCTCAGAACCATATCTGGGTTATTATATGCGCAAAGACCCGCTGGGCGCAGAAGGCGATTTCACTACCGCACCGGAAATCAGCCAGATATTTGGTGAGTTGATTGGCGCATGGATTGCCCAGCAATGGATGCATCTGGGCATGCCGGACGCCGCACTGATTGAGCTTGGTCCAGGCCGTGGTACGCTGATGGCGGATGCACTGCGCGCTACCAAACACATTGCAGGTTTTCACAGCAGTCTCACCGTTCATCTGGTGGAAACCAGCCCTGCACTGAAACACAAGCAGTGGAATGCATTGGCCAAAACACATCCGCATATTGAATGGCATGAAACGATTAATGCACTGCCAGATGACAAACCTTGGCTACTCATCGCCAATGAATTTTTTGATGCGTTGCCGATACGGCAATTTATGCACAAGGATAATATGTGGCATGAGCGCATGGTGGATGTTGATAATAGCGAATTTATTTTTTCTGTCATGCCAGCGGAAGCTGATATCCAGAAAAAACTGGATTCCGGCTTTCGCCGGAATGACGGAGAAATCATTGAACTCTGTGAACCAGCTTTAGAGATTTTGCGCGTCATTGGCGAACACATAGCAACTAAAGGCGGCGCTGCAATGATTGCGGATTATGGGTACATAGGCGGAACAAACGGTGACACGCTGCAAGCCGTAAAAAATCATAAATACCACAACGTACTTAAAGACGCAGGTGAAGCAGATTTAACCGCTCATGTTGATTTTTCTGCATTGATGGAAGTAGCACAGCATGCCGGTGCAACCGTGTACGGCCCGTATCCACAAGGCAGAGTGCTTGGCAAGTTAGGCGCAATACCTCGCGCAACACGGCTATGCGAAGGGCTTACACAGGAAGGTCAGGCCACCATTATGTCCGGCCTAAAACGCCTGCTTGCGCCCGATGAAATGGGTGAGTTATTCAAGATGATGTGTATTATGCCAAAGCATCACCCAACACCGGAAGGGTTTGAATAATGCATCTCACATGCCCTCACCTTTCAGGAATCTCAGATATCCAACACGGATTCTTCACCCGCAATGGTGGCGTGAGTGATGGCATCTATGCCTCGCTGAACTGCGGTGTTGCCTCCGGTGATGATCTGGAAAAGGTCATGGAAAATAGAACCCGTGTAACCACTACTCTTGGCAGTAAACCCGAATCTCTTTGCGTTCCTTACCAGATTCACAGTGCCAAGGCAGTAATAGTCGATACGCCATGGCACTGGAAAGAATCACCGCAGGCCGATGCGGTTGTTACCAATAAACCAGGTATTACACTTGGTGTACTGACGGCGGATTGTCTGCCCATCCTCATGGCTGATGCAGAAAATCGTATTATCGCCGCCGTGCATGCCGGTTGGAAAGGTGCGTTTGATGGGGTGATAGAAGCAGCCCTCGCCGCCATGCATCAGCTGGGTGCAGATAACCGTTATATCGTAGCCAGCATTGGCCCCGCCATCGCCCAGAAATCCTACGAGGTGGGCGGTGAATTTTATGCCCGTTTTATCCAGCAGGATATCGCCCATGAGCGTTTCTTTGCAGCATCGCCGCGTGGCGGACATTACCTGTTTGACCTGAAAGCCTATGCGAAACAGCGGCTTGGGCGCGCAGGCATCCCGCAAATAAATGTGCTTGCGAATGACACATGTTCCGAGGAAAATGCTTTCTTCAGTTTCCGGCGGGCGACACTTAAAAAAGAAACCGTGTATGGCCGCCAGATTTCGGCAATTTCGATAGATAGCAAATAAGGATTTTTATGGCACTGGTACCGTTTGACGATCGCGATGGATGGATTTGGATGGATGGGAAAATGATCCCATGGCGCGAGGCAAAAGTCCATGTGCTTACCCATGCGCTACATTACGGTTCTTCCGTGTTTGAGGGCGAACGCGCGTATAATGGCCGCATTTTCAAATCACGTGAACACACGCAGCGCTTCCACAACTCCGCAGAAATGCTGGGCTTTACGATTCCTTACAGCATTGATGAGATCGAAAAAGCTAAATATGCCGTACTGGAAAAAATGAACCTGAAGGACGCTTACATACGGCCCGTGGCATGGCGCGGCAGCGAAACACTTTCTGTTTCCACCAAAGGCAGTAATGATATTCGTGTTGCGGTTTGCGTATGGGAATGGCCAAGCTATTACGGCAAGGAAATGATGGAAAAAGGCTTGAAGCTGCAATGGTCGCAGTGGGTACGCCCTGCGCCAAACATGGCACCCGTTGCCAGCAAAGCTGCAGGATTATACATGATCTGCACTCACGCTAAAAACAAAGCGGAAGCTGAAGGCTACAATGATGCGCTGATGCTTGATTATCGTGGCTATCTCGCAGAAGCCACCAGTGCCAATTTATTTTTAGTGATGGATGGTGTGGTGCATACACCAAAAGCAGATTGCTTCCTGGATGGCATCACCCGCCGCACGGTAATTCAGCTGGCGCGCGATAACGGCTTCAAGGTGGAAGAACGCCACATCAAACCGGAAGAACTGAAAAACGCGCAGGAAATATTCCTCACCGGCACGGCAGCAGAAATCAGCCCCGTAGGGCAGGTGGCAGACATGCAGTTCACCGTTGGGCCGGTTACTAAGAAACTGGTTTCTGCATATAGCGACTTAGTGCGTGCTGAACCGAAACGAATGGCTGGTTAATTCTGACCAGTCATACTTGAGAATTCTCTCAAGCGTTTTTGTGCTACATGATATTGTGGATTGATGCTTACAGACTGATGCCAGCAAGACAGTGCTTCTTTTGGCTGCTGTGCAGAAAGATAGGCCTCACCCAATAAGTACCATGTCTTGAATCGAGTTGGATAGTGCGCTGTACCTTTGCTTAATATTTCTATAGCTTCTTGGATTTTCCCGAGCTCAATTAGGCATGTACCTAGTAACTCATAGGTTTTAAAATGCGGAGATGCATTTAATGAATCTTGAAATAAGGTAATAGCCTCAGGAAAATCCCCTTCTTCCATAGCTTGCCTAGCTTTTACATAATTGTTGTAAGATTCATTCTCGGTCATCACTTACAAATACTTCCAGCCTGTCTTCAAATACGCATAGCCTGTCACCAGTGTTAGGATGCCTGCTGCCCATAGCAGCACGCGGCCTGCCATTTCGGTGGGAAACCACTCAGGCCCACCGGCACCAAGCAGCAGCAGGAAGATCGCAAGCATCTGCGCCGCCGTTTTCCATTTAGCAAGCCGTGACACCGGCACACTTACACGCACTTCTGCTAAAAATTCACGCAGGCCGGACACTAATATCTCACGGCAGATAATGGCAATGGCAGGAATAATATCGGTGCGTGTTACATCATCCGTATTGGATTGCACGAGCAGCATCAGCGCAGTTGCCACCAAGAGCTTATCAGCAATGGGGTCAAGAAAACGGCCAATGTTAGACTGCGCCTCCCACTTGCGCGCCATATACCCATCCAGCCAGTCGGTGACGCTTGCGAACATAAATATGCCAGCCGACAGCCAGAAGCCCCAGTTGCCTTTAAGGAAAAATACCACAATAAGCGCAGGAATTGCTGCAATACGCATATAGGTGAGGTAATTGGGAATTTTCTTTTTCCAGCTCATTCAAACACCCGTACATTCTTTGGCCGCACAAATATCTTGTCATGCTTGCGGATAGAAAGCGAATCAACAATCGTCTTTGGCACTTCCGCCTGCAGGATAATACCATTCTGCCGCTGCATTTCAATTTTAGCAAGCGAACCAGCGGGATTTATGTGTATCACCTGCACGGGGATATATTCATGCTCACCGTCCGGTGTTTTGGTAACAAACATCTCATGCGGCCTTGCATACACGCGCACCGGCGTGCCGCGCTCGGAAAGCACTGCCCGCATCTGCTGGCGATTTATGCCAAGCTCAGGGCGAAATGTTGGCGCACCCACCGGCAATGGCAAGCCTGGCATTACCTTGCGAATTGCACCCACCAACTCAGGATATCGATTCAGCCAGTGCGCCTTGTTATCAGAAATCGCCGCTGCCGAAGGCGCCTTTTTACCTGCATTCCACAAATCATCTTCAGCTAAATGCACATTGCCGGTTTTATCTTTCCAGCCGATGAATTCATTATAGTTGCCAAGGAAGTCATACACGAAACCGTTGGTCGGCTGGTGATATACCTGCTCAGGTGTGCCCACCTGTTCAATTTTGCCATTATTCATCACCACCACACGGTCAGAAACTTCCATTGCTTCTTCCTGATCATGCGTTACGAAAATGCTGGTGATGTGCATATCATCATGCAATCGGCGCAGCCAGCGACGCAGCTCTTTGCGCACCTTGGCATCCAGCGCACCAAAGGGCTCATCGAGCAGCAGCAATTTTGGT
The DNA here is from genome assembly GCA_046344715.1 of Alphaproteobacteria bacterium. Lineage (GTDB taxonomy): Bacteria > Pseudomonadota > Alphaproteobacteria > Rickettsiales > SXRF01 > CAZAQK01. Next base: position 134,439 of record JBKDKX010000002.1, on the reverse strand, counting down.
TCTACCGCCAATGATCGCGCCAATGCCACACGCTGACGCTGGCCACCGGAAAGCTGCGATGGATAACGGTCATAAAATTTATCGAGATGCACGAGTTTGAGAAGCGACATCACCTTGTCTTCAATCGCTTCATTAGAAAGACGAATCTGCTTCGGGCGCACACGCAGGCCGAACGCCACATTATCAAATACAGTCATGTGCCGGAAAAGCGCGTAATGCTGGAATACAAAACCGACATTGCGCTCTTTCACATGCAGCTGGCTTGCATCCTGCCCATCAATCAGCACATGTCCCTTATCGGCAAAATCAAGACCAGCGATGATACGCAGCAATGTCGTTTTGCCGGAACCAGAAGGCCCAAGCAGTGCAACCAACTCACCGCTTTCCACTTTCAGACTTACATCATTCAGCGCGTGAAAATCACGGAAAGACTTGCTGACAGTTTTAACTTCAATACTCATGCTATGCCGCCTTGGAAGAATGGGTAAATTTAAGCTCTATCACCGTTTTAAGCAATAGCGTGACGATTGCCAGTATGGTTAGGATGGAGGCAACCGCAAAGGCCGCCATAAAATTATACTCATTATAAAGGATTTCAACGTGCAGCGGCAATGTGTTGGTTTTGCCGCGTATATGGCCAGACACTACCGATACTGCGCCGAATTCACCCATGGCGCGTGCATTGCACAACAGCACTCCATATAAAAGCGCCCATTTGATATTAGGAAGCGTCACCGCGAAAAACGTGCGAAGCCCCGATGCTCCAAGCATCAACGCCGCTTCTTCCTGTTCACTGCCCTGCTCCTCCATTAGCGGAATAAGTTCACGCGCCACGAAAGGAAAGGTCACAAATATGGTAGCAATCACCAACCCAGGCACAGCAAACACAACCTGCATCTCATGTTCTATAAGCCAGTCGCCCAACAGACTGCCAGAACCGAACAGCAAAATATAAATCAAACCGGAAATAACCGGTGATACCGAAAATGGCAGATCAATGAATGTAATCAGAAGCCGCTTACCCACAAAATCAAACTTGGCAATCGCCCATGATGCAGCAATTCCAAACACAAGATTACACGGCACCGCAATCGCTGCAACCAATAGCGTCAGTTTAATAGCAGACATGGCATGCGGATGCATCACAGCATCAACATAAGCCTGCCAGCCCTGCCGGAATGCTTCCGCAAATACCGCCGCAAGCGGCAACACCACCAGCACCGCAATAAACGCAAGGCTTGTGAGAATCAGCAGGGTTTTTACCCACCATGGTTCAGACAATCGTACGGATGGTTTTTTCCAGAACATGCTATTTATCCACCGAATGGCTGCCGGTCCATTTCTGGAGCAGGTTGATGATGAGAAGTAGTATGAATGAGGCCACAAGCATCACGCAAGCAATGGCCGTTGCGCCCGCATAATCATATTGTTCCAGCTTGGTTACGATGATAAGTGGTACAATTTCTGATATATTCGGAATATTTCCGGCAATGAATATCACCGAACCATATTCACCCAACCCACGCGCAAAGGCCATAGCAAATCCGGTAAGCAGCGATGGAACAACCGTTGGAAAAATCACCTGCCAGAAGGTCTGCCAACGCGTGGCACCTAAACTTGCTGCCGCCTCTTCCAATTCGCGCTCAATATCCTGCAACACCGGCTCCACCATCCGTACCACAAAAGGTAACCCTACAAATATCAGTGCTATCATGATGCCAATTGGCGTAAACGCAATCTTGATGCCAAGTGGTTCAAAATACTGGCCTATCCAGCCTTGCGGCGCATATAATGCAGCAAGTGCAATACCAGCAACAGCCGTAGGTAGCGCAAACGGCAAATCTACCATTGCATCGATGATGCGTTTGAAAGGAAAACGATAACGCACCAGCACCCACGCCAGTATCAGCCCAAAGAAGCCATTAATAAGCGCAGCAAGCAACGACATGCCAAAACTGATTTTGTAGGCATGTATCACGCGCTCGCTAAACGCCGCACGCATGAAACCCTCTACATCCAGTTCCGTAGTTTTTACAAAAAGTCCTGCAAGTGGAATGACTACAATCAGCAGCAAATAGGCCAACGTAAAAAACAGCGTGATTTTGAAGCCCGGCAGGATGCTCGGTCTTTTCAAATGGCGAAATATTCTTGCTTGCACACTTTGCATCGGTGCAGCCTATAAGGCTTCACAGGTCGAGGCAATATCTTCTATCACCAGATTGACGGAGCGTTTGCCCATCCATTCATTGATTTTCATCTGGCAGGCGATATCCAACAGTTTCCCGCGCGTTGCAAACAATGCCTCACCCAATTTTGAATCTACCGCACGGAAAGCAATGGCAGAAACGCTGCCTTTGCCCAATTTATCTTTCAAAAATGTGCGAATATGCGACTCTCCAACGATTTCCGGCTTCATGTTGATTACGCCACGCACCACAACACGCACGGAAGGATTGCCCTGACCAAACGGCCCAAGCCGCTCAATTTTTTCCACCAGATCTTCAGTAACTCCGGCAAGTGTCAACTCTGCATCCAGATGCAGGCGTTTATGACGCGTGAGTTCTGCGTGTTTTGTCATCGCGCGTGCCAGTAAAAATGCGCGCAGCTCTGCCATTTTATGTTCTTCTACCGTAAATCCCGCCGCCATAGCATGACCACCACCAGCAACCAGCAAACCTGCATCACGCGCTGCAATCACCGCTGCACCCATATCAAATCCGGAGACAGACCGCGCCGATGCCTTGCCGAGTCCATCCGCCAGCGCAATCACCGCAACTGGCCGGTTGAAACGTTCTTTAATGCGGCCTGCCACAATACCAATTACACCCGGATGCCAGCTTTTGCCCTGCACCAGAATCAGCGGCTCATCTGCCTGCGCCTCCGCATGCTGCATGGCTTCTTCCTGTACCAATGATTCTATGGCCTTGCGCTCGGCGTTATGTTTATCAAGTTCCGCGGCAAGCCCTTTTGCTTCCTGTTCATCTTCGCTGGTCAGCAGACGTACACCTAAATCCGATTTTCCTACGCGCCCACCGGCATTGATGCGCGGGCCAATCACAAACCCGGCATGATAGACTCCAGGTTTTTCCGCAATGCCCGCCATATCCAGCACCGCACGTATACCCACATTGCCGCGCGCGGCCATGACCTTTAGGCCTTGCGTTACAAATGCACGGTTTACTCCGGTGAGTGACACCACATCACACACCGTACCGAGAGCTACGATATCCAACCATTGGCGGAGATCTGGTACCACCAATCCCTGCTCACGCAATTTTTTATTCACCGCAACCGCCAGTAAAAACGCCACTCCCACGGCGGCCAGATGGCGGTGTTCCGACGTTTCATCCAGCCGGTTGGGGTTCACCACAGCGCAGGCTTTTGGCAGTCGTGCCTCGCCCTGATGATGATCGACCACGATCACATCAAGCCCTACTTCATGCGCGGCATCTAATGCTTCAAACGCCAGTGTACCGCAATCCACTGTGATTACCACGGATGCGCCGCGCTCTTGTAATGTAAGCATGGCTTTGGCATTCGGGCCGTAACCTTCCGTCATGCGGTCAGGGATGTAGACGATCGGGTTGCTCCCAAGTGCCCGGAAATACTGCATGAGGAGCGCTGAAGATGTTGCGCCATCCACATCATAATCACCGAATATGGCAATGGTTTCCTTGTTCGTGATGGCCTTTGCCACACGCGCCGCCGCCACATCCATATCTTTCAAATGATACGGGTCTGGCAGTAAGTGCTTGAGGCTTGGATTCAGAAAATCTTCAACGTCTTCAATTTTTGCACCACGCGCCGCCAATATCCGCGCCAGCACCTCCGGCAAATCATGTTGCTGCATGAGGGTGGTGGTAAGGCGGTCATCTGCAGCCTTGAACACCCACTCGCACCCGGTAAGCGATAAGGGAATCGCTTGCGAAAGCGGCGGTGCTAAATCTATAGTGTCAGCTAATTCATTCATCCTGTACCTAATATTTTATGACCCGCGCAACAAACCCGAATCTTGACTATATCCGCAAATTATACGCCCCGGAAGATGCCTTGCAGAAAGAAATTAATGCAAGCCTAGCCGCCATGAATATGAGCATACAAGTGGGTGCCGAAGAAGGCAAATTACTACAGTTTCTGGTTAAAACCAATAATATCAAAACCATAGTGGAAATCGGCACACTTGGCGGCTATTCCGCAATCTGGATGGCGCGCGGCCTGACGGAAGGCGGGCATATCTATACATTGGAACGCGACCCCAAACACGCCGCCCTCGCCCGTGGATTTTTTGAGAAGTCGGATGTAAAAGATAAAATTACACTGCTGGAAGGCAATGCGCTGGATACGCTTTCTCAGCTTTCTGCCAAAGCACCGTTTGACATGGTATTCATTGATGCCGACAAAATCAGTTATGATACCTATCTCGACTGGGCGGAAACGAATGTGCGCAAAGGCGGGTTGATTGTAGGTGATAATACGCTGCTCTTTGGTGCGGCCGCACAGGACTCACCTCCTGAAAGTACAGCGCCCACCACATGGAAGAATATGCGCAGCTTCAACGAACGTATGGCAGATACCAGCAAATATTACGGGCTGATTATTCCTACGCAGGAAGGCCTGAGTGTGTTTGTGAAATTGTTTTAATTGTCACGTAGTAACCAGACCCCGCAATAAATGCGGGGTGCACTTAATAATTAATCACCTCAAGCACCGCTTCCACGCGGTCAACCACATGGTAATAACCCGCCGTTTCGGGCTTGGCGAATTTATTTTCGATGATGTTATCAAGCAGCGCAATCAACGGATCCCAATAATGCTCAAAATTAAAAATCACAATCGGCTTGTGGTGCAGTTTCAACTGCTTCCATGTGATAATTTCAAACATTTCATCCATGGTGCCGCAACCGCCGGGGAATACGATAAATGCATCGGAACGCTCAAACATCAGCTGCTTGCGCTCATGCATGGTGTTTACGATAATGATTTCGCTTAAATTCTGGTGTTCATTTTCGATATTGCGCAGGGAAACTGGAAACACACCTGTTACACGCCCGCCATTTTCGAGCGTGCCGTTGGCTACCGTGCCCATCACGCCGCAATCACCGCCGCCATAGACCAGCCCGACATTTTTTTGTGCGAGGATTTTCCCGAAGGTCTGGCCAATATCAAGAAACTTTTTGGGAACATTATTAGATGCGCCGCAAAAGACACATACATTCTTACTGACTGTCATTGATTTCCTACTGTTATTATTGCTTTTTGAGTGGGTTAAAAGCATAGTATGCCAGAATAATGGTTACTTTTTCATGAAAAACCCTAAAAACATCGCAATTACAGGCGCAAGCAGCGGTTTGGGCAAAGCCCTTGCGGTGCATTACGCCGCCGCCGGTATTACCCTGCACCTACAAGGCCGCAATGACGCAAGACTTACCGAAACCGCCGATCTCTGCAAAAAAGCAGGGGCAGCCGTGCATCTTGCGGTGCTGGATGTTACCGATAAGACCGGTATGGAAACATGGCTGCTGGCAGCCGATGCACAAACACCGATTGATCTCGTCATCGCCAATGCCGGAATTTCGGCAGGTATAGGTGGTGGTGGAGAGAACGCTCACCAATCACGCGCTATTTTTGCAACCAATATTGATGGCGCAAATAACACCATCCAGCCGCTCATTCCACTGATGGCAAAGCGCGGGCGCGGGCAAATTGCACTCGTTGGTTCACTTGCCGGTATGCGCGGGCTTGCCAGCTCTCCGGCCTATAGCGCCTCCAAAGGTTGGGCGCGTTTATATGCGGAAGGCCTGCGCGGCTGGCTTAAAGATTTTGGCGTGGAAGTAAACGCAGTCTGCCCGGGTTTCATCCGCACACCACTGACGGATGTAAACCCGTATAAAATGCCTTTCATCATGAGTACCGAAAAAGCAGCACGCATTGTGGCAGAAGGCCTTGCGAAAAATAAAGCACGCATCGCCTTCCCGCGCCTTTTATACTGGCCGCTATGGTTGCTTACCTGCCTGCCCATTGCATGGACAGACCCGTATTTTAACAGCCTTCCGGCAAAACCCAGTGCGCCGGATAGAAAATAATCATTATTTTTCAATATATTGCTATTAAGAAAATTTCACAATTTTGTAACACAACAATACGCGCATCAAGTTAAAATGATCCTACAGTATTATTGCAGGCAAAATATTTATGTCACTCAACGACTCTGGTGATTCAGGAAAAAAAATGGGTAAAGCGCGAAGGTCGCCTATCACCCCTTGACGAAATGATAGATGCGGCTAGCGAAGGTAGACTGCCACCGCGCACAGATTCGCGCAGGATGCCGCACGCCCCATACACACCCGAACCGGTAAAAAAATCACCGGTGGAATATGCGTGTGAAGTGGCAAAGGGATTCAAGGGTGCATCAAGTTTTTCTGGTTCAACGCCTTTCGTATATGTTCTGGAAAGCAAAGCCATACTACCAGATGAAGATACAGCAACCAAGGTTGCAGCCATATTGGATAGGCTGGTAAAACGTGATGTTGCACAAAGATACACCATGCACCCTGATACGATCGATAGGGAAATGAAAAGTTCCACAAAAAAAACCAGTCAGGGAGTTACCTTTTCCTACAAATCATACGACTACGAATACCTGCAGGGCATCCGCTGGGATCTGATCATCTCACACATTCAAGACAAAGGGGCTGCGAGTTCTCACGATAGACGCTGGTAATTAATACACCAGCCGCAATTTCATCACCGTTGAAAGTGCCGTAAGCATAGATTTGCACAACTCATAGAGTCGCGGTTCTTTTACGTCCTGCGGCGTGAGTTGTTCCGGATAATAGGCTTCAATAATGCGCTCGAGCGATGAAAGCAGCGCATCATCCGCAATCACATTCACATGCTTTTTCATCGCTTCAATCTGCGCACCCGACATCGGCACACGCAGGCGCAAACAGGCAGGCCCGCCGCCATTGCGCATGCTCTGGCGCAGGTCAAGGTAATGCGCTTCGTTAATCGGGTTGTCTGTATCGGCACATATCGCATCCACCAGCTTTGCTGCCTTGCCGTTATACAAGGTTTGCAACTCACTGGGCGCGATGATAGCCATGCTGCCATCCGGTTTAGTGATTATCTGGCTGTTGAATAAATAGGTGCGTACTGCCTCTTCTACACTTAAGTCAGACGCGCGGATAACGATGCTGCATAACTTCTTGCCTGCATGTAATGCCGCGTATGCTGCTTCTATTTTTTTAATATCCGCATGGCCACCACTGAAGGCTTCTTCATGCACCAGAAGCACCGTTTCATTGCTCACGCCAATCACATCATTATGAAACACGCCCTGCTTTATCAGCTCAGGATTTTGCTTAAGCAGCAACACCTGATTATCTGGTATCGCGTGGTGTTGTGCTAACGCCTCTGATGCGGCTTTGCTTTGCCGCGCCGTTTTGGGATCATCCGGCGTTCCATCCGTGCCATATACCAATATGTGCAGCCCTTTTTCATCATGGCGCGGTGCTAAGCGCATATGGTTGGCATCGCCCTCATCCGGCAAGTTCTGTGGTAGTGGCGCGTGTATCACAATATCTGGCACTTGCGCGAAAATCTGCGTAAGCACTTTGTGCGTGTCGGCTGCCTCAATCCGCCGATGCAGGTTGGTGTATAAATTAGCCGTGGTAAGATGAAGCAGTCCATCACCGGCATCGCTTGCAGGGGTTGTAGTAGCTGCATTGGCTACCCACATGGCCGAACTGGAAGATACTTTTTCCAGCAACGCTGGATTTTCAGAGGCTACTTGACGAATTAACTCTTCATCATCCCCCATGTAATGCTGGCGTAAGAGCGATAAATTTGGCCGAAGTTGCGGCGGTAATATTGCTGTTACAACGCCTAAGGATTTCAGTGTCCTTACAAGCTCAAGCGCCTGCCTTGCCGCCGTTTTGGGGCTGGAAGCGGAGCCCTGATTGCTGCGCGAAGCCACATTATCGCCTGAAAGCCCACCATAATTATGCGTAGGCCCGGGCATTCCAATAAAGATGACTTCTTTAGTTTCATCGGCTAGCATGCGTTAACTTTCTTAGTACAAGGAATCTATGACTTCTATCCGACACTTACTTGAAGATATTTTCAACTGCGATTTTTCGGCTCTCAAGAAACCGGATGCTGTCCGCAAGCATTTCTTTGATAAAAAACTTGCGCTTAGCGACTTGCAGAAAGTTAGCAGCTTTGTGCGCGGGCACGAAACCACACTGGGCGGCAAAACCATTCCAGCCAGCCTTTTGATAAAAGGCAATACCACCCATAAACCGTTTGCCATAATGACACAGCTGCATGGCAATGAACCGGCAGGACTTGCGGGTGTGTTGCTGGCCATGGCGCTGTCTGAAGCAAAATTGCTGGAACGCGATGTTGTGGCGGTAATAGGTAATCCACTGGCAGCCGCGCAATATTTTGAGGCATGGGAGCAAAATCCACGCGCGCGGCAGGAAACTCGTGACGCATTCCGTTGTGGCCTTGCGGATGATGGAAGTTTGCTGCCGGACATGAACCGTATACCCGTGGATTTCATGGAGCGCAAAGCGGACACACACCACATTAAACGCGCGCAGGAACTCTACACCATGGGGCTTAATATCTGCGGCATTCTGGATATTCACACCGCACGCGGCAACATGGTGTGCATTACCGATCATAAATATGACCGCGATTTACTGCACTCTTCCATCCGCGCTGTGTTGCTTGATTTGGCGGATGCGATTGCAGCGAATGCCTCCGCTTCCGGCAACAAACTGGTAACGTTCAAAACCATTGTAAGCCCGCTTTCCAACATTGCACATCAGGTAGGCATTGAAGCAGGCAGGCATGAATCAGAAGACGCGCCGCACATAGCAGCCGCCTACACACTTTCGCTGCTGTACCAGATTGGTTATACGAAAGTAACGCCGCTGGAACATGTGAAGGATGATGGCATTTTTGATGGCTACCATGTGAAGCCGCGCATTACTTATGCTGATCTCATCGGCAGTGAGCAGGTGCAGAAGGATGATATGATCTATATGGCAAAGCCATGCGCCAATACAGAGGCGATTCCACCAAGCGCTTCACAAGTTATCGTGCGAAAAAAAGGCAAAGGCAATCATTTTGCGTTGCAGACCGCGCTGGAATTTATTGTAAATCCTCACGGTATGCTCTGCTACACGCTGCATCAATATGAAGAAATGGAAGCGGTGAACAAAGGCGACGTGCTGGCGGTTGCCGTGCCATCGGGCGCAACGCTCAAAGCACCAGAGGATTTCTCCGGCATTTTCTGGAGCAAGGCCGCACGGCTATATGATAAAGACCCCGCCGTCGGCCCGTGGCCACTACCTGCCGATAAGCTCGCCACCACCAAGCTGTGCTATCCGTGCGAAGTGAGCGCAGTTCAGTTGGAAGAATAATGTCACCCCCGCCTTGCACGGGGATGACAAGATTTATGCGTTTAACGCAATATCCTTATTCTGTACAATACGTGTAAATGTATCCGCGCGTGTGAAGGCCTGTAATGGGTCAGCACTATTCAAAATTTCACCGCAGCCGGAATGTTTATTGCCGCCGAAGCCCATGCCATGTGCTGGCGTACCTGTGCCTTTGGGCGCATTGATGAGCGCATGTCCTGCCGTGCAGGTGCGCGCAAACTGATCGGCCTCTTTCTGGCTCAGCGTATAAATACCAGCAACGAGCCCAGCATTTTCCGGCGCGTTCAGCATAGTAATCGCTTCATCAAAATTTTTGTATGGCGCAATGAACAACAGCGGTGCAAAGGTTTCCTTGTGCATGATATTTGTTTGTGTCGGCATCACCGCAAGTGCTGGCTGCACGTGGTACGCCTCCGGTTTTTCGTTCGTCCACAGGCGCGTACCCAGCACGATTTTTCCACCTTCTGCCACCACCTGTTTTTTTGCTGCCTCGAACCGCTCGAAAGCATCCTTATCAATCAGCGCGGCATACCCCATGTCATTAGCTGCATCAAATGCCGCATCTTTTGCAGCAGCACTCAGGAAAGTTTCGATTTGCGCGGTAAAAAGTGCCACGGTTTTTTCCAACTGTGAAACGTGCACAATCACGCGCCGCGTATTAGTACAGCGTTGGCCCGTTGTGCCGAGGAATGAACCCATGATGGCTTTTACTGTAAATTCCAGATGTGCATCCGTCATTTTATCCGAAATAATTACGCCGTTATTACCGCCCAATTCTAAAATTGGCGGCACGCGGTTATTTTTCTTTTTCGCAAGCGTTGCTTTTATCCCCTGCCCCATGGCCACGCTGCCAGTGGCACTAATCATATCCACGCCTTCATGCGCCACGAGTGCCTCGCCCACATCGCGCATTCCGATGATCACCTGAAATAAATCCGCATGTTCCGGTACGGCCGCATCGAACACTGCTTTGCAGGCGAGTGCTGAAAGAGGCGTTTTCTCAGATGGTTTCCAGACAACGCTGTTGCCCGCAAGGAATGCTGCGCCCATTGTCCAATGCGCTACCGCCATCGGAAAATTAAACGAGGTAATAAGCCCCACCACCCCCACCGGCTTGCGCTCTTTAACGCGAGACATATTCCCCAAATCAGGCAGCGTGGCATCCCTGATGGTTTTTAGCATAATATCTGCCGAGCCATCGGCTTCGCCCTGCGCTTCTTTCAGTGTTTTTCCTGCTTCCTGATGAATGATTTCTGCGAGTAGCACACGGTGCGTTTTCATCGCCGCTGCATAGGCCTCAACCACTCGTGCACGCTCCTCACGCGTCAACTGGGAGAATTTTTCCTGCGCTATTTTCGCTCGTGTAACTTTTTCATTCAGAGTTGTAGCGGTATCCACCTCCAGCGTTGCAATCACTGCACCGCTATCCGGCGAGGTAACAGAAAGCCCACCACTAACATTACTATTCACACTGCAACCAAGTTTTTTAAGCGCGTCCATGATTAATTCCTTGTTTTATCCGCTAACGCTACGGCCTAACCGCCCATACGTCAACTGGCTTTGCCTTATACCCTATCTCGTGTATGTTGCCGTATATGCAGCAAAAAACCTTATTTATGCGTATTGGTATTGCGCTTTCTGCCTTGCAGATGGGTGCATTTATCTTCAGCACGCCGCCATTTCAGGGCGGTGTATGGCATATTGCTGAGCCGCTGATGCTGGCGCATTTTTCTATCGCTGCGCTCATATTTGCGTGGCTTGCTTATGGCGCTATGCGCGGCTTGCTTGCGCCACTGCCACGCAATCCTTTCACCATTACGTTTGCGCTCTGGCTGATTGTGCAGCTTGTTACGGTTATCCTGTCTGATTCTCCGTGGCGGGCGTGGTTTTCATCACCAGGTAGTGGTGAAGGCACGGCGTGGTGGATGGCTCTTTCTGCTGGCGTGGCGCTTACTGCCCAACTGTGGAGAATTGCTTCTTATCAGCGCGCGCTACTCTGTGTGGCAGGTTTTGTGACCATTATACTTTCCAGCCTGCATTTCCTGCTGCACGATAAAATGCTACGGCTTGATGAACCGCTAAATCCTTGGGAGCCAAATAACTGGCCGGATTATCTGGCGTTCTGCGCTGCGTATTTATGGCTTGCCTATAGCGTGTCTGTAAAAAATACCCACGCCATGTGGCGGCTATGTATACTTGCCATATGCCTGTTCGCGCTGCTGCACTCACATAATTTTATCGGTATAGTGCTCATTTGCTCTGCGTTGGTAATTAGCGTGCTTGCACAGACATCTGCTGCATTTAAGCGTATTTTTGCACCAGCACGTGCATGGATAGTGCTTGCAACAATTGCCTTTGTGTTGCCGGTAAGCTGGTGGGTATATAGTTTTTCTTACCAGTATGATGATGTGGGGCTTGCCGCCGAAGAATCGCTATTTGCCGCGCGGAACGAAGGTCTAGGCAGTCGAGTATTGCTCAACAAGGTAGCACTTAGCACCTTACAGCATGAGCCATCGCGTTTGGTAACAGGCAACGGCTTCGGACATTTCACCGATGATTTATTCCAGCACGGTCTTGTAGACGGCACGACGGTTTTTCGCGATGGAGCGCGTAACCCAAATTGGTTCCTGCTGGATGGCACGGGATATCATAGCCATAGCCAACCGATGGAAGCGCTGCTTTCATTCGGCATACTGGGTTTTATGTTATTTCTAGCACTTCCCATTACGTTATTGTGGATTCTTCCGAAACATCTTTTCTGGCCATGTGCGCCGATGATTGTAGCACTAGCCGTGCTCAGTAATTTCTGGTTTGAGATACCGCATGTGCTTGGCATTCACGCACTGGCATTTGGCGCACTAATATGTGTATGCTCACCTGAGGCAGCGCCACGCAAACAAAAATCTGCCGGCGCATTATGCACCATTGCAGCACTTGCCATGCTTGCAAGCAGCCTTCTGCAATGGAACGCTATAACATACGGCAACAGACTTTTTGCCGCAGCTCGCAGTACGGATTGCAGCACCATCACACCAGAATTTCTGAGCGAAGATATTCCGCGTGGTGCAGAACGATTTAATGAAGTTGCCATTAGCTATGTAATCGATCTCGCCGCCCGCATTCGCCAGCAAAATATTCGTGACAGCGATGCCAATTGCGTCCAGAAATTTTTTGATACGGCAAAAGCTGTAGCACAGAATTCTGCAACAGCTGACTACGCTGCGTTACTCTGGCTGCAACTGCATTATGAATTATTTATCAGTCTACAACATCCCACCTTTGATGCCATACGAGCAGAAGCTAAAGAAAGCTTTGCCGATGCTGCCATTCATCTTGCTGCGCGTGCACCAAGCCGCGATGATAAAGCGGCTATTTTCCTAATGAGCCTTGGCGAATACACAAAGAACGACATCAATAAGCAAATCGACATTTTGCATAAAATTCTTACCGCTGTACCAAACCACCGCAGCGCGCAGTGGCTTATGGGTTACCTACTCGCCCAACATCCCGACACGCAAGCCGAAGGCAACGCCATGAGAGATGATGCCATTAAGCGTGGCGTACAAAGCGTATTTCCTATCGCAAAAGAATAGCAGCTAGAAATTCGTTTTCACACCAGCAAAGAGTGACATACCTGGCTGGCCATACGCGTAGACTTCCTCATAACGTTTATCCAGCAGGTTTTCTACGCGGCCATAGAGTGTTACATGCTCATTGACGTGATAATTGGTGGTGAGGTCTATGGTAGAAAAAGACTTCACGTACACCAGGCCATAGGGCGCATTGATATCAATATCCCGCCGTTCACCTGAATAGCGGATGTTCATGCCAATATCTCCGGCAGTGCTATAATCATACGTTGCGTTCACATTCACCTGATGGCGCGGGCGGCGCAGTAATTCCTTATCCCGTGTGCGATCCTGCGGCAATGTATAGACATGGCTGGCATTCAGCGTTAGCCCTGTAAATGGCTTGACCATTAATGCTGATTCCACGCCCTCGGTGCGCGCTTTGCCTGTGTTGATGCTAGCAAAAGGCGGGGCAGGATTAAACCCTATCAGCTGGCGAATATTATTGCGGAAGAATGTTGCGCCAAATGATACGCTGTTATCCCATAATGGCTGCTCAAAGCCTGCATCCCATCCCTTGCTTTTTTCAGGGTTTAGTTGCGGGTTACCAGATGAGGTGTCAAATAATTGTGACAAGGAAGGCGCCTTAAACCCCGTACCATAGCTGGCTTTAAGGCGAGTGCCGGTGGCACGCAGCACATAGCCCGGCGCGACCTTCCAGGTAAATTGTTTACCAAATGACTGTTGATCATCAAGGCGCATGCCAGTACCAACAAATATATCTTCACCGAAACTTATCTGATCATCCACAAACACAGCGCGATTATCCACGTTGATCTCGCTTAGTGTATCGCTTTTCAGGTGATCGGTTGAGGCTTCTGCCCCCACCGTCAGGGTTTGATAGGGCAGCAGTTTTATACGATGCACCCAATCCACTTTCTCGCGCCAGCCCTGATATTGCTGGCGGCCAAAGAACGTATTGAACATGGCATCAAAATATTCGGTGATCTGCCCACGGTTCAGATGCAACATGGAGACACTCATCTCCTGCGTCCACTTTCCATCCATAAGTGATACTTCACCTGCCGCACGGCCTGTAAATTGCCGTGAATCGTTATATGGCAGCGGATCATCACTCGGGCGAGTAAACCCACCCGGGCTATCAAACTGCGTTATATTCCGGCCATACCGGCCAGAAAGTTTTGCGGTAACATTATCGGTCAGCTTGCTGCTGATGTTTGCCGAGAACGTATAATTCTCGCTGCCGTCTTTTTCCCTGCCGCCAAACTGCTTATCGAACGAAGAAATACCTTTGGTGAAGCTGTTGCGCGCTTCAAAACTATAGGAGGTGCGCCCTATTTCACCAGCACTGCCCACACCTGCCCTGCTGCTGGTATAGCGGCCATATTCAGCAAATGCATTATAGCGCGGTTTGCCTCTGCCCTGTTTGGAAATGATGCTGATAACGCCACCAATCGCCTGCGATCCGTACAGTGTACTTTGCGGACCCCGCAATACTTCAATGCGCTCAATGTTATCGGTTGAGAGATTAGAAAAATCGAAGGCATCCGAAGGATCAGACGGATCATTCAGCGCCACACCATCCACCAGTACCAATACATGGTTAGAATTCGTGCCGCGCATAAACAGGCGTGATGTTTGCCCCTGCCCGCCATTATTGGCAACGGTAACACCTGGCACCTGTCGCAGCAAATCAACCACACTGGCTCGGTTCTGCTGTTTGATGGTGTCGTGGTCTATAACCGTAATGCTGCTGGCGATGCGGTTGATTGGTGTTGGCGAACGCGTAGGCGAAATCACAATAGAGGTGATGGGATCTTCCGGATCGTACGCAAAAGCAGCGCCACACACGGATAATGCACATGCAGTGCTGAATAATAATGATATGCATTTTTGCATATAATTCTCCTTATGAATGGTTGACTCTGCACCGCATGGATATCCATGTCGAAACAGTGTCACCACATAAGGGAAAGCCACGCGGCAATTATGCCGCAAAGCCCTACATCCAGAAGATACGCCGTCTTCTCAATGCGTGTGACACGTAAGCGGTAGGTCTCCTGGCTCGCGAGTCGCCACCATTTTCAGTCTTCCCAGTTTCCCAGTGACTTATGCGAAAACAGCTCGTCGCTTACAGTTGCGGGTACAGCCGAAGATTTGCTAAAAAAGCGTACTTCGTTCCCTTTTCATCTCACATTATGAGAACCACTTATCCACAGGCATAAACCAATAGGCTGAGATGGCAAGGGAAAGTTTGTTTTTAGAGGGGGCTTAGAGCGGATTTTGAGCTTGTGCGGCTGATTTTGCAGCGATTGTAAGGCATAGAATTAATTACACTAGTAGCCAAGTTATCCTGAATCTCTTGAATTTAGGCACTTGAGATTCGAACCAACATTAACTCATGATTTGAAACCAATCAATTACTGTAAGCCTAAGTCTTGCTATTTCATGATCGGCCAATGGGCAGCAGTGAGCAATTGGGCCGCGCAGAGTGTTTAATAATCTAAGAACTTTCTGAACAGCCTCTCTTTTTGTAAACATGTCTCCAAAAATATCCCAATTAGGGACAATTATATCCGCAAGATGACCAAATGAGATGTAGTCAATCAAATCATCGGATCGCGTTATGATTGCTTGTGTTAATTCGTTTTCCTGACTTTGCTTTGCGTAGTCTCTTACTACTTGTGGGACGACATCTTTGCCATCAATCTTCTTCGCATTCCACCAATCAACACCATAATTTTCCTGAAGGCGTTGACTGATTAGCTTTCTTATTGAAACTTCTAAACAATAAAATAGCTCGTAGTGCTGAGCCATTTCAGCAGCTTCTTTTCGTATATCTTTTTCAAAATCCACATAATTCTCTGAAACAGAATCTATGGATTTTTTTACTCTACCAAGGTCGATATTGTATTTCTTCTCAATTCGATCCAAAGCAACTTCAGCCATTTGATTGGCCATGCCGAAGTTTCTAATAATATCTGCCGTTTTTTCGTTCATGCTAGCTAAGTAACTTTGTTTTTAAGCTAGTAAAAATTGCATCAAAGACTTCTGGGTCTTTAGTTTCTGGTAGATTGAGATTAATTGTGTAAGAGAGGTTCATTCCTCTTGGGGCTGTGGCCTCAGGAATGTGCTGGCTAGGCGCAGGAAGAGTCTTACTCGTTGGCTTAACTACTTCTGACTCTTTTTCATCAGAAATATCTTCTATCTCATCAAAATTCGCAAATGCTTTTAAGGCACTAAATGTTCCAACTATTGCTTTAACCGTGCTTGAATCATTTGGCTGACCTGTAACTTGAATAACCGTGTCTTTTAATTTTTTGGAATCCAAATCGTGAGCATACTCGCTAATTGCATAAAGGGGTGCGTACCCATTTTTTATCGCAGCACACATCGCTGATGACCGCGAAGAAGGGTTGCGAAATTTTTTATATAACTCAGTCGGTGTGCCATCAGAGGATAAAAAGCCAATTCTCTTTAATAGAGGAATAAAGGGTTTAGCACTACCGCTTCCATACCCAAGTTTATTCGCCTGAAAATCCAAACTGTATTTTGTTGGCGTTTGAGCTTCGATAATTTTGTTGAGAATAGTGGTTATAAGTCCAGTTGAATTCATAAAAGGTAGGCTATCAGACATACAATCCTCCATTTTTGAACTTAATGACCGTTCGACTGAGATTCGAACCTAGCGTGTTGTACCAGTCCGCCTTCGCTAAAGCTACGGCGAGACACTTGCTTTTGCAAGTCCGCGCCAAGGGCGCGGGCAAAAGCAGTGGTGGGCCGTGCAGGAATCGAACCTGCGACCCGCTGATTAAGAGTCACTTGGTCTTATACCTTGGATAGAAAACAATCGAAAAGTATAAATACAAATTATCTTGATAAAACCCTATATTGATGCAAATATAGCAAAATAAAGAAAAGGTTCGGAAAGTTTAGTAAACAGGTTTTTTGTTATCTTTTTGTTATCTGGGGAATGATATGCCGATCAAAACACTTACTGAGTTCTTCATTAAAAGCGCGACATGCCCTGCAGATAAAATCAGAGAGGAGTATTTTGACACCGAGGTTTCAGCCCTTGCGCTGCGCGTCAGTGCACAGGGAACCAAAAGTTTTGTTCTCTATTATCGGATCGGAAAAAAGCAACGCTGCATGACTCTTTCGAAATACCCCCACTACAGCCTTAAAAAGGCGCGCGAGGAGGCGAGGGAAATGCAGGTAGCTATATCCAAAGGGGGTGACCCGCTTTCACGCCGGCAGGACGATAAATATAAGGCCTATATCGATTTAACCAAAGAGCTAAACACATACGAACGTATGGTTGATAAATACGTTGATGAACATCTAAAGCCAAAAGGTAGGCGCACATGGAAACAAATAAAGAATCTATTGAAAAGCTATCCGATCACTCAAAAACAAAGCTGGGAAAAATGGGAAGTTGAAAAGATAACAAAAGCACACGTCAGGGAATTGATTGATGAGGTCTACGCTGCAGGCGCTCGCCCGATAGCGGCTAACAGGCTGCTTGCAAACCTTAAGCGATTCTTTGGCTGGCTTTGTGAATTGGATATAATCGAGGCATCACCTGCCCACTACATAAAGAAACCAGGTGATGAAGTAAGGCGCGATCGATGGCTATCACGCGATGAAATAAAAACCTTCTGGAAAGTGTGTGAAGCAGAGCAATACCCTTGGAAGCAACGCTACCAGTTGGCATTGATAACCGGCATGCGCGGTCAGGAGATTATGCGCATGCGGTGGGTAGATGTAGACTTAAAGGAAAAGATTTGGACGATTCCGGCATCCGATTCAAAGAACGGCCGGCAGCACGCCGTACCATTATCTGATATGGCAATTGATGTTATAAGCAGCATTCCCAAAATATCTGATGTTTATCTTTTCAGCACCGTGCAGGATAAATCAATCACCCATAACAATAAGCGCGTTCAGAAATTATATGATGCCTGCGGCTTTGATAAGCCGTGGACATTGCACGACCTGCGCAGAACCGTTGCCACATTCCTTGGAGAGCTTGGGCATAGCAAGGATGTGATATCCCGCGTCTTAAATCATAGCCAAGGCGTATCCGTAACAGATACCTACCTCAGACATCAATACATGCAGGAGAAGGCGCGCGCGCTTAATTCATGGGGTATAGAGCTTGATCTGATTATTTCCGGCAGTGAACAAAAGGTTGTTCATCTACACCGACATTAAGCCACGACGTTATCCTAGCGTTATCTTTTACATAACCGCACCTAATACGAATTAATTTAATATATATATTTCAATATATTATACAAAACGAGCAAATGATTGCATATCATTTGGTTTTGATTTTCTTTGATTAAAATTCAAACTGTGCGCGCAGATCCACACAATATGCACCCAAAGATTTCCCTTTTTAATAGGTGGACAAAATTCAAATTGGGCGTTGCCGTAATCTTGCCGTATAACCTCACCCTAATCTCGCCCTAACCCTTATAGAAACCATACCGTAATATTGCCGTTGTTTTTACAACAAGCCATTGATAATGAAATATATTATTAATTGCGGCGTATTTTGCTGCAGGTGACCACATAGCCAAAGACAAAAGACAGAGTGTATAAACACCCCCTATAAAAAGGTAACAACGTCACAAGTGGCTGTCAGTCTATATTAGGAGCAAAAATCAAAAACGTCACACTACTCAATTGTTACGTTTTTGTTCTCTGGAAGGAAACGGCTGAATGCATCATTGAAGTGCTCACGCCGATATCCTTTAGCGGTTCCGATTGAAGTCCTTATCGTATTTGAACGAATACCAAAACTTTCAAGCCGGCGCGAAAGCCATGCCGCCGTTATCTGCTTGCCACGGTTACATTCACCCCATGGCCTATCTTCCAGGCCAACCAGCTCTTTAGCAAGCCAGGATGATGCAATGGTATCGTCTGTTATCTCGGAAATAATCCCCTTTATATCAGCTAGCAGCTGCTCCTTAAATGCGCCTGCCCCGTTATCTTTTATCAATAATGCCTGCGCTGCCTCGCGCGCTTGGGTATCAATATCCCCCCTCGCCATATCAGCTATCGCAAAAAGCGCATGCCAGTTATCAGCGTCACGATTAAAAAGTCCTGACGTTTCTGGTGTTGCCACCTCAAGTGCGGAATAGCAATCCCTTGTCCAGCGCGCTATCTTTCTAGCCACTCGCATTAAGTTTGTGGTTTGGCCTGCGCGGATTTGCTCAACCTGCTCATCCTGTCTTTTTCTGCGCATTTTAATGACGATTGATCGGGATTGCAGCGTATCAGGAAGCTGCCCTATCTGGGCAATGGCAACGGGAGCAAAGGTAGAAAATTGCCTGACCTCATTCTTCTCGCCAATGCAGCGGGTAGCATAACCATCCCTTCTATAACCCGAATTTAACAGGCTTCGTCTTTCATCTTCTTCATCTCTAAGGCTCTCAGCTTCATCAAACAATATCGTCGGATAACCTTGTTCGATAACACGAAACAACGCTGCAGCGGTAAGATTTGCTGTCATCATAGGACGGCATACCAGCGCATGCAGGACATCCAATAAAACGGTCTTTCCGCATTCCCTTACTGGGCTCGTAATAGCCAGGCGCGGCGTAACAAAAAATGCCTTATAGCAGTGCGTATGTATCGCCCATAGTGCGGTGGCGTAGATCTCATGCTTATCCATGACGATGTAACGCCCAATAATCTCTACTACCTCATCAAGAAGCGCGGATCCTTCAACATACTCAGGCCATGGCTCGATATCAGGAAGCTCAAGCGGCCTGCCCTGCCCTTTATTATCATCTTCTGCCCTCTCGCCTTTAATTGCCTTATCTAGCACTGCAGCCGGCATATCCATCCGTTTTGCGGCATGCTTTCTTTCAATTGCATACTGCGTCGACGTGAGCCCTGCGAGCCTTTTTATTTCCTCTTCTTTTTGCAGGTTTGTCATAACATCCACTTTCTCGGATGTGCTTTTCTCTCCAAAAACTTCTTCATCTGTGATGCTTTCAGCAGCCAACTGCTTCATAATGGTTTTCCCTGAATTTTTTCTGCTAATTTTTCGCATGTTTTTATTACCAACGCCTCACGCATGCCTGGTGCACACAAAGCCACGAACGCGGTTTCTAATACGCGCGTCCTCAATTCATGATAATCGAGCTGCTTGCGCATTGCTGATATCTCGGATTCCGCTGTTTGCTTGGCTTTGGTGAGTTCGAGTAAGTCGCGCTTCATAACCAATATATCGAGCTGGACACTTTCATAACGATAGGTTTTAGAGTCAGGATCAAGCCTGCTCTGCAGCCTATCTATTTCAATGTCCAGCTCGCTAATATTCATTGTTAGACAACCACCTGCTGTGGTTTGCCCTCAATGCGTATTTGCTTTAATGTATCGTCGTCAAAACAAACCCACTTTAGAATATTGGTTTTAACGTCGTACATCGCAGCATGCAGTTGATTGCTTAAAGTTGGGAATGCATTAAAAATAACCTTAAGACCGTTCCAGTGATAAACCAGAACGGTTACTTTTTTTGCTTTAGTGCGCTTAGCCATATGAATATTCCTTTCCCGATGTTTGGTGTTTAGATTAATGGATTTTAGTCGTATGTTTTGCGGTGATATTTGCCGCCCTGTTCATTATTTCTTGGAAATGGCTGAGCGTTTCTGAGTAGTTCATGCTTTCATAATCAGAAAGCATTGCATCTAAATCAGCCAAGTATTGACGCTCGTCAGCAATCGTGACATCTTTCAATTCCAATTTAGTAACCATAATTATTCCTTTCTGGTTTTGTTTCAGGTTGGTAGAAGAAACGCGGTTTAATTACGCGCTTACGCACTGGCTTTTTCTTCGCCGGTGTGTTCTTTGGAGCGGTGTTTCGTTTGGTTCCTACGCCATGTTCACGAAATGCCGCCTCTATTGCGTCCCCTATGTCAATCGTGCCAAGTACTACCGACAATGGATCACTGATGTGCCTCCAGCTCATGCTTCCTCGCGAGCCTGCATGCGCTGAGCCAGCCATGCATCAATTTCAGATTCAATCCACGCAACAGTGCGACGACCAACAAAAATGCGTTTTGGGAATTTTCCTTCTTTTTCGAGGTTAGATAAATGTGTGTTGGTGAATTTTATTCCCTTTAGTTTTAGATTTTGTCGGCTAATTAGCGTATTTTGAGACATAAAAACTCCTTGCAAAATATAGATAATTTGGTTACAATCTGAATATTAACTTAATGATATTAATATCACGATATCAATTATATATCAAGGGGTATCTCTATGAGGCATGAATTAATTGGAAAAACTTTTACAGCTGGCCAAATTAAAGCCCTAGCTGTGGAAATTATTCCAGATATGGAAATTGGAAGCTCTTCGTTAAACTCATGGTTTGATAAAGGAATTTTTCAAACTGATTTAAGTGAATCCAGTCATGGAATTGCGCGACAATACCCAGTAGAGGCAGTTTATGAGGCTTTGTTTATTCGAACTCTTACCACTCTCGGTATCTCTCTTGATTTGATTAAAGTGATACTAAAAAAAATTAAAAAGCGCGTTTCTGATAACGACATTACTGGATATTTTATTTTAGAGGGCAACTATTGGTGCTCGGCAGAAGTCCATTTTAAGGACAACATCACGCTGCTAGAAGCGTTTGAATTATACCCGCGCACTATGGAAATGAATAAAATCATAGGCGGTGAGGTCGTTAGTGTAACAAAACAACGCGGCCACTGCACTTCTTTGAGGGTTATTTTATTCCGCGATTTTATTGAGAAAATAGATGAAAAATTGATCGAGATTGTAAAACAATCAGACAAAAAAAGGGGGTAACACATCATGCATAGAACTGAACACAATGAAGATTTTGATTATAAATCGTTTTCTCATCTGGTTGCAAAAATGGGGAAAGAGGTACTTGATTTCAAAGATAGCTTTGGTGACAGAATAGAGACAATCGAAAAAGTAATATCACGGCCAGAAGCAAGTCACCCCGATAGCGCCATTAGCGTTAAAGGTAACAATCAAATGAAGGCGTTTGGTAAATTTCTTCGCACCGGTGATGAACATGAAATGAAGGCCATGTCCGTTGGCTCAGATCCGGATGGTGGCTACCTTGTATTACCAACGCGATCAAACCGCATGGTTTCCAGACTGTTTGACACATCACCTATGCGCTCGGTTTGTGCGATTGAAACAATCAGTACCGATGCTCTTGAGATGCTCAATGATACAACAGAACTTACAGCCAGCTGGGTGTCTGAAACTGCATCGCGTGCTGTTACCGCAACATCGCAGCTTGGTAAATATAACATCCCAACCCATGAGATGTATACCAGTCCAAAGGCCACCCAGAAAATTATAGACGATGGCAATATCAGCATTGAAAATTGGCTTCTCGACAAAACTGATAAGGTATTTACGCGGAAAGAAAACGATGCCTTTGTTAATGGCGATGGTGTTGGTAAACCACGCGGCTTCCTGACCTATACAACCAGCACTAGCGGTGACTCATCAAGAGCATGGGGGCAGATTCAATACGTTCCTTCTGGCACAAGCGCGGCAGTAAATGCTGATTCGCTTCTCGATTTGATGTATGCATTAAAAGCTGATTACCGCCCAGGCGCGGTATGGATGATGCCGCGTGCTATTGCTAACACTGTTCGCAAACAAAAGGATGGTAACGGCCAATATCTGTGGCAGCCAGGCCTGAGTGGGAATGAGCCTGATAGATTGCTTGGCTTTCCTCTCCTGTATGCTGAAGATATGCCTGCGGCGGCAGCCAATAGCTTATCTATTGCATTTGGTAACTTCAAAGAGGCCTATACCATTGTTGACCGTGCCGGAATCCGTGTATTGCGTGATCCATACACCGATAAACCAAACGTTATATTTTACACGACCAAACGCGTAGGCGGCGCAGTTGTGAATTTCGATGCGATAAAGCTGTTGAAACTTTCTATATCCTAACCTTTCAAGCGTTCCACCTTTCCCCTGCCGAGATCTACCTTTCAGCTCGGCAGGGGAGCTTTTCAAACAAAAGGATTAGCCAATGCCCCCAGCGGTTCCCCTTATAGGCGCAGTAGCCGGTGCAGCAGTAGCAAACGCCGGCATCGCAGCAATCGGTATTGCGGGCGGTACATTTCTTTCATCGCTGGCCGGTTTTATTTGCTCAACCCGTTATAGCGCGCTAGGAGATTTGATAAAGTGAGCCTTTTGAATGCTACTTATTACGATTCATTCGGAATGATTAGCACGGATTCACTTGGTTATTTAGTATCAGACGACATTCAAAAAAAGTTTCTCAGCACCCCTGAAAATCATACCCTTGATTACAATTTCAGTCGTGGCACAGGGCGCACCCCCTCACCGCCTGCCAAATGTTGGTATATGTCAAAAATTACAGCACTTCCACACATGCAATCGATATATGCATATAACGGCAATTTCAACACAGGCAAAGCGGTCGACAGCATTTTAACAATGAACCATTGCGACGATATCGCAGACTTCAAAGAACAACTCACCCACAATCTTTCGCTAATTGATAAGCAGATGGAGAATTTAGGCTTCAGTTCACTTGGTGTAGTGATTGGATTTATAATTGGGTGGAGCAAAAAAAATAATAAAATTATCGGCTGGAAGTTTTCCAGTATCGATGGGTACCAACCAGAGGTTTTGCCAGATGAATGTCAGTTAGCACCGCCCAATATTGACGATGATCATTTTTTAGAACTTGAAGAAAGTTTTGCGCAGCGCGGGAATTCTCTTGAGCAGGAAAAGAGGCTGCATATTGCGATATGCGAGAACCAGTATCGCACATACCAGAAGGGTAAATATCCAGAAATTTTTCACTGTAATAATAAGTTTCAAATAGCGTCCGTTACCAGAAACCAAATCGTTTTTTACAGGAAATAATATGAGTGACCATGAAGAACTTGTAATCCGCATACGAGCAGAAACGCAGCAACTTGAAAGCGGGCTCAAAAGGGTTCAAGGATTAGTTGCACAAAGCAGCAATGGCATGAGTTCATCCCTGGCGGGTGTTGTGGCACAGGCAAAGGCACTTGCTCCAGCACTTTCGGCAGGCGCAATCGTTGCCTTTGGGAAAAGTGCATTTGACGCCGCCGATAGGTTAAATGATCTGGCTATGCGCACCGGCGTTGCGGCAAGTACATTTTCTGCTTTGAATGTTTCATTATTGCAATCAGGTTCAAATGTTGATGAGCTTTCATCAAGCATCAACCGCATGAATAACATGATTGGTGAAGCCGCAAAGGGCAGTCAGGAAGCTATAAAGGCATTTGATGATATCGGCTTATCTGTAGCAAAGCTGCAGCAATTATCCCCTGAAGAACAGTTTTATGAAATAACACGCGCTCTTGGAAGCATAGATAACCAATCCAAATTTACCAATGCCGGCATGGATATATTTGGTCGGAGTTTTTCAAATATCGGCCCGCTTATACGCCAGGCGAATGGCGACCTAAGGGAATTTGTCGAAACACAAAAAGCATCAGGCAATGCACTCACCGAAGAACAGCTAAAGCGTATTGATGAATTTGGCGATAGATGGACTGCAATGGTCGAGAATATGAAACTCGTCATTTTAGATTCGGGTATATTGCGTTATTTAGAACTTATGGCGGCCGGTGTGGATGCAATTGTTAATCTCCCATCGCATGCCGCGAAAGCTGGTAGAGACATAGGTTATGCCATGCAGGGCATGGCCGTTTATGATGAATCTTTCGGGCCGCCTGCTCCTAATTCAAAAGGACGGGCTTCCGGTAGCAATAACGGATTAAAAACAAAAGAATCCGAGGCCATTAATAAAGCCAAAGAATCGCTTGAACAATATAACCGTGAGCTAAAACGCCAGCACGAGTATGCGCAGTTATCACCATCCGATGCCGCAGCGCGTAAGGCCTATTATGATACACTCGACATGGCGCAGAAGGCTGGCATTAAAAACGCCGAAGAACTTGCGCAGGCAAATGCTCAAGTGGCTCGTTCGAATGAAGCCATGCAGGATGCTATGCAGGAATCCGCACGCTTTGCCGCAGAGCTTAAAGACCAGTTTGCGGCCACTGCAAAAAGCATCATGTTTGATTCTAAAAATGCCGGTGACGCGTTGAGCAGGCTTGCTCAGTCGCTTGCAGAGATGATTGCGCAGCGTTACATCCTCGGCCCGCTTTCCGATAGCATTATGGGAACGCCAGGGGGCGGCGGTGGATTGCTTGGCGATTTATTCGGCAGCTTTGGTTTTGGTGGCGGCGGAGGTGGCGGAAACGTGCAGCTCCCTTGGCTTCAAGGTTTTGCCGATGGCGGGAACCCTCCTGTTGGCGTTCCTTCCATTGTTGGTGAGCGTGGGCCGGAGATATTCGTTCCCAAAGTGGCCGGCACCATTATCCCAAATCATGCAATGGGCGGAGAACGAGTAGTTATTCAGCAAAGCCTGTATTTCAGTAATGGCGTTCAAGGAGCTGCCAGAGCAGAAATAATGAATGCTATCCCCTACATAACAGAAGCATCTAAGGCAGCTGTTTTTGAATCCATCCAACGCGGCGGCAGAGAAGCGAAGATTGTAGGACGGCGCAATTAAATAATAGCGTTTTCAAAAAAGTAACACCGTCACAATCAGCACTCACTATTGCTTGTAGAGAAAAAATAAAAGTAACATCAGCGTTTCTTGTGACGGTTTTGTTTTCCGGAAAACTCACAGCCACAGCCATTTGTGACGGCGTGACGGTTTTATAGGGGGGTGCTTCTATATCGCTTCTTTTTTTCTGATATCTACTCAGATTAAAACACTAGATAAACAATCGAAACATTCCTTGGTGTTATCCACGTGTTATCTTTCTACGATTTTGCACTGATGCAAAACAAGCTAAGGTATTGGTGGGCCGTGCAGGAATCGAACCTGCGACCCGCTGATTAAGAGTCAGCTGCTCTACCATCTGAGCTAACGGCCCGTAAGAATACAGGTGCGTTTTTCTATTCGATTATGTGGGAAATGTAAACAACGGCGAGAAAGTGCATTATTATACCATATGTTTTCTTAAATGACAGTTAATGATAATATCATTATTTATCATATTGTTGAAAAATCCATCCACAGAAATTTTGCTGATTTTTACAGCAATATTTGTTATACTGACCTCTGGAAAGCCGCATTGTGCGGTGTTTTGGAGGGATGACCATGAGTGACCTGCATCTGATGCTGAAAGACTACCGGCTAACTACCGCCGAGATTTTATACCACATGCCTGACCACCCAAGTTTCCTGCAGGCCTATGTATGGCAGGAGCTGGACATCGCCCCTAAATTTCCAGTGCTGAATAAATTCCTGGCCTTCTGGGAAAGCCAGCTGGAGGGTAAATTACACTCGGTGAAAGTTGCCAGCGCCAAGCTGGTAGTGCCTGCAAACTTCGTGTATTGCAAGGGCGAACTTAAAGTCCACTAAAACTTGAAGGTAGAAATTATAAGTCTTCGGACTCGATTTCTGAATCCACTTCCTCTTCACCTTCAACAGAAGGCGCAGAAGAGCGTTTGGCTTTACGGCTGGCATCCGTTTTTGCTTTTACGAGCTTACCTTTTTCTTCATCCCACGTGTACTGATACACCACCGTTTTGGTGCCGGTGGTCACGATGTCGCCATTGGCGAGCTGGAGTACGTCAAAGCCTTTTTGCAACGCATCCTGAATGAGTGAAGAAGACTGGCGCAGATAGCGCGGATCAAGCATCATGTTGGTGATTTCAGGATCTGCCTCAGCGTTACGGCGAGGTGCTGAAATACCCAAATTCTTGGTAGTAAAGTTGATCCGTCTCATCACAGCATCCTTGTGCAAAAAATTAACTTTTATACAAACCGGCACTCTGGGCACAAAATTTACTCGAGAACCGATAAACCTTTATATTACCTACCTTAAGCATATGTCCAGCAGATAATTTGGTGTAGGAAATTTATGGTGTTGTGTCAACCCTAATCAGTCAACGCCCTCATTATTATAAACAATTTGTTAATACATTAGCTAAGAAAAACCACCACGCCAAAGGGGGAAAAGGCGTGGTGGGAAACCAGTTACCGTGCCGAATTACTGTAATAACCGGTTCAACTCTTCAAGCAGGCTGTCAGCCGTGGTAATTACTTTGGTGCCTGCTTGGTAAGCACGCTGTGCCACAATCATGTCCGTCAGCTGTTCGGCAAGTTCTACGTTTGATTGTTCCAGCGATGCCGCCGCAATTTTACCCGTACCGCTAATGCCTGGTTCGTTTAAGTTCACCTCCCCAGAATCTGCCGATTGTGCGAACACGTTACCTGTGAGCGACGTAAGCTGATCAGGGTTTGGAAATTTCGCAACAGGAATCTTGTACAAACTCTGCGTTTGACCGTTACTATAGTTTGCAATAATGAATCCGTTTTCATCAATCGCAACACTGGTAAGATCACCCACCGGCGCACCGTTCTGGTTTACAAAATTTACGCGGTACGCCGCACTGAACTGACCAAGACCATCGGTAGCACCTGTGCCTGGAGGACCTTGAGTACCCAAATCAAATGAGACCTCTGTGGGATCAGAACCGGTAGTTTCCCACTGAATGGTGACCGGATCTGTCAAACTATTACTCAAGCTTAGTAGTGTGCCATCACCATTGAATGTCACGGTACCATTTGTAATAATTCCATCCGCCGTACTCACATCTGATGCAGGCACTGCAAACACTTCAACGCCCCATGTATTCGTAGACAATTTCAGAAACGCCATAGTGAGCGAGTGTGACGCACCAAGCGCATCAAATATCTGCAACTGACGGCTGAATTGTGGAGTTATCGCACCTGAAGCCATGTTTTTTGCGCTGTCATTCGGATCATACGCTGGTCCTAGTGGCCCAAGGGTTTCCTGAGTCGTCTGCGCAATATTTCCAAAAAATCCCAATTCTGTAAGCAAACTGCCGCCGGCACCATCATCATCAAATGTAATAACACCAAGCGGATCGCTCAAACTTATAGTTACTGACGATGTGCCAAGCGGGTTAGTTGTCGTAGCCGCCAATCCATCTACTGAATTCACTAAATCTGCAAGCCCCTCCATCGTGGAGAAACGCAACGTAGAACCAGCTGCAGCAACGTTTGCAAATCCTAATTCACTCACCCAGTCAATACCAGCCTGCACTGGCGGACCAGAGGTTCCAACGGTTGAACCGTTGGCGAAAGTGATCGCCTCAGTTGCATTGGTAGCACTCACATAAAGCTGACCATTTGCCGTATCCACGCGCGCTGTCAACCCATCCACTGCATTGATCGCAGCCGCAAGGTTTGTCATGTTATTGAACTCACCGAACTGTGCATTGGGTGTTGATGCAGAATACGTAAATGTTGAGGTTCCCGTAGATGCAGTGGTAATAGAGAAGGTAAGACCTGCCGTTGTAAATCCACTGGTACCTGTCGTACCGAGGAATGCTTGTGTTACAGTAGTCGCATCCAGAATCTGACCTGCAAAAGGACGTGAATCCGCAACTATACCGGCACCACCAACCGTTGCACCGGTTGCGGTAGCGTTTGTTGTTACCGTAATCGTCACCGTATCCGCATCCACAACAGTAACAACGTGCGATGCGTTCAGCTCCGCGGCCGGAATACCACTTACTGCACCACCAACGCTGGAGAGTGTAATGACCGCACCTGTTGCAAGGCCGTGCGCCGCAGGGAAGTTTACAGTTACCACGTTACTGCCGTTGGTTGTTCCCAGCGGGTTGTTGGCAAGGTTGGTCTGACCGTTACCCAATGCAGCACCACCAAGATCGGAGCTCAAACCAGTGCTTACAATACGGCTGAATGTGAACCCGCCATAAGTAAAGGTGGCATTGACACCACCGTCGCTGGTAACCGTAAATGCATCACCACGTATCAAGCCATTGCTACCGCCAGGAATAATAACATCCGCCGCTTTGATACCGAAATTGATTGCGTGCTGGTTGTTCATATCAACAATAGCAGATGCACCAGCAAATGCTGCCTGCGCCGCATTCAGGTTCGCACTTAAGCTAACAGTTGATGTTGCTGACGCTGTACCTGTAAGATTCTGTACGTTTACCGTAGTCAAGCTCTCAAGGTTGGCGCTTGAGATGGTATTCGTTGTATTGCCTGGTTCACCTGGCAGGCGACCTTCACGATCGAGCGGCCATGCCTGCAGAAAGAACCCACCGGAATTTCGAAAGTTCCCCAAGGAATCCTGCGTAAATGAACCTGCGCGAGTAAACAAGATGTTACCTTCTCCATCGGGAGTCTGGTTTACCACGAAGAACCCTGCACCTGATACCGCAATATCCGTTGGCGAGTCTGTAGTCTGCAACAAGCCTTGCTTGCTGATAAGCTGACGATTGCCGCCGAGTACACCACCCGGCGAGTACGCCGTTGTGCCGGATGCAGACGTCACCAGTGTGCGGAAGTTACCCTGACCGCCTTTATAGCCAATGGTATTCACGTTGGAAATGTTATCGGAGATTACACCGATTTTGTTACTTTGTGCTTTTAAGGAAGACACCCCTGAAAATAACGCACCGTAAAGACTCATAACACGCTCCCTGCTTTATATTTGATTAGGTGCCTGACGAATCGAGATAACACTCCCGAGCGGCACTGAAATATCACCAAACGACAAATACACCTGTCCACCTGCCGTATCGACAGATGTCACCACCCCTGTCGTGTAGGTTTTCGAGGTAATGGCATTGTTGTTTGCATCCACTGCTTTCACCTCAATTTTATAGGTACCATCAGCCATCTGCTGACCCTGCGAATTTTTGCCATCCCATTTATACTCATTGCGACCAGTTAAGGTTGTGCCCGTGGTTGTGTTAACCACATTGCCTGCAGCGTCTTTAATGGTAATTTCCACCCTGTCTGCATCACGCTCGAGATAATAGGCAAATGTTGCCTTACTATTTTGCAAAGCCCCCACATCGCCAGGCGCCTCAATTTGCTTGCCAATATAGGAAACTACGCTGTTATATTGCGTAGCGTTAAAGAGTGAGATTAATTTTTCCAGATTCTGGTTGGTATTAATCTGCTGCTCTACCTGACTGAGTGTCGCAATTTGTTGAGTGAGCTGGTTGGTATCGGTCGGCGCCGTAGGATCCTGATTCTGCAACTGAACAGTGAGCAGCTTCAGAAAATCCTCGTAGTTCTGACTGACACCACTTGAGCTTTTTTTGCCAGTTACTGAATTAATATTGTCTGTAACGCTACTCGCCTGCATACAATTTCCTATATTTTAATGTCCAGCCCCTCGGCAAGATTCACCACATAACTTCTAGTAAGCAAATCCAATGCCAAAGGTTCTTCTTCCGGCATGGCCTGTTTATAATTCAGAGCTGCCTGAGACTGTTCGTGCTGATTCCTGTCCTGCCCATCACTACGCAAATTAAAACTCAGACTGCCAGAATCGGCCTTAAGGCCAGCATCTGCCAGAGCGCGCTCCAGTCCTCGTGAATCACGCTGCAATAAATCGAGCGTATTTTTATTATCAGCAGTTACGGTGATGCCGGTTTTACCCTCGGCATCTACTTCCAGTTTTATATCCAGCTTTCCAAGTTCAGCCGGATTGAGCTGAATATGAATCTTGCTGCTGCCACTATCTACCGCTGACTTCACATGGAATATCACCTGGTCAAGCACCGGCTGTGATGTCTGTTGCAACATTTTAGAAAATTGCGTGCCATTCGCCTGAGATGCGCCGGACTGCGATGTTGCACGATTCAAGCCAAATGCCAAGGCAGAACCATCCTTTTGGCCGCCACCCGTATCAGAAAATCCTGAACCAGAAAATGTAGCCTCTGATTTTGCTGCTGCCTGCGCGTTCGTGACCACATTTGCAACACCATCTGCTTTCGGTGCATTTTGCATAGTAGCAGCAACTTCACCACTGTCATTTGCTTTGGCGATACCAGCCTGACCACCAAACGGCGTACTTTTATACGGTGAATCCGTTTTGGCATTGTCATTATCAGCAGCCAGCTTTAAAGCATTTGCATCATCAACAGATAATGTTGACTGCGTATCCAATAAATTGGAAAAAGTCTGTAGCTTGCTTAGAATATTTTCAATATTTTTTCCCTTTTCTTCCGCCGATACCGGACGGTTTAATGCCGCAATAATCTGGCCAAAGGCAGAAGCTATACCAGCCTTATCGCTACCAGGAATTTTCTCCTGCCCCTGCAACGCCTGCTGAATATTTTCCAGCAATGCCTGAAGCCTGCGCAGCAAATCAGGAGACAAGCCCTCTAATTTTTCTGCAAGATTTCCGACGCCGCCCTTAAGATCACCAAGTGCACGCTGTCCATTTATATCACCTGCGAGAAATTCAGCTATTGCAGCGGCAAGTCTTTCAAGTGCAGGAATATTTGCAGCATCATTATCGGCACTACCTGCCTGCTGTGAAGCGGCACTATCATCACCGGCTAAGACCTGTTTTGCAGCAGGCTGCTTGACTGCATTATCCGTACGGCTGTCACGCAGTTGGGAAACATCTTCCGGCTTGGCTTCATCTGATGTGCTATCTGCTGGCTTTACCTTATCGGCAGCATCATTGCGCACATAAACGTCTATCTCATCAACCGTATCTTCTGCTGGCCTTATTTCTGCGATTACCTCTTTTGGCGCATCTACATAAGCAGCTACAATATCGCGGCCATCATCACGCTTAGATGCAGGCTTTTCTTTGCTTATCTGTGACTCCGCACCGTTATCAACACCAATATCGAGCAATGACTGGAAGCCATCCTGAAAATTTTTGCTTTTATCCGGAGCAGGTGCATTAGAGACTGAAACATTCAGCGCATTGAGTAACCCTACAGGCAATGATGTGGCCATAACGTACACCTTATAGAAAAATGGTTGGTACCATCTATCTTGCAAGGTGCGTGCCAAAATTACTTAAAGTACAATATATTGAAAAATATAATTATTATTGACTTGCGCGCAACAGTCACTATTGCCTAGGCAGAAAGAGTTATCCCTTGTGGCGGCTCGCCTGTGTTACCAGACGGAGAACTAGCAACCACCTCAGCAGCAGGCGCGGACTGTGGCGCTGCGCTGTCGCCAGCCATTTGCTCATCAATCTCAGCCCACACATCTCGCATCTGCTTTAATTCTGCAATCACCACATCACACTCTTCCATGCTGTTGGTGCGATGAATGGTAAAAATCTTCATATCCATATTGGAATAATAATTGTAAAGCACCTTGGCAATATGGCCGCCACTCTCAAAATCGAGAGCCCCCTGCAATCCATAAATTACCTCTGATGCTTTAAGCAACAGGCGATAACGATCTTCGATGCGACGTTCACGTATGGCCTCTTTAGCCTGCTGTATAAAGCGTATAACGCCGTCATACAGCATTACAATCTGCTTGGTTTTAGCTACGGTGTGTGTTGCCTGAACATACGCCTGATAATGTTGCTTCATACACTGCTCTAGCTATTGTTTCGTGCACTTGCATCAGCTTCCAGACTTTGCAACAAGGTATTGATGCGCGATATTGCAGCCTCCAACGCCTGGAATTTTGATAAAAGCTGCTCTCGGAATAACTCAACCTGCTTATCTATGCGAGCGATTTCTTCTTCAAAACGCGCATCACTATCCTGCAAGGCCTCAATTTCATCCGTTATTACACCTTCGTCTGTTTCCGCCGCATCATCAACCGCATTAAATACACGGTCAGCGATACCCTGCGTTGCCGTAAGCGTTATGGTTGCCGTATCTGTGCTGCTGTAAATCAGTACGAGGCCTTCAATAGCAGAGCCCGCAGGCCCCGTAAGCGTATAACCCGTTGCAGGATCACCGATATTTGTCTTGGTAAGACTAACTGTCACGTCGCCACCACCAGGATTGAATGTTGCCTCAAACGTGTTTGTTCCCGGATTAATGTTCAACGAAATACTCGATACTTCTAGTGCATTCGTGCGTGAAAATACGCGCAGGTTTGGGTTACTCGAAGATAATTCAAACTCAAATACGCGGCGCACGCCATCATAATTGCTGGCCAATGCTTCGGCCAGTTTTGTTTCATCCAGATTCAGAATATTGCGTATCTGCGGTGTATCTTCTGTCTCTGGTAAAGTAGCAAAGGTAACCCCTATGTCAGAAAGACGATTGGGCTGTCCTGCTGTAAGGCCAGACACAAAACGATTCATCTGCGCGTCAATATTTGCAATTAACGAACGGAATGCACCATTATCCGACAGAATTGCATCAGCTGCGAACCCGCCATCCTCGCTGACTTCCAACTGCTTGGCGGCGAATACTTTGATATCGTTATATGCGTTAATCAGGTTCACAATGCCATTACGCGCCACTGAAGTATCAGGATTAATGGATATGGTAATAGCTGTTGGGTCTGGCTCTGTTGGTGTGGCCTGCAAGATATTGATGGTAACGCCACTGACGATATCACTAATGGCATTGCTGGAACGCGTAATGTCAATACCGTTGAATTTAAATACCGCATCAGCAGCCGTCTGCGTATTGGTAATACCGACACTGGACATAACGCCACTGGGATCTGAACTTACTGTGCCAACATCGTTCAAGTTGAAATCGTTCGCCGTGCCGCTTGCCGTAGCAGAAAACTGTACGCGATATGTACCAGTTGACACCTTCACGATCGTTGCAGAAATACCGGTCTGTGAGGTTGCCGCATTAAATTTTGCCGCAACTTCGATGAGTGAATCGCCATCGTTCAACGTAATATTCTGGCCACGCAACGTGAATGTACCTGCCTGAAACTGACCGCCTGCTGGTGTCGTTGCCACCGCAGCCGCTGTTTCAGATGCCACACTGATATTGGCCGTGGTCTGGATTTTAGCGCGCGCCACAGAAGTGATGTCTGTGATTTCGTAGGTATTTCTTGCCGCACCTGCCGCCGCTGATACGCTAACATATGTCGACGCACCAACTGCAGTATTGGACGAAAGTGAGGCGGTTGCGTATTTAAACGCACTGTCTGCAGCGTTATTTACCCCCGGCGGGCTACGCAAAAAATTGCTGGCATCTTTCAGGGTTGCCAGCAATGTCCTGAATTCAGAAAGCGCGGAAGATTTTGCCGCATTTTCTTTGATCTTGGTTTCAAACTCAATCGCTGGCAGACGTTTTGCCCCAGCCAGTGCTTCCATAAGGGCTTTGGTGTCAAGACCAGAACCGCTCACACCACCCAAAACGGTGCGTCCGTTTGCGGTAAAGAAATTACCTAGCTGTATTGACGAAACCATACAACTCCCTTTTTTATTTCATAGTCAGATGGCAAAACTGCCCGCCACCTAACACCCACCTAAGGGTTTCATGTTAGCATATAACCTAGCAATGCCCTAACCGTAAATGTGTAAGGCAATAATCATGCCTAGGCTTTAATGCTTACCGTACTCAATCCACTGCCAGAACCACTCATTTTGGCCAGATCAGGCTCAGGTATATATGTTACCCTGCCATCACGAAGGCTGGTAAAGCGTGTGATATATTGCCCTGACGAATCTTTGAAAATGGTGAAGGTTCTGTCACTGACAACATACGTATTCGCCGTCCTTGCCATCTGCTGTACTGCCTCATAGCGTTTCTGCTCTGCAACCTTTGCGTCAAACTCTGGTGCACTGGCTTCTTTCGGAGCCTGTAATACTGGCGCAGAAGATTTAGGCAACACAGGAGTCGACTTGCCTGCCTGCGTAGGAAGTGATTGGATTGTAACGGGTTTGATTCCTAATGCATCCATAGCATCCTCCTTTGAAACCCCGGGATGGTTTTAGCCACCCCGGAATTCCAGGATAATCCTATTATCCGATCAGTTTCAGCAAGGTCTGGAGAATCTGGTTCGCCTGAGCGAGCACAGAGATACCAGCCTGCAGCTTAACCTGAGCAGTAGCATAACTTGTTGATTCAGATGCAACGTCTGTATCAAGCAACTCGCCACGTGCAGCATCCTGGTTCTGGATACTGACCTGAATAGAGCTTGATGCAAAGTTAAACCTGGACTGAAGCGCACCCACACCGGCACGCAAGCTGGTCACTGTTGCCAGTGCATCATCAAGCGCATCGCTCGCGGTTGCAGCATTTATCTGAGAAAGCACGTCAAGTGAAGCGCCTTCAAACAGTGTATTGGTGTTTGCGTTACCAATACTTACCGCCAGGGTATCAGTGGTTGATGCACCAATCTGGAACGACAGACCACCGCCAGAACGACCGAAGATGTCATTCAGGTCACTCACAAATGCAGCCACGCTTTCATCCGTGTCTACGTCAATAACCTGAACTGAATCCTGCAGGTCAATGGTGATGTACTCGTTAGGGTTGGTAGTCGCATCGCCATCAAGATAGAAACGTAGCAAACCCGTACCACCACCAGTTGTGATGTTGCCCGAAGCAGACAAGTCTGTCGCATCGATCAAGGCGTTCGTGGTATAGGTACGACCATTAATGGTTACGCTGAACTTCATACCAACACCAGCATCACCAACAGTGCGGAAGTCAGAAATGGTTGGTGCATTCACACCATTCCAATATTGTGAACGTATCACAACATCGTTACCGTCCATACCTTCCAGCAATGTACCATCTGTATCGTCTGTTTCGATAGCAGAACCTTCAATGGTGGTTGCACCAGACGTAGCATCAGTCTCAGCAAGCGAACGGTTTGAGAATGCGGTAGCAGCAGCAAAATAGTTTTCAAATGCTGTGTTAAGCGCATTGGCACCAGCCGCATCCGCTGTATAACCTGCTGCTACAAGGTCAGCCGATACAGTGAATGTGATGCTCGCTTCACCGTTGGTCAATACAAGTGAACCACCGGTAGCGGTTGCAGTATCTGAACCAACATAAGTAGAGCCATTAATCGTATAGCTCACCTGAAATGCGGTACCGATATACTGCACTTCAAAGACGCCCTGACCCAGATCGCCTTGCAGTGTAGTATCACCTACGGTGCCAGCAGCGTCAGCAGCTGATACGCCGGTTATACCGGTTTGGTTCGTAGTGCCAGAAAATGCCCACGCGGAAGCGCCGTTCGCATCCGATTGAAGCGGGTTGGAGCCAGAAAGTGAACCGTCAATCAGGTTTACACCGTTGAAGTTCGTGTTAGCAACAAGACGGTTAATTTCGCTTGAGAGTGCCTGGAATTCCTGGTTAAGGAACACGCGGTCAGAGTCAGCAACCGAACCTGAACCCGCTTGAAGAGCAATAGCTTTTTGGCGAGTGAGAATTTCTGTTACCTGACTTAAGGAACCGTCTGCTACCTGCAAGAGTGAAATACCTTGGGCAGCGTTGGTAAGCGCTACGCGGAGGGTATTTACCTGCGTGCGCAAGCTGGTACCTGTTGAGAGAGCGGCTACGTCGTCAGATGATCTTACGATGCGGTTACCGCTGGAAAGACGCGCTACTGATGCCGAAGCACTGGCAGACGCGATGCCAATATTCGCCTGCGCGTAATACGCAGCAATATTGGTATTAATTGATTGAACAGCCATAATGTTTCTCCTACTTGGACGTTGTTGATACGAAAGCTACATGCTTTCACTTTTACTATGTGTCCCTTTGCCTTACATAGACACAGGGGTCACATTAGATACCATCGTAAAGAAAATTGGTTAATGCAGGGTTAACAAAGATGCAGATTTATTGTATATAAAATTTTATCCAAATATAACAATGTATTATACTGATAACAGTCCGCGCAGCCGGCCTTCTTTTACCCAACCTGTTTCTTTATATATCTCCAAAGAAAATGCGGGATCTCCCAGATGATCCAGGAAGCGCGAGAGGCTTTGTATCACGCGGATTATTGTGTCCACAGAAAGCGTTGCGCCCGCTGCCGCATGTTCACACATGAGTGCCAGCTTCACCGTTGCAAGGCGCACACCAATAATTGTAATACGATCTTCCAGTTTCTCACCCAACCCTGCAAAGGGGAAAAGCGCGATGGCAAGTTGTGCCTCCAGATAGCGTTTCAAAATTATCTCATAATGGCTAACGGATGTATTCCACGCTTCAGCCATTTTTTGGTATGCGGGCGCACTCTCATCACTGGTATGTATCAGCACATTTTGCCAATCGAGCATAACGTGCAACATCTTTTCCATCGTTGATATTGTTTGCGACAAACGCTCTGGCATTGGTTTATGCGACGCTACAATTAAACCAGACAGTGCGTGCAGCAAATTGAAAGGATCCGCAGAATTCTGCTCGGCTGGTAACAATCTGGCATCGGCGTTTCTCAGGTAAAATGGCACGGCCTGCGCCCAGGTTTTTTTATCGATCAGCTGAATCGAACGAGTAACACTGGCAAGGCGACACACTATATGTTCAGCAGTCACGGCTTCATCACGCGCGGCTGCAAGAAACGCCTCATGGACAGACAGAGCATCTTGGGCATTCAATGCTTCAGGTAAGTAATTTTTAAGTGTATCAGGAAACCGGTTTGCATCAGACGCATCAAATGCAAATGGATTATCTGCACTTAACACAATACGTGTAATTTCAGGGCATGAAAGTGTTGCTGTCATCACGGCCATATCACCCAGCGACCGCGTTACCCGTGGATAAAAATAACAGGCATCACCAAGGAAAGTATCACCTTTTTCCTTGTGGATGCCACACCAGCCATTGTCGAATTTTACGCAATAACCTGTAGCCTTATCCTTACGCATGATAAAAGGAGACTCAACAGAGGCTTCGACCGCATCCAACAATTCGGGTGCCTCTTTTTTGTATTTGGCAAGCATAGTTTCATCTAGCTGCATGGACCAACCGCGACAGCACGTATCCGCGCATTTATCACCCAAACAGCTGAAGGAAGTCAGTAGATGCGACGCAAGCACCGATGTCATAATTTTTAATCCAGCATATGCTGGATCTTATACGCATCATTCTGGAAAACATACTGCGTGCCAGACCTGCGTTCTGCATCAATCAGCAAGGGGGCTCGAGCATTAACAGAAAGCCTTACTTCTGTTGGACTGCGATGCACTGATACGATCAGCAATACGGCAAGATTAGCTTCAGCAATCTGCAAATCCTTACATGCCATCTGTATGTCACGGTGGGCGATGATGGCATTTTCAGGAGGAAGTGGCAGCGTAATAAATGAAAGCGCATCTTCCTCCAGTGACTGCAAAAGCATAAACTGCTGCATTTTTTCGCTGGGGAAACTCACCAGTGAGAAGTCAAACCTGTCGGGTATACCAAGCATCCCGCGAGTGAAGTGTATCGCCTTGGTCGGATCCACCATGATTTCACCAAAACGCGAATGCACTAACCTTGGTGTATTTGAAGTCTTATCATTGCTGGCAGATTGATTAAGCATAAGAAAAGCTTCGATTCCTGTATTGACTTGTCCTGTTACGGCGCTTGTTTGTATCATGGTATACTCTACTGTAAAAAGTCTGAAAGTCTCAAGGAATTAATTCGGGCATATGCCTGAAATGCCGCTTGCAGAATTCCCTGATTCAGGGCAACCTGCGTGGAGGCTGCCACCAGATCGGTATTCCCGATATCTTCTTTAACCCCTTGCCAATACAGCTTAAATGACTGGTGCTGGCTATCAATCTCATCAATAGCTACCTTATTGGCATTAACGCTTGCCTGAAGCGTAATTACGTCGCGCAAGCCCTCATCCACAAAATCATAGGCTGCGGCAAGATTTACATCACTGCTACCTTCATCACCCTCTAAAGCGGTAGAAAGCCCGGCGATAATTTTCTGAAAGGCCGGATTATCCGCACGAATGTTGTACGTAAATTCAATATCTTCCTGCGCACGAATAATAATATCTTCGTTACTTCCGCTATAATAGCCATCATCTGGAACGCCAAGTGTAGACAATCTTGGAAACTGATTAGCATCCACAGGCTTTACATCGGTACTGGTACCTGAAAAAAGATACCGACCTTCGGAAGATACGTTGAGCTGCGCTGCTATCGTCTGCCACATATCAGTAAGCTGTGCTCGAAATGTAGACAGCTCACCCTGCGTGCCACTGCGGCGCGTGGCAATAAGATTTTTAAGCGAATTCGCAGTTTCAACAATCTGATCCAATGATGTACTGGTTACTTCCAGGCGCGTTTTAACGACCCGATTATTTTTGATATATAAATCGGTCTTGGAAATTTTATTCTCCAAATCCAGAAACTGCTCTGTCTGATCCGCAATGCCAGCATAATTCTGCGATTTCAACCCACTCGAAATCTGCGTTTGCAACCTGATTAACTCATTTTGCGCGTTACTCATATCCTTGATAGTAGATTGGAAAACAGCGTATGTTCCTATGCGCCCCAGTGCCATGACTCACTCCTACCTAAATGTTTCAAGCAATACGTCAAACAGCTCCTTAGCCACGTTTAACGCCCTTGCTGATGCTGTATATGCGTTTTGGTAAATAACTGTGTTGGCAAGTTCTTCATCCAAATTAACGCCACTGGTAGCACTTGCCCTGTTATCATATCCCTCAAGCAATAATTTAGCATTGAATTCATCAGATTCAGCTCCTGCAGCATTAGTCGCGGCTGTGCCAATAATCTGCGCCAGATATCCGGCAATCGTCTGATTTGACTGCCCAAGACCACCGGAGGCAGGGAATGTAACTACCGTCGTGGAAAAATTCGCTAACTGCGCTATCGCACTGTTATCACCCACCAGACGTTCATAGGTATATAACGGATCTTCTCCCGTCTGTACGGCCGTCTGCACAAGATTTCCCAACGAAATGAGATTCGGGTTATCTATAATATCCTGCCTAACACGCATATTAAGCGCAGCATTAGTGACATTATCATTAGTATCTTCTTCGATAAAAAAGTTATTCAGGCCAAAATAATGAGAGAATCCACGGTTGGTTGCAGCGAGTGGTGGATCTGAGTTTGGCTGACCTGATTCGATGCTATTCATACTATCAATACCAACCACATGCGCGCTATTGGTTGCAGCAATCTTCAGGTAGCCTTTTTGTGACGTGGTATAGACGCCATTAAACTTTGGCAATTCATTGCCATCAGCGTCAACCAGCATGGCGCGCGCCAGAGATTGCGTGGTATTTGGCAATCGTATTGCCCCATCGCCATTGGCCGTTTGTGCATTGTAACGGTTATTGAGCAAATTGTTCAGAGAATTGTCAACGCGGTAGGTGATCTGCGACGTACTGACGTTACCATCTTCGTCGACAACACCGACAGTAGCGCGAATCGTGTAGTATGTGGATGTTGAATTGCCACTTAAATCCAGAGTAACGCCACCTTCTGCTTTGGTACGGCGATAATCTCCTGCTTCGATGGTAGCATAGGAAGGCCTTGCGGTCTGACCTGCTACGTTAAACGCCCCCCCAGCAGTTGCCGCTGTAGTAGTTTCAAACGTAAAGGTACTACCGCTAACACTGGTGACTGTTACATATCCGCCCAATTGTGACGCAGGGATACCATCCACAGGTGCACCAGGTGTTGAAAGAAAAATGGTATCTCCAACCGCTACTCCTGTTGACGTTGCAGTTGTTACCGTTACTACATTGCTAGAAGCTGTGGTGACATAGGTGCCCGTCGCTGCCAGATTCACAATAGGCACATTGTCAACAATCGACGTGATATCTGTGCTTGTATCATCAAGAACCTGCAAACCCGTTACAAACACATTCGCATCCTGACCGGAAATATTTTCCATATCGAAATCGAAGGAAAATCGCGGTGGTGCCCCAGGCAAACTAGTGGTTTGCGATGCAAGCCTGATATTATTGATATTGCCGAGCGTCACACGGTTTGCCGGAGGGCCAAGATAACGGTTTATTTCATCTACGATGCCCTGCATGGAAGGGAAGCCATCTCCATTGCCCGTATCAAGCTCGGCTAAATTCAATTTAACCGGGCGTGCGCCGGAGTCTTCATCGCTATAACCAGAATCAACAGGACGACCATCGCCACCCATCACACCAATGCGCATGCTGCCAGCCCATTGGCGAAACTCATTTGCAAATACAGCTCTTGTTCCGGTAAAGCTCGCTTTTCCTGGAAATGGTACGCCTGCATTATGTACTCGATTAAATTGATCCCGCATACCAGCAGCCATGGTATCAAGCTGTTTCAACATATTAGGCAATTGTCGATCACGCAGATCAAGAAGGCCTTTTAATTTACCGCTGAGTAATGAGGTAGTCACCTGAGAACTTGGACCACCGCTCACAAGCTCAACCGGCGTTCCAAAGGTTTCACCCGATGAGTTTTGCTGATAAATAAGCACTGCGGGAAGATCAGTATCATCAATAAACGGATCTGCAGATGAGGCTGGTGTATAGGTCAGGTAACGCAGATTTTCATCCAGCAAACTCAGACCATTAGACGTAAATACGTTTACCGCGCCATTAGCACGCACATAGGTCTGAATATCCACATATTGCGACATATCGCGCAATAAAGCATCACGCCTGTCAAGCAGGCTTACCGGATTGTCACCACCCGTTGTTGCATTCGCAATAGCAATATTAATTTCGTGAAGCTGACGTAAATTCTCATTCACATTATCCACAATCGACTTGATGTCTTTATCTGCTTCATAACGCAAATCCTGAAGTCCCTGCGCAATCCGTACAACCTGATCCGCAAACGTTTTGCCGCCACGCACCACATTAGCAATCTGCGTGCTGCTCTCCGGTGTCAGACTTAACGACTGCAGGGAGTTGAAAAAACTATTGAGATAGCTGTTTAGGTTATTGGTACTGCCGGGACCGCCAAACAATAGCTGGCTACGGCTGTTAAAATCATTAAGCACCGTTGCGCGTGATGTGGTAGAATTTTGCAACTGCACCGCTCTGGCCAGATATTCATCCACCTTACGGCTCACATCACTTATACTTACACCCGCACCTTCGCCGACAAGATAGACCGCACTCTGACTAACAACCTGTCTGCTATATCCCGCTGTATTGGCATTGGCGATATTGTTCGACAATACTTGAAGTGCCTTCTGGTTTACCCTAAGGCCTGACAGCGCGTTATTGAGTGCGATCGAAAGACTCACAACTACCTCTAAATGGTTTTATCGAGCGTCACGGATAATGTCTGGAAGGGCGACACTTCACTCATGCCACGCACA
Organism: Alphaproteobacteria bacterium; assembly: GCA_046344715.1. GTDB lineage: Bacteria > Pseudomonadota > Alphaproteobacteria > Rickettsiales > SXRF01 > CAZAQK01. The sequence goes on along the minus strand of JBKDKX010000002.1, from coordinate 92,291 downwards.
CTGTATGAGGCGCGTTTAGTACTTTCCTGAACTACGGAAGTAATGGCTTTCACAATCTCGTGATTCACCTTTTTGGCCAACAACAACTTATGATGGTTTTCTTCCAGAATATCATTGAATACAGATACAACATCTTCTAAATCCCGCTTATCCTGAGATGGAATGGACTCGGAAAGATGCGGGTGCCTATCAAGCAGCTTACGTTGTGCTTCCAGCGCGTTGATAAGAAATAATTTTTCTTTTTGCAGATCCGCAATTTTTGACACATGCATGTTATTCAGCAAATCTACTTCTTCTGCCAGAATCTGTGCAAGCCGCGCGGTCAACGTTACCACATCCTGTACCTTCACTTTTGGCTCTTCCACCGTCTGCATTTTACGATCCATGACTTAAACCTCCTGCATTTTAAGTAGTTCTCTCTTCACATAATCAGCAATTCCTATGCCACCGCTGGCGCTGATTTTCTTGCCGTACTGCTCCACCATCAACTGACGATACACATCACTCGACTCCTCACTACCAAAGAAATCCTCCCCGAGTGACTCGCCAAACATCTGCTCAAGCATCTGACTAATAAAGAGAGATTCAAAATCTTTTGATACCTTATCTGCTTTAACATCCGGCGATTTACCATCGGTTTTCTGTATGCCCTCCGCATGCGCTTTAGCAAGTCGCATGGTGGAATCTGCAGAGCGATCAATCTGCTTCATCATCACACCGGAAATAATACCTGCATCAATCATTGCCTACCTCGTTTGAATTTCAGCCTGCAGAGCACCTGCCGCTTTAATGGTCTGCAAAATGGTAATCAGGTCACGCGGACCAACACCGAGCGCATTAAGCCCAGCGACCAGATCTTTAAGCGTCGCACCGCGCTCAAGCACTGCCATACGCTTGCCCGGACCTGCGTCCGTTACCGTAACCGCCTCCTGCGTTGCCTGAACCGTTTCCGCTGATTCAGGCGCAAATGCACCAGGCTGTGAAATCACAGGAGCAGATTCAATTTTTACCACAAGATTGCCCTGTGCCACCGCCACCGTATCGATGCGGACATTCTCGCCCATCACGATGGTGCCGGATGCTTCATCAATCACAATTTTTGCCACTTGATCAGTTTCAACCGTGAGCTTTTCAATATCAGCAAGTAGCTGCGTCGAATTATTCTGAAATACGGCAGGCACAGTCAGGTCAATCGTGCCAGGATCCGCAACCATTGCCACACCAGGACCAACATTGGCATTAATCACATTAGCCACTGCCTGCGCCGTGGTAATGTCAGGGTTCCGCAGCGCCATTTTAATCACCGGCAGACTATTCAGATCAAACTCCACTTCACGCTCCACGATGCCACCGCTGGCAATAAAGCCCGAGGTTGGAACGCCCTTAGTAATAGTGGTTGAACCGTCATCACTTGCGGCACGGAAACCCCCGATGGAAATGGCACCCTGCGCCACGGCATACACTTCGCCATCTGCACCGTAAAGAGGCGTTGCCAGCAATACGCCACCTGTTAAATCTTTAGCATCACCCATCGCGCTGATAGTTACATCTATATGGCTGCCACTGCGCGAAAATGCTGGAAGTTGCGCCGTAACCGTTACCGCTGCCACGTTTTTGCTTTTCAGGTTGGTGCCGCGTGTATTTACACCCTGACGCTCAAGGAATGCGATCAGGCTTTGTTCAGTAAAGGCATTGTTCTGGAGTTTATCGCCGGTGCCGTTCAGGCCAACTACAAGGCCATAACCCATCAACATGTTATTCCTGATACCCTCGAAGGTGACGATATCCTTAAGGCGTGCCTCTGCCGCCTGCGCCATGTTTGATACCAGCACAAATCCAGCAAGCGCTGCCAAAGCAGCCAATGCTTTTACTGATAAAGAGCGATGTGCGCATAAGTGTGTCATAAAATGCCTCATACTTTCCATTCATGACTGCGATTTGCGTGCCAAACTCATTTCTTCAGAAAACCAATATATTTCATTGGATTATTTATAATCATCGACCGGAGGTGTTGATGAACGACCATCTGCCTAGGCATTTTTTTCCGAGATAAAAATCCCTCAAAACTCTCTGTTTACTTGGCATTAAAGCTTGCTGTATAGAATAGACCCATGAAGGTAAGCGGCTTTAGTTCCATCAAATCAGCAGGCGGCGTGAAAAAACGTGGAAGCGCTTCTGCGGTGGGATCATTTGCCGATTTACTCGGACTTTCGGATACAGACGGTGCTTCGTCCACCTCGGCTACCACATCGGTTGCATCGACATCATCGCTTAGCAACCTATTGTCTTTGCAGGAAATTAATGATGACGGCCAAAGCAAGCGCAAAGCCTTGCAGCAGGGCAATGATATGCTGGATTCGCTGGATAAGCTCAGGCATTCCATCCTCACTGGCAGCGTGCCAATTCACGTGCTGCGCAACATCAACAGCCAACTTTCTGCAAAAAAACAATATATTACCGATCAATCCCTGCTTGATATTATGGATGATATTGAGCTGCGCGCTTCGGTAGAGCTGGCTAAAATTGAAACCGCCATGCAAAACCAGCAGGCCGGACGCAGCGACCAGCTAGACGACAGCGATATATAGCATTGCTTTTTTACCACGCTTTCGCTATACAGCCCGAAATTTTCGGGCTAGACTTATTGCCTTACAAATCTCTTTTTAAGGATTGTATATTATGCCTACAAAAGCGACCAAAGCAGCAGCAAAACCTGTGAAAGCATCTGCATCTAAAGATACCAAGAATTACAAGCCTTCTGAAAAAGAAGAATACATGAATGCAGACCAGCTTCAGTATTTCCGCGAAAAGTTAGTGAAATGGCGCGAAGAACTCATCGCCGAATCACAGGAAACCATCGCGAGCCTTAAGGAAGAAAACTGGCGCGAACCTGACCTTTCTGACCGCGCATCGCTGGAAACTGAAGCTGGTGTGGAACTTCGCACCCGCAACCGTTACCTGAAACTCATCGGCAAAATTGATGCTGCCCTTCGCCGTATTGAAGACGGATCTTACGGATTCTGTGAAGAAACCGGTGAACCTATCGGCCTGAAACGCTTAGAAGCCCGCCCAATTGCCACCATGACCATCGAGGCGCAGGAACGCCACGAGAAAATGGAAAAGCAATATATTGATGAGGAATAGCGATAATTGAGGTGCGATGAGTGAATTTTTTACTCATCGCTCATCTCTGATCGCTTATCCTACTTCTGCCATCTGCTGCACTTTAAGCAGCACTTCCTTCGCGATTGGTGCAGCCGCCGATGAACCGCCGCCGCCATGCTCCACCAGCACGGAAACCGCATATTTTGGCTTATCCAACGGCGCAAACCCGATAAATAACGCGTGATGCCTATACTCCCACGGCAACAACTCCTGTTTCATGCCACGCTGGAGAATTTTACGCACCTGTGATGTGCCGGTTTTTCCGGCGAAGGCAAATTGCGGCTCGGCAATGCGTTTGCCATAGGCCGTGCCCGACTGGCTGTTTACCACCGCCGTCATCGCCTCACGATTTAGCTGCAGCAACTCTTCTGTTACATCCATGGCCTCAAATTGTGGCTGTTCCTTACCTTCTTCCACCCACAGGCGCGGCGTCACTTTCTTGCCACCTGCCATGCGGCAGGTCATCACTGCCAGCTGCAGCGGCGTGGCGAGCACATAGCCCTGCCCAATCGAGCAGTTAATCGTATCGCCACCCGTCCAGCGCTGCTTGTAACTTTTCATTTTCCATTCCGGATCTGGAATCAGGCCGGATTTTTCACCCATCAGTCCAATATCATAACGTTGTCCAAGGCCAAAACGCCGCGCCATAGCTGCATATTTTTCAATACCCATCTGGTTCGCTACTGTGTAGAAAAATGTATCACACGATTGTTCGACCGCTTCATGGAAGCGCACGGTGCCGTGCCCGCCTTCTTTCCAGCAATTAAACGTATGGTTGCCCAGTGTAAAATGCCCCGGACAAAATACGCTCGACCACGGCTTAATAATGCCAGCCTCAAGCGCAGCAAGCCCCACCAGCATTTTGAATGTCGACCCCGGAGGATATTGCCCCGCGATGGATTTATTAAGCAATGGTGCTTTCTTATCGGCATTCAGGCGTTTCCATTCTTCCGTGCCAATGCCTTTACTGAAACTATTCGGATCATAACCAGGGATAGAAACCAGCGTCAGCACATTGCCGGTATCTACCTCCATTACCACTACTGACGCACTCTCTCCTTGCAGTAAATCGGCAGTGAATTCCTGTAATGCACTATCAATCGTCAGGCGGATATTCTTGCCGCTGGTGCTTTCTTTTTTGCTGATTTCGCGCACCGGCACGCCATGTACATTCACCTCAAGCTGGCGAATGCCTGCCACACCACGCAAATCTTCTTCCAGCATTTTTTCAATGCCGTTTTTGCCAATCTTGAAATCCGGCAAGCGGAAGAGCGACTGATTATCGCCTTCCATTTCATCTTCAGCCACTGCCCCCATATAGCCAATCAGATGCGAGAATTTTTCGCCATACGGATAAAAACGTACCTGCCCCGTATCAATAAATACGCCAGGAAGCGACAGCAGATTCAGCTCCACCAGCGATACTTCTTCCCATGTTAAATGATCGCGCAAAAGTTCTGGCATACTGGCAGATGAAACTTTGAATTTCTGCACCTGTTTCCATTTTTTTTCGCCAAATGGCAGTAATCCATGGAGTTTTTCCATGCTTTGCACCAACTGCTTCTGGTTGATCGTACTCATATCCAGAAACAACCGGTAATTCTTCTCGTTCTTGGCCATGGCAATACCCATACGGTCAAGAATCAGCCCGCGCTCTGGCGCGATCAGTTGCAGCTTCACACGGTTACTCTCGGACAATGTCTGGTATTCATCAGCACGGATAAATTGCAGGTAAAACAGGCGCGACGCCAATGCAGAAAACGCAGCCACCTGCACACCGCCCAATATCATGGCACGGCGCGTGAATACGCGTTGTTTTTCTGTCTCTTTAGGCATGATGTGTCTTATTTTGTGTGCAGCAGCATCAGCCTACGCGATGATACAAATGCTTGCAACACGTCAAATATCCTGCTTGCAAATGGATAGAAGCACACCGTGATAAGCCATTGTATTAACAGTGGCAGCAGCGCGTGGGCTGTACTGCCCAGCGATGTCACCACCAGCCACTCAATACCAAACATTACCAACAATAGCGCGCTAAAGAATGCCCAGTGCACCAGAAAGCCTTCCTTGTGCACATACTTGCGCTGCAACCGCATGAAAAGCACGAAAAGCACATAAATCATTGATGTAATGCCAAGCGGTAATCCCGTTACCCCATCAATCAACAACCCAATACAAAAAACAAACCAGTACGGCATATGTTTATAATTGGCCATGCCCCAGTAAAACACCGCGGTTATATGCAGCATGGGCATAACATTACTGAATGTGGCCGCATGTTTTGGCACAAGATATAACATGACCAGAACAAGCGTAACCATCATGGGCACAGCTGACCAGAAGGTCAGTGCGGCTTTATTATAAAAACCAGCCATAATTAGAATGTATAATCAACAGCACTTACGAACGCTGTTTTGGCAGGGTCAACCAGCGGTTTCACGCGTAGACCGCCGTCCACACTGCTCACAATACCCACCGGAATACCCGGAGGGAAAATACCACCATCACCGGATGTAACTACTCGCTCACCCACAGCGACTTTGCTGCCAGCAGCAAGATACGACAGGCTTGGCAGCTCATGGCCACGTCCCATCATGATGCTTTTTTCGCGTGATACTTCTGTTACCACCGGCACACGCGAGTTAATATCAGTAAGCAGCAGCACGCGCGCGCTACGCTCGCCTGCCTCCACCACGCGACCAACCAGACCACCCTCAGCAATTATCGCCTGATCCTGCTTGATACCCGCTTGCGTGCCACCATTAACCAGCGCCGCATGTACAAAGGGCCCCGCAATATCCGAAACAATGCGCACGGTAATATAACTTTTATGCTGCTGCGGAATAACATGCAGCATATTCCTCAGTGTCCTGTTTTCTGCTTCCATCTCGCGGGCAACCGTTTGCCATTTGGTAAGCTGGAGATTTTCATTTTTAAGGCGGATGTTTTCTGCACGCAGCTCCGTCATTTCAGAGACCCATGCGCCTGCGGAACGCACCGCATCCACAGGACGCGCCAGCACCCCAAGCACCGGAACAACTGCATCCGCAATAGAAGTACGCAATTTAATAACAGCAGGATTTTCGGCCTTGTTCATGGCAAACAGGGTCATCGCTGCACAAACCATGAACAACACCCCGGCACGCCCCGTCCATTGCTTGCTGGGCAGAAGCACCCGTGTTGAAAAAGGTTTCGGTTTACGTGCAGCCATTAAAAAATCACCTGAACTTACACACCAATTCTTACGCATGTGCGAGTACCATCGCAACTAAAAAACACACGCACCATATCAGGCTATCATTAGTTTGGTAAATATTTTACTAACAACACGTGAAATTTTACTACAAAATAAGCATTTGCAGGCTGTCTCCCGCAAGCCACAACTTCAAAAAATCAGTAATCACTATTCTTGTTTGAACAACACATGTTTTAGCTGATCCGGATTTTCCAGCACTTTACCGGAACCAAGAGCCACGCAATTGAGTGCCTCTTCTGCTACAAATACGGGCAAAGAGGTGGCATTAGAAAGTACCACATCAAGGTTCTTAAGCATTGCTCCACCACCAGACAGCACAATACCCTTATCAACAATATCTGATGAAAGCTCAGGCGGAGTGCATTCGAGCGCAACTTTTACCGCTTCAATAATTTGGCCAACCGGCTCCACCAGTGATTCTGCAATTTGATATTCTGAAAGTACGATTTCTTTGGGCACGCCATTGAGTAAATCACGACCTTTAATTTCAATCAGTCTGCCCTCGCCATTGGCAGGCGCACAGGCTGCGCCAATTTCTTTTTTGATTTTCTCTGCGGTAGTTTCACCAATCAACAAATTTCCATAACGGCGGATGTAGGAAATAATCGCCTCATCCATTTTATCGCCCCCCACACGCACACTGCGAGCATACACAATGCCGCCAAGTGAAAGCACCGCTACTTCGGTGGTGCCGCCACCAATATCCACAATCATGGAACCCGTCGGCTCCGTGACTGGCAAGCCAGCACCAATCGCCGCAGCCATCGGCTCTTCAATAAGAAATACCTCTCGTGCACCGGCATTTTCTGCTGCTTCCTGAATGGCACGGCGCTCTACAGGTGTAGAACCGGAAGGCACACAAATAATAATCAGCGGGCGCGGACGAATGAAAGAATTTTTGCTATGCACCTTGTGGATGAAGTGCTTAATCATCTCCTCAGCGGACTGGAAATCAGCAATTACACCATCTTTCAGCGGGCGTTTGGCGTCAATTTTTGCAGGTGTCCTGCCCAGCATCAGCTTGGCCTCGTTGCCGAAGGCAAACGGAACCATCGAACCACCGGCATCCTTCATGGCAACCACTGACGGCTCGTTGAGCACGACGCCCCTGCCCTTCACATAGACAAGCGTATTGGCCGTGCCAAGGTCAATGGCCATGTCAGCGGAAGATAACCCGAAGAATTTATGGAACATGATAGAATACCCTGCAATAAAATCTAAGTGGTTACTCTATAATGAGATTTTCTTTTACGCAATACCACAAGTGATTAAGAAAAGTAAAATAGATGTGATGATGAACACATGCATCATGGTTAAACCAAAATAATAATATTTTCTACGCCCCGTGCTCCATTGCCACTCCATGGCACGACCGTATAATATGCAGAATAGTGCTACAAAATGTACAACATAGCGTGCATTGCCATAGACCTGACCCGGGGTCAATAACTGGAACATCAATAACATCATACAAGGAATAATAACGACAGGGAATAGCAATTCTTCGTAAAGCGAACTATTTCGCTGCGACCATACACGATAGCACCAGTAGGAAAAATTATAGATATACATAAACAAACCAACGACAGCGATAGTCCATAAGAGCACAGGTGGTTGCCAAATTATACGCGAAGGCTCACCAGCAAAGTTACCCACAAATAATGAGGATAAAAACGTAGACCAGAATGATTTATGGGCCGGGTAAAAATCCGGTGACTGCGTAATGTAGTAAAAATATTCATCAATATTGAATAGCAAACTAACTGGCAGTTCAAACAGAATACCTGAAGTATTTGCATCAGACTGTAGAAAATGGGCGCGCTCTGCAAAACCCGCTGGCCGGAAATACACAAATGCAATGCATACCAAACTAAAAATAATGGCTGTAATAACAGACTTACTGACAAATACCGTGTATTTAGTTTTTCCACTAATAAGCATCCAAAGCATTACAAACCCAACGATACCAAGATTTGCAATGCCATTAATTTTTACCAGAATTGAAATTCCTGATATTACCAGTGCATATATGAAATACTGCTTTTCCTGCGGATTATCTATCCAGCGGTAAAGGTAGTAAAATACTGCCATGCTCGCTGTACCGATCGCAATATCAGGGCTTATACGAACAGGATAGGTAAGTGCCACTGGCCAGAATAGTAATGCTGTATACATCAGCCTTCGTACTGCTTTATCCTGCAAAGCGAAAGTCATCAGCTGAAAGGCAAAATATATATAAATCCCATACAGAATGAGTATGAATTGACGCACTGCAAACCAGACATCCATGCCAAGCACTTGACCAGCTCTATAAAACAGCGCGGCCACATCATAGAATAATGGATTTTTTATAACCAGATTTGTGCTGCGCACTGCCAGCCAATCACCCGACTTAGCGATATAATCAACCGCATCAAGATGTGATTTTGGATCATGGGAAAAACTATTCACACCTATGTGATAATGCCCCCAATAACACAAGAGCAATCCGGCCAATGTAACAGCCGTGATAACGGGGTCTATACGCTTCCTAACGAATACATGTAGTACGGAACCTAGAACAATTGAAATCCAAATTAGTTCGTACAGCACTCCTAGGCCTTGCGAACCAGTGTCATAATATCGTCATCCGATATTTCCTTCTTTTCATCGGCCAGTGCTTTGAAGCGATGGAAAGCATCTTCAAGCACATTATCACCCACATCAATACCGAGTGCCTTCACCTTATCACGGAAAGCAGCGCGGCCAGAATGTTTGCCCATCACCAGATTGGATTTGGTAAGGCCTACTGATTCCGGTGTCATGATTTCATATGTACCTGCATGTTTCAGCACACCGTCCTGATGAATACCAGACTCATGCGCAAACGCGTTAGCTCCTACAATCGCTTTATTCACCTGCACTTTTTCACCGGTGATGTCTTGGACGAGTTTTGAGATGCGCGTGATGTGCGTGGTATTGATACCGCACTCAAACGGATACATATCAGGCCGCGTTTTCATTGCCATCACTACTTCTTCCAACGCCGTATTACCTGCGCGTTCGCCGATGCCATTGATGGTGCATTCAATCTGCCGTGCGCCATGACGAATCGCCGCCAGTGAGTTTGCAGTGGCAAGACCTAAATCATTCTGGCAATGCGTGGAAATAATTGCTTTATCGATATTTGGCACGTTATTTTTAAGGTACGCAATGAGCGCGCCGTAATCATCCGGCGTTGCATATCCCACCGTGTCGGGAATATTGACGGTTGTTGCGCCGCATGTGATTGCCGTTTCCACCGCCTTACACAGAAAATCTTTGTCGGTGCGCGTGGCATCCATTGCCGACCATTCCACGTTATCGGTAAATTTCCGCGCCAATGTTACACTGTCACGTACCATCACAAGACATGCGTCGTTGTCGATGCGGTATTGGTATTTGAGATGAATTTCAGACGTAGACATAAACGTATGGATGCGTGATTGCTTTGCAGGCTTTACCGCCTCGGCTGCACGTTCAATATCAATGCTTTTAGCGCGGGCAAGCGAACATACCACCGCGTTCTTGGTGCGCTTGGCTATGGCGTGTACCGCCTCAAAATCACCCTGACTGGCAATAGCAAATCCGGCCTCAATCACATCCACGCCCATCGCATCCAGCGCTTCAGCAACTTGCAATTTTTCTGCCATGTTCATGGACATGCCAGGTGACTGTTCACCATCGCGCAGGGTGGTATCAAAAATAATAATGCGTTCGTTCTTGCTCACAGTGTCCATCCATTGTTACTATTGCGGGAAAATCATGGTAAGTAACTGTATTACCTAAAGCAACAAATTATTTAAGAACTATATGAAACAACTATGTCGCAATCTGCATTTCGCTGAAATGTTTTTTTGCTACTTTATCAACCACTGATTTTACTTCTTCTCTAAATGATCTATCTGCATCCTTGGAAATAACTACGCGCTGCTCAATAAAAGTAGGTATTGCACCATCATATTCTCGTATTAGCTTTTTGGCATCTGCAAGGTAATTTATTCGATCATTATGCGTCATTTCTTCCAACCCTTTATGGATCAGAAACTCCAGCAAATCACGCACCTCTTTTCCATTTTCATAATCTGTCTGTGGGTAGGGTTTAGGGTTTTCCAATTCTTTCCAAAGTCCTTCTTCTACTTGCGGGAACTCTAGCACAGCTTCAAATCGTACCGGAAAGCTCTTCATACCGCGTTTATTAAAAATCTTGCTTAATGCTTCTGTTGTATCAGATTCAACGATATTAGCATATTTACGTTTTAATATATTCGTGGGCTCTGGCGCTTTATGCTGTATAAATGCAATCGTACGCTTACCCATTAATCCAGCCACATTATCAACTAGTGCTTCTAATTTAGGCTGGTTATCTGACCCATAATTTTTATCGTATCCATAATAACCGGAGTGCGAGACAAAAATCGCTGCCGGTTCAGACTTTAATCCTAGCGTGCCTCGAATATCTTTTTGCGGATGGAAAATATCTTCTGGCACCACCACACTGTCAGATATCGCCCGTTGTGCAGATACCATGTGTTCCCTATTAAGTTCAAATGCATTGACACGCGCTCCTTCGATATTGACGGTCTCAAAAAACGCTTGGAAAGACTTTGCCATTTCACCCGGGCCACATCCTAAATCCACTATATCCAACTTCTGATGGTCATGCCGCGTGAATATGTCTGGAATATCACTAGAAAGCTGATGAAGCAGTTCATCTGTTATATGCGCTTGGCGTTCATTCTCATTGGTATTTCCAATGAAAGCTAAAAAACGATCTGCATAACGCTGGTTTAATGCCTGATTTTCAGTTGCCATTAGTCAATCTATCTCCAAGTCCTGTTGATTTTAGAGAGTATTAGCATGTATCGCTTGAAAATAAAATAAAATTCATTAAAATAATTTAACATTATTATTTGGGGGTTTATTGGATCACATACACCGCATCTGGGCTACTACCCCTGCTGTTATCATGGCGGCTGGTACCGTACCGATGATTTCGTCAAACGCACCTGAACACGTGCGTTATGGTGGCATATGCCTTGCCGCCATTGCAGCAATTATTGCTGATTTGAAAAATGGGAAAAAATTGGGTTACACAGATAAAATCGTCAGTGCTGTACGTACCATTCCAGGTATGAAAGATGCCGATGAAGGCACTGTGCTCGGCACACTCTGCATTGGCGCATCCGCTTTTCTGGGGGGGGGTGCTGCATTGAATATAGCAGAAACTGGTAACGCTTGGCCGGAAGGCTTGAAGCTCGCATATAACGCTCTCAATTACCCACTTGCAGCAACATGTGATTTCAGAACTACTCGTCAAATAATCGAACGGTTCTTAGGCAAAGAATTTACATTCAGATTCAAAGATGCGGATGGAAAGATACAAACCACAACACCAATTCCTACCGTTCCACTGTTGCAACAAGCTGCGCTTTTTAATGGAGCTATGGGCATCACCACATACGGCACTGCACTGGGTGTCGGGGCAATCCAATATACCGGCATCATGTTCATGCTTTCCAATGGCCTGAGCATTGCGCAGCTCACTGGTTCTGCAACCAAGGAAAAACTTGGCGCAAAATTAAAAGCTATGGCAGCACGCGCAGCTACGCCACTCACACCGGAAGAACAAGCTAAACTGATGGAGCAGATACGCGGTGCATCCGGTGAGTTTCTGGATTTTTATCCCCCCCCACCCATACAGTTACTTGCCGATACACCAGCAGTTATCGCACGAGCTATAGAACCAACTATAGACGACATGGCAAGAGATAGGAATATTGGCATCTCCCCGCCTGATCAATCGCCGCAGCGTTGATACACTAACTACATCAGGCAAATCTCGGCCGGTACCGGCTTCACTAATTGTTTGTTATCATCCCGCGCAACTTTGCGCCCACTTCTTCTATGGGATGTTCTGCCACCTGACGCAGCCGCGCGTTTAAGGTCGGTGCGCCATTTTTACTCTCATTCATCCACTCACGAGCAAATTTACCCGACTGGATATTACCAAGCAGTTCCTTCATCGCCTGTTTTGTGGCATCCGTGATGATACGGCCTTCGGCAATATAGCCGCCATATTCCGCCGTGTTGGAAATGACGCTGCTTAAACCCGCAATGCCGCGTGCGCAAATGGCATCCGCCACCAATTTCACCTGCTGAACGCACTTGAAGTATGCAAGCTCTGGCGCATAGCCCGCTTGCACCAGCGTATCAAAGGCTGCGCGCATCAGCGGCGGCAGTCCACCAAACAGCACCGCCTGCTCACCAAATAAATCTACCTCACATTCATGGCCGAAGCTGGTTTCAAATATACCAGTGCGCCCACTGCCAAGTGCCGCCGCATAAGAAAGTGCTAACTCCATAGCATTGCCGCTTGCATCCTGATGCACTGCTACCAGACTTGGCACGCCCGCACCCTGCTCAAACGCGGCGCGCACACGCGGGCCAATGTCTTTAGGTGCTACCATCCATACATCCATATCCGCACTTGGCACAATGAATCCAAAATGCACCGCAAACCCATGTGCAAACACAAGGCTTGCGCCTTTTTTCATGTTTGGTGCAATATCGTTTGCGTAAATTTCCGCCTGCAATTCATCAGGCGTAAGCATCACTACCACATCTGCCCAGCCTGCGGCATCCGCCGGTGTCATTACTTCAAACTTCGCAGCTTTTACTTTGGCGATAGAAGGTGAATCCGGCCGCAAACCAACACGCACATCCTTCACCCCAGAATCACGAAGGTTTAGCGCATGTGCATGACCTTGGCTGCCATACCCAATGATGGCGATCTTCTTACCCCTGATTAGATTCAGGTCGCAGTCTGCATCATAATATATTCTCATGGCTGGCTTTCTTTATAGTCACCCCGAACCCATTACTACACTGCGGGAATGTTGCAGGCAATACCAGTGCTTGTCGGCTATCTGTCTCTTACTGCTTGCCTTTGATATGCGGCCTCACCACTTTCTGTAATGCTGTAGCGGTGCCATGAATGATCGAGTTGCTCTATAAAACCTTTACTTGATAGTCGTTCAATCGCACTCTCAACCGCTACCTGCATATCTAAATATCTGAACCGCTTGTCCCTATTCATAGTAACATTATAGATAAGATAAGATCAGTTTTAGACCACGGGCGCCCACCTGAAAGCATCCGCAATATACCTTCTTCCGAAGCCTGCTCAATCGTTGGAGTTTCTTTCATCGCGCCGTAAGACCCCCACTGTCCTGCGTACGCGCGGCGATTTTATTCGCTTTCTTAGTGTGCCATGCTTGCAGTTTTTCCATGGCTTCCTCCACCGAAGCGACCACGATAATGTCGCCAGTATTTTGCGCGGCATTATAGAATCCAAATTTTTCAGCCATTTCGATAAGAGGTTTCCAGAATTGTGTCTTTTCACCGTTAGGAAGCGTAAGCTCTTTGTTCACCACAATAATTGGCTTATTGGCAAAAGCCGCATCTGACATGATATAATCTTTGTCACCATCATGTGCATGTTTCAGCAGCAAAAGCGCCATAAGCTCCTGCACGGTTCCCATACCGCCCGGCATAATCATGAATGCTTGCGAGTTTTCAATCATCACCTGCATGCGGGTGTAAATATCTTCTTTTGCCCACATCCTGTCATAATATTCCGGCAGGCCTTCCATGGCGATAATGCGCGGCAGATTTGAACCACCTACCCAGCCTTTGCCTACTTCCTTCACCACTTTTGCAGCACCGCGCACGACACCACCCATCATACCGGTTTTGCCCAGGCCGCTGATAAGCCCCCAGCCCTGTTTTGCGATCTCCTCACCCAGAGTTTCAGACATGCTAATCAGTTCTTTATTCTTGGTAGAGGCCGAGCAGAATACGCACACGTTAAATTCAGGTTTTGGCCGTTCTTTCCCTGTACTGCTTATTGGAATGTCCTCAACACGGCTTATTTTATGCCCACTGTCATGATGCGGCTGGGGCAGTATTTTTTCTTCGTGCGCAGTTTTAAGTAGTGCAATTGCTTCATCAATATTCCGCACGAATTTCACGATGCTGTCCGGCTTTTGCGTGATAGTGCCCAGCTCATGCATGTGGTTCACCAGTTCACGGAACGGCTCATAACATCCTTCATGATTTACCAGAATAATTGGTTTTAGCGGTGATTCGTCATGCTGTGGGTTCAGGCGTAAATTAGGATCTTTGGTTTGCACGCCAACGAATAATGATGCCGCCTTGAACATCTCACGGAAGAATTCGCGGCGTTCCGGCGTATGTAATTGTTTTATTTCTTTTGGGATGGGAAGAAAAACAAACCCATCATAGGGTTTAACTATTTTCTGCTCAAGGTCTGTTAATCCGAACGCTTCGCTGCCATTGCTCCGGTCCAATGTGAACCTGGATTTTAATATTTTCCACGATGCATCTTTATGGAGCTCTTCCAGAGCAGCGTCCGTACCAACACTACTAGAAAGCATCACTTTAGTTATTGGCTGTATCGCACTTGCAAATTTCTTTGTCATTATTCTATATACATCAATTTGTTGAATCAGAATAATACACCATGCCGGTGTCAAACTATGTTACGAATTGATGAAACAGCATAACTTACTGTTTTATAATTGATTTCTAAGCCATGTCAACTGGCGCTTAGCGTAGTTTCTGGTCATTTGCTGCGCCATTTTGACTGATTGGTTAAGCGACTGATCGCCACGAAGGTATGCAAGAATCTCTGTAACGCCGATTATTTTTCTCAAATTCCCTCCCCCTTGATGGGGGAGGGGTAGGGAGGGGGTGTTGCTAGCAATAGATTCACCCCCTCCCAAATCGCTACACTCTGCGACCTCCCCCATCAATGGAGAGGTAAAAAATAGTGAACGCACTTCCTCCACTGCTCCCTGCTCAATCATCTTCAAAAAACGCGCATCACAGCGTCGGTAAATTTCCTCGCGCGGCAGCTCTACCTTAATCACTTCAAATTCCGCATCCGGATATGGCCGCACATTGCCCCTGCCCTGCCACCAACTTAAGCTCTTGCCTGTGCCCAGCCACACTTCATAGGCACGCAGTAACCGCTGGCGATCATAGACCTTGAGGCGTTCAAAAAATTCTGGATCAACGGCACGCAGACGCTCGGAAAAGGCTTCTTTACCCATCGCCTCATAATCATTGGCTGCCTGCTGGCGTACCGCCTCATCAATCTCCGGCACTTCGGCGATGCCTTCCATCAGCGTTTTGATGTAAAGCCCCGTACCACCCACTACCATCGGAGCAAGCCCCTGCGAGTGCGCCCAGTCAATTTCCATCTTGGCAAAGCGCAGCCATTTGCCGGCAGATGCCTGTTCATCCGCACCCAATATGCCATAGAGCTTATGAGGAATGCCCGCCTGTTCTGCTTCTGTCGGCCGTGCAGTCAATATCGGCAGGTCACGGTAAAGCTGCTGCGAATCCGCATTGATGATGACACCATCGCAGTGGGCTGCTACAGAAAGTGCATGGGCGGATTTGCCGCTGGCAGTTGCCCCCGCAATGATAAGGATCTTTTTGCTCATGGACTACGTTATTACCTGTATCTCAGGCAGTGACAAATACAAATTAGATGCAGCCTTCGCGCAGCATATGTCAACTTCCCTTACATCACAAGGGCTTGGCGTGCGTAAAACCGCATGGCTAAAGGAAGGCGTGGCGCTGGATATTTATGTGGATAGCGCCCCACAAATAAATAAAACGGATAAAAAACCATTCACCATACACCATTCACCATCCACCGATGCAATAGATCTCATCATCCAGCCATACCCCAAGCCGCGCTATAAGCTGCTGATTTCCGACATGGATTCCACGATGATTACCTGCGAGTGCATTGATGAGCTGGCCGATTTTGTGGGAAAGAAAAAAGAAGTCGCCATCATCACTGAACGCGCCATGAATGGCGAGCTGGATTTTGCTGAAGCCTTAACCGAACGCGTGGCACTGCTGGCTGGCCTGCCGGAATCCACGCTCCAGCAATGTTTTGATGAACGTGTAAGTCCAATGGCTGGCGCAAAGGAGTTGCTCGCTGCCCATAAGGCAAATGGAGGATATAGCGTGCTGGTTTCCGGCGGATTTACATTTTTTACGTCGCGCGTGCGCGAGATGCTGGGGTTTGATGAGGATTATTCTAATACGCTGGAAGTGGTGAATGGCAAACTCACTGGCAGCGTTATTCCACCTATCTTGGGTAAAGAAGCAAAGCTCGACACGTTGCACACCACCTGCAAAAAGCTAGGCATATCACCGGAAGAAGTGATTGCCATTGGCGATGGCGCGAACGATCTACCCATGCTGCTTGCCGCAGGTTTAGGCGTTGCCTATCACGCCAAACCAAGCGTGCAGGCGCAGGCAAAGTGCCGGATTAATTATTGTGACTTATCGGCACTTAGGTGGGTAGTGGGGTAATAGAGTTATGAAGTGGTGGAGTAATAGAATTTTTCTACTACCCCATTACTTCTCAGCCACCGGCAACGTCAGCATCGCCACTTCGTTTTCTCTCGCAATGGTAATGAGCACAAACTTACGCCCCAGCTTGCGGGCGTTTTCCACCAGCTTCTGCATATCTGCCACCGATGCAACAGCGATGTTGTTTACCGCCACAATCACATCACCACCGCGTATGCCACGTTTGGCCGCCTCAGAACCAGAAGCAACATCTAAAATCGCAAGCCCATCCACGCCTTTACGAACAGAAAAATTCTGTTTGAGTGCTGCGTTCAGCGGCACTAACTCCATGCCAAGAACGGTCTGTGAATTACCGGTTTTTTCCTTCTTGTCCTTGCTTGCTTTTACAGGCCGCTCTTCCTCATCATCCAGTTTGGCAACCACCACCTGTGTGGTGTGCAGTTTGCCCTCACGCCAATAACCGACAGGCACAGAGTTACCAATTTTAGTTTCCGCCACCAGACGCGGCAGGAAGCGCATTTCTTTGATTTCCTTGCTATCAAAACTCAGCACAATATCCCCTGCTTTAAGACCTGCTTTTGCTGCCGGACTTCCTTCAGAAACATCCATGATGAGTGCGCCTTTTGCTTTATCAAGCCCAACGCTTTCGGCAATTTCGTCATTTACTTCCTGAATCTTCACGCCAAGCCAGCCGCGCACCACGTGACCTTGCGCCTTAAGCTGCGAGATAATGGGTTTTGCCAGTGCGGTTGGAATGGCAAAACCGATACCAACTGACCCACCGGATGGCGAGAAAATTGCCGAGTTGATACCAATGACCTCACCTTTAGTGTTAAACAGCGGCCCACCGGAATTGCCACGATTTATCGGCGCATCGGTTTGCAGAAAATCATCAAACGGCCCAGCATTAATGGAACGCTGGCGGGCAGAAATAATACCCTGCGTAACAGAACCACCAAGGCCAAAGGGATTGCCAATCGCAATCACCCAATCGCCCACGCGCATAGCATCAGAATCACCCATGGGGACATAAGGAAACGGCTTGCTGTCTTTGATTTTAAGCAGTGCCAGATCGGTTTTGGGATCACGACCGATAATTTCCGCATTAAATTTGCGATCATCGCTGAGTGTCACCGTCACTTCATCGGCCTCTGCCACCACATGATTATTGGTAATCACATAGCCTTCGGCATCAATGATGAAGCCGGATCCCAATGAAAATACTTCACGCTCGGGTGCCTGCTGCATCTGCCCGCCAAAACGGTCAAAGAACTGGCGGAAGGGTTCAAATTCTGGAGTATTCGGCAATCCCTCAAACGGCATACCGAAATAGCCCTGCGCGCCTTTTACCTTCTGAGTGGTGGAAATATTCACCACCGCCGGAGAAAGTTTTTCCACCAAATCAGCAAAACCCGCCTGAATTTGATCGGGCTGTGCAGACGACACAACAGGAGCAGCAACGAATAACGCGGAGATAACCAGCAGTGAGGCGATTTTTTTCATATCATACTCTTCAGGCGTTTATATTTTTCTTCGGTCAGACGGTATACTGTCCACTCATCCATGGCAACAGCTCCCATACGCTTGTAGAATGTAAGCGCTGGCTTGTTCCAATCAAGTACCCACCACTCCACGCGGCCGCATTTTCTTTGTTCAGCGATTGCCGAAATCTCGGCAAAAAACTTCCTGCCAATCCCTTGGCTGCGATATTCAGGGCGCACAAAAATATCTTCAATATAAATACCAGGCTTGCCCAGAAACGTGGAAAAATTATGAAAGAACAAACAAAAACCCGCAATATCACCACCCACTTCAGCAAGCAGCACTTCCGCATATCTTTTTTCACCGAACAGTGACTCTGAAAGCGTTGCTTCATCAGCAACCACTTCATGCTCTAGTCTCTCATACACTGCAAGTTCACGGATAAGTTGCAATATAGTAGGCACGTCATCTTTTACAGCACTTCGGAATGTGCATTGTATTATCACATCAACAGTCATCGAACTACTGTCCTGCCGCTGGGCTACCCTTATCAATATATTTCAGGAATTCGCTGCTGGGCGAAAGAATCACTGTCGTATCTTCTGAAGATAAGGTCTTTTTGTAGGCCTGCATGGACCGGTAGAAATTGAAGAACTCCTCATCCTGACCGAAAGACTGCGCAAAGATTTTGGTGGCGGCGCTATCTCCTTCACCACGCAGAATTTCAGCCTTGCGGCGAGCATCAGCGAGCAAAATGGTGCGCTCTTTATCCGCCTGTGAACGTATTTTCTGAGCATCTTCCGCACCCTTGGCGCGGAATTCTGCCGCTTCACGTTCACGCTCGGTTTGCATGCGCTTGTAAATACCTTCGGAGTTGGCTGGCGGCAGGTCAGCGCGTTTGATACGCACATCAACCACTTCAATGCCGAACCCACCTTTGGTTACATTCTCTGCGCCTTCCACCGGAATACCACGCGCCTGTGCATTCACCAGATCTTTGATGGACTTCATAATTTCTGCACGCTGTTCGGATATTACTTCTGACAATGGTACACTCCCAATCACCTGACGAAGGCTGGATTCTAAAATCGCATTCAGGCGGCTACGCATAGTCATCTCATCGGCCACCGTCTGTTTGAAACGCAGCGGATCGGTGATACGGTAACGCACGAATGCGTCTACAATCAACCGCTTCTGGTCAGCCGCGATGACTTCTTTTGATTCCGCATCAAAATCTATTAAACGTTTGTCATAAAATTCGACATTCTGCATAAATGGCACTTTGAATTTAAGACCAGGCTCCTGCTCCACCCGCACGGGTTTGCCAAACTGTAATATCAGTGCCTGATTCGTCTGGGATACCACAAATACTGAGCCGCTGAGTACAACAAACACAACCGCCAACACAGCAATCACACTGCCTGAAAACTTCATTGTTTATCTCCCTGCGCTGCTTTAGCTTTAAGCTCTGGCAACGGCAAATACGGCAACACGCCCTGCGAATTTTTGCCCTCCAGAACAATTTTATTCATGCCCTGCAATATGGATTCCATTGTCTCCAGATACATGCGCTTCTTGGTCACATCCTTGGCCTGTTTATATTCATTATAAACGGCTGAGAACCGTGAGGCCTCACCCTGCGCACGTGCGATCACTTCCTGTTTATAGGCTTCCGCTTCCAACACCATTTGCTGTGCCTGACCGCGAGCTTTCGGAATAATGTCATTGCGATATGATTCTGCTTGGTTACGCGAAGTTTCTAAATCTGCGCGAGCTGTCTGCACATCACGGAATGCATCGATTACCTGTGACGGCGGATCAGCTTTAAGTAAATTCACCCGCACCACCTCGATGCCTGCCTTGTAATGTTCCAGCGTATCTTGCATGAGTTTTTTAGCATTCTGCTCAACGTTTAGTTTTCCCTCCGCGAGCACCGTGGCAATTTTTGCAGTGCCAATGACTTCGCGCATTGCGCTTTCTGCTACAGCACGCACCGTTTCTTCCGGTGCACGAATGTTAAATAGAAAATTCGGCGCATCGCTGATTTTCCACTGCACCTCAAAATTAACATCGATAATATTTTCATCACCCGTCAGCATCAGGCTTTCTTCGGCAATCGATGTTTCACCATTCTTCCTGCTCACGCCAGATCGCGCACCCACCTCTAACCGGTTGATAACCGTCACACGTGGTGTGGCAACAGATTCAATCGGATATGGCAGGTGGTAATTCACGCCGGCACCGGTGGTACGGTTATAGGCACCAAAACGCAGTACTACGCCCTGCTCATCCGCCTTCACAAAGTAAATGCCTGAGGCCATCCACAACACCAAAATAACTGCAATAATAAGGGCGAAGCCTTTTTTACTGTCGCCACCACCTGGAAACATCTGATGGATTTTTTCCTGACTGCGGCGCACCCATTCATCAAAGTCCGGGCCACCGGGAGGCATATCGCCGCCCGGAGACTGCTGGCCGCCACCCGTAGGACGCCCCCATGGGCCACCACCATCAAATCCACCTTTATCTCCCCATGCCATGCAGGTTCTCCCTTGTAAGTATCCAGTGCGTAGCACTATATAGTGCTCAACCAAACGATTGCAAGCTTATGTCATCAACTAATCATCCTGAAATACCACGCAAGCCCGCCGTATGGAATACCAGCCCGCTTGAACATGTGCGCGCCGTTATTGCCGTTGCCTCTGGAAAGGGTGGTGTAGGTAAATCCACCCTTACCGTCAACCTTGCTCATGCACTAACCGCCATGGGCAAGAATGTTGGCATACTGGACGCCGATATTTATGGACCCTCTATTCCAAGAATGTTGAATGTTACTGGCCGCCCAGAGATTGCCGATAATAAAATGCTACCGCTTATCAGCCACGGCATTGCCTGCATGTCGATTGGTTTTATTACCGGTGATGAAGCCGCTGTGCTGCGCGGCCCGATGATTAGCAAAACACTGACGCAATTACTGAGGTTAACGCGTTGGGGCACGGCTGAAAAACCTCTGGATATTTTGCTGGTAGACATGCCACCTGGCACGGGGGATGTGCATTTAAGCATGGCACAGCTTGTGCCGCTGACCGGTGCCATCATCACCACCACCCCGCAGCAAGTAGCGGTCATGGATGCACGCAAGGCCACACTCATGTTTACTAAGGTCAAGGTGCCAATACTGGGCGTAGTGGAAAATATGAGTGGCGGAATGTTCGGTGCTGGCGGCGGCAAGAAACTAGCCGATGAGTTCTCCACACAGCTACTTGGTACCGTACCACTGGATACAGCTATCTGCGCGGCAGGAGACGCTGGTAGTGTATATAATGGGACTGCCGCAATTATTTACAGAACAATCGCTGCCCCGTTTACAGCCATCGGCGGGTAGTTAATCGTGACCGCGTAATACCACAAACCCCTTAGGGCGGTCGATAGGGTCAATGGCAAGCGTCACCTGACGTGGTGCTTTTTCCACACCATACTGGATAAGCATTGGCACATCAGCACGGCTTGGTTGGCTCACCAGTGATTCAATATACTGGCATTGATCCGGAGGCGTACCATGTGTGGTAAGCAACAAATCCAAGGTACGCTTCTGCTGCTCAATAAAATCAGGAAACGCGGCCTGAGTATTACGATCCAAATACACAATATCGCCATTTTTGGCGGCAATCATGGTAAACAAATAGCCCTTAGTCAGAGCAGAGGTAAAGAGTGCATTGCTGAACTCAGTTGCATTCAGCATACCTTGCAAACGCTCAATACGCTTGGCTAACACAAGCATGATAGTACCAATCAATACGCACATCAGCGATGCGGCCATCGCATTATTCAGCACCAACACATAAATACCTACAAAGGTAATTCCGATGAGAATACAAATCTGGTACCCGCGCTTGATGGATGGATGCGGTTTGCGCACCACAAACCCTTCAGAATTACTGGCGCGAATAATTTCTGGATGATCGCTCGCTCGAATATCGTGTGGAATGCTCATAGCTGTGTCCCAAAAAATTAAATCCTACAGGATTCTAGAAGGCTTGCATTTATTTTTCGTTAATATTGTAAATAACAAAACTTGCTAGGCTTTCAACACACCACGCTTAATCTGGTCTTCTTCAATGGATTCAAAGAGTGCTTTGAAGTTACCTTCGCCAAAGCCTTCATCGCCTTTGCGTTGGATGATTTCGAAGAAAATGGGGCCAATAACGGTTGCCGTGAAAATCTGCAGGAGAATACCACCATCATTTTTGCCTGGCGCAGATTCCGGTGCGCCATCCACCAGAATACCGCGCGGACGCAAATCATCCAGATTTTCCTGATGATGTGGCACGCGCTTTTTCAGATTATCATAATAGGTTTGTGGGGGTGCATCCATAAAGCGGATACCGTTTGATTTCAAACCGTCAAACGTTTTGTAGATATTGCCCGTAGCAAGTGCAATATGCTGGATGCCTTCGCCTTTATACTCGCGGAGAAATTCCTCGATTTGCGATTTATCATCCGAGGATTCATTGAGTGGGATACGAATCTTTCCACACGGCGAAGTCATGGCTTTGGAGACGAGGCCGGTAAGTTTTCCTTCAATATCGAAATAACGAATCTGGCGGAAATTGAACAGGCGTGTGTAAAACTCTGCCCACACATCCATCTGGCCACGTTTTACGTTATGCGTCAAATGGTCAATATAGGTGAGGCCACAGCCTTTTGGTTTCTGGTCAACGCCTGGAAGCGGCACGAAGTCTATTTCGTAAATCGAACCCTTGTCGCCATATTTATCCACCAGATAGAGCAGGCTGCCACCAATGCCTTCAATGGCTGGGATATGCAGCTCGCCCTCACCTTTTGGCACTTCAACCACTTTCGCACCAAGTTCTTTAGCGCGCTTGATGGCGTAAGCGGCATCTTTCACACGAAACGCCATGGCATTCGCCGACGGGCCATGTACATTGAAATGGCCTTCCGCCTGTGAAGCATGCTCGGCATTCAGGATAAAATTCACATCGCCCTGCCGCCACAGATGCACATTTTTGGATTTATGTTTTGCAATTTTGCTAAACCCAAGTTTGGTGAATAGCTCTTCCAATGGTTTTGGATCGCGGCTTGCATATTCAACAAACTCAAACCCATCCGTACCCATGGGGTTGATGTTAATCCCCACACTTGTTGCGGGGTCCGGTTTTTTACTTGCTTGCACTGACATGACGAATCTCCATTTTTTACATCTGACCAGACCCCGCAATACGCTGCTTTGCAGCTATGCGGGGATTGATTTAGTAAAGACAAATCCTCTGATAATATACTTTTCCCTAAAATAAAAGCGGTGTGATGCGGTATTATGCGTATAGCTGGCGGCCAGCACCATCTGGCAACCTTCTTTCGCAGCTACTTTTTCCACTGCATCCAGCATTAATTTACCCATGCCGGAGTTTCTTTGACTTTTGTCAACTACAAGATTGTCGATTTCCATAAACTTACCGCTCCAAAAGCGTGTCATCACCCACAAACCGCAGGCAGCCACCAGTTTTTGGCCTTGAAACCCACCGAAGCAACGGTAGCCACCAGCCAGCGCTTCTTGGAGGAACATATTGAATTCTTTACGAGTTATGGAAGCATTAAGCTGTTTGATGAGAGGAAACAATGTAGGCATTTCCGCTGGCTTAAGCTCACGGATATGTAAGGAATTTGTTTTGCGAGACATGGATTTTCTTTGTATAAGCTTAGTGACAAATAATACCGTCAGGAGAGCAACCAATGGCCATGAGAGCCGATGAACACCCCGCTGACATGCGCGAGGACTATACGTTCGATTTTGATCCTTCGCAATATACAGATGCAGACCATAACACATGGAATACGCTGTGCAAAAGGCAGAAGCCGCTGCTTGTAGGGCGAGCATGTGATGAATATATGGCATCCGTAGACACCCTCGGCATTTTTGAGGAAAACGGTATTCCTGACTGGCGCTATGTTTCTGACATGCTGGAAAAAATGTCAAACTGGCGGCTGGTAACCGTGCCAGGCTTTATCCCCGGGGATGTTTTTTTAGATCATCTTTCCAAACGGCAATTTCCGGTAACATGGTGGATACGTCCGCCGGAAAAAATCGATTATCTGCAAGAGCCTGATATTTTTCATGATTTGTTTGGTCATGTTCCTATGCTGGCACATCCGGTATTTGCGGATTACATGCAGCAGTTCGGGCTTGGCGCAGTAAAAGCCAAATCACTCGGTGCAGAAGATTTTATTGGCAGGCTATACTGGTTTACGGTGGAATTCGGCCTTATCAAAACAAAAGAGGGGTTGCGCATTTATGGGGCGGGTATTGTCTCTTCCAAGAGCGAGTCCATCTATTGCCTGGAAAGTACCATTCCAAACCGTATCACACTAGATCTGATGCGCGCCATGCGTACCGATTACCGTATTGATGACGTGCAGAAAGATTATTTTGTTATCAATAGCTTCGAAGAACTCTTCCAGATGACCAAGCCAGATTTTACGGAATATTACAAAAAGCTTAAAGCCCTGCCACTCATCCCCGCCAAGACCATTTTACCCACCGATGAGGTTATTACTAAGGGTGAGGGAGCCACCTCCGCGGAATAATCATTAATTATTATTTACAACAAAGTGCCGGTCTGGCAGTTTCTGCTGGTTGCAACCAATTTTTAGAGAATTACCACATGTCCGATACCCCAAATTATGACACACTGCTGAATGCACCAACCAAATCCATGCGCCCATCTCCTACCTTTGCGGTAGCGGCGGCGGCAAAAGCCCGCAAGGACAAGGGCGACGTTGTATATGACTTTAGCGTTGGCCAACCCGCAGAAGCGACTCCGGAGTATGTACGTACGGCACTCAAAAAGATGCTTGATGATGATAAGCTATGGAAGCT
The DNA here is from genome assembly GCA_046344715.1 of Alphaproteobacteria bacterium. Taxonomy (GTDB): domain Bacteria; phylum Pseudomonadota; class Alphaproteobacteria; order Rickettsiales; family SXRF01; genus CAZAQK01. The sequence continues at coordinate 67,053 of JBKDKX010000002.1, read as the reverse complement.
GATGAGCGTCTATTCACCAGTGCCAGGTCTGCCGCAACTTAAAAAAGCCGTGGTGGAAAAATTCACCGATGAAAACGCTATTGATTATAACTTCGATAAAGAAAAAAATCCGTTTGATGTGATGATTACCAATGGTGGCAAACAGGCAATTGCCAATGCTTTTGCTGTTACTATTCAGTCAGGTGATCAGGTGTTGATGGCAGAGCCAAGCTGGGTATCATACCCTGATATGGTTGAACGTCATGGCGGTGAATCCATCGGCATCCGCACTAACAAAGAATTTAAGTTCACAGCAGAAGCACTAAAAGCAACCCTTGCCGAAGCACCACACGCCAAATGGCTGGTAATTACCTCGCCATCAAACCCAACCGGTGGCACATATACCAAACAAGAATTATTTGATATCTCCGAAGTTGTATTGGCTGAAAATAAAAAACGCCAGACGAAGGGCAGACCACCATTGATGGTGCTGTCCGATGATATTTATGAACACATGGTTTATGATGATGCATATCTGAACAAGCCAAATGATCCTGCAGCTATTTCCAATAACATCATCATGGCAAACCCTGAGATGAAACCATACACCGTAATCGTAAACGGCGTGGCCAAAGCATTTGCGATGACTGGTCACCGTGTAGGCTACGCCGCAGGCCCCAAAAAAATTATTGATGCAATGGCAAATTATCAGGGACTTGAAACATCAGGCGTTTCTGCCATGGAGCAGTTGGCCGCGATGGCGGCATTATCGCGCGAACATAAAGCTGCGCGTGATGCATGGTTTTCAGCGCAGAAGGCCTCTTACCTGAAACGCCGTGACCTTGTGGCACAGCTGGTAAACAATGGGGATAGCACGATGAGTTTTGCACCAACACCCGGCGCATTCTATGCCATGATCGAGTGCACACAACTGGCAGATAAAACAGGTGGATGCAAAAAACTGGCTGACAAAATGATTAATCAAAAAGGCGTTGCACTGGTAGCAGGCGATGATTTTTATATCACCCCCGATGAAGGCAAAATCTACCTCCGCATGTCCTACGCCACCGATGAAGCTACCATCCGCGAAGGCATCGTCGCCATGCAGGCGCTGGAAAAAGAAATACTGCCGGATGGAATGCAACGGGTAGCGGCACGCAGCTAGCTGGCATCAGCTCCGGCCGGCCTTTTCCCGGTCAAGAAATGCATGGATTAGTGAGGTTTCAATATCATTATAAGCTCTGGGCGAAAGATTCTGGCCAAGCTTCATTTGCGTGATCTGTGCATTGCAATCTACATATTCTTTGTTTGCAAGGCTTTCTGCTACAGCACGTTGGAAACCTGCTTCTACAAGACGCCCTACTTCTTTTTCCCATAGCTCTCTGATGATCTGGCGAGCAAGTGTTTGGTTATATGGCATGCCATACCGTTTAAATAGGTTATACACATCCGATCCCTGCGATTTTTCTTCCTGCCTCCGCTGCATGGCGTGATTGAAATCTTCTATAGCCTGCGGGCTAAGATCAATATGGCGTTGAGTAAGCTTAGTATCCTTATTACGTGCAATACGTGCTGCGGAAGGGCGCACAGCAAATGTTTCATGTACAGCAATATATTCACGCTCCATTTGCTTACTGGCTTCTTCTTCGCTTAATCCGCTTGCGACCTGCTTCTGCAAATACGATTCCATCATCTGACTCAATACTTTCTTACCAGCCGTGCTTCCTGCACCCACAACAGTATAACTTTTCCACCCTGCCGCGACGCGTGCAACATGCAGTACACTTGGCGTCATGCTCGCCGGCCCTTGCGCTATGGCATGCGTGCGCTCTGACTGGAATTGCAATAATGATGGATCGTCATTGCTATCAGGATTTGAACCACGTAATATTGGCTGAACATTTGTGGTCACCAGCCCAGGCATGCAGGATACATGTTCAAGTAGATCTGCAAGCGTATCTACAAGCCGATCGCGCAGCTGTTTTTCAGTATCAGGCCTTTTATAATCGCCTACATCGCATACGAGGTTTATCATTAGGCGCAGATCATCGTCGGTGACATCTGCCGAATTCAGCAAGGATTTTTTATTTAGCTTGCCAGTACCATGCGAAGCTAATGCTTCCACCATGTGGTCGTAAAGTGCTGCCCTGCCTAACGTGGATAATTCGGTCATTTGTTAATTATAATAAACAATTCCCCACAAGCCACGTGTCAATTTGATGACAATTGCAACAGATTAACCCATTGATTTATATATCATGCCCTTTTCAAGGTGCGGTATTTCACCGCTTTTGGCTCTAAAGTATCCACACCTAGGCGTTTCTTGAGGTCTGCTTCATAGGCTTCATAGTTACCTTCAAACCATTCCACATGGGAATCGCCTTCAAACGCCAGAATGTGTGTGGCAATACGGTCTAAGAACCAGCGATCATGCGAGATGATAACAGCACAACCGGCAAAATCCGTGAGCGCATCTTCCAGCGCGCGCAGTGTTTCCACATCAAGATCATTAGTCGGTTCGTCAAGCAGCAGCACGTTATGTTCGCCACGGAGCATCTTCGCCAGATGCACACGGTTGCGCTCACCGCCAGAAAGCTGCCCGACTTTTTTCTGCTGGTCAGACCCTTTAAAATTAAAGCTGGAGCAGTAAGCACGGCTTTTCACCAGCTTTTTACCCAGCATGATTTCTTCATCGCCGTTTGAAATTTCTTCCCACACGGTTTTTTTATCATTCAGTGAATCGCGCGATTGATCAATGTAGCCGAGCTTCACCGAATCACCCACCTTAAACGTTCCGGCATCGGGAGTTTCCTTACCGGTTATCATGCGGAATAAGGTGGTTTTACCGGCTCCGTTTGGCCCGATGATGCCCACAATACCACCCGGTGGTAACGAAAAGGAGAGATTGTCAATCAGCAACCGGTCACCAAAGCCTTTGGATAAGCCTTCTGCTTGAATGACGAGGTTACCCAAGCGTGGCCCCTGCGGAATCACGATCTGCGCAGTGCCTACCTGCCCACTGCTTTCTTTTGCCAGCAACTCTTCATAGGCAGCGATACGCGCCTTGCTTTTTGCCTGGCGTGCTTTTACGCCCTGACGAATCCATTCCAGCTCGCTCGCCAGTTGTTTCTGGCGGGAAGATTCCTCACTCTTTTCCTGCTCAAGGCGTTTTTGTTTCTGCTCAAGATACGCAGAATAATTGCCCTCATACGGGATACCCTTGCCGCGATCGAGTTCCAGAATCCAGCCGGTTACGTTATCAAGGAAGTAGCGATCATGCGTCACCATCACCACGCTGCCTTTATATTCGCGCAGGAAGTGCTCAAGCCATGCCACAGATTCCGCATCCAGATGGTTGGTAGGTTCATCGAGCAGCAACAAGTCTGGTTTTTCCAGCAGTAGTTTGGTGAGTGCCACGCGGCGCTTCTCACCGCCGGAAATTTTGGTGACATCAGCATCTTTGGGCGGACAACGCAGTGCTTCCATCGCGATTTCGATTTCGCGCTCAATTTCCCAGCCACCACAAGCTTCAATTTTTTCCTGCAGTTCGCCTTGCTCTTCCAGCAGCTTGTTCATCTCAGCATCGTCGGTGACTTCGCCAAGTTTCATGGAAACTTCATTGAAGCGGTCAAGCAGTGCTTTTTTATCGGCCAGTGCTTCCATGATGTTTTCCATCACGTTCTTTTTGGGGTCAAGCTGTGGCTCCTGCGCTAAATATCCCACGCGCGCGCCTTCGGCTGACCATGCCTCGCCATTGAATTCCTTATCCAGCCCCGCCATGATTTTAAGCAGGGTGGATTTACCCGAGCCGTTTGGCCCCAGCACGCCGATTTTGGCATCTGGATAAAATGATAAATAAATGTTTTTCAGCACCTCTTTGCCACCCGGATAGGCTTTTGAGAGGTCTTTCATCACATAAATATACTGGTAAGACATTGTTTTTCCTTTGTTACATCACTATTCAGGGCGTCATAAAACCTTAATGTGCTTTCACGTTCAAGTTGTTTTATTGTAAGAGCAGGCAAAATGGAATGAAGGATTTGGATTTCCCATGGGAAATATACTGAAAAATGTAGCTAAAGCGGCTGTGACGATGTTCGTCGTGGGTGGGCTACTGGCACTCGCCGCACCGGCAATAGGCGGATTGCTTGGAGATACGGGCTTGGTTAGCGCAGCCACGGCGGAAGCAGCAAAAGCCACCTCTGTTATGTGGACAGCTTCGTTTTTTGGTGCATTCGGCGCATTAGGTGCAGTGATTACGCCAGCTGTTAATTATGTATTCAATGGTTTTAAGCAAGAACAGCCTGAACAACCGCAGGTAGTCGTGGAAAAAACACCCGTAGTATTGATGGCTGTAGAAAAATCTCACTCTCAGGAAAAACCGTGCGCTAAGAAATTCCGCGAAGCAGTGATTCATGAACGCACAGCAGCGCAGCACGATAGGAGCGTGATGTAATTATGCCTTATCGTTACGCAAATACAGACATCATTGTAGGCGGCATCATGGGCGTGCTGGGCGCAACCATGAACCAGTCTGCCACACACAACATGCTTACATCCGCCGGAGCATCTCTCATCGGCAGTGCCGTAAACACCCATTTACTGAAAAGTCAGGAGAGATTCTTATCCGGTGAAACAGCACTTTCTACTGTACTGATTACTGGCAGCAGCGCACTCGCGCACATGATTACTGATGCTCTAATACACAAACATCACAAGCCTGAAATGAAAATTGAAATACAACACGCCCCATGCAAACAAAGCTGGACGGAGCGCGCAGAAGCCCAACAGCAAGACACCATCCTTACGCGCTAACGCCGCGCCTTAAAAAATTCCTTCAGTATTTCTGCGCACTCGCTTTCAGCAATACCACCATACACTTCTGGTTTGTGATGGCAGGTAGGTTGGTTAAAAATACGCGCGCCATTTTCTACACCACCACCCTTTGCATCATAAGCGCCGAAATACAGGCGGCGGATACGCGCAAAAGAAATAGCCGTAGCGCACATAGGGCATGGCTCAAGCGTGACATAAATATCGCAATCGGTAAGGCGCGGGGTTTTCAGAATCTCGCAGGCAGCGCGGATGGCCAGCAACTCGGCGTGCGCCGTGGGGTCGTTATTAGTTTCTGTGAGATTGTGAGCAGATGCAATGACGTGTCCGTCTTTCACGATCACGGCACCGATGGGCACTTCGCCACAGAGCGCAGATTTACGAGCGTGTTCTAGGGCATGTTGCATAAAATTCTGCGTCATTGCGAAGAACACATAGTGCGACGCGGCAATCCATCTTTGCTTGCATACTGGATTGCTTCGCTATGCTCGCAATGACGGGAAATCATTTCTTCCTAAAGGCATCCAGCGAAATAACTTCAGCAGATGCAGCATCCGCCGTAGGTTTATCAACAGGTGCAGTAAGTGGAAGCTGGCCGGTTTCGGTGTCCATTAATTCAAGTTCTGACACTTCCATATGCGTAAACTGCAGGCCGAATTTTACAGAAGGATCTGCAAACGCTGTAAGTGCCGCATAAGGAATCACAATCTTTTCCGGCACGCCGCCAAAAGAAAGTGTCACCTGAAAACGATGATCTTCTACCTTGAAATCCCAGAACTGGTGCTGGAGCACAATGGTCATTTCCTGCGGATAGCGGCTTTTTAGCTGCTCAGAAATACTCACCCCAGGAAATTCTGTTTTGAATGATACAAAAAAGTGATGCTCGCCCGGCAGGCCGTTTTTGCTGGCATCACGCAGCACCTCACGCACTACACTACGCATGGCACTGTCGATAAGCTGGGGATAATCAATGTAAGAATCGGTCATATGGCTGATTGTGAGGCTTTGATGTTACGGTGTCAATGGATTGCTTGGTATGTTACTCGTTATTCTATGCCTCAAAAAAACAGCGGGGATAGATTCTGTTGCCCGGCTCTACCCCCAAAGCCGCGTTACGAGCTAGTGCTCGCGAGTGCCGTTAGGCAGCAGCGCGAACAGCTACGACTGCGTTGTCGTTAGCTGCAACAAATGCCACATTATCGTTAGCATTTATAAAAATGACCCGGTAACGGCGGAATCATGCCGGGTAAAAACCGTATCTTTATTGCACTTGTCGAAGCTATTCGCCCCCGCCGAAATTCGCCGTATTTCCATCAACATACACTTGCGAACTTTGGTGGAGGCGCCGGGTACTGCCCCCGGGTCCAATATGCCTATTCCATAGAGCGTTTATCACCATAGCTGGTTGCCCAGCCCTACCATTATAGGGCTTCTGTATGCGTTTGTGAAGGGGTGAATGGTCATTAGTCATGAGTCATTGGTTTTTAGCCATTTTTTCGTGGACATTTTGTCGAATCGTGCAATTACTAAGTTTCATGACCAATGACTAATGACCAGAGAGCGCCTATGACCGCAGCCCTTAAAAAGACCGCTAAAACCTCAGATTCCCGCTTAACCGCGCAGCAACAAGCAGAAATTGACGCACAGCGCTCCATTACCACCCCCACACGCCGCGAAGTCGCCCCTGCCCTTGAGGAATTGCTGTATCAGGCGGTTCCGGTGCTCGACCACGGCTTTATCCGCGTGATCGATTATATGGGCACGGATTCGGCCATTGTGCAGGCCGCCCGGGTTTCTTACGGCAAAGGTACAAAAAAGGTAAATGAGGATGCCGGACTCATCAATTATCTGATGCGCCACCGCCACACCACCCCGTTTGAAATGTGCGAAATCAAATTCCACATCAAGCTGCCGATTTTCATCGCCCGCCAGTGGATTCGCCACCGCACCGCCAATGTGAATGAATATTCCGGCCGTTATTCCATCATGGATAAAGAATTTTATATTCCGGCACCGGAACAATTAGCTGCACAGAGCAAGGCAAACCATCAGGGGCGTGGCGAAGCGCTCACCGGTGCAGAAGCGCAGCGCGTACTGGAAATCCTCAAAGAAGACTCCATGCGCTGCTACAAAAACTATGAGGAAATGCTGAACGAAGATATCAATGGAAATATCTTAGATGAAAGCAAAACCGGCCTCGCGCGTGAGCTTGCCCGCATGAACCTGAATTTGAATTTTTACACACAGTGGTACTGGAAAGTGGATTTACACAATCTGCTGCATTTCCTTTCTTTACGTGCGGATTCACACGCACAATATGAAATCCGTGTATACGCCGAAGCAATGCTCGATATGGTGAAAGCATGGCTACCCATCACCCATCAGGCGTTCATGGATTACCGCATGGGCGGTGCAAACATCTCCGCCAAAGGGCTGGACATCATCAAACGCATGATCGCTGGTGAGAAAGTAGCACAGGAACAATCCGGCATGAGCAAAGGCGAATGGCGTGAGTTGATGGCGGTGCTTGAAGCCAAATAATTATCACAACACTCTTTCCCGTTATACGAGCGCAGTAGCGCGAGTCAGCCATGAGCTGGCCAAGCCACGCTCCAACGCGAGGTCAGCAGACCGAGCGGGGGGAGCAAACAATATTTACTCGGTAAAGCGCATCACCGGTTTTACGAAGGCTGTTGGTGGTACCGTCACTTTCGCGGTTTTAATGCCGCCTTCCGGCGCCGTTACTTCAAATGTGTAGGTTCCGGCTGGCATAAATGCGTACAGATATGGGCCGGCGCCATCGGTTGACAGCACAAGGCGGTTATCCTTATCCATCACGCGCACCATCGCACCGCTGATGAAAGCACCCGCATTACCGGTGATAAGCAGACGCATATTGAAATCATTTTCTACCATGGCGAGCTGGGCTTTTTCTTCATCACCCACACCACCCGTGATGTAGCGAATATCGCCCACCGTGCGGATTTCAAGCGGTAGAGCCGGAATTGCATCACCACCGCGTGAATCAAACACTTCACCATCCGGTGCAACACTTGGACGCGATGTATAATATCCTGCTGGCGTTGCAGGCTCTATCACCGGCACCACTGGCGTTGCAGAAGGTGCAGCAACCTGAGGCTGAGCGGCAGGATCTTGCGCTATTTGTTGTCCGGCCGCTGGAGCAATGGATTGGCCTTGATTCCATGTGGCAGGCACAGCGGGCTTGCCCGATTCAACGCGCTGCATCTGCTCTTCCAGTGTTTGTGAATTTGGCGCTTCCTGCGCGATTGCGACATTCAGACTGGTGGTTACCAGCAGCGCAGCAAGTGCAAAACGGTGGGTCATATTCATGCTCCTTACGTTAAAATAACAATTTTGCTAGATTTTTCGTGCATCTGCTATAGCATGATTTTCCTTTTCTGGCGATGTTGTTTTGAAAAAAGTGGCAGAAAGCCTTAGTCTTTCCCAGAAAATACGTTATTACAAATGGTTACTTAAGGAGCAGCTATGAAACTGGCATCACTCAAGGCAGGCGGACGCGACGGCACACTCATTGTGGTCAGCAGAGATTTAAGCAAGGCAGTGGCCGTTCCGGGCATAGCACCCACCATGCAACAGGCAATGGACAGGTGGGATGCCGTAGAGCCGCACCTGCAAAAAATCTATGATATGCTCAACAATGGCGAGCAAGTTGCCGGTATGTTTGCTTTCGACCAAACCAAAGTTGCCTCTCCCCTGCCGCGTGCCTACCAATGGCTGGATGCATCGGCGTTTGTGAACCATGTGGAACTGGTGCGTAAAAGCCGCGGTGTAGACATGCCAGAAAGTTTCTGGACCGATCCGCTGATGTATCAGGGCGCCTCTGATGTGCTGCTTGGCCCACGTGATGATATTCCACTGGCCGATGAAAAATACGGCATTGATTTTGAGGCCGAGGTAGTCGTGGTTACTGGCGATGTGCCCATGGGCGTATCTCCTGCTGCAGCTGAAAAATATATCCGCCTTATCATGCTGGTAAACGATGTATCGCTTCGCTATATCGCAGTCGAAGAAATGAAAAAAGGCTTTGGTTTCCTGCAGGCAAAACCAGCCAGTGCATTTTCTCCCGTTGCCGTAACGCCGGATGAACTGGAAGGTGCATGGAAAGACGGAAAAATTCATCTGCCACTGATTAGCGAATATAACGGCAAATCATTTGGCAGGCCAAATGCAGGTGTAGATATGGTGTTCAACTTCCCAACACTGGTGGCACACGCCGCAAAAACGCGATTCCTGTGCGCAGGCACCATCCTTGGCTCTGGCACGGTTTCCAACAAAGATAAATCAGTTGGTTCTTCTTGCATTGTTGAAAAACGCACCATCGAAAAACTGGAAACTGGTGAATCCACCACACCATTCATGAAATTTGGCGACACGGTAAAAATCGAAATGAAAAATGCCAAAGGCGAATCCATATTCGGCAGTATTGAGCAGAAAGTGGTGCGTTATGCGTATGAGGAGCCGGTGGCGAAACGAGCCTGACGCATGAAACTCTACAGCTTCCACTCCTCATCCGGCGCATACCGCGTACGCATTGCGCTAAATCTCAAAGGGCTGAAAGCTGAGATGTCTTTTGTGGATTTAACAAAAGCTGAACAAAAGAATCCTGCGTATGCAGCCGTAACACCTTTGATGCAGGTGCCGGCTCTCATCACGGATGACGGCAGCGCGCTTACTTCTTCCACCGCAATCATGGAATATCTGGAAGAAACGCACCCCACGCCACCGCTGCTTCCAAAAACACCGCTGGAGCGTGCACGTGTGCGCGCTATTATTGATAGTATGGTCGCTGACATTGCCCCCATCAACAACCTCAAAATCCGCAAATACATTACAGGCGAACTCGGACGCGATGAAAAAGAGTGGATACAGCATTGGACACATAGCGGCCTTGCAGGTGTAGAAAAATTGGTAACCGCTGTTGCTGGAAAATTCTGCTTTGGTGACACACCAACACTTGCAGATTGCGTGCTAGTGCCACAGCTTTTCCATGCGCGGCGCTTTGGTTGTGACCTGTCCGCGTACCCAACGCTTACCCGCATTGACGCCGCGTGTAATGAATTACCTACATTTATTGCTGCGCAGCCTTCCAACCAGCTGGATTTTAAGCAGTAAGCCTTATCAGCTCCACCACGGCACGGCCGTAGCGCCGCTCATCGAGTTTTTCGAAGCCTTCTGGCAACTCAATAGTTTCTTTGGCGTCGTGCTCAGCCACGATCACGGCGTCTTCAGCAATCCAGCCGCCATCACGCAGGCTTGCAAGCGTAGTTGGGATGAGTTTACTGAAATAAGGCGGGTCTAAGAATATCAAATCATAGGCGCGGCGAGCGCGTGAAAGTTTTGAGGCATCGGTGAGAATAAATTCAGCGTTGCCTTCCTCATGCATACGTTCTGCATTGTGTCTTGCTATCGCAATTGCTTCACGAGATTTATCAACAAATGTTACCTTGGCAGCTCCGCGCGATAGCGCTTCAAGCCCGAAGGCGCCAGTGCCGCAGAATACATCAAGCACCTGTTTATCGGTGAAGGTGTGGCCATTTAAGCCTACTTTACTATGTGATAAAATATTAAAAATAGCTTCGCGCGCGAAATCAGACGTCGGACGTATATCGCCCATTTCCTTGCTTACTTCAATACGACGGCCTTTGTGTTTTCCAGAGATAATGCGCATGATGGGGGCAATAATAAGGTGAAAGATTATAAGATGAAACGAAAATCGTATCATCCCTCATATTATCATCTATCATCCGCCAATAAACGACTTCAGTACCTTGCCGGTGACTTCTTTCACTTCGCCTTTTTCAAGGCTGCCGAGCTGGAAAGGCCCGTAAGACAAGCGCATAAGACGCGAAACCTTGCAGCCGAAATGCTCGAAAATCTTGCGTACTTCGCGGTTCTTTCCTTCCTTGAGCGATACGGTAAGCCAGCTATTATCGCCCTTTCCACCATCCACCACCGCTTCTACTGAACCATAATGCACGCCGTCCGCCACGATGCCTTTTTTCATTTCAGCGATCATGGATGGAGTAATTTTTCCAAATACCCGCACGCGGTAACGCCGTATCCAGCCGGTGGCCGGAAGCTCTAGTTTGCGTGCTAAATCACCATCATTCGTAAGCAGCAGCAGACCTTCAGAATTCAAATCCAGCCGCCCTACTGAAATGACGCGCGGGAGTTCTTTAGGCAGCGCATCAAACACGGTGCGCCTGCCTTCTGGGTCTTTATGTGTGGTAACGAGGCCGGTGGGTTTATGGTATAGCCACAGACGTGTTACGTCTTTGGCGGCGAGCAATTTGCCATCCACCTTGATGCTGTCTGACTCGCTGACATTAAGCGCCGGTGAATCAATTTTTTTGCCATTGACGATGACGCGGCCTTCGGCAATCCACGCCTCTGCCTCACGGCGGGAGCAAAGCCCAGCCCGCGCCATGCGTTTGGCGATACGTTCGGATGTTTCACTCACAGGCAGGCCTGGAGAAATGCCACCATGATCTTCTGGTCATCGGGCGTCACATCATATTCCGGATGCCACTGCACGCCGAGGCAGAACGGGTGTTCTGGCCACTCAATGCCTTCAATCACACCATCGGAAGACCGTGCATTGACTACACAACCCGGTGCAATTTTATCTACTGCCTGATGATGGGCGGTGTTCACCGCCATGCGGTCAGACCCCACAATACGGTGCAGGAGTGTGCCCTTCACAATCGCCACATCATGCCCTGCTTCTGAGCGCGGATTTCTTTGCTCATGCTCCAGTGCATTGGGCACAGCATCAGGAATGTGCTGTATGAGCGTGCCGCCGAGTATTACATTCAACAGTTGCTCGCCGCCGCAAATGCCCAGCACAGGCTTTTTAGCCTCCAGCATCAGGCGGGTGATTTCCCACTCAAACTTGGTGCGCTTGTCTTTCAGCACTACTTTCTCGTGTATATTCGTATCGCCATAGAGCTGTGGGGATACGTCAAACGCGCCGCCGGTGATAATAAGCCCATCGATCATTTCAGCATATTGCTCAACATACGCAATATCATGCGGCAGAGGCAAAGGGACAGTACCGTGACGACTCACCGCGTGGCAATAATTCTCACGCAGCGCATAGTATGGCATCTTGGAATAACCACCGCCCTCTTCATAATCGAGGGTTATGCCAATGACAGGAAGGTGGGGTTTTGGTTCTTTTTTCATATAAACCTAACGATTCTTTGGCACTTTCTTAACCCTAACATGCTTTTATTAAGAAAGCCTATATAAGCCAACTAACAATCAAATTCAAACTATGGAACGCGTTGTACAAACAATTTCTTTTGCCACCGTAGCCGGTACTATCTTTGGGTTTGCGATGGTTTTGGGCGCTATCGCCCACGGCACCAATAATTACCTGACCTTCCTCAGTGCCGAAGGTTTTTTGATTGTTATCGGTGGCACTATCGCCAATGCTTTTATGAGTTACCAAGCCACCTATGTAATTAAAGCATTCCAAGCGATCCGCCACATGCTGCATAAGGCAAAAGCCACCCGCGAAGGCTTAAGCATGGAAATTCTGCGCCTGATTAAATGGGCCTATCTGGTACATTCCAAGGGACTTGCGGGTCTGGAAAGTGAAGCTGGCGATAAAATTAAAGAGCCCCTTCTGCGTTATGGTGTTGACCTTGTGATTACCGGTTACCAACCGGAAATCATCCGCAAGATGATGGATACAGCGGTAGAATCCGAATTTGACCGCTCGATTACCCCTGTGACGGTGCTGCGTAATATGGCCTCCACCGCTCCTGCCTTTGGTATGGTGGGTACATTGGTGGGGATGGTGATCATGCTCCAGAATATTCAGGGTGATATGAGCCAAATCGGCACCGGGCTTGCGGTGGCACTGCTTGCCACACTTTACGGCATCATTATGGCACGCCTGATTTGTCTGCCAGCCGCCGACAAGCTGATGCAGAAGGAAGAAATCATGCGCTTCCGCAACTATATGATGACCGAAGGCCTCGTGCTGCTGGCCGAGAAACAAAGCCCGCGCTATATGCAGGACCGCTTAAACAGCTTCCTTGATCCCACCATCCATTTCAATCTGGATGAAGAACGCAAAAAATCTGCGATGATCGCCACCTAATGATTCCCCGCCGCCACCCACCACAGGAAGAAAATACCGATTCATGGCTGATGAGCTATGCTGATATGATCACTCTGCTTCTATGCTTTTTCGTCATATTCGTTTCCGTATCAGAACCCAAGCGCGATAAATTCTCGGAAATTACCGAAGGCCTTGCCAACCAGTTCGGCAGCGTCCAGATGGCGACTCCCTTTACTGGTGTATTTTCATCGCTTCAGGCGGTGATTGAAAGTCATCAGGTGTTTCGTGATGTGGCCATTGACCAGACCGATAAAAGTGTCGCCATGGAAATTGCTGGCGGTGTATTCTTCAAGCGCAATACTATTGATCTTGACGAAACCAAACGCCCCATTCTGCTCGAAATGGCAGAAACCCTGAAGCAAATTGATTATATGGATTATGTGGTAACAGTAGAAGCCCACACCAGCGACCGCGCCACCGAAAACGCCATATATAAAACCAACTGGGATTTATCTGTGGCACGCGCGGCGGTGATAACCCGTTTTTTGATTGAAACCGGCGTGCCGCCCAACCGTATCCGCGCCACCGGATATGCTGATACTCAGCCCAAAGTACCCAATACCGACCTTAACAACGAACCCATCCCCGAAAACCGCGACCGCAATGAGCGCATAGTAATCAAGATTGAACGCGCGACCTAGTAAGTAAGAATCGGGAATTGAGAACTGAGAATCTTGAGAATGACCAGCAGAACGTCAGACTATTTTTAGCCTATATTTATAGCAATACCAGCGTCTGATATGCCCCGGAAGGGGAAAAATAACGAGTGTGTGGATATTGTTTGGAATAACGATAGCACCAGAAATTATAACCTACTCCGCCAACACATCCCCCAGATCACGATAGCCGCTTAAGACACGTACAACCTGAAGCGGTGATGTATCTGGCCTGTAGATAATCTGGTAACTGTAAACACTCCAGAAGCGCACGGATCTCCCCGTAATATCTTCGCGCATATGCCCCATATAAGGATTGTCAGCGAGTTTAGCAAAAGCTGCATACAATTCCGATTCAACGCGATCTGCGGCAACCGGATTATCTTCGGCTATGTAATGCCATATATCCTGCACATCAGATAATGCCTGTGGTGTAAGATTATATTTTTGAGGCACGCGAATTCAGAAATTGAGTTTTGAACTCAGCCATTCTGCGTTTTACTTCATCGCCGCTAATCAATTCACCACGCTCGGCCTGATCCAGCCCGATCTGAATCTCGTGATTGATTTGCTCAATGCGTTTGCGCCGCAATTCGTTGCGCTCCGCCAGCAAGCGAAGTGCCTCGCGGATAACCTCGCTGGCGGAGTTATACATACCGGTCTTTACCTGGGCGTAGACGAATTTTTCAAGTTCCGGCGTGATAGATACATTCATGATTTACCTCCATTTTTCCCTATTTTATCACACCGCCCCACCAATAACAAGGTTTGTTATTGTCCTGCTGTCACCGAATTTTAACAAAGCCAGCCTTGCTTACCCCCCCCATTTGTTAAGATGAGTTAAACCATTGCGAGGAGGCATAACATGGCGTTTGAAGATATTAGGGATGAAAAAACAGGTGACGTTAAAGTCAATATCACTGACGATATGCGTAGTGCTGCACTTGCTGTCGCTCAAGCATATGGCAAAATTACAACCGACAGACTACATACAACACACATGGCACTTTTAGAATTAGAGAAAACTCCTGCGTATGATGCATTGATATCTTCCGTACGCACTGCCAACCCCCACCTTGACCCAGAAAATATGGGCGGATGGACACAGAGAGAAGATATGCGGGCAGCTCATGGTGGTGTTTTGAATAAGCTTATCGCCGAAGAGGCTAGTAAAGCTGGAATTACGAATGTTCCTGTGCCATTTAAAACTTCTGCAAGAAAGATGGGTTAGAGATTCGCCGTAATATCCTTGCTACATTCCTCAGTTCCCGATTCCCAGCTCCCCACATACTGCCTTGGTTAAATCCGCACGGTTCAGCGTATAAAAATGCAGGTGGGAAACACCTGCCTTCAACAGTTCATTACATTGCTTGCTTGCCACTTCCACCGCCGTGTTAAAGCGCTCTTCCGGTTTTTCATCCAGCCCGGCGAACCTCGCCTCTAGCCACGCAGGCACCGAAGCCCCACACATGGCGCTGAATTTCTTCGCAGTGGCAAAATTCACAATCGGCATGATTCCAGGCACAATAGGAATACTGATACCGCACTTGACTGCTCGGTCAAGCAGCCTGAAATAATGTTCTGAGTCAAAGAAATACTGGGTTATGGCACGCGTGGCACCCGCATCAATCTTTTGTTTCAGATAATCTATATCCGCATCAAAACTGGCTGACTGCGGATGTTTTTCTGGAAATGCCGCCACCGTTATTTCAAAATCAGCCACGCGCTTCAACCCCGCCACCAGCTCAGAAGAATAACGATACCCCTCCGGATGCGGCGCATACTCCGCCATACCCTGCGGCGGGTCACCACGCAGTGCCACAATGTGTTTTACCCCTGCGTCCCAATACCCACGCGCCACATTATCCACCTCTTCACGGCTGGCATTGACACAGGTAAGGTGAGCTGCGGGCCTGAGGGTTGTTTCCGCCACCATGCGCTTTACTGTGCTGTGTGTGCGCTCACGGGTGCTGCCGCCTGCCCCATAGGTTACAGAAACAAATGCAGGCGCAAGCGGCGCAAGCTGCGTTACCGCATCCCAGAGCTTTTGCTCCATTTCTGGCGTTTTTGGCGGGAAAAATTCAAATGATAGGGTCGGCACTGACGATCTAATCCTGTTTTTTGTGATGAATATGCAACATGCCGTTACTTTCATAACACACATGCAGCGGCAGTATTGCTGATACTGGATTTATATTTATAATCCCGCAAGAAGACAATACCGCATCTGGCAAGATTTCATAAAACCTTAACGGATTCACGCTACGCTACGGTAAAGTAATAGCATTTTTGGAGTACGCCGTATGTGGTTAGGTAGATCGCGCAAATATTTGGGAACACTGGTTATCGCATGTGTTCTGGTTACGGGCTGTACCAGCAATAATGCCGCCACCCCAAATTATGAAGCGATGGATCAGGATCCGCTGGAACCGTTCAACCGCGCTGTTTACCAGTTTAATTACACCGTCGACGGTGCCATTCTTCGCCCCGCTACGGTTGTTTACCGTGAAATCGTGCCGGAAAAAGGGCGCGAACTGGTCACCAATTTCCTCGATAACCTCTATACACCGGTGGTTTTTGCAAACTCTGTGCTGCAACTTGATCCTGAAAACAGCTTTGCTTCGTTCTGGAAATTTACACTCAACAGCACCGTGGGTATCGGCGGCATCTTTAACGTAGCGGCGGAAACAGATCTTAAAGTGCGTCATGCGGATTTTGGTCAGACTCTCGCAATCTATGGCATGGATTCCGGCCCATATGTTGTGCTTCCTATCATTGGTCCATGCAACGGGCGTGATACGATGGGACGCATCGGCGATGCCTTCATGAATCCGTTCAACCATGTAGATACCGGCGCATCCATTGCTATGTGGACGGCAACTGCTATCGACAAGCGCTCCACCAACATGAAGCTGCTGGATGATATCTATAGCAGCTCGCTGGATCCTTACTCTACATTCCGCAGCGGCTACACTCAGAAGCGTACGGAAGACATCCGTCGCGCCAAGGCAGCCCGCGCTAAGGCCATCGAAAAAGCATTGAACCAGTAATTCAGGATTAGTCATGTATATGTTGCGAGGTTTCGCGTTATCGTTTGTTGTATGTATTGCAAGCTTTGCGATGCTTGGTACTTCCTATGCCAAGTCAGCTGATGACGCAAAAACCTACGTAAACAAGGTAGCAAGCGATGCCCTCGCCATTATTGAAACGGTTAACGATAAAGATGCCAAGAAAAAGAAGCTGGAAAAGCTGTTTGCCGACAGCGTCAACCTTTCATGGGTGGGCAAATTTGTTATGGGACGTTACTGGCGTCAGGCAACAGATGACCAGAAAAAAAGATACCTTCATGAGTATGAGCGTTTCATTCTACACCACTACACCTCACGCTTTACCGAATATACTGGCGGCAGCTTTGAGATCACGGATGCCAGGGACAATGGCAATAATGAGTACACGGTGAGCATGTCGCTACAGGATAAAACCAAAAAAGGCGAGCCACCTGTGCTTGTGGATTACCGCGTGCGTAAAGAAGGCGGCAGCTTCAAGATATTTGATGTGATTGTAGAAGGCGTGAGCATGATCACTACACAGCGTTCTGAGTTTGCATCCGTGCTTGCAAAGCACGACATTGAGCATCTAATCGCGCAGCTTTCGAAGAAATCTGTTACCGAAACCGTGCAATGACGCCATTGCCTAAAAAGGCGCACTGGCCACCCTCTTACATCTATGTTCAGACCGCGGCTATCGCAATGGCCGTGTGGTATATGACCTATGCACGCTACCAGGATGATGCGTACATCTCCCTCACCTATGCCCGTAACCTGCTCGCCGGAGATGGCCTGACATGGAGCGGGGAACGGATTGAAGGATACAGCAATTTTTTATTCGTGATGCTTACCGCACTGTTAGGCTATATCGGGATTGATCTAAAAATAGCCAGTAATATCATCAGTTTTGCCAGTTATTTTGGTTTGGTTGCGGTCATTCATCGATATGGCAGCAACCATTATCGTGCATATTTTTCCAATACTCCACATAGCTACGCACATCACATTAACCATGCACTGTGCACCAGTCTTGTGGCATCTTCTGCCATTATACTGGCGTGGTGCTCCGGCGGGCTTGAAGCTGTATTCTTCACCTTTTTGCTGACTGGCGCGATATGCTGCATACTGCGCTGGATAGAACAGGGCACCAACAACCGCTTTGCTTTCATAACTGGCAGCATATTTGCACTCGCCGCCATGACGCGTGTAGAAGCCATAGCTATATGGGGAATTACGGGTTTATTTTTAGGAGCATGTTGGCTATTTAAAAAGAAGCATATCCATTTTAGCCAGCTTGTGTTGCTGGGACTGGGATTCATTTTGATATTTGCCCCCTATATGGGATGGCGTCTGTGGTATTTCGGCGAATGGCTGCCCAACACGTATTGGGCCAAAGTGTATGGAATCCCAGAACATATCCTTTCATTTGCCGGATCTTTTTACTTTCTGCAGTTTGCGCTGATGCCACCAATGCTAACACTTTTTGCCATTGTATTGGCTGTCATCATACTCCGTAATAAGTGCATCACTGCGCCACTTTTATATCTTTGTATTCTTGCATTTGTCATGAGCACACAGGTGATTCTCTCTGGTGGAGATCATATGCAATATCTGCGCTTCTGCGTACCTATCGTGCCGGTACTTGCCCTAATCATTTACTACTGTAATACAGCAACTATCGCACTCAACGAAAAACGCTTCCGTGATGTTTGCGGCGCTTTAATTGTATTTTCCGTCATGCAATTTGGCATGGTACGCACCGATGAGAATCTTTCCGCCGGCGCAGCCTCCGGAGAAGCAGTAGCTGATTATGTAAAAACGCACTGGCCCAAAAATTCTCTCATCGCCTTAAATCCGGCCGGCGCATTGCCTTATCTGGCAGAGGACTACCGCTACCTTGATATGCTGGGTTTACTCGACAAGCACATTGCGCGGCGCGTGTTCCGCACTGACGAGGAAATCCGACTTGCCTCCGCGCGCCCAGCCGGACATCAAAAAGGGGATGGACGTTATGTACTATCACGCAACCCTGATTATATCATTTTTAGTAATGCCGCATGGGGTACAGAACGCCCACTCTATGTCAGTGATATAGAAATCGCCGAATCTGTTGAATTTAAGCAGAATTATAAAAAGATCGAGGCGTATATTACACCTCCGCAACACTTGCTCCCCATTCTGCGCTATCTGGCAGATGAAAGCACGAAAGAATACGAAAAACAGAAAAATAACCCCGATTTTATACGAAATCCGGTAATGAATGATGAAAACCAGTTGCGCTTTATCTATTACCAGCGCAAAAAAGACGGGTAATGAGGGGTCGTAGCTCAGTTGGATAGAGCGGCGGTTTCCTAAACCGTAGGTCGGAGGTTCGAATCCTCTCGATCCCACCACCCTTCGCCAAAGGCTTTGGGTGGCGTGCCACCTAAAAACACAAGTTTATCTCCTCTTTCATAGAAACCTAATGCTTGCTTTAGGTCATCAGGGCACTATATTCACTGTATCAAAGTATATATTAATATATGAACCACAAAACGCCCCTCTATTCAGAGCATGTAAAACTCGGCGCGAAAATGTGCCCGTTTGCCGGTTATGATATGCCGATTCAGTACCCGTTTGGTGTTATCAAGGAGCATGAGTGGGTGCGTGAAAATGCTGGTATTTTTGATGTATCGCACATGGGGCAGGCCTTCGTAAAAGGCGCGGCGGCGGCAGCCTTTTTCTCAAGGATCACGCCCTCTTCTTTTGCTAAAACACCCCATGGTCGTGCGAAATACACGGTGCTTACCAATGACAACGGGGGCATCATTGATGACCTCATCATCACCCGCATGGATGATGATAAGTTCTTCGTGGTGTTCAATGCCGGCCGCAAGGATGTGGATAGAGCATGGATGCAGAAGAACCTGCCGCCTGCCGTTTCGTTTGAAGAACTCGCAAACAATGCACTCATCGCGCTGCAAGGCCCGAAAGCAGAAAGCGCGCTGCAAAAGTTGCTGCCTTCTGCGAATCTTGCAGCACAAGCGTATATGACCATTCTGGAATCCGAGTGGCAGAGCGTGCCGGTACTGGTTAGTCGCCTTGGATACACCGGTGAAGATGGTTTTGAGATCAGCATCCCTGCGAATTATGCGGCGGCTTTCTGGAATAAATTACTGGAAAATTCTGATGTAAAACCCATCGGCCTTGCAGCGCGTGACAGCTTGCGCCTAGAAATGGGCTACCCGCTATATGGCCATGACTTAACCGAGGAAACCAATCCGATTGAAGCATCGCTTAGCTGGGTGATGACCAAGGGACATCAGGGGTATTTCGGTGCGGGTGTGTTAGTGCCTGCATCTGCTACTGAGCCTGCACGCAAGCGTGTGGGCATCAAACTTACCGGCCAAGGCATCGCACGTGAAGGCGCAGAAATTTTTGTGGGCACAGAAAAAATCGGCACGCTCACCAGCGGCGGCTTCTCGCCTTCCCTCAAGCAAGCGATCGGCCAAGGATACATCACATCAAACTACGCAAATGAAGGACAAGCCGTAGAAGTGGAAGTGCGCGGCAAGCGCATTCCTGCCGTGGTGCACGCGCTTTCTTTCATGCCGGCTAAAACCAAATCAACCTCACTCAAAAAAGCGAGTTAATATGTCAAAGATCATCGACGGCCTCAAATATACCGATCAACATGAATGGATAAAACTGGACGGCGACATTGCAACCATGGGCATCACCGACCATGCGCAGGGTGCGCTGGGTGATCTTGTATTTGTGGAGCTTCCCGAAGTAGGACGTGTGGTGAAAGCTAATGAAAATTTCGCCGTGGTGGAATCCGTGAAAGCTGCAAGTGAAGTATATGCGCCACTTTCCGGTGAAGTGATTGAAGTAAATACCGCGCTTTCTTCCACACCGGAGGTGATCAACACCGCACCGTATGAAGCGGGCTGGATCTGTAAAATTCGTATTTCTAACCAGGCTGAAGTAGCAACTCTCATGTCTGCTGATGCATATAAGGATTTGGCGGCGTAATGCGTTACATTTTTACATTGTCATTCCGGAAAATTTTTCAGAAGAAAAATTTATCCGGAAACCATTGCTCCGCATATTCTACTATAACTGTAGCGAAGCCAGTAGGCGAACGTGGCGATTATACAGCCACAGACGGTCTGCTGACCGTCTTGTTGAAAATATCCGACACTCTCAAACATGGATTCCGTGCTCGCATTTCTACTGAAATGCTCCACGGAATGACAAGGATATAAGATGCGTTATCTTCCACTCACTCCTAAAGACCGCGCGGACATGCTGGCTGCTGTCGGCGTGAAATCCATCGATGATTTATATGCCTGCGTGCCTGAAACTGCGCGTCACTCCGAGCGCATCAAACTCCCTGCGCATCAAGGAGAATTGGAAGTGGAACGCGCCGTAACCACTATGGCAAAGAAAAACCTGCCAGCAAGCGAAGTGCCGTTTTTCCTTGGCGCAGGTTGTTATTTCCACCATATTCCTGCCACAGTTGACCACATCATCCAGCGTTCAGAATTCCTGACCTCGTACACACCCTACCAGCCGGAAATTTCACAAGGCACGCTTACGGTGATTTTTGAATTCCAGACGATGATTGCAAATTTAACTGGCATGGATGTGGCGAATGCCTCGATGTATGACGGTGCCACCGCAACCGCCGAAGCCGTACTCATGGCCAAACGCATCACAAAACGCCCCCATATCATTATTCACGGTGCACTACACCCTGAGTACCGCGAAGTGGTGGATACCTATATCGGTAATTATCCAGATATGGAGATCATCTCCGGCGAGCCGGATGCAAATACCTCCTGCGTAATTGTGCAGACACCGGATTTCCACGGCGCACCGCAGAAACTCGAGGCACTTCGTAAGAAATGTGATGAGACTGGCGCGTTGCTAGTGGTTGTTATCAACGAAATATTATCGCTTGGTTTGCTGCCTGCGCCCGCGCTCGCCGATATTGTGGTGGGTGAAGCGCAATCGATTGGTGTTCCCATGAGTTTTGGCGGCCCACACCTTGGCTTCTTTGCATGCCGCAAGGATTACCTGCGCCAGATGCCCGGAAGGCTCTGCGGCCAGACGGTAGATAAGGATGGCAGGCGTTCCTTCGTGCTGACGCTCAACACACGCGAGCAGCATATTCGCCGTGAAAAAGCGACCTCCAACATCTGCACCAATCAGGGCTTGTTTGCCCTTGCATTCACCATCCATATGAGTTTGCTGGGCGAAATTGGTTTTAAACAGCTTGCACGCCTCAACCATGAGCGCGCCTGCATGATGGCTGACCGTTTGGGCAAAGTAAAAAACATCAAAATACTGAATGATGTGTTCTTCAATGAATTCGTGATTGAACTGCCGGTGGATGCGAAAGCCACGGTGCAGAAACTGACATCATCTGGCATCATCGCAGGCTATCCGCTGGAAGGCGGCAAGCTCTTGGTATGCGCAACCGAAATGACCACCGAACAGGACATTGAAATGCTGGCAAATGCTCTGGAAAAAGTCTGCGCCGCCTCTAAAGCGAAGGAGGTTGCATGAACGTTCATCGTGACAGAGGCCTCAATGTAGAAGAAAACCTGCTGTTTGAAAAAAGTGCTAGCGGTGCGTGTGGTGTTGACCTGCCTACACCAAAAAATATCAAGCTGCGCACTGGCGTGGAAGCACGCGATTATGTAGGGCTGCCGGAAGTAAGTGAACCACAGGTGGTGCGCCATTTCGTGCGCCTGTCTAAACTCAACTATGCGATCGATACCGGCCTCTACCCGCTCGGTTCCTGCACCATGAAGCACAACCCGCGCTTAAACGAGAAGGTGGCGCGCCATGCAGGATTTGCACAAATTCACCCGATGCAGCCTGATTCAACCATTCAAGGGGCGCTGGAAGTAATATACACCGTGCAGCAGTGGCTTTCTGAACTCTCCGGCCTGCCGCATGTAACGCTGAATCCTGCCGCCGGAGCACACGGTGAATTCGCTGGTATTATGGTGATTCACGCTGCGCATGCCGCCAAAGGCAAACCACGCAAAGTGGTGCTGATTCCTGATAGCGCCCACGGCACCAATCCGGCAACGGCCGCCGCTTGCGGATATGAAACACGCACTATTCCTTCCACCAAAGAAGGTACGGTGGATGTGGATGCATTCAAGGGCATGCTGAATGAAGATGTCGCCGCTATCATGCTCACCAACCCGAATACCTGCGGATTGTTCGAGCCACGCGCCGGAGAGATTGCTGATGCGCTGCATAAGGCCGGTGCATATTTTTACTGCGATGGCGCGAATTTCAACGCGCTGGTTGGCCGCGTGCGTCCTGCGGATTTCGGCGTGGATGTGATGCATTTCAATCTGCACAAGACCTTCTCCACGCCGCATGGCGGTGGTGGCCCAGGCTGCGGCCCTATTGCAGTTTCCGAGGAATTAGGCCGTTTCCTGCCGGTGCCAAAAATCGTGAAGGATGGCGACACGTTCAAACGCATCATGGACGATAAAAACAGCATTGGCCGCCTGAAAGGCTTCAACGGCCAGTTTGGTATGGCGGTGCGTGCGCTTGCTTACATGATGTCACACGGTGGTGATGGGCTGAAGCAAGTGGCAGAAGATGCTGTGCTCAACGCCAACTATATTTTGAGTCAGTTGAAAGATGATTATCATGTACCCTTCCCCGGCACATGCATGCATGAATGTTTGCTCACCGATAAGGTGCAGAAAGAAAAAGGCATCACCACCATGGAGATCGCCAAAACGCTCATTGAGCATGGCATTCACCCGATGACGGTGTATTTCCCGCTGGTCGTGCAAGGCGCGATGCTTATCGAACCAACAGAGACAGAAACCAAAGCATCGCTCGACCATTTCATCAGCATCATGAAAATGATTGCAAAGAAAACAGCTGAGGGCAATTTGGCAGAACTTCAGAATAATCCGGTAAGCACCCCACGCAAACGCCTTGATGAAGTGCAGGCTGCACGCAACCCAGTACTCAAATGGATGAAAAACCAGTAAAAGGCATACTCCCCAAAATCCTCCGCCAATTCATGGAAACAGAATCGGCGAGCGGGCTGGTGATGATTGCCTTTGCGGTACTGGCCATTCTTGCCGCTAATTCCGGCCTTCATGATGCCTATAAAGATTTCATCTCTGCCGAAATTGGCTTCAGTTACGCTGGCCATGCCGCCAGTGAACCACTGAAAAACTGGGTAAAAGACATACTAATGGTGTTCTTCTTCCTGATTGTGGGGCTAGAACTCAAGCGTGAGATGTGTGAAGGCTTCCTGACAGAAAAAAGTCAGGTGCTTTTGCCGCTTGCTGCCGCCGCAGGCGGCATGATTGTTCCTGCCGCTATCTATATGGGCTTTAACTGGCATCTGCCGGAAAACCATGCTGGCTGGGCGATTCCATCGGCAACCGATATTGCTTTTGCGCTGTGTGTGCTGATGCTGGTGGGAAAAGGCATTCCATCGTCCATAAAGATTTTCCTGCTCGCAATCGCTATATTTGATGATCTGGGGGCGATACTTATTATCGCCGCCTTTTACAACACTTCGCTTGCGCTGATGCCGCTATTGATGGCGGCTGCAGGACTTGTCGGTTTATTTGCATTAAACCGCGCCAACATTACCACCATGGCACCCTATTTCCTGCTGGGCATTTATCTGTGGTTCTGTTTTTATCATTCCGGCATCCACACCACCGTGGCAGGCGTTGCCGTTGGTATGGCTATCCCCATGCGTAATAAGCTCAATGCGCGCCATTCCCCTGTTAATGGAGTAATACACTTCCTGCACCCATGGGTAAGTTTTCTGGTGCTTCCTATATTTGCCTTTACCAGCGCAGGTATCAGCTTCTCCGATATGCAAGCATCCGATATATTCGCACCATTACCGCTTGGCATTGCGCTGAGCCTTTTCTTTGGAAAACAAATTGGTATCTTTGGCATTACATGGCTTCTTATTACTCTGAAGCTAGCTGCAAAACCCCATGGCGCAAACTGGTTGCATATTTATGGTGTATCCATTCTCGCTGGTATTGGCTTCACCATGAGCTTGTTCATCGGCATATTAGCATTCCCAAGCTATGAAATGCAGGAGTTCGTAAAAATTGGCGTTATTGGCGGCTCGCTGCTTTCCACCTTGTGGGGATATATTGTGCTGCGTATGGCGGCGCGCAAATCCTAATTGCAATCGTGCGGTTTTGCCGTAGCATGGCTGCATGGCATTTCAATTACGCCCTTCAGATTATAGTTTAGAGTTACTGACGCTGCAGCGTGCAATCAGCGCTAAAGCATTTATGAATGAAACGGATGCCGTGGCGCGTCTTGTTCCAGAGCTTTCCTTTCTGGAAGTATTGGAACCTCGTATCTATGAATCTACAAAGTTGCTCATCGCTGCCATACGCGAATCACAACACAAACAAGGTATAGAAAGTTTTCTCCAGGAATATGGACTGGATAGCGAGGAAGGCATTGCCATCATGTGTCTTGCTGAAGCACTGCTTCGCATCCCTGATGCCACCACCGCTGATCGACTGATACAATCCACGTTTGAAGAAGCGCAGTGGGAGAAACATTTAGGCCAGAGCAGCTCATGGCTGGTAAATGCCTCCAGCTGGGGGCTTCTACTTACCGGAAAATTTGTGCAGTTCTCGCAAGGTGAAGGAAGCCCAGTTCCTACGCTGTCTCGGTTAGCAGGAAAGTTGGGCGAACCCATCATCCGTGAAGCGCTAAAAACTGCCATGCGTCATATTGGCAGCCAGTTCGTGCTAGGTGAGACGATTGATGCCGCACTTAAAAACTCTGCTGATTTTGAGATGCAGGGATTTTGTTTTTCTTATGACATGCTGGGCGAAGGCGCACGCAGCAACGCACAGGCCGAACATTATTTGAACGCATATCTTGAAGCCATTACGAACATTGCTGAACATGTGAAAAAACATCCTGATATTCCACCACCGAGCCTTTCGGTAAAACTCTCCGGCCTGCATCCGCGCTACCAACTTGCACAGCATAAACGTGTGATGG
Source organism: Alphaproteobacteria bacterium (assembly GCA_046344715.1). Lineage (GTDB taxonomy): Bacteria > Pseudomonadota > Alphaproteobacteria > Rickettsiales > SXRF01 > CAZAQK01. The sequence continues at coordinate 41,335 of JBKDKX010000002.1, read as the reverse complement.
ATGAATTACTACCACGACTCAAACAAATTGCACTGCTGGCGATGATGCATAACGTGCCAATTTCTATTGATGCAGAAGAATCATCGAGGTCGGATATTAATCTTCTGGTGTTCACCAAATTGTTTGCTGATCCGGATTTTTCCAAATGGGATGGTATTGGATTTGTATTACAGGCATACCAGAAACGTGCATACGATATGGTTGCTTATCTCCACACACTTGCTCGCACATGCAAGAAACGTATGCCAATACGTCTGGTAAAAGGTGCATATTGGGATTCAGAAATAAAAATCGCACAACTGTCAGGGTTACCTGATTATCCGGTATTCACGCGTAAGGAACATACCGATATCTCCTACCTCGCCTGCGCCGGTAAAATACTGGCAGCCACAGAGTGTTTCTATCCACAATTTGCCACGCATAATGCCCGTACCGTTTCTGCTATCATCACCATGGCAAGACATTACGGTGTAACTCCAGATGCGTTTGAATTCCAGCGACTGCATGGCATGGGTGAGGATTTATATCGACAGGTTATTACCGATTATCGCTGTCGCATGTACGCCCCCGTGGGCGAGCATAAGGATTTGCTGGCATACCTCATCCGCCGTTTGCTGGAAAATGGCGCAAATACTTCGTTCGTGCACCTACTGATGGACGATGCAACACCTGTAGAAACACTGCTGCAAGACCCCATTGAAAAAGCGCGTGCAGCGGAATTCTCTGCCAACCCACTGATTCAAGCGCCTGCGGAACTTTATGGATCAGAGCGAAAAAATTCACAGGGCATTGATTTTGGAAATCTTGCCATGTGCGAAGGAATAGCCGCAGCAATTACTCAAAAAGAATACATCATCCCTCAAAATACTCCGCTTTCTAACATTGATACAATGGTGCAAGATGCGCAGGCTGGCTTTGTCACATGGAGCAGCAAATCTCTGGAAGAGCGTGCTGAAATACTTGAGCGCATGGCAGACCTGCTTGCAGCAGAATCCTCAGATATAATTTCTTTGCTTATTCATGAAGCAAAAAAAACCATTCCCGACGCTGTGGCAGAAATGCGCGAAGCTGTGGATTTCTGCCGTTATTATGCCGCGCAGGCACGCGCAACCCTGAGGCCGGAAACACTGCATGGCGCAACGGGTGAGAGCAACATATTATCGCTGCAACCACGCGGCACATTTATTTGCATCAGCCCATGGAATTTCCCGCTTGCCATCTTCATGGGCCAGATTGCTGCCGCACTGGTTACCGGCAATAGTGTTATCGCTAAACCAGCGGAGCAAACACCGCGTATTGCACAGAGAGTAGTGGGAATATTGCATCAGGCAGGTGTACCAGCCCATGTACTGCAACTGGTATTTGGTGATGGAACGATTGGTGCTGCGCTAGTCAAACACCCAGCCATTTCTGGCGTGTGTTTCACTGGCTCGATGGAGACGGCTCAACATATCAACCGCGCACTCGCTGCGCGCGCGGGCAGTATCATTCCATTTATTGCAGAAACCGGTGGGCAGAATTGCATGGTGGTGGATAGCTCTGCGCTGCTGGAAGCAGCGGTGGATGATATTATGCTTTCTGCTTTCGGCAGTGCTGGACAACGCTGCTCTGCCTTGCGCGTGCTGTATGTACAGGCCGATATAGCAGATGCACTGATACCACTGCTTAAAGGCGCAATGCAGGAATTATGCGTGGGCAATCCTGCATTATTTGCAACCGATATTGGCCCTGTGATCGACGCCGAAGCACGAGACAACCTGCTTGGACATATTGCCCGCATGAAAAAAGAAGCCACGCTGATTGCAACCGCGCGTGCGCCAGAATATATGGATGAAAATATTGTACTGCCTCATGCATTTGAAATTTCCTCTATCACTCAACTGCAAAAAGAAATCTTTGGGCCAGTGCTGCACTTTATCCGTTTCAAGGCGGAGGATTTAGAGGGAGTGGCAAATGCCATTAATTCCACAGGTTACGGCCTTACGTTTGGCATACACAGCCGTATCGAAAGCAATATTGCATTTTTCAGTACACGCATACGCGCAGGCAATATTTATGTGAATCGCAGCATGATCGGCGCAACGGTAGGCGTGCAACCTTTCGGCGGCGAAGGATTATCCGGTACCGGCCCCAAAGCGGGCGGCCCGCATTACATGCTGCGCTTTGTCACTGAACGTACCATAAGCAGAAACACTGCCGCCATTGGCGGCAATGTTGGCTTGTTATCGGACAATTAGAACTACTTCTTCAGCAAATCGCGGATTTCTGCGAGCAGCACTTCCTGGCGCGGAGGAGCAGCGGGTGCAGCTTCCTGCTTTTTCTGGAAGCGATTCACCTGCTTCACCAGCATGAATACCGCAAAGCCCACGATCAGGAAATTCACCACCTGATTCAGGAACACGCCATAATTAATAGTGGCTGCACCAGCTGCTTTTGCTGCCGCAAGCGTTGCATATTCACCGCCCGAGAGATTTACGAAGTAATCTTTGAAATCAATTCCACCCATGATGATACCAATTGGAGGCATGATAATATCGGCAACCAACGAACTTACAATGCCGGTAAACGCAGCACCTAAAATAATACCCACCGCAAGATCAACTACATTACCACGGGAAATAAACTGTTTGAATTCGTTCAGCATAAAATTCCTATTTTTTTTCTGTTTTATTTTCAGTGCTATCGACTTTTATGAATCCTTGTTTTTCATAATTACCAACGCAATCTGTGTCATTGTTTTTCTGGATATGGTAACCAATAACGCCCCCAACCATCGCACCCGTTGCACTGCCACCGCAAGTCACCACTTGCTCACTTTTGGGATGTTTAAGCGTTGTCATTGGCGTAGTGCATCCCGCAACCGCAAGCAGTGCCACAATAATAAATAGTGATTTCATTTATGTCTCCTGTGAGGATATTTTATATTTATAATTGAAGTTATTACTCAGGCAATAGTTTTTCTTTTCAAGCAATATGTAGCAATATTCCCTTCAAATATTCACTCTGTGGTAACGCCGGATGGCGTGGGTGATCACAGCTAGCACCGGTTTCTTTGAGCGCTTTCCCTTGCCGTCCGCCTTTTTTCAAGCCATCCACCACCGCTTTGTTAAACCGCGAGCGCGAGGCATGATGCGAGCAGGACGCCATAAATATATAACCATCCGGTTTTATTAAAGGTGCCGCCAGCCGCGCTAATTTCTCGTAGCCTTTCATGCCTGCTTCAAAATCTTTTTTGCTTTTGATGTAGGCAGGCGGATCCACCAGTACCACATCAAACTGCCTGCCCTCTTTTTGCAAAGCCTGCATCACCTCCGCTGCATCACCCTTAAGATATTCGCATTTTTCTTCAACCTGATTGAGTGATGCTGCCTGCTTTGCTAAATCGAGTGCAAGCTGTGAGCTGTCTACCAGTGTCACCGCACGCGCCCCTTCTTTTGCTGCAAGTAGTGCGAAACCTCCGGAATGGGAAAACACATCCAGCACAGTTCTTCCTTTAGCCATGTCGGCAACCATTTTGCGATTATCGCGCTGGTCATAAAACCACCCTGTCTTCTGGCCTTTGAGCAAATCTGCCAGATAAATGCAATCGTTTTCCTGAAGCTTTATGTAACCAGAAAACTCGCCTTTTACGACACGCACACCCTGCGCTAATTTTTCTAAATTGCGTGCCGATGTATCATTTCTGAAAATAATGGTTGTTGGTTTTACTATTTCCTCAAGTGCGTCCATCCACAGTGGTTGCAATGCTTCCATCCCTGCTGTTCCCACCTGCACTACCAGCGCATCACCAAACCTGTCCACCAGCAATCCTGGTAAGCCATCCGCTTCGGAATGCACTAAGCGATAATAGGGTACGGCTATTTTCTTCTCGCGGGCTGCCATTGCTTTTTCAATGCGTGTGCGGAAAAAAGCTGCATCTATAGGCTCATCACGCAATGTAAGCATACGGCAAGCAATGGGTGATGCTGCATTAAAATAACCCGTGCCCACGCGCTGGCCTTTGGCATTTTCAACAGTAACGAGGCTACCCGCCGGAATCAAGAGATGTTCGGACGATTCAATCATATCGCCAGCGTAAATCCACGGCATGCCTGCGCGTACCGCCGCCTCACATTCCTTTTTTAGGCGAATGGGCGAAAGCCTCATCAGGCAACTTTGCTGGTGAGATGAATAAAAATATCTTCCAGATCAGCTTCTTTGGTGGAAATATCCTGCACGGTAATACCGGCGGATTTTACCATATCCAGAATGTCGCCAATGGCAGCTTTACTCGGCTTATAGCTGATAAGCAGCCTGCCATCATCATCAAGGTTTGCTGAGTATTGCTGAAGTTGTGCAGGAACTGCGGCAAGTTTCTGCACAGGCGTTATCACCAGTTGCTTGCTGTCAAATGAACGCAGCAGATTGGATTTTTTATCGCACGCCACCACCTCACCGTGATTAATCACGGCAATTTCATCACAGAGTTCCTCGGCTTCTTCGAGGTAGTGCGTAGTTAGTAGCACGGTGGTACCGGCTTTATTGAGCTTGCGAACATATTCCCACAATTGTGTGCGCAGCTCCACATCCACCCCTGCCGTTGGTTCATCTAAAATCAATACGGGCGGTGTATGCACCAGTGCTTTTGCAATCAGCAACCGGCGGCGCATCCCACCAGAAAGGCGACGCGAATGAATATCAGCTTTGTCAGATAGACCCATCGCATCGAGAATTTCCTGCGTACGCCGTTTTTCTTTCGGCACACCGTAATAGCCTGCGTGAATGTCGAGCGCCTGACGCACGGTAAAAAACGTATCAAGCACCAGTTCCTGCGGCACCACACCGAGTGACACACGCGCCTGACGCATGTCTTTTTCAATATCAAATCCGCAAATTTTTGCTTCCCCACTGGTTTTTCTAACCAGCCCAGCAAGAATATTTATCATCGTAGATTTACCGGCACCATTGGGCCCAAGCAGGCCAAAAAATGCCCCACGCGGCACCGTAAGATCGATACCCTTAAGCGCCACCTTGTGCTGGTTTTTCTTCCCATCTACATAGGTTTTTTGCAGCTGACGTATTTCAATAGCGGGCGTCATACGAATTAAACCTTTGATTTATATTAAAATATACATGAAAAAACATTAACAGAACTGTCACACAACGCTCAAGTTTTGCCATTTATAATGGTGTTATGACAGAAACTTACGGCTTACACAATATTCGAGCTTCTATACGCCTGACCAATGATCGTAAAAAGCTGGCGCAAGAGCTTCTGGATAGCAATCTTCTGGGCGTGAGATTGCTTGATTTGCAATCACGAACTCAGTTCGACGACAGAACCCGAGACAGCAATTTTGCCGTATATCGCCCTGCTAACCCAACAGGCAGTCGCGTATTCATCCACGGGCGCGATTTATTTTCAAACGCCGCCGCCGATATGTATTTTTCATCAACAATTAATGCCGGTCATATGCCTTACGGGCAGTTTGGTGAAAAGGCTAAAAATAAAATCCGTAGGGCGCTCTCTCCCGAAAGTCTGTATGAGCGTGTTGATGACTATATCTTACCCAAGAGCGACGCTGAGTACGTGAAGCAAGAGCTGGCCAAAGATGGTATTGACCCATCAGAAGTAAATCAAAATAATGCCTATACCACCTACAACAACTTGCAGCGGGAGAGAGAACAAAAAGGCCAGTTTAACGCCAGCCAGCATATTGATCATACTCATCTTCCCGATCCTATATTCAAGCAACGCATAAAAAAATATATCATGCCACTAGCCAACCAGCTTATGCAGGAAGCACTGGCAGAACTGGAATATAAAGGACAAGCTGCCATCGCAGATCATTATAAGCATGCACTTGATGCACTGCTGCAGACAAATAATTATGATCCTGAGATCGTGCATAATTTTTCTGCAGGTGTAGCTACTCTAACCCGGGGTAGATTACCCAAAATAGAAGATGTAATTAAACACGGTCTTGAGATACGTGTAGAAGCAGTGGTGCGTGATCTGGCGGAGAAAGTAAGTAATCCCTATGCACCAAAATTTAAGGCAAAGGAAATTGAGGCAGCAGAAGCATTGGCAAAACACATGCAACCACGCCTGCTGCGCAATGCCCTGAGAACCAATACCGCAATCATACTGACCAATGAAACTCGGCTCGCCAGTTTTAATGACATACTTGGATACACAAGCGAAGACTGGGAAACTGCCGGCGGCGCATATAGCGGCGCCACACCACTGCAGCCACATAACCCTTCAACCAATAATTTTATAATTATTGCCGGCGGCAACGCCCTTGATGACTTCAATTACCGTGAAGTCCAAAGGGTTGGCCGCCATGAATTTGAGCACCACAGGGACTTAAATCAGGAATCGAATTTTACCTACTACAACAGGCATTACCTTGAACAAGCTATTAAAGCGGACAGGGCAAATTTAAAGACAGTTCATGATTTGGTAAAAAAAGCAGCAGATGGAAATCACCTGAAACCAGCAGAACATGCACTGCTCAAAAAAGCGTTGCCGGCCTTGAAATCGCAGGACGGTGCAGAAGCCATAATAGAACCATATCCTTACTATGTGACACTGCGAAGATCACTTAGTATGCTAAACACATTTGCTGAACGTTGCTCGGTTTTCTTTGGTGAACAGGACGCGCGCTACACACATTACAGTACCAGAAGCAAACAGCACCACGAAATCCCTGCAATTATTGCAGAACTTTCTGCAGAGTTTGGCAGCGCCAATACCAAAGGGCTACTACCACAACTTACCAAGATGTACCGTGAGCATCGCCTGAACAATCCAGGCCTGCGCGATGACAGTCAGGGCATGCTGCGTTAATCGTCCTTTTTACCCTCATACGGATTTTTATTTTTGCGTATCTTGATACGTATGGGTACACCCTGCAACCCGAAGCGTTCGCGCATGCCATTGACCAAATAACGCAAATAACTTTCCGGAATGTCCGACAGGTTGGAGAATAAAATAAAACTCGGCGGACGCGAGGATTTTTGCGTCATGTAGCGAATCTTGATACGCCTGCCATTAATAAGCGGGGGCGTGTGTGATTCAAGCATTGCTTCCAGCCAGCGGTTCAACTCGCCCGTGCCGATATGTTTGTTCCACGTTTCATACACGTCAAAACACGCATTAAGCAACTTGTTCATGTTGTATCCGGTTTTAGCCGACACCGGAATCACCGGCACACCGCGCACCTGCGGCAATACTTTATCAAGCCGCTGGTAGAGTGCTTTCAGCCATGCCTGTGGGTCATCCACCTCATCCCATTTATTGACCGCCAGCACCAGCGCGCGGCCTTCCTGCTCCACTAGTGCAGCAATAGTGTTATCCTGTTTTTCCAGCGGCTGGTTGGCATCCACCATCCAGATCACCACATGCGCATATTTAAGTGTTTCTATCGTATCGGCAACGGCAAGCTTTTCAACTTTTTCCACCACGCCAGCTTTACGACGCATCCCCGCCGTATCTACCAGTTTCAGCTTTTTTCCTTGAAATTCACATTCCACGGAGATTGCATCACGTGTGATACCAGCTTCCGGCCCTGTCAGCGTGCGCTCTTCACCAAGAATACGGTTAAACATGGTGGATTTGCCTACATTCGGGCGACCAATGATGGCTAAAGAGAGTATATCTGGTTTTGGAGTTTCTACTTTTTCGATTGCTTCTTCACTAGACTCCAGACTCTGAACTCTGAACTTTGCCAGCGCATCATATAAATCTACCAAACCATCACCATGCTCCGCAGAAATAGCAACTGGCTCGCCAAGCCCCAGACGGTAGGCATCAGCCATTGCAGCCTGTGCTTGCTTGCTTTCTGCCTTATTGACGACAAGTATCACCTTCGCATGTTTTTTGCGTATCAATTTGGCAAAATGCTCATCCACCGGTGTAATGCCAGATTTTCCATCCACCACCAACATGGTAATATCCGCCTGCGTGATGGCCTTTTCACTCTGTGCGCTCATGCGAGCAGCGAGCGTGCCATCTTCCGCCTGCTCAAGCCCTGCGGTATCAATGATTGTGAATTTAAGATCGCCTATGGATGCGGTACCTTCCCTGCGGTCACGCGTCACGCCCGGCTGGTCATCCACCAATGCGCGGCGCTTTCCGGTAAGCCGGTTATACAGGGTGGATTTTCCGACATTCGGGCGGCCAACAATAGCAACGGTAAAACTCATAACATTATTTCAGCGAATGAAGCGTCGCATCCTTCGTAACAAAATACATGACACCACCAGCAATCACTGGGGATCCAAATACTTCATCCGGAATAGATAAAGTAGATACCAGTTTTCCATCCGCCGCTGAAATAGCGCGCATCTCACCGCGTGAACCCGCAATCATCAGATTACCATTTGCAAGCACAGGAGCCGCCCAACTGATGGGATGCTTTTTATCTTCTTCATCTTCATACCCGGGAAGTTGCAACACCCACCGCACGCGGCCACTATATTTTACAAAACAGATGAGCGTGTTTTCTGATGTAAGCACAAATAAATAATCACCGGAAATCCACGGCGTGCTGACAGATGCCACCGCTTTATCCCATATTTTCTGGCCATTATAGAGGCTGGTAACAGAAAGCAATCCGCCGGAACTGATTGCAAATACCACATCACTATCTACAATAGGATCGCCGCCAATGCCCGAGAAAATTGAGGTCGCCTGTGTTCTTTCCGTAGCATTGAGTGACTGCTGCCATATTTCCTGACCATCAGTTACAGACAGCGCATAAAGCTCGCCCGATGCATACGGCACAATCACCGAACCACCGGCAACCACCGGCGAAACGGAACGCTGGATACGCGCGGTTTCATTAATTCCACGATGACTCCACAATACCTCGCCATTTGCGGCATTAAGCGCATAGAGCTGGCTATCGATGCTGAGCACATACAACCTGCCGCCTTCCACCTTCGGTGCAGAGCGGAATGGAATGGTGGTTGCCTTGCGCCACACTTCTTTGCCGGTTGCCGCATCCAGCGCGACCACAAGTCCGCGGCCTGAACTTACAAATAACTTGCCTTGATCATAGGCAAGGCCACCACCAAAAACCTGGTGATCATCTTCTTCAGCCACACCTTCTGACTGCCACCGCACAGTGCCAATATCTGCGGCATCATGCGCGGAGACACGGCCTGCCGCATCCATGGCAAATACCATTCCGCCAGCGACCACAGGGCGCGGTACCATCGTATGTTCAAAATCTTCGCCGTCGCCTGCCTGTGCGCTGCTTTCATCTTCGAGCGTACCTGCAAGCGCGAGGTTGCTGCTGTTTGCACTCAGCACGCCCGTATGCTGTGGCCAGTCAGTATTCGCAGTGGGTGCAGGAAACACAACCGCAAGACTCGCCAGATCAGCATCAGCAGCAATATTGCTTTTAACAGGAAGTACGGTAATGCGCTCACCCGGAAGGCGAACAATTTCTTTTTCTTCACCGCCCATCCATGTTGGCACATAATCACAGCTGGAAAGCACAAGAACACTGGCAGCGCATACACATGCCAAACGCAAATTACTTTGCATCGCTTTTTACCTCAGCAGATTTTGGAAGCAGTTTTTCCGGTGCCAAAAGCTGCAATGCTTCCGCCGCACGGCCAAGCACGCCTTTTGGTGTGTCTTTGTCGTCATTGAGCGCAGCAAATATATTCACTGCCTCGTCTTTTTTGTCTGCATCCAATAACTGCCATGCTTTCCATTCCATCTGAGCATGATAAAATGGCGAGCCTTTTACAGGTTCAATTACCTCTTTTGTATCACGCGACGCCAGAATACGCGCGATAGATGCAAATGCCGCACCATCACTGTTGCTATCGTTTGCAAGCGCTTTATACGCATCCTGCGCACCTTCTACATCACCATTCTTCTGCAACGCATAGGCTTTAGAAAGTGTTGCGATGCCATACACCGCACCGGAAGATTGATTGGCCGCATCCGCAAATGCATTTACCGCACCCTTATAGTCCTGTGCTTCCATACGTTCGAACGCATTCATTAATGCATCTGTTTGCGCGGCCGAGTTGCTGGCTTTATATTCTTTCCATACCACGCCGCCAATGGTGCCAATTACAATAGCAACGCTGACGCCCACCATGTTTTTGCCAACGTTTTTCCAGAATTGCTCGGATTTCTCACGGCGCATGTCGTCTTGAAATTCTTTTAATAAATCACTCATGGTTTACTCCCATTCAATCGTGCCGGGTGGTTTGCTGGTAATATCATATACCACACGGTTGATACCTTTAACTTCATTGATAATGCGTGATGATACACGGCCTAAAAACTCATGCGTGAATGGATAATAATCCGCCGTCATGCCATCTGTTGAGGTTACCGCGCGAATGGCACACACATAATCATAGCTGCGAGAATCACCCATGACGCCGACGCTACGCACCGGCAGCAGCACGGCAAAGGCCTGCCATATTTCCTTGTAGAGTCCAGCTTTGCGAATTTCATCAATATAGACCGTGTCTGCCTTACGCAGTATAGCAATTTTCTCCGGCGTAATTTCACCCGGAATGCGGATAGCGAGCCCAGGCCCGGGGAATGGATGCCTGCCCACCATGGTATCGGGCATACCGAGTTCAATGCCAAGCGCACGCACTTCATCTTTGAATAATTCACGCAGCGGCTCAACCAACGCCATCTTCATGCGTTCAGGCAAACCACCTACATTATGATGCGATTTGATGGTAACACTCGGACCACCGATGAAAGACACCGATTCAATTACATCTGGATATAATGTGCCCTGTGCCAGGAAATCGGCACCGCCCGCATGCGTTGCTTCCTGCTCGAATACTTCAATGAAAGTCTGGCCAATAATTTTACGTTTCTGCTCAGGATCTTTAACGCCGTTTAGTTTACTGAGGAACACGGCACTTGCATCTACATGGATTAGTGGAATATGGAAATGGCTTTTGAAGAGCTGCTCCACCTGCTCTGGCTCACCTTCACGCAACAATCCGGTATTGATAAATATGCAGATCAGTTGATCGCCAATCGCCTCGTGCAAAAGAGCAGCAACCACCGAAGAATCCACACCGCCAGACACCGCACACAGCACGCGCTTGCTACCCACCTTATCACGCACGCGCTGAATTTCTGCTTGCTTGAAAGCCGCCATTGTCCAGTTGCCGGTACAACCGCAAATACTGTGCGTGAAGTTTCTAAGCAGCCTGCCGCCATCCGGCGTATGCACCACTTCGGGGTGGAATTGCACACCGTAATATTTCCTGCTCTCATCAGAAATTGCAGCAAATGGCGCGGAATCTGTTTTTGCAATCACACTAAAGCCAGTTGGTATGGCAACCACACGATCGCCATGACTCATCCACACCTGTTTTTGCTCGCCGCGATTCCACACACCGCGCAACAATGCGCTTTCAGCCACCACATCCACAAAGGCACGGCCAAATTCACGGTGCGTTGACGGCTCAACCTTGCCACCCAATTGCTGGCACATCAACTGCTGGCCATAGCAGATACCAAGCACCGGCACCCCAAGATTGAATACGACATTACTGACTTTGGGTGAATAATCCTCATGTACCGAAGCAGGGCCGCCAGAGAGGATAATGCCTTTTGCACCAAAGCCTTGTATCTCACTGTCGGGAATATTAAACGGTCGTATTTCACAATACACACCGTTTTCGCGCACGCGGCGGGCAATAAGCTGGGTTACTTGCGAGCCAAAATCGAGGATGAGAATGCGGTCGGTCATTTAGTTAGTTGCCAGTTGCTAGTTGTAGGTTGCTAGTATTTAGCTAAATTACCAACAACTAGCAACCAGCAACATACTTTACTCATTCAGGAGAATTTCCACCCGCTGGTTAGCAGGCTCATCCACGCCATCTGCCGTTTTAACCGGTGTGTCAGATTCGCCAAACGCATAAATTTTAATATCATCCGTATCCACGCCGCCTTCAACCAGCGCATCTCGCACAATTTTTGCGCGTTCTTCGGTCAGTTTCTGGTTTTCGATATCTTCACCGACTCTATCCGTATGAGAATTAAGGATAAATACATATTCACCGCCCGCTTCAGCCATGGCAAGCACATCATCAATCGCTTTTTTGCCCGCAGCCGATATATCGGTCTGTTTTTTCTCAAAGAATACGACATATGAGAATATACCATCACGCGCTATAGCTTTTGACTGGCCTGCACCGTCATCATCCCTGACCGCTTCATCTGCCATAACCGGTGAAACCACAGGCGTTACAGCTTCCACCTTTTTCTCCGGCTCTTGCGCTGGCTCTGGTTTCCGCTCTATAATAACCTCTTCACCCTTGATTTCCGCCACAATTTCTTCACTGCTTTCGCGGCCAAGGAGTGTATCCATCGTATCCTTGAAACCATCGCGGCAATAGGAAATCTCTGCCTCCTGCCAGCCCTCTTCCTGCTGCTCCAGCCAGCAATCAAAATAATACTGGGCACGGGCGGCAATTTCCGGATTGCTTTCCACCGCACCGACCGCAAGCACCTGATTGAGTGATTCATAGGCTAACTGGATTTCCGGTAACTTGTCAGCGGCAATATCCCAGTGTGCCGGATCTTCGGGCGCTACATCCTTGCCGTAAGCCGCACGCAGTCCCTTATCGGCAAAATGCATGGAATCGATCCAGTCATAAAGTTTTTCCTCAGAAGACGCGAATTCCTTGTAATAGCGCGAAAGGGCCTTCTGGAACGGTGTACCCACAGGTTCAACGCGGCGTAACTCTTCAAGGCTGTAGGTGGCGCAACCAGTGACACTAAGCAATGCAACAAGGCTTACCGCTGCACGTTTCATTACTCACCTGCCTTTTCATCGTTTGTGGCTTTAACAATAACTTTTACGGTATTGCGCGGCTGCTCTTCTTCGTCATTGCTCAGATACACTGTTTTTGCCGTAGCAGAATCGACAATTTCGATATAGTGCGGTGGCACCCCACGATCCACCAGTGCAGACTTCACTGCCTCAGCGCGACGGACAGCAATTTTATGATAGCTGCCACTGCGGCCATACGGCATGGAACGTATTTCCACTTCATATTTCAGCAACGAAGAAACTTCATAGGAAATCTCATCAAGTGCCTGTAAATGCACATCAGAGAGCGTTGCTTCCTTGCCGGCGAATGTCAGCAGTTCATCCATCTCCCGCGTATAAGCGAATGATTCCGCCACCGCTTCCAGTTCCGCCACGGCTGATTCATATTCCTGCGCGCACGGCACGCCTTCGCCGACCGCATGTTTAGATTGCTGATGCACCCAGCAATCAAACAGAAGCTGCGCACGCGCAGCATCCTGCGGGGCGATGCGCTTCATGTCATCGGTCAGAAGTTCCAGCAGGTAGGCACGCGCGGATGCAAGCTGTTCGGCAACAATGGTTGGCAGTGCAGCGGAAACCGTTTCCGGCTCAACCACTCCGCCACCCGCAGATTTCAACCCTTTAGCCGCAAAATAATCGGCATGGATGGGGTGCCCCATCTCTTTTTCTGACTCAGAATAAGACAAATATTCCGACGCCAGCGCAGAAGGAAATGTATCATCTTTCAAATCGGCGTTTTTGAGTTGGTCAACCGCACCGCCTGCAACGCAGCCAGTTAAGGCCAGCAGACCTGAGATGAATAAAACTGGGCGTGTGCGGGCGTGTAACATCATAAGTTTATTCATTAATTTCCCACACCATAAAAGACTTCACCAAAATTGTATACAGCAAAAAATAGCAAGCGCAGTTTATGAGTTGCGTTATTACGTTTTTGCGTTTATACCCCAGCCAAATTTCCCCTAAACATAAGGATAAACGACCATGACGAAACAACGCACCTTCTCAATCATTAAACCCGATGCAACGGCGCGCAACCTTACTGGCAAGATTAATGCCAAATTCGAAGAACAGGGACTTTCCATCGTTGCACAGAAACGCATTCGCCTTTCCCGTTTGCAGGCGCGTGAGTTTTACATCGTACATAAAGACCGCCCGTTTTATGATGAGCTGGTTGAGTACATGGTATCTGGCCCTGTTGTTGTTCAGGTACTCGAAGGTGATGATGCCGTTCTTAAAAACCGCAAGATCATGGGTGCTACCGATCCGGCAAAAGCGGACGCCGGCACCATCCGCAAGGAATTCGGCGAAGATGTCGGCCGCAATTCCGTGCATGGCTCTGACTCTCCAGAAAACGCCGCGATTGAAATTGCATATTTCTTCAGCGGCCTTGAAATTGTTGGGTAACCGATCCCCGCTGCATGGGGTCTGGTTTAGTATTGTCATTCCCGCGAAGGCGGGGATCTTATCTAAATGCTTGCGAGTAGTTGGTTGAGACCCCCGCCTTCGCCGGGGTGACAGTTATAATTTTTTGGCCACCAACCGCAACGCCTCCGGGTAAATCCTGTGTTCTTCTTTGTGAATGCGCTGGTGGAGTGATTCCTCCGTATCATCCGAAAGCACCGGCACACGCGCTTGTAATATAATTTCACCGCTGTCTACCTCATGCGTCACGTAATGCACCGTGCAACCCGTTTCTGTTACGCCAGCATCCAGCGCATCGCGTACCGCATGCGCGCCTTTGAAATCAGGAAGCAATGACGGGTGGATATTGAGCATCCGCCCTTCCCAGCGTTTTACAAACCGTTCAGAAAGCAACCGCATAAATCCGGCAAGACAAACAATGTCCACATGATGGCGCAGCAGTTCAATATGCATCGCGTCATCAAACGCCTCACGGCTGGCAAACTCTTTGTGATTAATAGCGATGGCTGGAATGCCGGCATCCTTTGCACGTTTAAGTCCGAAGGCTTCTTCTTTGTTAGAAATCACCAGCGCAATCTGCACCGGATAATCCGGCATACGCGCCGCATCCATCAATGCCTGCAGATTACTGCCATCACCAGAAATGAGCGCTGCGACTTTTTTTTTCATACGTCATTGCGAGAAGCGCAGCGACGAAGCAATCCAGCGTTGTCATCCTGAACGAAGTGAAGGATCTTAAGATTCTTCGCTACGCTCAGAATGACAGTAAAATGGATTGCTTCCCCCGCAACAAGTGCGGGGTCGCAATGACGAATAACATCAGCCATGCACAATCACCTGCGGCATATTTTTTGAACGCTTTACCATTTCGCCTAAACGAATCACTTTTTCGCCGTGCTTGGTAAGTGTCTTGGTAATTTTATCCGCGGCAGCTTTATCCACCACCAGCACCATGCCGATACCGCAATTGAACGTGCGGTGCATATCTTCGGTGGGCACGTTGCCAGCTTCTTGCAGCCATGTGAAGAGAGGCGGCAGTTTCCACGCGCCTTTTGAAATTTCCAGCGCGATGGAATCCGGCAGCACACGCGGCAGATTTTCCACCAGCCCGCCACCGGTGATATGCGCCAGCGCTTTTACTTTGCCAGAATGGCCTTTAATTACAGCCAAACAACTTTTCACATAAACGCGCGTGGGTGTCAGCAACACATCGCCAAATGTTTTGCCTTTAGCAAAGGGTGCTGGCGAATCATAGCTCACATTATTTTGCTCCATGATGTAGCGCACCAGCGAATAGCCGTTGGAATGCACCCCGCTTGAGGCAAGGCCGAGTGCAACATCGCCTGCCTTTACTTTAAGCGGCAGTATTTTATTTTTCTCCACGGCACCAACGGTAAAACCCGCAAGGTCATATTCGCCGTCGCCATACATGCCGGGCATTTCTGCCGTCTCGCCGCCTACCAGCGCACAACCTGCTTCTTTGCAACCAGCAGCTATACCTTTGATTACATCCGCCGCTTCTTCCACTTTCAATTTTCCGGTAGCAAAATAGTCAAGGAAGAACAATGGTTCAGCCCCCTGCACCACCAGATCATTCACGCACATGGCTACCAGATCAATACCAATGGTATCGTGACGCCCAAGCTTCTGGGCAATCTTTAGCTTGGTGCCAACACCATCTGTAGAAGAAACCAGCACAGGATTTTTATACCCGGCTTTTTTTAAATCAAATAATGCGCCGAAACCGCCAAGCCCACCCATTACGCCCGCACGAGTGGTTGCCTTGGCGAAAGGCTTGATTTTATCTACCAGTGCCTCACCGGCATCAATATCCACGCCTGCTTTGCGGTAAGTGGCAGATTGATTTTTTTTCATATAGTATCCATTGCAGTGTAAGGGTTTTCTGGGTATGACTATTGCCAGAGTTTTACAAGGGTTCAAGTGCTTAATATGAAAAATTGCCGTCAGTGGTTTTTTTCAATGTTTCTGGCTGCAAGCCTGCTTTCTGTGCCGGTTCTGGCCAGTGAAGCGATCATTAATAGCGAGGCCTCGGTTGATGTCACCGGTAAAGACGCCGTCGAAGCGCGCGATGAAGCCCTTGAAAAAGCTCAATTTGATGCACTTCGTAACTTAATTAACAAGCTCGCCCCTCCAGGTCAGACACAGGATATTTTGAATCAGCTGGATGCCGTAAAAATTGCCGGCATGGTGCGCGGCACCGAAATTCTGGAAGAAAAAGTTACGGAAAATCGGTATCGCGCCCGCATGATTATCAGCTTTGACGCTGACGCGGTAAGTACCTTGATTACCAACGCCTCTGACGCCAATAAAGATGATGAAGAAGTACATGCCACCACCAGCTCATTCCTGATTATCCCCTCTTACGAAGAAGATAAAACCGTGAGCCTATGGGAAGAAAAAAATCTGTGGAAGCATGTGTGGCGATCTTTCGCTATCGAAAACCTATCTGGTGATATTGTAGTGCCGGTTGGTGATAACAGTGATATTGCCGTCATTGACGTGGCAACACTTTCTTCTGCTACTTATTCATCGCTTTCTCCTCTGGCCATACGGTATGGCGCAAGCGACATTGTGATACTCAGTGCCACGTACACCCGTAAACCTGATACCATGCTCACCGTAGTCAAGCGCCGCATGGGACGCACACGCAATGAGGTAAACGCCCTCACCTACCGCGCTGACCCGCAGGAAACACGTGACATGCTGCTGGCACGTGCTGCCCGCGACATTGCAGAAACCCTGCACGACAAAAAAACAGAGGAGGTATCCACCACCAAAGGTGCAGTAGGCGGTGAGCGCAATAAAATCATGATTCTTGCTTCCATCACCACGCTTAATTCGTGGACAGAACTGAAAACCAAACTTGCAACACTCCCGATGATTGATCGCATCGAGATGCTGGCTATTTCACCGCAGCAGGTGGATATGGCTATATATTATCGCGGCACACCAGATTCACTGGCAGGTGGCATTGATAGCCTCGGGATGCGCCTTGGAAAATATAACGACTACTGGGTAATCACACGTGACTAATCAGGCGACAATGCATAAAAGGTGGTGGTTCTGGATAGCGATCGCATTACTGTTTTTTGTATTCCTGTTTTTGATACGCTCTGTTCTTCTGCCTTTTGTTCTTGGCATCATGGTGGCCTATTTTCTTGATCCCGCCGCCGATAAACTGCAACGCAAAGGTATGTCACGCGGTATTGCCACCACTGTGCTGACGGCTATGTTCTTTGTAAGCATCACCTTGCTTGCGCTCATTATTGTTCCTGTCATCGCCAATCAGTTCTCCGGCCTTGTTGCGGCGCTGCCTGATTACATTGTGGCATTTGAGCAAAGTTACGGCGAACAGATTAAAGCTCGTCTCGGAGGCCTTGGCACCGAACAGATGGAGCATCTTAAATCTGCCATCAATAATATTTCCGGCACTGCTATCAAACTCGGCGGCGATTTAGTAGCAAACCTGTTTCTCTCCGGCATGGCACTCATAAACATGCTCTCGCTGGTACTGATTACACCTATCGTCGCGTTTTATATATTGCGTGATTGGGATGGCATTGTCGAACGTGTTGATAATCTTCTGCCACGCAAACACGCCCATACCATCCGTGAACAAATGCAGATTATTGATGCCACGCTTGCAGGATTCATCCGTGGTCAGATAAACGTGTGCCTGATACTCGGCACCTATTACGCTATTGGCCTGTCACTGGCTGGCCTGAAATTCGGCATCGTAATTGGCCTGGCTACAGGCTTTCTGGTGATATTCCCCTATGTCGGCCTGATGCTGGGTATGAGTGTTGGCCTTGGCGTTGCCTTCTTCCAGTTTGGCGATATGGCATCTGTACTAACCGTACTTGCGGTATTTGTCACCGGCCAGATGATTGAAGGCTATTTTATTACACCCAAACTGGTGGGTGAAAAAGTGGGCCTGCATCCAGTGTGGATTATTTTTGGTATGCTGGCCGGTGCGGCACTGTTTGGTTTTGTAGGTATTTTGCTTGCGATTCCAGTTACTGCGGTCATTGGCGTACTCATTCGCTTCGCCACTAAACAATACCAGGCGAGTAGCTATTATAATGATACGCCCAGCAAGCCCACAAAGGCTTAGGCGTTATGTCACAATATGCACTTCCTATCACGCTGCCGGCAGTATATGCCGAAGCAAATTTCGTCGTCTCGGAATGTAATAAAGCTGCTTATAACCAGATTGTCACATGGCCTGCATGGCAGGCGTTGCTGATTAGCGGGGCATCTGGCAGCGGCAAAACGCATCTGGGACATATATGGGCAGCGCGCGCTGATGCAGCCATTATTGACTGTAAAAAACAATCTGTCTCACCTGATCATATTAATCGCAACCTATGGCTTGATAATGCTGAATTCTGTAATGAGGAAATTCTGTTTCATACCCTGAACTATAGCAAAGAACAGAAAGTGTCGCTGCTGCTTACCAGCGCACTTCCGGCTGGCCAGTTGCCATTTACACTGCCCGATCTAACCTCACGCTTGCGCGCGCTGCCCACGGCGCATATTGATGCGCCAGATGATGACGTGTTATCTGCCGTGCTCTACAAGCAATTTGCCGACCGGCAAATTAAGATTTCTGATGATGTTATTACGTACCTGCTTACACATACAGAACGCTCCTTCACAGCAATTACCAACATGGTTGACAAGCTCGATACGCAGATGCTCGAAACTAAACGCAGCCTGACCATTCCATTTATCAAGCATGTGCTAAGTATTTTGTAACCATTGATACCGTATGATGTCACCAGTCATACTAGAAGCACCCTGATGCCACGCTCACCCACACTACAAGCCATTCTCCTCATGTTGCTCAGCATGGCGGGCTTTTCTGTGATGATGGCTTTTATTCGTGAACTCTCAGCGACCATGCACCCCACCCAGATGGTGTTGCTTCGCAATGTTATCAGTTTTTTTATGATACTGCTGTGGTGTGCCTACCTGCACCGCGACCGGAAAATTTTCAAAACCAACCGCATGGGTAATCATTTCTGGCGGGCAACTGTTGGCATCCTTTCCATGGAGCTGTGGTTTTATTCCATTTCGATTATGCCGATGACGCTGGCAACCGCCCTATCTTTCACTACGCCGATTTTTTCTACCATCATCGCCATGATATTTTTAGGCGAACGCGCAGGATTGCATCGGTGGGGGGCAATTATTGTAGGATTCTTCGGTGTACTTATTATCCTCAGGCCAGATGTGTATGGTATTGATCACAAGGCGATGATTGTGCTGCTGGCATCTCTACTAATGGGAATCTCCGGCGTATTGGTAAAAACGCTTACGCGCACGGAATCTCCGGAAACCATTGTATTCTACATGACCTTGTTTATGATTCCTTGGTCGATCGTACCTGCCTTGCTACATTGGCAAGAGATTAGCATGTATCAGTGGTGGCTGGTATTTTGTATCGCGCTCTTTTCTACGGCCTCTCATCTTACTATGACGCGTGCGTTCAAGCGCGTGGATCTCGTTATACTCATGCCGTTTGATTTCACGCGGTTGATTTTTGTGTCGATACTTGGCTTTATGTTCTTCGACGAAATACTTACCCTGCAAACCGCGCTTGGCGCATTGGTGATTGTTGCCTCCACCGTGTACATCACTCGCCACGAATCAAGAAAGAACGCATCTTCTGTCCTGCCGTGAATTGCCTAATCATCGGCATAATGGCAATTTATGAGGTGTTTTAGCGTTCTTTGTACGGTTTTTTGCAGCATTTTGCCACATTTTAGGTTAAAATGGTAAAGACAGGATGAGTAAAAATATTAATGACAGAATCAACATTTAACCCTGATGAATTATTTTCCCTCGCTTCCCCGGAAGGTCTGGAAGCACCTTTAGCCTCACCCGTTTACCACCCATCTTCCTTACAGTTTTTAGAAAGCATTCACCGCCGCAAGAGCGATGCATTGAAGGAAATTGTGCTGAAACAAGGCTGGCCGGATAATAAAAGCTATGATGGCCATGCCGAGGCCGCCGCCTTCATGATTGTACAACACGCCGATTATGACCTGGAGTTTCAGGAGCTTTGCCATAAATACATGTTAGGTGGTGTAAAGTTGGGCTGTACATCCCCGGGTTTTCTTGCCTTCCTGACCGACCGTATCTTATGCAATCAAGGCAAGCACCAGCGCTTCGGCACACAGATACGCGAGGTCACCAATGGGTGCTTCGTACCCAAGCCTATCGAAAATCCTGATACCGTGGATGCGCTGCGCCGTGAGGTAGGGCTAACCGAATCGCTGAGTGACTATTTCCTGCGCGTCAATAATGGTGACCTGCTACTCTACCGTCCACTCCTAAACGGCTACGCCGAAGAGCTGGAGATGCGCAGGGAACATAAGATCATCGAATTTCCGGGTAATCCGCATTAACCAATACGGCAGCCAGCATCAGGGCCTGCACGCTCATCAGGCGATGATACAACTACTTTACTTCCATCCATAACAGGGCGTATGGGAGGAACTGCAGTCATTTGTGCGAGGAAATTCTTGTAATTAGTACCTCCGTTATCACGTAACCGATCAGGAGTATATTCATCCACCAGTGGGTCTGATTTTGAGGACTCACCAAGCGTCACAATCGTATGACGCATGTTGGAATCAGACTTTAGCCACGCGTAAATGAATGCCCCATCAACATTTTTTACACGAATAGTCGCATCATCCGCAGCGTGATAAACGGAAATGATACGATCCGCCCCCTCATTTTCACAGGCCATAAGCCTGCCAGCTTCAAATACTCCGCAGGAGGGTACAATGTTGTTACCCTTACCTTTCCTGTTTAAGGCAATAGCTTTTCTTGAAATTGCATGTTCATCCATAATGGAAGGTGAGGTCAGCACCAAATTACCATCTGAACAGCTACGCTCTGCACTGGCGCCTGCACTATCAAGAGTGCCAACCACAAAACCAGTCTGGTTATATTCTGATTCTGGTGTAAAGCCTTCTTTGCCGATGCGTTTGATCTGTTTTTCCATGAGTTTTGAAACCTTGTTGCGCGCTTTGCGCTCAGACAACAAGATAGTGTCAGACTTTCCATGCGTCGCCAATAACGGCGGGTACGCTTCAGGCATAAGCATACCCAGATTTTCCGAAATACCCGATGGCAAACCGAGATCATCAAACAGTATAGCCACCTTATCTATTTGCTTACCATAGTGCGTAAGCCCGTATTCCAATGATTGTATTTCGGTAGGGCTTGGCATGACTGTCAAACGCTTCACATCGCCAATCATATCCTTATCAATTGTCACAGTGCCATTTTCGGCAGGACGGAGTAGAACAAAGCGACGAGCTTTGTCTTTAGCGTCTTCAAATTCAGCAATGAGCCCTTGATAATCTTGCGGTGGAGTAAATTTTTTACCTGCTTTCAGATGGACAAGATATGCAATGTCCTTCTGGTACGGCAGCTGTACAGCAGCCAGCTTGTTTTTCAGAGGGAATCCAAGCTCTTTAATATGAAAATATCCAGCGTCGAGTAATGTGGTCATGGCTTAATAGTATATGAGCCACGTGTAAATATTAAGTTACATTAGTGTTACGATAGATATCTAATTAACATATTGAACTAGAAGATTTTTATACATCGCCCCAGGTTTTGCGGGTGAAGTTGTGGCTGGCTTCCACCACGCGCACGGTGCCGGTTTTTGAGCGCATCACGATGGAGTGCGTGGTTGCGCCACCCGGGAAACGGCGCACGCCTTTAAGCATTGAACCATCGGTCACGCCGGTGGCCGCAAACATCACATCACCCTTGGCCATTTCTTCCAACTCGTATTTATGGTTAAGGTTTTTAATACCCATGCGCTGCGCACGCGTTTTTTCTTCCTGTTTGGAGAATAAAAGCCGTCCCTGCATCTGGCCACCAGTTGAGCGAAGCGCCGCTGCAGCAAGCACGCCCTCCGGCGCGCCGCCTATGCCCACATACATATCCACGCCGGTTTCAGGCCGCGCGGTGGCGATAACCCCCGCCACGTCACCATCCAGAATGAGCTGAATGCGCGCACCCGCTTCGCGCACCTTGGCGATGAGATCTTCATGACGATCACGCTCAAGGATACACACCACCAGATCAGAAATGTCGCACTTTTTTGCTTTGGCCAGATTTTTCAGGTTAGTAAGCGGTTTGTTATCGAGGTCAACAACACCTTTTGGCAGTCCACCACCGACGGCAATTTTATCCATATACACATCCGGCGCGTGCAGGAAGCCGCCTTTTTCCGCCATCGCCATTACCGCCAGCGCATTCACGCCACCTTTGGCGCAAATGGTTGTGCCTTCCAGCGGGTCAAGCGCAATATCCACACCCGGGCCAGCACCCGGCGCACTGCCGACTTTTTCACCAATGTAAAGCATAGGTGCTTTGTCGCGCTCGCCTTCGCCGATTACCACGGTGCCATCAATAGCAAGGCCATTGAGCGCATCACGCATGGCATTCACCGCCGCACGGTCGGCTTCCTTTTCTTCACCACGCCCCATCCAGCGCGAGCAGGCAAGTGCTGCCGCTTCGGTTACGCGCACGGCTTCCAGTGCGAAATTGCGATCTGACCAGAAAGATACTTTCTCAGCGGGCTTCTTTTTGGCTACGGTTTTCATACACTTTCAATCCTTATCCTGTAGGGCTTTTCTTTTACGCTACCAAGTTTTGCCAGCGCGTCCATCGCTTTTTGCATGGATGATTCCTGTGTTTCGTGCGTGGTGATGACAATCTGTACCACTTCACCGGGATTATGCGAATGCTGAATGACGGAGCGCATAGAAATTTGGGCATCGCGGAAAATGGAGGTCACATCGGCGAGCACGCCCGGTTTATCGATCACTGAGAGCCTTAAGTAATACGAGCATTTGAGATTTTCCATGCTGGCAAATTTTGGTGCCTTCAGGCTTGCAACCGGAAGCGTAAACGGCTTGTAGGCCACACCGCGCGCAATATCCATCACATCGGCAACCACGGACGAACCCGTAGGCCCTGCACCGGCGCCACGGCCTTCTAAAAATACCGTGCCCACCGCATCGCCTTCGATCTGTATGGCATTGAACGAACCATTCACGTTAGCAAGTGATGAAGAAATCGGCACCAGCGCCGGATGCACGCGCTGCAAAATACCTTCATCTGAAACACTGGCAATGCCAAGTAATTTCACCACATAGCCAAGCTCTTCGGCAAACTGAATGTCGTGCTTGGAAACGCCGCGTATGCCTTCCATATAGACTTTATCAATGGCAGGTGCACAGCCAAAGGCAAGGCTGGTAAGTATCGAGAGTTTATGCGCGGCATCAATACCGTCCACATCAAAACTTGGGTCGGCTTCTAAATATCCGAGCTTTCCGGCTTCTTCCATCACCACCGGTAAATCAAGCCCTTCACCGCGCATACGGCTTAAAATGTAATTACAGGTGCCGTTGATAATGCCTGCGATATGGGTGAAGCGGTTGGCAGCCAAACCATCGCGCAATGCTTTGATTACAGGAATACCGCCAGCAACTGCCGCTTCAAATGCGAGCATGGCGTTATGCTGCTCAGCAAGTTTGGCAAGGCCGATGCCGTGATGGGCGATGAGTGCTTTATTCGCCGTCACCACTGATCTACCGGCAGTGAGTGATTTTTCTACCAGCTCACGGGCGATACCTTCTGAGCCACCAATGGCTTCCACCACCACATCAATGGAAGTATCCGCCACCATATCGAGTGCAGAATCCACCCATTTCAGGCCGGAGATATCCGCATCGCGCTTTTTGTTTTTATTGCCCGCAGTAACCGCAACGATTTCAATGGCGCGGCCACAACGGTTCGTGATCAACTCTGCATTATTGTGCAAAATATTGATAGCACCGCAACCAACCGTGCCAAGACCGGCAATGCCTATGCGAAGGGGTTTGTTCATAATATTCCTATGTTAACATCATTGCGAGGCAAGGCCGAAGCAATCCAGCTATCTACCTTGTTACACCCGATTTGTCGAGTGATTCCACCCGCACCAAGCAAGGCGTTACAGGGAAAAATAGCAGCCTATATTTATAGGGTAATGCGAGATATTATGCTCCGGAAGGGGTGTTTTTTACTTTTTTTGCCTTTTTCACCAAAATGTCATAAATCCGCCCTTGTTTACCCCCCCATTTGTTAAGGTGCGTTAATTTGCAAAGACTATGATTAGGGGAGCCTATGGGACAGAAATATGATGCTTTATCGGCCGATGATAAGAAGCTTGTTGATTTAATAATTGAAGCAGAACGAATAAAGTGGAGAGATGCCAAGACATCTCGTGTTATCGATATTTCGGCTCCAATAGGAGATCCTTCAGATGATATGACAGTTATAAGTGTTGCTGCTGGTGCTGAGGAGCACGTGAGACACATAAAAACCATTTCAGTTGACGATACCACTGGGTTACAAGAGATGTACGCCAATCGCCCCGATTTTATTGCAAAGAATAGAGCTTTAAAACATCAGTTAGAAGAAACTATTAGGGCATCTGGAAATACGGGAAGAGTAAGATAGGAAAGTTACTACCCCACCTTCCCCACCGCCTTCATATTATGGCCAGGGTCTTCGGCGAGGAATTGTTTGATATTCCGCACGGCTTGGCGAATACGCTGGCGATTTTCAACAAGCGCAATGCGCACATACCCTTCACCACCCGGGCCAAAACCCACACCGGGAGCCACCGCCACTTCTGCACGGGTTAAAAGCAACTTGGAAAATTCAAGGCAGCCTAAATGCTTATACGCTTCCGGAATTTCCGCCCATGCGAACATGGATGCTTTGGGGATTTCGACATTCCAGCCTGCATCAATCAGGCCATCGCACAATACATCACGGCGGTTTTTATAGGTCTCGCGGATTTTTTCTAC
Organism: Alphaproteobacteria bacterium; assembly: GCA_046344715.1. Lineage (GTDB taxonomy): Bacteria > Pseudomonadota > Alphaproteobacteria > Rickettsiales > SXRF01 > CAZAQK01. The sequence goes on along the minus strand of JBKDKX010000002.1, from coordinate 16,176 downwards.
ATAATCCTGCGGGCCATTGATGGCCGCGGTCGATGCCACCTGCAGCGGCAGGAATGTGCCATAATCAAGGTATGATTTGATTTTGGTGAGAGCAGAAACCAGCTTTTTATTGCCCACACAAAAACCAATCCGGCAACCGGCCATGGAATAGGTTTTACTCACCGTGGTGAATTCCACCGCGATATCTTTAGCACCTTTTACCTGCAAAATGGAAGGTGGTGGATTACCATCAAAATAAATTTCGCAATACGCCAAATCAGAGATCACATAAATGCCGTGATGTTTGCAAATGTCGATCACCTGCTCATAAAACGCAAGGTCAGCCACCGCAGCCGTTGGGTTGCACGGATAATTTACAATCAGTGCCACCGGTTTTTTCTTGCCATCTTCCAAAACTTTTTTCAGCGCGGTGAAAAATTCAGGCCCAGTGGTATTCGGCACCGGCACCACTTCCGCACCGGCAATTACAAATCCCCACACATGGATTGGATAGCTCGGATCAGGCACAATGAAACGATCCCCCGGGCCGGTAATGGCCTGCGCTAAATTTGCCAAACCTTCTTTTGAACCGATGGTCACCACCACTTCCGATTCCGGATCAACCTCGACGCCAAATCGCCGCTGGTAATACCCCGCCTGCGCTTTACGTAAACCTTGAATACCGCGCGATAATGAATAGCGGCTGCATTTAGGGTCTTTTAGCGTTTCAATCATTTTGTCGATAACGTGCTTGGGCGGCGCGGAATCAGGGTTTCCCATACCGAAATCAATAATATCACGGCCAGCAGCGCGCGCCGATGCCTTCAGCTTATTCACTTCGGCAAACACGTATGGCGGCAACCGCCCGATGCGGTAAAATTCCTCAGACATAGACAATCCTTACTGTGCCTGAGCGTCTGAGCTGCGCGCTCGCGCTGAGTAACGCGATGGTGGCAGCATTTTCACATCACGCAGAATCTGTGGAGAAGGCAACGCACCTGCCGCTGGTTTTGCTTCTTCTATCGGCTGCGGTGCGGCTTCTTCTGATTCTGCAACTTGTGGCACAGCTTTCACCGTATCATCCGGCATCTGTGCCAGCGGCTGGACAGGCTCAGAAACGGGCGCGGCAATCATTGGCTGGATCACCGGAGCTACTTCTTCTTTCTTAGCTTCCGCTTTTACCTCTGTAGGTTCTGGCATCTGCACAATGGGTACTGGAAGTTGCTGTGGTGCGACCTGCTCAGTTACAACAGGTTCAGCTACGGGCTCTGAAACAACAGGTGATTCAACAGCAACATCTGCACGCGCCTCTGGCTGTTTTGATTCGGCAGAGAAAATTCTCCAGCCTTCCCACCAGCGATTCTGCTGTGGTTGCTCGTCCGCAATATCCATTTTTGCTTCGGCAGATTTTTCATCTGCTATAACATCCTGCACCACTGGTGCTTGTGTTTTCACAGGCTCCGCAACTTGCGTAACCGCTGATTCTATGCTCACAGACGGACCCTCTGTCTTTACATCTGACGCCACGCTTGCATGACCAAGCAGCTCTACTTTTTCACCTTCTGATGTAATAATTTCCGCCTGTTTAGGTAGTACAGGCTCAGCCACCAGCGGCGTGCTGATTTTAGGTTCCTGAACAGGTTGTGCAATCTCAACCGGAACCGTTGCCTGAACACCAGATGGCTCATTGTATAAATCAAATTTATCCTGCGCGGCCTGCATGTGCTCGGCCTGCATATCTTCCATTTTCTGATCTTTATCCGCTTTTACCGCTGCGAACTGATCCGGTGTTTGCGGTACCGATGCGAGTGCTGGATATTCCATGTTTTCAGCGGCGGCATCGTCCTCATCTTTTGACGTATCTTCCGTCGATTCATCTGCCTTAAACTGATCGCCAAGGCGTTTGAAGTTACGTTCAAACCAGTTTGGCTCAGCGCGTGCTTCATTTACTTCAATTGGCGGCACTGTTCCTGCATCTTCCGCTGCCTCTACTGGCTTGCTTTCAACAAATACCGGATCTTCCGACACATCCAGCATTTTTTGTTCAGGCTGAGATTGTATTTGTGGTGCTGGTGTAAACGCGGGCTGTGGCGCTGGTTGTTTTTCCGTCAGCGCATATGGCGCCGGTTCCGGTTTCATTTCAATAGGGCGCACTGGCTCTGCCAGCGGCACCGCTTCCGGTTGCACCGGAGCTATATCTGTCATTGGTGCAAGTGGCTGCGTAGCAGGAGCATACTGGTTATCGAGCAGTGGCTTACGCGGCTCCTTACGTAATTTCTGCACCTCGGAATCCTGCTGACTTCCGCCGAACAGGCGCGTAAAGAAATTATCACCGGCGGATTGCTCACCGGATTTCGCCTGTTCTTCGACCGCCTGTGCTTTTGGTTCTACCGGATTTCCCTGATTATCATAATAATCAAAAGGGCTTTCCTCAAAGGCTGGTGCACGCTTTGGCGCATCCTGCTTTGGCATATCCTGTTTTACTTCTGGCCTGACTTCCGCCTGTTTTCTTTCGTACACCACCGGATTATTTGAAGGAGTCACAACCTGCGGAGCCGCAACATATTGAGGGTTCATTGCCGGAACGCGCTTACCACCCTCTACAATCTGACCTTCTCTGTCATTGGTCCACCCGTCAATGAGTCCCTTGGTAGAGCTACACGCGCTAAGTGCTGCCGTAGCAGAAACGCTGGTGAGCAACGCAATAACCAATTTACGAGAATAACCATGCTTTTTCATAAATATCCAATACGTCCACGTGTAATAATTTGATAACGCCAAGACTGCCTGCAAAAAACCTATACCCAGTTTGGCCTAAAAGGTATATCGTAGCGCATTATAGAGTGCAATCACCTTATTTTTCCAGCGGCCGAATAATGAGTACATCGAAAACCCATACCTCTAAGCCTTCCGAGGCACCGAGCTTCGATTCTACAGAATTTGCCAAAAACATGGCCGAAGCCGCCGGTCACTGCCAAAAAATCCTACAGGAATTCATGGCGCGGCAGGCACAGGAGTTGCCAAACCAATCCTTTGATCCCTTAAATCTGGGCGATGCGTTTATGGAGCTCATCACCCGCCTGATGAGCGATCCTTCCAAGTTATGGGAAAAGCAACTGGAATTATGGCAGGATTATCTGCAATTATGGCAATCTACTGCCCATAAGATGCTGGGAGAGCAGGAAAGCCCAATTATTGAGCCCGATGCAAAAGATCGCCGTTTCCGTGATGCGGCGTGGCAGGATAATACCGTGTTTGATTTTATCAAACAGTCTTACCTGCTAACCGCCCGTTGGCTGCAACACTCTGTGCAGGATGCCTCCGGCACCATGACACCGCAAATGGCTAAAAAGCTGGATTTTTACACGCGTCAGTTTGTCGACGCATTGTCGCCCAGCAATTTTCTGATGACCAATCCTGAAGTACTTAAGGCAACCCTTGAAACCAAAGGCGAAAATCTGGTCAAAGGCCTTGAGAATATGCTAGAAGATCTGGAGCGCGGCAAGGGCAAGTTGCGTATCAGCATGACGGATTTTAATGCCTTTGAGATTGGTAAAAATCTGGCTGTTACTCCTGGCAAGGTCGTATTCCAAAATGACCTGATACAACTGATTCAATATGAGCCAACCACCAAAACCGTTTTCAAAACACCGCTTCTAGTGGTGCCTGCGTGGATCAATAAATTCTATATCCTTGACCTTCAGCCAGAAAATTCAGCTGTGAAATGGCTTGTTGAACAAGGACATACCGTGTTCATGATTTCATGGGTAAATCCCGATGAACATTTGAGCAAAAAATCCTTCGAGGATTATATGGTAGAAGGCCCGTTGGCTGCTCTTGATGCTATTGAAGACATCACCGGTGAGAGTGAAGCAAGCATCGCAGGCTACTGCCTTGGCGGCACCTTGATTGCCACAACACTGGCGTGGCTTGCCGCGAAGAATATGGAAAAGCGCGTTAAATCCGTTACCTATCTTACAACCATGGTAGATTTTACTGAAGCCGGAGAGCTTTCCGTATTCATTGATGATGAACAGATCAAAGCACTCGAAAACCGCATGTCACAGACAGGGTATTTGGAGGGCAGCGAGATGTCTACTACCTTCAGTATGTTGCGCGCCAATGATTTGGTGTGGTCTTTTGTAATAAATAATTACCTGCTGGGCAAAGACCCTTTTCCGTTTGATTTGCTGTATTGGAATGCGGATTCCACACGTATGCCTGCTGCCATGCATAGCTATTATCTGCGGAACATGTATCAGAATAATCTGCTTGCGAAACCAAATGCGCTCACACTATGCGGTGAGCCTATTGATCTCACCCGCATTACCACACCATCCTTTATCCTTGCTTGCCGCGAAGACCACATTGCCCCATGGAAATCGGCTTACGCCGCAACACAGCTATATAAAGGACCTGTAGAATTCGTGCTGGCGGCATCTGGTCATATTGCTGGCGTCATCAATCCACCTTCCAAGAAAAAATACAGCCATTGGGTATGGGACAAAAAAACACCACTTCCTGTAACACCGGACGACTGGTTCATATCCGCAACCGAGCACGCAGGTTCATGGTGGCCACACTGGCAAAACTGGCACAAGCAATTTACCGGAGAACAGGTTCCTGCACGCAAGATAGGAAGTGGCAAGCTAAAGCCACTGGAAGATGCGCCAGGCAGTTATGTTAAAGTGATGGATTAGTTGAGCTATCCCGTCGAACAGCACGATCGATCCAAAGCCCTTCCTTCATTTGTTCCTGGTTTATTTCCATGGCGTCTACCGCTTTCTCGCTTACTCCAAACCAACCAGAAACGATCTTTGTTGCTGGTAAGAATACATTCCGGCTGGTGAATTTATCCCAACTCCTCGCCGTATCCGGTAATACACCGCGAGCTCCGACGACCAGTGCAGCACTGAGTCCAGCCCCCGCCGCTTTACCTGCCAGCATATGCGAAATAGGCGCATGACTTCCCATCAGCCGCTGTGTTGAAAGATTAATGACAATAGATGATGCCGTCCAAAGCAATGCCTGTGGAAGGTGACCGATTTCATAAAGATATAGCTGCTGGGCGTAGTTTTTTGCTTCCTCTGAATCTACTGCAATATTGTGTTTTATTGCCCAATTCCCGGCAGATCGCTTCGCGCCATTTTTGAAAAATCCGCCCAGTACAGGCTCAAGTGCATGTTCAATACCCTTCATTACGGATGGCGCATAATACTGGAATGCTACGGTTATTGGTACTGCCCCAAAGTCACCCGCAAGCTCACCTGCCCACCAGTGACTTAATTTAGCATGTACGTGCTCATGGTGATCATGTTCATGATGATGGTCATGATGGTGATGTGTATCGTGCGCATGATCGTGTCCGCAGCCGATAGATATTTTTTTGCCAAGATAATCCTGCGTCCACTTACCAACAAACGGATCTATGAAATCCGTCACCGTGCAGGCAATCGCATGATTTATTGTGTAAGCGATATCCTCCGACTGCGAGCCTTGTGCGCTTACTGTTTGTTTTGTAGTGGATTTATCCATATATTCATTATAATTTGTTACAATATAACAAATTTATTGTTAAATTTTTATGGCTATTTGTAAAGCCATAATTTTTCTATATTTTTCATGGAGATACGCCTATGGCTTGCCTCTCGTGGCATGACGTTCCATCGGGCAAATGATAGTAAGTGCCTTTATCAAAACATTTGATACTACAGGCTCACTGATTATTTACTATCTAGACGCACTCAGGGAAAAAGACTTCACAATTCCTGTCGGCGCAATCATAGGAATTTCTGTTCTATCTAACGAGTGCGTTCATTAGTCGCGTATTTCCACAAATGCTTCACGGCGCAGATTACGCATGTATTTTTCTGCTTCCAGCGCAATTTTCTGCTGGAACAAAAGATTGGCCAACTGGTCTTTATCCTCGATGATATCAGAAGCCTCGCGCTTGTCGCAGAGCATGTAAAGCCTGATACCTTCGGAGCTTGCAAATGGTGTTGATATATCGCCTATCTTGAGGTTATCAGCGATAATTCGCACTGCCGGTGCCAATTGCGACACACGATTGCGGGTGAGCTTCACCTCAATATCAAAATCCTTGAGATCATCAACGCCTGCAATGCCCTCTTCTTTGCAAGTGCCAGGATTTTTAGCAACTTCCTCACCAATTTGCAGGAGCACATCGGCTTCTTTAGGCGATGCATCTTCTTTTAGTTTTAGAAGAATTTCTTTGAGCTGAACCTCTATTTCTTTTGGAATTTCTTTTTCCAGCGAGCGTGTGTCGTATACTTTTACAATAGTGTAGCTGTCATTGGTGCGGATGGGCGCACTTATCATACCACTATCTGCATTGGTGAGCGCTTTGCCAATGGCGGGATCCAGCTGCTCCGGTTTTACCCAGAATGCTTCAGGCTTGCCGCCAATACCTGAAAACTGGCGGTATACTTCATCAAAACTCGCACCGCCGCGTATTTCTCCGGCAAGCCTTTCAGCAAGCTGTTTCACCTGTGGTTCACGCGCCTTATCAACAGGCAAAACCAGTGCGGCAATTTTCAGTTCCTGTTTGACTTTCGGCTTAGGCAATTTGATGTGTGCGAGCTGTATTTCCTCGTCACTGATTTTTATTTGCGGACGGATTTTGCGAGCCACCAGCGCACTCCAAGCGAGCTGGGCGCGCACCTGCTGTGTAAATGTGTCGTAAGGCACGCCTCCCTGTGAGAGCATTTTTGCAATGGCGCCTTCTGGCATGTTACGTTGTTTTTCAATACTTGTGACTGCGCGTGCCACTTCTTCATCTGAGATGGTTATATTGTTATCAGCAGCACTTTTAAGCTGAAGCTTTTCATCAATGATCGCGCGGATAATTTGTGGTCGGATACCTCTGCGAACCTCTTCAGTATTGGAAAGGCTGGTGGTGGTAATAACAAATTTAATACGACTGTTTACATCGTAGGTCGAAATGGCTTCCTCATCCACTATGGCTTCAATATCAAGCCCCAGCGCAGATGCTTTCGTGCCCTGCGCGTAGGCAGGTGCCGAAAACAACAAAATGGATGAAATAAGGGAAATAATATACGAGCGCGGATTCATACTAGTTCAGGTTTTTAAATGCTATACGGAATAAAAATGTAGTACTTGGTTCAATATCACGATCACGGGTAAAATCCTTGCCAACAATACCGCTTACCATCGTACACTCGTCTATATATGTCAAACCAGTGTTCATGGAAACAAATTCGTCTGTTTGCAAATCGTGATTGGTTGTGGTGTTCCATGCCCATTCTTTGGTCAGGTTGATGGTTGTACTGCCAGCCAGCTGTTCTTTGGTAGCAAGCACAGGATCATTCTGCAAAGAAAGGTAGGCAATAGTAAATGCTACGGGATAATAGTTAAATCCTGCGTCTATTTCACTGCGCTTAGGGTTTAACTCATCTTTGTCCAACCTGAAACGGTAGGCCAGATTAAAAGGATATGCCGCAATGCCAATTTTACCAACATAATCAGAAAAATGGCTCCCCAATTCATTGGAAAAAGGGAATGCGCGGTCGCGTTCCATGCGATAATGCTGGCCAAACAGCCAGTCTATATATTTGTCAGACAGAAATTGTGCCTGCCCACGCAGGCCATAACTTACCCTTGGCCCCGATTCAATACGGTCATAGCCAGCAAACCGATTAGGCGAAAACAGGTTGGTATCGGTAAATTCCGGAACCAGGCTATCTTCATTCGGAATTTCTTCCGAATTACCACCGATAGGACTTACCGTTGCACTTACTACAGGCTCGAATAAAAGGCTCGTGGTTTCACCCTGATTGATAAAAGGATATCGCCAAAGGGCGGTTGCTTCCGGCACAAGCCTTCCGGTTGTGCCCTCAAAACGTTCGCCGCTTGATAATAATAAATCCTCAACAGAATAGACATCTCCGCGCACGCTGGAAATAAACTCAATCACCTGACCGTCATCAGTTATATAAGGGAGTTTCCAACCCATAGTGGCCGAAGCGCGGCGGCTTTTTGCACCAGTATCGCGATAGAGCACCATCGTATTAGCATCAAAGGACACTCTGGAATTATGCACCATCGGATCGCTTTGATACGTGAAGTTTGCCAACGGCATCACAGTTGGCGTGGTTTTGGAATTAGAATCGGCGGTGAGCCCCTGAAACGCCAGCGCACGAACGGATCCATAACTGCGATCATTATCTCCGGCTAAGTTGTAACCCTCTGCATACACATTCGACGTTAACAGTGTTTCGCTGCTGAAATTATAGCGACGCAGGTAGGTGTCGTCGGTTGCGCGGTGAATATCAAAACCCCATTCATATTGTTCACTGAGATCAAAGTGACCCGTGGCATCAATATTGCCACGAATGGTTTTTCCCGTAGTGCGAAGCCCAAGCGCATCACGATCCGATGGATTGGTGATACTGCCGTTTACACGATATTGCCCATAATCCAGCTTCTGGCGGTACTCCCCTGCCATCACCAACCCTTCGAGGGTGGTATAAATTGGCGTTATCGTCATATCCCTATCAGGTGCCAGTGCGATATATACAGGCACTTTAACGACTGAGCCAAGATTAGTGGAATGCTCGTATTCAGGGATTAAAATCCCGCTCTGATTATCAGCGTTGGGTGTAGGATGTGAAAAATACGGCGTGTAAAAAACAGGAACACCATAGGTTTCAAAATAGGCATTTTTGTAGGTTACCTGCTGTTCATTATCATTAATACGTATCTTATCTGCCGCCATTTGCCATGTAGGGCTGTGATTGGATTTCCCATCCGTACATATTTTGCATGGTGAATAGACAGCCTTGGTAAGATCAATCGTGCTTTCATCGATGCGTTTGGCGCGATTGGCTACAAAGAGCGAGTTATCGGCAAGACGCGCTTTGAACTGCCCAATCACACCGGTTTTCATGTCATTATTAAGTTCTACCGCATCAGCAAAATAGACATTGCCGGAGGCCTCAAGCATACTTACATTGCCTTTTGCCGTAACGCGGTTGATGGCCTGCTCATAGATCAGCTGGTCGGCAAGCAATACGGCATCGCCCTGCATAACCTCCACCTTGCCGGAGGCAACCACGGTACTGGTTTCGTGGTCATAATCAATCTGTGTGGCCTCAAGCAATAGCGGCTCTTCCGGCTTTATGCCCGGGTCAACCTGCACGCGCGATTTCTGAAATCCCTGCCCAGGCTCTACCTTAAATTGCAAACTTTCAGCACGCGCCACAGATGCCACGCTTGCTAAAATAGCAAGTAGCAGAACCGGCCTAGCGTTAACATATAATGCTGATGGTGCCGTCACGCTCTCAGTGGATCCTTCTCCATATACTGCGCTTCGCAATATACAAGAAGATGGTCATGATGGCGAGATAGATAAGCACTTTTATGCCCATCTGCTTACGGGTTTCCATTTCAGGTTCTGCAGCCCACTGCAGGAAATTCGTCACATCACGCGCCATCTGATCAACAGAGGCTTGCGTACCATCTTCAAAACTCACCTGATCGTCAGACATTGGCGCAGGCATAGCAATATTTCCGCCTGGGAAGTAAGGATTATAGTGCATACCTTCTGGCACAGGGTGATGCTCAGGTGCTGTCTGGCCATAACCTATCAGCAATGAATACAAATAATTAGCACCATCTGGGCGTGCTTTTACAATCAGACTTAAATCCGGCGGATATGCACCGTTCTGTGCCGCACGGGCAGCATTTTCGTTTGCATACGGCGACGGGAAATAATCAGAAGGCTTGCCGGCACGCTCAAACATTTCACCATCATCACCCGGGCCATCTTTTATGGTATAGCTGGCAGCCAGAGCTTTAATTTCAGCATCGGAAAAGCCGATATCGGAAAGCGTGCGAAACGCAACGCGTGAAATGCCGTGGCAGGCCGAGCAGACTTCTTTATATGCCTGAAGGCCACGCTGTGCAGATTGCTTATCCACCTTGCCAAACACACCATCAAAAGACCAGTGTTGCTGAAGCGGCTTCTTCTGGTCACCGGCTGCAATAGAGACGCCTGCGCTTCCAATCACCGCTGCGACAGAGAGTAGTAATGGTATTTTTTTCATAGATCCCTCGTCTTTAGTGGTGCGTTGGCGCAGAAAGAACTGCCTTGCTGATACTTTCAGGCAATGGCAGGGTTTTTTCATTTTTACTCATGAAATAAAGAGCTGCGAAATAGCCGAAATATATAGCCGTACAAATGCGCCCTATAATAATGTAAACCCCTTCTGCCGGCATTGCGCCGAGATACCCAAGCACAATGGCATTCACCACAAACATCCAGAACAGCGGTTTGAAATACGGACGGAAATTACCGCTACGCACTTTGCAGCGGTCAATCCACGGCAGCGCAAACAAAATCAGAATCGAACCAAACATGGCGAGCACACCTGCGAGTTTTGACTCAATGAATACGATGCTCGTGAATGGAATGCCAATATCCGGCACTGCGCGCAAAATAGCATAAAATGGCAAGAAATACCACTCAGGCACGATGTGTGCAGGCGTTACCAGCGGGTTGGCCTCAATGTAATTATCCGGATGACCAAGCGCGTTAGGCTGGAAAAACACAAACCATGCAAACAGCATGAAAAACAAGCCAAACGTGAAGGCATCTTTCACCGTGTAGTATGGATGAAACGGAATGGTATCCTGCGGGGTTTTGACATCAATACCAATCGGGTTGTTTGAGCCATGCATGTGCAATGCCCAGATATGCAGCACAACAACACCCACAATCACGAACGGCAGCAGGAAGTGCAACGTGTAAAAACGGTTGAGTGTCGGATTCTCAACGGAAAAACCACCCCACAGCAAATGCACGATAGATTCACCCACACCTGGTATGGCAGAAAACAGGCTGGTGATTACGGTGGCGCCCCAGAAGCTCATCTGCCCCCAAGGAAGTACGTAGCCCATAAACGCAGTCGCCATCATGAGCAGGAAAATCACTATGCCAAGCCACCAAAGAATTTCACGCGGAGCCTTATATGAGCCGTAATATAGGCCACGACAGATATGGATATACACCACCACGAAGAACATGGAGGCACCCACAGCATGTGTATAGCGCAGAAGCCAGCCATAATTTACGTTGCGCATGATGTGCTCAACGCTGTCAAACGCAAGGCCAGTATTAGCGGCGTAATGCATAGATAAAAACAAGCCAGTCAGAATCTGGATCACAAGGCATACACCGGCCATGGAGCCAAAATTCCACCAGTAATTTAGGTTACGCGGCGCAGGATATTTGCTGCCGAGACTGTTATCGATGAATGAGAACACAGGCAGGCGATATTCAATCCAGCCAATGAGCCCGGGGGCTTGAGGTTTAGGTGCATGAGCCATGGAATTATCCGATCTTGATGCGGTTATCGCTTAGGAAGGTATATTGTGGAATGGTGAGATTCTTCGGTGCGGGGCCTTTGCGGATGCGGCCTGCCGTGTCGTAATGCGAACCATGGCACGGGCAGAACCAGCCGCCACCGCCAGGCCCGCCGAATTCACCGGCTCCGGCAAGCGGAATGCATCCCAGATGCGTGCACACGCCAACCATAATGAGCCATTGTTCCTTGCCTTTTTGTACGCGAGCATCATCCGCCTGTGGATCCTTTAAATCCGCAAGATTTACCTTACGCGATTCGTCAATATCCGCCGCTGTGCGGTGACGGATAAATACCGGCACACCGCGCCATTTTACTTTAATAGTCTGGCCTGGCTGGATAGGTGAAAGGTCTACTTCGATGGAAGACAGTGCTAATACGTCAGCTGCAGGATTCATACTGTCGACGAAGGGCCAAAGCGCGGCTCCAGCACCTACAGCGCCCAGAGCGCCTGCGGTTAGTACCATGAAATCACGGCGTGTTGTCTGTGTAGACAGTGCCGAATTGGAAGAATGAGATGACGACATGAAAAAACTCAACAAGTTGGATGTTGTTGAGTTTCTATAACAAAACCTGATTAAGTTTCAACCTAAAGAAAGAAAAAACGCAAAATAAATATCGTCTAACCAAATCCAAGGATAGTTTTAACAAGCGTGATCGCCCAGATAATAATATGATTACCGATGTCAAGAAACACATCTACCCAGTTATTGGCAACGTCAACGCACTGGTCAATGGTATCAAGATTAAACAGGCACACGCCAAACCCCGAGGCAAAACTCAGGAAGGTGACGCCGGTAAGCATGTAAAAAGCATTGAAACGTGGATCCATGGGCATATGAGTTTGATTCTGCCAAATTTAGCTGTAGACTTAAACCATATTTTTGTGAAGTTTTTATGAAGAAACAATCTATTGATATATAATGATATTAGTTTTGTTCCAGCCTGACATCGCCCAAAACACCGGTAGCATGATCCGCCTTGCCGCCTGCATGGGTGTGCCTTTGCATATCATTGAACCGTGCGGTTTTCCGTTTGATGATAAAAAGATTCGGCGTACCAGCATGGATTATTATGATCACGCCAAAATTACCCGCCACACCTCATGGCAGGTATTTCTTGATTTCCGTCAAAACCTACCGCATTCACGCTTGCTATTACTGAGTGCACATGCAAGCACTCCCTACACTGAATATGGTTATCAAGGTAATGATATGTTGTTATTAGGGCGTGAATCTGCTGGTGTGCCGGACTATGTGAATACATATGTTGATGCGGCACTTACTATTCCTATGCAAAGTGGTGTGCGCTCACTTAATGTAACACTGGCAGCAAGCATGGTACTGGGTGAAGCAATAAGGCAAACACGAACAATCGGGTAGTATTATGTCAGTAGCTCCTATGAAAAAAGAACAATCTGTTCAATCTCTCTCTGAACAAAAACAAATGGCCTCAGCATGGTTCCGTGAGCTTAGGAATCAGATTTGTGCCGAGTTTGAGAAACTCGAAACTGAATTAGGTGGCGCTGCCCCTGCGGGTAAATTTATTCGCACGCCATGGGATAGGCCAGATGGCGGTGGCGGTGAAATGTCGGTCATGAAAGGTCGTGTATTTGAAAAAGTGGGTGTGAATATTTCCACCGTACATGGTGAATTTTCTGATGTGATGCGAAAAGAAATTCCGGGCGCAGATGCCGATCCGCGTTTCTGGGCATCCGGCATTTCTTTGGTTGCTCATATGTGTTCACCGCTGGTGCCTGCGGTGCATATGAATACGCGTATGATTGTGGTTGGCGAAGGTGCACGGCAATGGTTTGGGGGCGGTGCCGATTTGACCCCGATGGTTCCGGTAGAAAAGGATACACAGGACTTTCATGACGCATTCAAAACAACATGCGACCAGTTTGATCCAGAATATTATCCAAAATTCAAAAAATGGTGTGATGAGTATTTCTTCTTGAAACACCGGAATGAACCGCGTGGCATTGGCGGTATATTCTATGACTATGTAAATACCGGAAATTGGGACAATGACTTTGCATTCACGCAAGCAGTAGGCAAATGCTTTGCTGATATTTATCCGCAATTAGTGCGCCGTCACATGTTTGAACCTTGGACACCGGAGCAGCGTGAATGGCAGCTTAAGAAGCGTGGTCGCTACGTAGAGTTCAACCTGCTTTATGATCGCGGCACGCGCTTCGGTTTGATGACGAATGGAAATACAGAGGCTATTCTGATGTCAATGCCACCGGAAGTGAAGTGGCCGTAAAACAAAGACCAAACTTATGGCGTTAATCTACTCACATCCGGCAGTTTCATTTGAAGTTCACGTAAGGCTACGTTCGCAGCGCTACCTCCGCCTAGTAGTGCTTTAACATCTGTGCCCTGTAGTTGATAAGCTGCACGTTCTACCTGAGTTTTAGCCTGAAATACTGATGCTGTGAGCAAAGCTTTGGTTACATCCGCAAGCCTATCCGGTGCCACTTGTAAGAAAAAGCGAAAATCCGTCTGCCCATTCGGAATTTTCTGCGCATTAACGCGCGATTGACCGCTCGAAGATTGTTCAATAAATTCCGGGAGAGCATCCGTTAATTGATCGCTTGATGCTTGAGGAAAAAACACACGAAACCCCATCTTGGCAAAATTATCCTGTAAAAAAGCAAATCGTTCTGGATTATGAGAATGCACTCCTATTAAATCGACATTGCCCTCGGCCTCAGGTAATTGCCAACGCCCCGTGTTTTGATGCTCTGTTGCATGCGCTGAGCGCTCACTGACAATGGCAGCAATATCTTTGTTTGTTTGGCCACCAATGGCGCTTGCAACGTCGTCTCTCAGGTATTGTTCAACCAATCCACGGAGATTACGCACATAATATCCACCTACATAGGGGGATGTTGAATCAGTCATAAATTAGGCCTGTTTGATGTAAAAAAGATTAATAAGTCTAAGGATTTTATCAAATAGGTGCCACATTGTTAAGCGAATTAGCGCGACAAACTGCTATATATCTTTAATATATTGTTCTTATTTATTTTTTTCAATCTTTCCTATTCGGCGCGAGTTCAGCGCGAGCCGGAAAATCATCTATGATGAGGGGCGGGATATTATGATTTCGTTTCACCACTGATTGCATCATCCTTCATGCCTTTCGGTAGCCACCATAGCAGCGCAAGCCCAGGAATTGCCAGTAATGTGGAGCATATAAAGAAAGCTTCCCAGCCGATATGCTCAGCCACAGAACCGGCAGGCGTGGAAAGCCATGTGCGGCCAAAGGCAGCGAGCGATGACATCAGTGCATATTGTGTAGCGGTGAAACGCAAATTGCATAGACTGCTCATGAACGCGACGAACACGGCCGTGCCCATACCACCCGCAGCATTTTCCAGGGTGATGCAAAGTGTGAGCAACTGAATATCTGCGCCATTTTTTGCGAGCAATACGAATACAAGATTGGTAAGTGCCTGAAAAATTCCGCACAGCCATAGGCTTTTAAGCATTCCTAACCGATACACAATAGCTCCGCCCACGAATCCACCGGCGATGGTTGCGACAAGGCCGTATAGCTTCACCACTTTTGCGATGTCTTCTTTGGAAAAACCAATCTCTATATAAAACGGACTGGTCATTACGCCCATGAAGGCATCGGCAAACTTGTAGAGTACGATGAATAACAATATGGCAAGCCAACCACGGCGCGTCATGAAATCAGCGAACGGGGCTATGACGGCTTCTTTTATCCACACATTAAAACTACGCCCTTCCAGTTTAGGTGGTTTATGATTAGCTGGCTCCCCCGCAAGCAGCGCGGTGATGATGCCAACGCCCATAAGCGCGGCCATTACCCAGTATGCCATCATCCATCCAAAATACTCCGCCAGATAAAGCGCGCCAGCGGTGGCGGCGATCATCCCAAAGCGGTACCCAAGCACGATAACGGCAGCCCCTGCCCCCTGCTCTTCTTCCTTCAGTATTTCCACGCGGTAGGCATCAATCACAATATCCTGACTGGCGGAACAAGTGGCCACAAACAGCGCAAAGCATGCGACTATCCATGGATTTACAGTATCGGGACTCATCAACCCCATCATGAGCAAGCCAGCGGCAATGGCTAGTTGCGTGGCAATCAGCCAGCCACGCCTCTGCCCCAACCATTTACCAAGTATGGGAAAATTCACACTGTCCATCAGCGGTGCCCACAGGAATTTAAGGGTATAAGGTGTACCAACCGCCGCAAAAAGCCCAATAGTTGCTTTGTTTATGCCTGCTTCGGTAAGCCAGATACCAAGGGTTGAAGCGGTCAGGGCAAGTGGTAACCCACTGGAAAATCCAAGGAAAAACACAGCAAGCACGCGCGGTTGCAGATATAGGGTCAGCAGGTTAATGCGCACAGATTACGTCCATATATTAATTGTCATTAATCTTTCATTTATCAACACAGCAAAAATTTGCTATACGATACAAGCATCCCACTACCCTGTATAACAAAAAAACTGTAACAAGAGTTAAATATGTCTAACCAGCAAACCTTGCTTGAAAATTCCATACACCAGTTTCATCTGGAAATTACTCCAGGCCTGAATGCACTGGCAGATGCGCTGGATGAGGCGGCTATTTCACATTATTCGTCCGGATGTGGTATCAAGAAACTGGCATTTGATATATTTCCAGCCTCCGGTTATGTACGTGATATGATTGCAATGGTAAGTCTTGCGCGCAACCACAGAAGCAGCTCGAATACCGGCCTGAAGGATGCCACCAAATATGGTGACTTTAATCCGGCGGCTCAATTTATG
>JBKDKX010000001.1:0-30530 GCA_046344715.1 Alphaproteobacteria bacterium | reverse complement strand
TGCACGGCGCGAGGCCGAAATGCCACCTTTTTCCCGCCTTGCCGCCATTATTGTGGAAGGCACAAAAGAGGATGCCGTCATAAAAACCGCTAAAACCCTTGCGGCATCTATCAACCATCAACTATCAACCATCAACCTCTTAGGCCCCGCCCCTGCCCCGCTCTACCGCCTGCGTGATAAATACCGCTACCGCCTGCTGATTAAAGCAGACCGTAAAATCAATGTGCCGGAATTGATTAAGGGATTGTTAGGAAGCATAAAAACACCTTCTTCCGTGCGCGTGAAGGTGGATATTGATCCGGTGAGTTTTTTGTAATTGCCTTATTTTCTTCTCAGGCGTTTATAGACTTCGTCATCATTGCGTTTACCGATGAGCACTATTTCCAGAATTTCTTCGGTGGCAAAATAAATAATCCGGTATTCGCCAGCATCCACACGTAAATACGGATACCCTCGCAACTGCTTGGAATCGTTTGGACTAGGATTCTCAAGCATCTGCTGGAGCTTAGACGCAATCTGCCGGCCATGTTTCGGTGGCAACTGACGCAGGAATTTTTCTGCATCCTTAGAAAAATTAATCGCGAGCATTGAGCAAATCGTTCAGGAGTTGCTTGCTTTTTGCCGTTCCGATAGAACCTTTTTTGCGGGCGGCATCCGCTTTCTGCCCCCAGCTGCTATCAATTATTTTGAGCAGATGCTCATAATCTTCATATGCCAGCATAACCACGGAATTCCTGCCTGAACGCTGTATTACAATAGGTTCGCGCAGGGCTGCATCCATCAGCGCACCAAAATTATTTTTTGCATCAGTTGCAGATTCGGTACGCATGTGCGCCTCCTAAATTAATAGCTAATATAGATATAATAACTATTTTAGCTAAAATAGTCAATAGTGATTCGCAACATACGGTTTTACATATATTTAATACTACCCACTAACAACCAGCAACTGGCCACTATTTTTCTATTGCACTTGTGGATAAATTTGCCTAATTTGCCGACTCCTTAAACAAAAAACCCGCCAATTTGTATGAAAAAAGCCGGCTACAGACAGATTGCAGAGCGTTACGTAAAAGCACTTTATGATATTGCATCAGAGGCTAACGCGCGCGATGCCGTGGAAAAAGATCTTGGTGTGCTTGCCACGCTCATTAAAGAAAGCGATGAGCTCTCTGCCCTTCTGGTAAACCCGCTGCTTACGCGTGACCAGCAGGCAAAAGCCATGGAACCTGTGCTTGCCGCGATTAAGGCGCATGACATCACCAAACGTTTCATGGTGGTACTTGCCGCGCAAAAACGCCTGCCGATTCTTGCGGAAGTAGCAAACCTCTACGCCGAGCGCGCAGCAACCGCTCGCGGTGAAATTAAGGCAGAAGCGATCAGCGCCCGTGGGCTATCACTCAAAGATGTAGCGATTATCACAGAGCGCTTAAGCAAAGCCTATGGAAAGAAAATCACACTGGAAACCAGCGAGAATCCGGAATTGCTGGGTGGTGTGATACTTCGTATTGGCAGCCAGCAGTTGGATGCATCATTCGCCGGTAAACTCAGCCGCCTTAAGAACAAACTCAAGGCAGCATAACTTTTATTACAATGGAGCAGTAGCATGGACATTCGTCCTTCAGAAATTTCAGACATCCTCAAAAAACAAATCGCCCAGTTCGATGCGGATACGGAACTGTCCGAAACCGGTCAGGTGGTTTCTGTCGGTGACGGTATTGCAACCGTATATGGCCTTGAGAATGTTCAGGCCGGTGAAATGGTGGAATTTGGCGGCGGCCTGATGGGCATGGCGCTGAACCTTGCTTCCGACAATGTGGGTATCGTAATTTTTGGTGATGACCGCAGCGTAAAAGAAGGCGACACCGTAAAACGTACCAACACCATTATGGACGTGCCGGTAGGCAAAGGCCTGCTTGGCCGCGTAGTTGATGGTCTTGGTAATCCGATTGACGGCAAAGGCCCGCTGAAAGACGTGAAGCGTTCACGCGTGGAAGTAAAAGCTCCAGGCATCATCGCCCGTAAATCCGTGCATGAACCAATGAGCACTGGCCTTAAAGCTATCGACTCCCTCATTCCAATCGGCCGTGGCCAGCGCGAACTCATCATCGGTGACCGCCAGACCGGCAAAACCGCCATCGCTGTTGATGCGATCTTGAACCAGAAGCAGATCAACGCGGGTAACGACGAAAAGAAAAAACTCTATTGTATCTATGTGGCAATCGGGCAGAAGCGCTCCACTGTTGCGCAGGTTGTAAAACGCTTGGAGGAATCTGGCGCGATGCAATATTCCATCGTTGTGGCTGCAACCGCATCTGAACCGGCACCTCTGCAATTCCTCGCACCATATACCGGTGCGGCAATGGGTGAATTCTTCCGTGATAACGGCATGCACTCGCTCATCATTTATGATGATTTGTCTAAACAAGCCGTTGCATATCGCCAGATGTCCCTACTCCTTCGCCGCCCGCCAGGACGCGAAGCGTATCCAGGTGACGTATTCTACATTCATTCACGCCTGCTTGAGCGCGCTGCTAAAATGTCAGACGAAGCAGGTGCCGGTTCAATGACCGCACTTCCTGTCATCGAAACACAGGCGGGTGACGTATCGGCCTATATTCCAACCAACGTGATCTCGATCACCGACGGCCAGATATTCTTAGAGACCGACTTGTTCTACAAAGGTGTGCGTCCGGCGGTAAACGTGGGTCTTTCTGTATCCCGCGTAGGTTCTGCTGCGCAGATTAAAGCGATGAAACAAGTTGCGGGTACGATCAAACTCGAACTCGCACAGTACCGTGAAATGGAATCCTTCGCGCAGTTCGGCTCCGACCTTGATGCCGCAACCCAGAAGCTGCTCGCGCGTGGCCAACGCCTCACCGAACTCTTAAAACAAGCGCAATACTCACCACTTTCCACCTCTGAGCAGGTATGCGTGATCTATTCCGGCGTGAAAGGTTATCTCGACAAAATCAACACGAAAGATGTTGGTAAATTCGAGCAGGCGCTGCTTCAGGAACTTCGTGGCGCTAGCAAAGATGTGCTGGCTGCGATTGATAAAGAGCAGAAACTCGATGATGCGATTGAAGGTAAGCTCAAAGCCATCATTGAAGCACTCGTTAAGAGGTTTGCAGCATAAGCCATGCCTAGCTTAAAAGACTTAAAAGTCCGCATCAAGTCGGTTAAATCGACACAGAAGATCACCAAAGCCATGAAGATGGTGGCGGCGGCAAAACTGCGCCGTGCGAAAGATGCAGCTGAAAATGCACGCCCTTATGCACAGGCAATGGAGCGCATGGTATCAAGCCTTGCGGCATCAGCGGCAACCAGTGGTAATGCCCCTGCGCTACTTGCAGGCACGGGAAAAGATGCTGTGCATCTGGTAGTGGTTGCTACATCTGACCGTGGCTTATGCGGCGGATTTAATTCCACCATCGTGCGTGCCACACGCCGGAAAATCCGTGAGTTGCAGGTTGCTGGAAAAACGGTAAAAATTCTCTGCGTTGGCCGCAAAGGCTATGAGCAGTTGCAGCTTGAATTCGGCAAGCTTATTGAAGATAAAATCACTATCAAATCACGCCGCGTGGGGTATGCAGATGCGGAAGAAATTTCTTCCCTCATCATGCAAAAATTTGAAGCCGGTGAATTCGATGTGGCGCATATTGTATACAATCATTTCAAATCGGCGATTGCACAGACTGTGACATGGCAGCAGCTCATTCCACTTGCTGTTGATACGAATCAGGCAGGAAATATTTCTGCCTCGCCTTACGATTACGAACCGGAAGAATCTGAAATACTTGTCGAGTTGCTCCCGCGTAATCTTGGTGTTCAGGTATTCCGTGCGCTTCTTGAAAATGCAGCGTCTGAGCAGGGCTCACGTATGACCGCGATGGACAATGCCACCCGCAATGCAGGTGACATGATCAAGAAATTGAACCTCAAATACAACCGCACCCGCCAGGCTGCGATTACCAAAGAACTTATCGAAATTATTTCCGGCGCGGAGGCGGTGTAGTAGGATGATGAAACAATTTTTTATGATGCTATTTGTGCTTGCGGTATTTGCTAGTGCAGTACTGCTGAAGCCAACCAGTGTTCTTGCTGATAAAGACGAAGATAGCGCACACAGCAAGCACCAGCAAAAATCAGAAAAATCGGATGACGAAGATGATGATGAAGACGAAGGGGATGATGAAGAGGATGACGAAGAAGACGGTACATCTCAGAAGTCCGATTCAAAAGATAAAGATGAGGATTAGTGCTTTTATCCAGAATTATATAGCACGTCCTGCAATACAATACCCAAAATTAGTACAAATGAGGAAACTATGACCAAAGCAGCAAAAGGTATCATCACACAGGTTATCGGCGCGGTAATCGACGTAAAATTCCCGGGCGAACTGCCCGCGATTCTAAACGCTCTGCATACAGAGAACGACGGCAAAAAGCTGGTGCTCGAAGTAGCGCAGCATCTCGGCGAATCAGAAGTGCGCTGTATCGCTATGGACGCCACTGAAGGCCTCACGCGCGGTCAGGAAGTGACGGACACGGGCGCACCAATTTCCGTGCCTGTTGGCCGCGAAACGCTTGGCCGCATCATGAACGTGGTGGGTGAGCCGATCGACGAACGCGGCGATATCGGCAACAAACAGGTTGCTCCGATCCACGCACCTGCCCCTGATTTTGTTGACCAATCCACCAAAACCGAAATTCTCGTGACTGGTATCAAAGTAGTAGACCTCTTAGCACCTTATGCAAAAGGTGGTAAAATTGGTTTGTTCGGTGGTGCGGGTGTAGGTAAAACCGTACTGATCATGGAACTCATCAACAACATCGCCAAAGCGCATGGTGGTTTCTCTGTGTTCGCCGGTGTGGGTGAACGTACCCGCGAAGGTAACGACCTTTACCATGAAATGATCGAATCAAAAGTTATCAACCTCGATGATTTCACCAAATCAAAAGTAGCGCTTGTATATGGGCAGATGAATGAACCTCCGGGAGCACGTGCTCGCGTGGCACTCACCGGCCTTACGCAAGCGGAATATTTCCGTGATCAGGAAGGACAGGACGTTCTTTTCTTCGTTGATAATATTTTCCGCTTCACACAAGCGGGTTCGGAAGTATCAGCACTCCTGGGCCGTATTCCTTCCGCGGTGGGTTACCAGCCAACACTGGCAACCGACATGGGCGCGATGCAGGAACGCATTACCTCTACCAAAAAAGGTTCGATTACTTCTGTACAGGCCGTATACGTACCAGCCGACGACTTGACCGATCCCGCACCAGCAACATCATTTGCTCACTTGGACGCAACAACCGTACTTTCACGTCAGATCGCCGAGCTTGGTATTTATCCGGCGGTTGACCCGCTTGACTCCACCAGCCGCGTACTTGACCCGCAAGTGGTAGGCGAAGAGCATTATGCGGTTGCACGTGAAGTGCAGCGCGTTCTGCAGACCTATAAATCGCTTCAAGACATCATCGCGATTCTTGGTATGGATGAGCTTTCAGAAGAAGATAAACTGGTGGTGGCACGCGCCCGTAAAATTCAGCGCTTCCTGTCTCAGCCATTCCACGTAGCGGAAATCTTCACCGGTTCTCCGGGTAAGCTCGTGTCACTTGCGGATACCATCAAGGGCTTCAAAGGTATTTGCGCTGGCGAATATGATGACCTGCCGGAATCCGCATTCTACATGGTGGGCGGCATTGAAGAAGCCGTTGCTAAAGCGAAGAAAATGGCAGCAGAAGCGGCTTAAAAATAGTTACTAGTTACTGGTTGCCAGTTACCAGTAACATTCAGCAGATAACTGGTAACGAGTAACAGGTAACTGGTAACTACACTATGCAAGTAAAACTCATCACTCCTGAAAAAATATTTTTCTCCGGCGATGCTGTGCAGGTCGATGCACCGGGCACAGAAGGTGTGTTTGGCGTACTTCCAGGACATGCACCTTTTATCTCGACGCTGAAAGCAGGCTTGGTGAATATTGAACTTGCCAGCGGCGAACATAAACGTTTCGTGGTGCTTTCCGGCATTGCAGAAATTACCCCAGAATCAGTGACACTTCTTGCAGAAGTTGCCGAAGATTGTTCCGGTATGAATTCAGCGGATGTTTCTTCCCGTCTGTCTGCGGCAAAATCTGCTATGGACACTGCCATTGGCGAAGATCAGAAAAAGATTGCATCCCAGTCGCTTATGATGGCAGAAGCCATTGCTGATGCCCTAAAGGCCGCATAAACCAAAGGCTGGTACAGTTTTTGCACTCCTTTTGCTTAGGAGTCGAAATACATGGAAACTGCGCCACTAAAACTAACCATTAATCCCCTGCCGCAGGAAAAGCCTGTGACAAAAGTCAGTGGGGGCGATTCCTTCTGGGGCGAGGATGGTTTTTCGTTTGGTGATATTCTGGATATTGTAAATCCACTCCAGCAATTACCTGTTGTATCCACCTTATACCGTGAAAACACGGGCGAAACGATTTCAACAGCAGCACGCCTTGCCGGCGGCGCATTGCTTGGTGGCCCTATCGGCTTTGTGGCGTCATTGATTAATGCAATCATTGAAGATGCCAGTGGCAAAGATATTGGCAGCCATGTGCTTGCAATGCTTGACGGTGAAAGTGATAAAACAGAATTAGCAAGCAATACAGCGCCCTCACCCGCTTCCGTACGCCGCGGTCAGGAGGCCTATCTTAAGGCACAAAGTATTTTCAGCTAATCTGCGATATTCTTGACAGACGCAAAGTCAGATTATTTCGAGCCTATATTTATAGAAATACCAACGTGTGGCGTGCCCCGGAAGGGGGAAAATGAAATTATTTTCTATCTAATCTATACCAGCCCTCGCAATCCATGCTTCGCCAAGGCTTTGGCGGACAGGCAGATGCAGGGCTAACGCTCTCCAAAGAGCGCGCGCCCAAGGCGAATACAGGTAGCACCCATACGAATCGCCGTTTCAAAATCATCACTCATGCCCATACTGAGTTCTTTTAAATCGTTGCGTTTGGCTATTTCCCGAAGCAAAGCAAAATGTGGCGCAGCAACATCCTCAACCGGCGGAATACACATCAGTCCGATAACCGGAAGTTTCAAATCATCGCGGCAATAGCGGATAAAATTATCGGCTTCCTTGGGAAATATCCCAGCTTTCTGCGGTTCTTCACCAGTGTTGATCTGGATAAAAAAGTGGCTGGTGGCCAGTGGCTGGTGGACAGCAAAGTATTTAGCAATTTCCTCCGCTAACTTAGGCCTGTCCAGCGTTTGTAAGACGTCAAAGAGTTCCAGTGCCTGCTTAACTTTGTTGGTTTGAAGGGGGCCGATCAGGTGGAGCTGTAGATTGGGGTGCTTTTGCTTGATTGCCGGCCATTTTTCATACGCCTCCTGAACCCTGTTTTCACCAAACCGGGTGATGCCAAGTGCTATGGCATCCTCAATGGCCGCCACTGCCTGACCTTTGCTGACCCCCATCAGTTGGGGAGTGGCATGTAACATACTATCCGCACGTGATTTTTTCACTTTTTCCGTAATATCCGCTAGTCGGTGGGCAATGGTCATAATCTGTAGTTTTCATTCGTGTTTTTGTTAAAAAAGCCTTAAAAAATAGCGGTTTTCGACCCTGTTTTGTTGCCATATTGCAACAGAAAGGGTGAAAACACCCCGTTTTACTCTTGTCATGGCCGTTACAGCTTGCAAGGGCATTTTGTTTGAACAATAACTGTCCAAGGTAAATGCATGGGGTCGTTTTCCCCGTGTATCCTAAGAGTGTCTTTTAACCAAGTCACTATTTTAACTCTAAAGGGAAAATATTATGAAAAAAATTCTTCTCGGTACTACCACGCTCGTCGGTGTAGCCCTGCTCGCAGGTGCTGCTTCCGCTGAGACGCCGAAGGTAACTCTCGGTGGCGTGGCTGATTTCCAAGCTGGTTTCGTTAGCGAAGATAACGATGCTAACGAACGCTCTGGCGCCTTCAAAAGCGATACCGAACTGATGTTCGATATTGCTGGCGTTGCTGACAATGGCCTGAAATACGGCGGTCATGTAACACTTGAAGCTGATGCTAACGATGACGTTGACTCTCAGGGCACGAACGCTGCTCGCACTTACCTGTATATGGAAGGTGCTTGGGGTCGTGCACAGATGGGTTCTGACCTCGGCGTAACCAACACCATGAAGATCGATGCTTCTCGTATCGCTCGTGCAACTGGTGGTATTGATGGTGACTTCACCTATTTCGGTGTTAACACCAATACCCCTGGCAACAACATCGTAATTGGTACACCTGATCTTCTCATTGATTACGGTGCTGGTCAGCTTGGTGATGAATCTTCTGAGAACATCAACAAACTCAGCTACTACACCCCACGTTTCTCTGGCTTCCAAGCTGGCGTAAGCTACCTGTTTGATTCAACCGGTGCTGATCGTGGTCAGACTATCAGCCGCGCTGATAACACCACTGGTGAAGCTGAAAATGTGTTCCTCTGGGCTGCTAACTGGGAAGGCAAGTTCGACCAGGTTGGTATCCGCGTAGGTGGTACCGGTGAATGGGGTAGCTCTGAAGACGCTGCTAACGAAGACCTCCGCACCTGGCAAGCAGGCGCTGAGCTCGCGTTCATGGGCTTCAAACTTGCTGGTTCTTACGGTTCTTGGGGCGACAGCTTGACTGTTAAAACCGCAAATACCGATGACCGTCATTTCTGGACCCTTGGTGGTGCTTATGAATACGGCCCATACGGCATGAGCGTAACCTACCTCGACAGCACGCTTGAAGAAGCTGCTAACGTGGACAACGAGTTCAACAACATCGCTGTTGGTGTTGATTACAAACTCGCTCCTGGTTTCACCCCGTACGCAGAAGTTAGCTTCTTCGAAATCGATGGTGGCCAAGGTACTGGTCTTGCTGAAGACAACGATGGCACTGTGTTCATCGTAGGTTCTACACTCGCTTTCTAATTTGAAAGTAAGTCAGAATGGATTAAGGGCGGTGCTTGCACCGCCCTTTTTCTTTGTGTACTATGCCGCACCTGAGATGAACCAGTTGGGGTGCTGAATATTATGTCCATACGTCTGCTATTGTTATTCCCTGTATTATTTGCTGTTGCTTGCTCTGATGTGAAGACAGACGCAGCAGGCCAACCTCTAGGGGCAGAAGATGCCCGCCGCGCCGAGCGTGGCAAAATCACCGGCGAAGACGGCATCGTGCTCTCTGGTGGCAAAAAAGGCGATGAATCCAACTCCCCGCTGGGCGTAAACAGTTTCTTGTGGCGCGCTACGCTCGATACGCTTTCCTTTATGCCTCTCGTATCCGCAGATCCCTTTGGCGGCGTGATTATCACCGACTGGTACGAGGATCCTAAAACTCCTGGCGAACGCTTCAAGGTAAATGCGCTTATTCTCGATAAGACACTTCGTGCGGATGGTGTAAAAATTACTCTGTTCAAACAGAAAAAATCTGGCTCCGGCTGGCAAGATCAGAAAGTGGACACCAAACTGGCACGCACGCTGGAAGATACGATTCTTACCCGCGCCCGCCAGCTCCGTGTTGACCAGATAAAGAAATAACAAGGAACCGCGTCATTGCGAGGAGTGCGTAGCACGACGCGGCAATCCAGTTTCTGATGTGCTGGATTGCTTCGCTTAAGCTCGCAATGACCGATATAAAATATGACCGAACCCACACGCTATAATTTCCATGAATCCGAAGCCAAATGGCAAAAGCATTGGCAGGATAATAACAGTTTTGCTGCTTCATCTGACAGCAAAAAACCCAAATACTATGTGCTGGAAATGTTCCCCTATCCTTCAGGAAATATCCATATGGGGCATGTTCGCAATTACACGCTGGGTGATGTGGTGGCGCGGGTCAAGCGTGCGCAGGGATTTAATGTGCTGCATCCAATGGGCTGGGATGCGTTTGGCCTACCTGCAGAAAATGCCGCTATCCAGAATAAATCACATCCGGCGGACTGGACGCTCGCCAATATCGCCACCATGCGCGAGCAACTTAAAAAATGCGGCCTGTCTTACGACTGGTCACGTGAATTGGCAACGTGTTTGCCAGAATATTACAAGCATGAGCAAGCATTCTTCCTGAAGTTCTTAGAGGCTGGTTTGGCCTATCGCAAAGAAGCGGAGGTGAACTGGGATCCGGTGGACAACACTGTACTGGCCAATGAACAGGTGGTAGACGGAAGAGGTTGGCGTTCTGGCGCGTTGGTGGAACGGCGCAAACTTTCGCAATGGTTTTTGCGCATCTCCGATTTTTCGGATGATTTGCTGGCAGGCCTCGAAGGCCTAAAAGATTGGCCGGAAAAAGTCCGCATCATGCAGGAGAAATGGATAGGTAAATCGCAGGGGGCAACGCTGCAGTTAGCAGTTGGTGGTTCGCAGTTGGCGGATATACCTGCGGAGTTGGAAATTTATACTACTCGTCCTGACACCATCTTTGGTATGTCATTTTGCGCTATTTCTCCCGGTCATCCGCTAGCACTTAAACTGCAAACTGCGAACCGCCAACTGCAAATTTTCATCGAAGAATGTGGACGCATCGGTACCTCCGAAGAAGCCATCGAAAAGGCCGAGAAAAAAGGCTTTGATACCGGCCTTAAAATCATTCACCCGTTTGATGGACGTGAAGTGCCGCTGTATGTAGCCAATTTTGTACTGATGGATTATGGCACGGGAGCAATATTCGGCTGCCCTGCCCATGACCAGCGCGATTTTGAATTTGCGACGAAATACAAGCTGCCAATTCTTCCCGTAGTAAGCGGAGGCATTGAACCGCTGAAGGAAGCATACACAGGCGATGGCGTGCTCATCAATTCTGATTTCTTAAATGGACTCTCGGTTGAAGACGCCAAAAAACGCGCCATTGAAGCATTGGAAAAAGTGGGCTGTGGCACGGCCAAAATAAATTATCGCCTGCGTGACTGGGGTATTTCCCGCCAGCGTTATTGGGGTTGCCCAATTCCCATCATTCACTGTGAAGTGTGTGGCGTTGTACCTGTGCCGGAAAAAAACCTGCCGGTAGAACTGCCGCGCGATGTGACGTTTGATAAACCCGGTAACCCGCTGGATCATCACCCGACATGGAAACATGTGGATTGTCCGAAATGCGGCAAAGCCGCCCGCCGTGAGACGGATACGTTTGATACGTTCTTTGAATCCTCATGGTATTTCGCACGGTATGCAACGCTACCATCACAAGATCCGTTAGAAAAAAATGCGGTGAATACATGGCTACCTGTGGATTGCTATATCGGTGGCATTGAACATGCGGTGTTGCATTTGCTCT
The DNA here is from genome assembly GCA_046344715.1 of Alphaproteobacteria bacterium. Lineage (GTDB taxonomy): Bacteria > Pseudomonadota > Alphaproteobacteria > Rickettsiales > SXRF01 > CAZAQK01. The sequence goes on along the minus strand of JBKDKX010000001.1, from coordinate 19,236 downwards.
ATTCGCGCTTCTTCTGCCGCGCCCTCACCCAATGCGGGCTCATGGACATCAAAGAGCCTTTCAAACGATTAGAGACACAAGGCATGATTTGTCATGAGACGTATAAAAGCACAGATGGGAAATGGTTGTCGCCGGAAGAAATATGGAAGTTGGACGATGGAACAATTGTCCAATCTGCTGCAATGCGCGGTAAAAATGCAGAAGATTTAAGAAAAATAGAAAACTTAGATGCATTCTATAAGCAAGAGCCTGTCACGGTTGGCCGTATCGAGAAAATGAGTAAATCGAAGAAGAATACTGTAGACCCGCGTCACATCATGGATAGTTACGGCACCGATGCTGCCCGCCTGTTCATGCTCTCTGATTCCCCACCCGACCGCGACCTTGAATGGACGGATGCTGGTATAGAAGGCGCATGGCGCTATATAAACCGTGTCTGGAAGCTGGCAATGACCAATGCCACTACCTTCGGCCGCAAATACGATAACGCTGCTGTAGAGCGCTCTATAATGGAAAATGAAGCCAAGGATTATTTACCCAAGCAGGTGCTGCGTGTGACGCATAAAACCATTAAAGCCGTGGGTGAGGATGTGGAGCGTTTCCATTTCAACAAAGCCATCGCCCGTATTCGTGAACTCACCAATTTATTAGAGACGATGGAAGCAAAAGATGATGCATCGTCATTCGCGATGTGTGATGCGCTTACTGCCGCCATCCACTTAATCCAGCCCTTCATGCCACACCTTGCCGAAGAAACTTGGCAGGCACTGGGGCATAAGGATACGCTTTCTGAGCGTGCATGGCCAACATTCAACCCTGCCTTTGTTGCTGATGACGAGGTAACCATCGCCATACAAATCAATGGTAAAACACGCACCACTATCCAATTACCAAAAGATATGGATAAAACTGCGGCGGAAGAAAAAGTCTTGCAGCTTGATGCCGTTCGTGCGCTACTTCAGGATAAGAAAATCAACAAAGTCATTGTGGTGCCAAACAGGATTGTGAATGTCGTTGCCAGCTAGTCACCAGTTGTCAGTCATCAGCCGCCAGAAGTGGTTTGCGGTTGCCGCGTGTGTATTTTTGACCGCCTGTGGTTTCCAGCCAATGTACGGCAAGAATACTGGTGGAAAATCGACAGCACTCGCCGGTGTGTATATTGAGAAAGTTTCCGGTGAAGGCCGTATGGCGCAGCAGTTTCGCACTGATCTGGAAGATAAACTTAATCCGGGTGGGAAAGTGCCTGCAAACCCAGCCTATAGTCTGAATGTTTCACTCTCCAGTACTGAATCCGCCATTGGCGTGGCAAAGGATGGCACCATTTCGCGCTACAACCTCTCTTTGGATTCAAATTATAGCCTGAAAGAATATGGCACTGATAAAGTGATTGCTAATGGTACCTTGCGTCAGGTCAGCAGCTATAATAACCTTACCAACGCGTATTTTTCCACTTATGTGTCTAAAGAAGATGCCATTAAGCGCGGCGTTACCGAGCTTAGCGAAAATTACCGTCAGCGTCTGGCTCCTTATCTGAATGGTCAACGGCCACCGGTAAAAGAACTGTCCAAGGAAGTAAACCCGCATGAAGCTTACCTACAAGACGATAGAAACCTTCCTGCGCGCACCTGGTAAGGAGCACCGCGCCTGCCTTGTCTATGGACCGGATTCTGGCCTTGTGCGCGAGCGCTGCAAGCAAATACGTGAAGCGTTTTTGGGCAAGGATGACGATAGTTTTGCATTAGCAGAACTTGATATGGCTAAAATCATGGAAGACCCTGCCCTTGTTGCCGATGAGCTACGCACCGTGCATATGCTTGCCGATAAGCGAGTTGTATTCGTGCGTAGCGCAACTGATAAGCTCACAAAAATTATTGAAGATGCAGCGGAATTTCTTCATGACGGTATATTTTTATTGGTTGCGGGAGATGATTTATCTTCACGATCATCGCTGCGTGCATGGTTTGAAAAGGCGGGAAATGCTGCATCCCTGCCCTGTTATCATGATGAAGCCCGTGATGTGCAGCAGGTTATACAAAAACATTTTGCGGCAGAAGCCATTGTCGCAGAAGAGGGAGTTATTCCCTATTTAATCCAGCAGCTCGGTAATGACCGTTATGTTACACAACAGGAGCTGGCTAAAATATGCCTCTATGCAGGCGAATCCAAGCACATCACCCTTGCCGATGCCAGCGCATTAGTGGGCTATAATCAGGATGTAGATCTGGATGATGTGGTACATGCGGTAGCAGACAGAAACTTAAAAGAGATGGATCACGTGTTGCAGGTGCAGATTCGTGAAAATCCATCACCGGTACCTTATCTGCGCGCACTCCAGCGTTATTTTTACCGACTTTACGCGCTGAGAATTGAGGTGGATAAGGGCAGAGATGCCGAAAACCTTATCAAGTCTATAAGGCCTCCTGTGTTCTATAAGAATGTACCTGTCATGGTGAAGCATGTGCAAAACTGGAAGCTTGACCAGATAGTCAAGGCGCTAAGACTGCTTATTGATGCTGAGCTGGTGTCAAAATCATCTGACATGCCGACATTTGCAGCCAGCAGCCGAAAACTCATGCAAATTACGCAAGTACGTTAAATTCCTGAGTTGCTACCCAACCGGCGGAGAATATCATCCAGCTGCATCAGCGAATCATACGAAAGGATGATTTCACCGGCCTGACCGCGATCATTAATCGCTACGCGTACGCCAATATTCTCAGACAGGCTTTCTTCAAGTGCAATAATGTCGGGATCTTTATTCACGGGCGGTCTGTAGCCCTGCCCTGCCCCTTGTGCGCGCAGCGCAGCATTGGCAGAACGGGCAGTTTTGCCCGCGCCTTTACTGAATTTTTCTGCCTGACGCACATTAAGGCCCTTTTTCACGATCATTTCAGCAAGTTCCACCGGATTTTGCGCGGTAAGCAGCGCACGCGCATGTCCCATGGTAAGCTCACCTTTATCGAGCATATCTTTTACTTCAGCAGGCAGTCCAATCAAGCGCAGGAGATTGGCAATATGGCTGCGGCTTTTACCAACAGTATGAGCGAGCTCTTCCTGTGTATAATCAAATTCTTCGATCAAACGCTGATAACCGAGTGCTTCCTCAAGCGGCGACAAATCATGTCTTTGCACGTTTTCAACAATGGCAAATTCCAGCGCCTGACGATCTGAGATTTCCCGGATGATAACCGGCACCTGTTCCAACCCTGCCACTTTGGATGCGCGCCAGCGGCGTTCGCCGGCAATGATCTCATACTTGCCTTTTTCACGGCTTGAAGGACGGACAATGAGTGGCTGAATAACACCGTTCTTGCGGATGGATTCTGATAATTCGCTGAGTGAAACTTCATCAAAGCGTGTGCGTGGCTGGTACTCGCCGGCATGAAGCTGAAATACACCAAGTTTTGCTACGTTACTACCATCGACGGCGGCTACAGCCACGGTGTTAGCGGCACCTGCCGGTTGTGTGTAGCTTTCTGAAATGAGTGCGGAGAGTCCGCGTCCTAATCCTCGTTGTGCTGCCATAGTTCCCCCTGTTTATGCTGCGGTTAATTCTTTATTTGCGCGTTCGCGCTCACGCTTAAGCAATTCTTTTGCCAATTGCAGATAGGCAACGGATCCGGAACATTTCATATCATAGACAATAGCAGGCTTGCCGTGTGACGGCGCCTCTGACATGCGTACGTTGCGCGGAATCACTGATTCATACACCTTATCACCAAAATATTGGCGTACATCACTTTCAATCTGCTGAGTGAATTTGTTACGGCGATCGTACATGGTCAGTACAATGCCCTGTATGTCCAGCGACGGATTGAGGTTTTGTTTCACCAGCTCTACGGTACGCATCAGGTGGCTTAGACCTTCAAGGGCATAAAATTCGCACTGAAGAGGTATCAATATACTGTTAGCCGCAACCAATGCATTTAGGGTAAGTAGCCCGAGTGATGGAGGGCAATCAATGATGACATAATCATAATCCATTGCGTATTTGTCGAAACAGTTTTTGAGTCGAAATTCACGACGTACCATGCTCACCATCTCGATTTCAGCACCGGATAGATCAATTGTAGATGGAATCACATCCAGTTTAGGGATGATGGATTTGTGAATGGCCTCACTCAGGTGAGTGTCGCCCATAACAAGGTCATAAGAAGTCATGTTACGTTTTGAATTATCGATGCCAAATCCCGTGCTTGCATTTCCCTGAGGATCAAAATCTACGACCAATACATGTTTCCCCACGGCTGCCAGAGCGGTCGCCATGTTGACGGCAGTGGTCGTCTTCCCTACCCCGCCCTTCTGGTTGGCTACGGCGATGATACGTGGTTTGGTTGTTTTGCTGTCTTTTGAAATTGGCTTGCTACCTGTCATAACCCGATCTTTTCGTGATGTTAGAGAGTTTGAGTATTACACCATCACTATCGGTTATACTTGGGTTGATTGCAAATTGGAAGTGCCATTTTTTTTCAGCGTCAGAAATTTCTTTTTTATGATTTTTTCCTTTATGGAAAATACATTCTGTTCCATGTGAAACTGATGGGTAGGAATATTCAAGTAATTTTTCAAGATCAGCACATGCTCTTGATGTGATGACATCAAAACTTTCTTTTGGAAGATTCTCAATTCTACCATTAAAAATTTTTGCACTCGATTTTGTAATGCGTTTTACTTCGGATAAAAAAATTGTCTTCTTGGAGTCACTGTCTACTAACGTCACGTCATGTCCTAGTATAGATAAAACCATTCCGGGAAATCCCGCCCCTGTACCAAAGTCCAAAATTGATTTATTTTTATCAGGGAGCAATTTTATAATTTGGATAGAATCCAGAAAGTGACGATTCCAAATATCGTCACTAGAATTTCCGATTAAATTTAACTTACTTTGCCACTTTAAGAGCAGGTCATAATAGTCAGAAAATTTTTGGATTGTTTCATCTGAAACATTTCCTGTGGATTTCAGAAAATTCTCAAAATCATCACGCACGGGCTTTTCGTTTCGTAAGTTTTTTTACGTATGCGGTTATGGCAACCAGTGCCGCTGGTGTCATCCCCTGAATATCATTTGCCGCCCCTATGGTATGAGGGCGGATTTTAGAAAGTTTATTACGGAGCTCATTAGAAAGAGATGGTATCAGGGAAAAATCCATATCAGCAGGGATGACCATTCCCTCCTCTTTCTTATAACTATCAATATCTAACAATTGCCTGTCCAGATATCCTGAATATTTACACTCTATATCCAACTGCTCGATTACCGTATTGTCTGTGTCAATCAGTTCTGGCCAGATGCGGATAAGGTCAGAAAATGCAAAGGTCTGGTAACTGAGAAGCTCATAAGCAGACCGGCGAATACCATCATGATTAATGAGTATTTCGAATTTTTTAGCTTCATTGGGAGTGATATTTAGAGCCCTCAACTTTTCACGTGAAACCGTTAATTGGGTGTCTTTGTCTTTAAATGCCTTCTCACGAATGGAAGAAACACATCCAATCTCTATCGCTTTTGTTGTCAATCTCATATCGGCATTATCCGGACGCAAGGTCAGGCGATACTCGGAACGAGAGGTAAACATACGGTATGGTTCGCTCGTGCCCAGTGTAATCAGATCATCAATCATCACACCAATATAGGCTTCCGACCTATCCAAAATAAATGGGGAGCTAGCACCTGCCGCCAAAGCAGCGTTCAAACCGGCGATGATTCCCTGCCCTCCCGCTTCTTCATACCCCGTTGTCCCATTTATCTGACCGGCAAAATACAGTCCCCTCACCTTTTTGGTTTCTAATGTTGGGAATAATCCGCGGGGGTCTACATAATCGTATTCAATCGCATAACCAGGGCGAATCATCACGGCATGTTCGAGACCAGCGATGGTTTTCAGTAAGTCTAACTGAACATCCTGAGGGAGCGATGTGGAGATGCCATTAGGGTATACCGTGTCATCGTCCAGCCCTTCTGGTTCAAGGAAAATCTGGTGGCGTTCCTTATCAGCAAACCGTACCACCTTGTCTTCGATAGATGGGCAATAGCGCGGACCGATACCTTCAATTTGCCCAGAATACATCGGCGCGCGATGTAAATTCGCTTTGATGATATCATGTGTCTGTTTTGATGTATGCGTGATATAGCAACTTATCTGCGGGACCGTAATTTGCGTGGTGAGATACGAAAACGGATTTGGTGGATTATCACCTGGTTGTGGCTCTAAACTTTTCCAGTCAATCGTTTTGCCATCAAGGCGTGGGGGTGTTCCTGTCTTGAGCCTCCCCACATTAAATTGAAGGCGTTTTAGTGTATTAGACAAACCAATTGAAGGTGCTTCATCGACCCTGCCCGCTTTGATTTTTGTCTCGCCCATATGGATGAGGCCATTCAAAAATGTACCCGTGGTCAGCACAATTTTTGGCGCTTTAATTTCCTCGCCCGATGCAAGTATGACCCCCTGCACTTCCTGCGAATCAGAGAGTATCAAATCTTCCACCGACCCCTCGATGATAGTGAGTGTTTCATATTCCGTGAGTATAGATTGAACGGCTGCGCGATATAATTTTCGGTCGGCCTGGGCACGTGGACCACGAACCGCCGGGCCTTTGCTGGCGTTGAGCATACGGTAGTGAATCCCTGCGCGGTCGATAGCGCGTCCCATCACACCGTCAAGCGCATCAATTTCTTTAACCAATGTACCTTTGGCAATACCGCCAATGGCTGGGTTGCACGACATTTCTCCGATGGTGGATTGTTTTTGTGTAATCAGCGCAGTATTTGCACCAATGCGTGCGGATGCCGCCGCTGCTTCCGTTCCGGCATGGCCACCACCAATAACAATCACATCAAATTTACGCATAATTTCACCTTATCATTCCTGCGAAGGCGGGAATCCAGTGCTTAACTCAATAGATCCCCGGAACTCGCTACCGCTCGTCCGAGGATGACGGGAATCTAAGTTCGCAAGCGAACAAAGATTTCCGTCACTTCCCAATGCAAAATTGCTTGAAGATGACGTCCAATACATCATCCACCTGAATTTTTCCAGTGATTTTCCCAATCGCACCAGCTGCTTGCCGAAGTTCTTCACAGGCAATCTCCAGCGGCAGCTCCACAGAAAAACGGTTCAGGTGCGCTAACGCCTGCTCCAGCTGGGCGCGATGGCGGCTGCGGGTGATAAGTGCCGCCTCAGAGGCCGCCGCCCCGCCGGAAACACGCTGTTTTAGCTGCTCAAGCAATGCGTTAACCCCCTCGCCTGTTTGCGAGGATATATATAATATATTGTTATTAAATGATAATATGTGTTTTTTGGCGTCTTTATGGGCATCGCATTTGGTGATTACCACAAGCGTCTTCTCATCTACTAACTTTAGACTCTCTGCGTCCAAGCTGGGTAAGGCTCCGGCATCAAACAGTACCAGCTTCAAATCGGCATCCCCTGCCCGTTTCAGCGCCCTACGCACCCCCTCGCCTTCGATTTCATCACTGGTTTCACGTATGCCCGCCGTATCGGTAAGAATCACCGGAAAACCACCTAAATCCATAGTTATTTCAATAGCATCGCGCGTAGTGCCTGCGTGATGAGAGACAATAGCCGCCTCGCGGCCAGATAATATATTGATTAAGCTTGATTTTCCTGCGTTCGGTGCGCCACATATAACCACATAGAACCCATCCCGCAGCCTTTCCCCTCGCCGGTTATCATTCAAAATGCCCTCTATGTGTGTTTTTGCATATGCCACTTCTTCAGTTAACCCGGTAAGTACCGACTCCGGAATATCTTCATCCGGAAAATCAATATAAGCCTCAAGCAGCGCAAGAACACGTATTACCTGCTCACGCATAGCCGAGTAGCGTTTACTCGCTTCTCCGCCCATTTGTCGCATGGCTTGATTTTTCTGCGCGAGTGTTTCCGAATCAATTAAATCGGCCAAACCTTCGGCTTCCAGCAAATCCATTTTGCCATTTAGGTAAGCGCGGCGGGTGAATTCGCCTGCTTCAGCCAGCCGCAGGCCTTCTATTCCAGCAAGCGTTTCCAGCATATGCTTGATTACCGCGGGGCTGCCATGCAGATGAAACTCGGCAGTATCCTCACCGGTAAAGCTACGTGGCGAAGCAAAATATATCGCAAGGCCTTTGTCGATCAACGTGCCTGCGCCATCATGAAATGCTTTGAAAAAAGCTTCCGCATGGGCAAAATCTTGCTTTCCAGAAAGTGCTGAAAGTGCAGCTAATGCCTGCTTTCCGGAGATACGAATGATCGCCACGCCAGATTTGGCGTAAGGCGTGGCAAGGGCGAAGATGGTGTCTGTGGCGTTCATGCGCCAGCCATAAGGCTTTTTAAGGAAAAACGCAACTAGCGGCTCTGTGCCTGCTTTTCAGGCGGATGTTTATCTATCATCTCTGCTATGGCATTTGCCACCTGCTCTAGCTTGATTTCTTTCCATTTTTCTACGCACTCATTGAGCAATGCTGCACCGATTATCGTATATTCCACCGGCCCCAAATTATCGTGAATCCAATGATCAACACCACGAAATACATTGCTCTTAGGTTCAGGCTGTGGTGGGGCGGGAGTTTCATCATCGGGCGTCTTTTCCTGTACGGAAGAAACCACCAAATCACCCAGTTTAGCAAGACCGTTGACGGTAACGATGGCACCAGGTATGCCCCAGCCCAACGTATGCAGAAAATTGCGTCGTGAATGTACATTAAGGCGTGAATCCTTGAATATGTCTTCATATCCTTCAAGGTCATAATCCTGTAGCTTGCCTTCTTCATCTAAGATTTTGTGGATTTTCTCAACGCATTCTACCACCGCACCAACACCACGACGTTTAAGAAGTATTTTGAGAAAGCGTATACCAGCATAGAGCTGGTTTTTGGGTTTTAAGCTATCAATTACCAACACCATTTCATCTGGTGTGAGTTCCCCCAGTTTTTTCTGGGCGATACCTGCAAGGGTTATATCTTGCCGTGGGGCAGGGGGCTGTTGTGCATCAGTCATACGCGCACATTATATAGGCAAAAGCAATTTAAGCAATCACTCCAGCATCGCGGCTTTGATGAGGTTTTTGGTGTAGTCCTCTTTCGCATTGGCAAAAATCTGTTTTGTTTCACCATGCTCAATGATTTTACCCTTATAAATTACCACGATATTATGTGCGATGGCACGCACCACGCGCAAATCATGGCTGATAAAAATATAGGTAAGCCCATATTTTTGCTGAAGGTTTTTTAGCAGGTCAATAATGGTTGACTGTACAGTCAAATCCAGTGCGCTGGTGGGTTCATCCAGTACTACAAAAGAGGGCTTCAGCACCATGGCACGCGCGATGGAAATACGTTGGCGTTGCCCACCGGAGAATTCATGCGGAAAGCGCTGCTTGATATCAGCGGACAAACCAACTTCCTCCAGAATACCATCAACCATCGCATCACGCGCTTCCTGCGAAAGCTCAGGGAAGTGTACCAATATACCTTCTTCAATAATTTGCTGTATGGTCATGCGTGGATTAAGGCTGGCAAACGGATCCTGAAACACCGGCTGCATGTGACGGCGCAGATTGCGGAGACCTTTGCCGGAGAGGGTATCAAGGTGCACCGTATCTGCATCAGGTGAGGGGAGATAGGCGATTTTCCCCTGACTTGGAATCATCCGCAGCAGCGCAAAACCCAGTGTGCTTTTGCCGGAACCGGACTCACCCACCACACCAAGCGTTGAGCCTTTGGGGATAGAGAGCGTAATATCATCCACCGCCTTCACGTAATTCACTACGCGGCCAAACACGCCTTTTTTAATCGGGAAGTGCACCTTGAGCGACTCACATGCCATAAGCGTATGTGGCGATGAGGGCAGGGGGACGGCTTCACCTTTTGGCTCAGAAGAAAGCAGCTTTTGTGTGTAGGGGTGCTTCGGCGCGGCAAATATCTCGGAGACCTTGCCCTGCTCGACGATCTCGCCCTGTTTCATGATAGCCACGCGGTCTGCCAGTTTTTTTACCACGGTGAGATCATGGGTGATGAAAAGCACGGCCATGTTGCGTGATTTCTGCAGGTCTTTGATAAGCTTCAGTATCTTGGCCTGCACAGTGACATCCACCGCCGTGGTGGGCTCATCGGCGATGAGGAGCGATGGTTCGTTGGCAATGGCCATAGCGATCATCACGCGCTGGCGTTCACCGCCGGAAAGTTCGTGCGGGTAGGAATGCAGCCGGTCTTTCATGTGCGATAGGCCTACGGATTCGAGCAGTTCATGTATCCTATCTTTGTCATCCCGGCGAAGGCCGGGATCCATATCGGGCATCTTGCGATTGGCTAAACGTGGATTCCGGCCTTCGCCGGAATGACAGTGGAAGGTTATCATCTCCGCAATCTGCTTGCCTATCGTATGCAGTGGATTCAATGCTGTCATTGGTTCCTGAAATACCATGCTTATTTCCTTGCCGCGGATGGATTGCAGCGTGGCTTCTGATGCACTGATCACTTCCTTGCCATCCAGAGTAATGCTACCGGAGACAGCAGCGGCAGGTGGCTGCAGGCCTAAACAGGCAAGGGCAGAGAGCGATTTGCCAGAGCCCGACTCGCCAACCACCGCCAGCATTTCGCCTTTTTCAATGGTGAAAGATATGTTTTTTACCGCCTCCACCACGCGGTCCTTGTGGCGGAAGGTGAGGGAGAGTTTATTTACGTAAAGAAGGCTCATTTCACCACCTTCCTTGGGTCAAACGCATCACGCACAGCCTCTGAAATGAAGATAATAAGGGCAAGCATGGCAGCAATCACCATGAATCCGGTAAAACCAAGCCACGGGGCATTGGGATTATTTTTCCCCTGAAGCAGCAATTCACCCAGCGATGCAGTGCCTGCTGGCAGGCCAAAGCCCAGGAAATCAAGGGTGGTAAGGGCAGTCACCGCGCCACTCATGAGGAAAGGAATCATAGTCATGGCGGCAACCATGGCGTTGGGCAGCACATGACGTATCATAATACGAAACTCGCCAACACCCAGTGCGCGAGCGGCCTTCACATAGTCAAGATTACGGGCGCGCAGGAACTCGGCGCGCACCACTGCAGTCAGCGACATCCATGTAAATAGCAATAAAATCAGCAGCAGCCACCAGAAATTCGGGGTGACGATGGAAGCAAGGATAATCAGCACGAAGAGTTCCGGTAGACCTGACCATATCTCGATGAAGCGCTGGAATATGAGATCGGTCTTGCCGCCGAAAAACCCCTGCACCGCGCCTGCAAAAATACCGATGATGGCGCTGGTAATGGTCAGCATCAGGCCAAAAAGTACAGAAATGCGGAAACCATAAATGAGGCGAGCCAACACATCGCGTCCTTGGTCGTCCGTGCCCAACCAGTTTTCTGAAGAAGGCGGTGAGGGGGCGGGGAATGCATCATAATTGATGGTTGAGTAACTGTAACGTATCGGTGGCCAGACCATCCAGCCATGTGCGGTAATTAATTCTTCCACATGGGGGTCACGGTAGACGGCCTCCGTATCAAAATCTCCACCAAAGGTTTTCTCGCTATAGGCTTCAAATATCGGAACATACCACTCATTTTTATAACTTATAATCAGAGGCTTATCGTTAGCGATCAGCTCGGCAAATAAAGTAACGATGAAGAGTACAAGAAATATCCAGAAGCTCCAATAACCGCGTTTGTTAGCGATGAATAAATCCAGCCTGCGGCGGGTGAGGGGGTTCATACACCTCTCCGCTCAAAATCAATACGCGGATCCACCAGCACATACATAATGTCGCCCAGCAAATTGAATGCGAGACCTATTAGAGTAAAGATAAACAGCGTGCCGAACATAACGGGGTAGTCACGGTTGATGACGGCTTCATACCCAAGCAGCCCAAGGCCATTGAGTGAAAAAATAATCTCAATCAGCAGGGCGGAGGTAAATAAAATACGCAGCAAGGCGGACGGGAAACCAGCAATCACAATAAGCATGGCATTGCGGAATACATGCCCGTATAGCACGCGCCGCTCAGATAAGCCCTTGGCGCGGGCAGTCAGCACATATTGCTTGCCGATTTCATCAAGGAAGCAATTTTTGGTGAGCATGGTGAGTGAGGCAAAACCGGAGATCACCATGGCAACCACCGGCAGGGTGATATGCCAGAAATAATCGGCGATTTTACCCAAGGTGGAAAGTTCTTCCCAGTTATCAGAGGTGAGGCCTTTCAATGGAAACCAGCTGAAATAATTGCCGCCAGCGAATACCAAAATCAGCATGATGGCAAACAGGAAACTGGGAATGGCATAACCGATAATAATCACCCAGCTGGATACAATATCGAACTTGCTGCCATCGCGCACGGCTTTGTGAATTCCTAGCGGAATGGAGATGAGATACACCAGCAGCGTTGTCCATAATCCTAGCGAAATGGTGACGGGCAGGGTGCGCAGTATTAAATCAGTTACACGTTCGTTTTTGAAGAAACTCTCACCAAAATCAAAGCGCAGATAATCGCCCATCATTTTAAGAAACCGTTCCAACGGCGGCTTGTCGAAGCCATACATTTTCTCAATACTCGCAATAATTTCGGGGTCAAGCCCGCGACCACCGCGATAGAGCGAATTGTTGCCTTGCAAGTCGAATTTTGCTGCCATATCCGAGCCACCGCTGGAAATACGGCTGGTAGCATCGCCACTGGCGGTAATATCGGTGAGCTTGGCCACCATGCGCTCCACAGGCCCGCCAGGTGCTGCCTGCACGATCACGAAGTTAAGCACCATGATGCCAAACAATGTGGGGATCATCAAAAGCAGGCGGCGGATGATATATGCTGTCATTTTAGTTCGTCAGTGGCTAGTTGTCAGTGGTCAGTAGTAGCAAATAATCTGGCCACTGGCCACAGGTCACTGGCTACTTTTTTCTTTAATCCACCATGTCTGCAAACCCACATTGTATTTGGGAAGCACCGCAGGTAAGCCGAACTTATTCCAGTACGCCACGCGGAATGAGCCGGAATGCCAGTGCGGGATAACATAATGTTCCCACAGCAGGATACGGTCTAGCGCCCGCCCTGCCACTTGCAACTCTTCCTCTGTCTTTGCAGAAAGCAATGCATTTAATGCTGCATCCACGGCGGGATTTTTTACACCCGCTACATTGTTGCTGCCCTTTACATCCGCCTGAGAGGAATGCCAGAGGGCATATTGTTCATTGCCCGGGTAGAATACGCTGCGGTTTATCCAGATACTGATAATGTCGTAATCACCTTCATCCACACGTTTCTGGTACTGCGAATCATCAACATTGCGCAGGGCAGAGGAAATACCTAAACGCTCAAGGTTTTTGCGCATAGGCGCGGCCACACGCTCCATTGTTGGCTGCCTCAGCATGAATTCTACATGTAATTGCTCGCCCTTATCATTCACACGCTTACCTTCTTTTACCGTCCAGCCTGCTTCTTCCAGAAGTTTTTGTGCTTTAAGAAGATGCTCACGATTATTTCCGGAGCCATCGGTGACGGGCACAGCAAATGGCGTGGTAAACAGGGCAGGAGTGAGACAATACCTGTCATCCTGAGCGGAGTCGCGCCGCGACGCAGCCGAAGGATCTTTTAGATTCTTCGACTCGCCTTCGGCTCGCTCAGAATGACAATTATATGGAGCAAGCAATGCCAGCTCCTTGCCTTCGGGAATGCCCTTGGCCTCAAATTCGGTGTTTTTGAAGAAGCTGGTATTGCGTTTATACGCGCCGAAGAAAATAGTTTTATTCAACCACTCATAATCCATGGTAAGGCCGATGGCTTCGCGCACGCGGCGGTCAGGGAATTTCCGGCTATTCAGAATAAATCCCTGCATACCCTGAGGGCTGACATCCGGAATGTCGCGCTTGATGATGCGTCCATCATGCACGGCTGGTGCGTCATAGCCGGTTGCCCAGTTGCGTGCGATATATTCGCGCCTGAAATCATATGCACCGGATTTGAGCGCTTCGAGCGTCACGTTTTCATCGCGGTACATATCAATACGCACCACATCAAAATTAAACTGGCCACGATTCACGGCCAGATCTTTGCCCCAATATTCCGGATTGCGTTTATAGGTAATGCGTTTACCAGCATCGACGGTATCAATCAGGTAAGGCGCACTGGTGAGTGGCGGTTCTAACGTGGTCTTATCAAACTCATGTGTAGTATAATAAGCTTTTGAGATTACCGGCATCCCAGCCACCATGGTAGGCAGCTCACGATTGTTTGGGTCGCTGAACGTAAACTTTACTGTACGCTCACCGGTTTTTTCTGCTTTTACCACCGGCGTAAATACGATGCGATACGAAGGATCAGCCTTTTCCTTGATGGTATCCAGCGAAAACACCACATCATCGGGCGTTACCGGTGTGCCATCTGCCCATTTGGCCTCACGGCGTAGTGTAAACTCTGCCCATGTCTTATCTTCAGCAATCACCACGCTTTCAGCCAGCAACCCATACATGGACGAGGGCTCATCGAGTGACGGTGTCATAAGTGATTCAAAAATGGTGGTTATCGCCGGTGCTTTTACACCTTTTAGAATCAGCGGATTCACATTATCGAATGTGCCAGTCTCGGCGAGTTTTATGGTGCCACCTTTCGGCGCATCCGGATTCACATACTCAAAATGCTTGAAATCCGGCTTGTATTTGCACTCGCCGTAAAGAGGGATGCAGTGCTGCGGCTCTGGCTTTGCCAGCGCAGGATGAGCGATGAGAAGGATGAACGATAACAAGAAAAGGCGTGATGCCTTTCCCCATCTCTTTTCATCGTTCATCTTGTCATCTTTCATCTCACTTATTTCTTATCCCAAGGACTTGTTGCCGCAGGTTGAGCTACGCCACGACCACGGATGGAATCAAACACGGAAAGTGCTTGTGCCACCATGCTGCCCGCATCACCCGCATTGCTCGGAAGGAGCACTGTGGTGCTTTCCTGAGCCAGGGCACGGAAGGCGCTCACATATTGCTCTGCTACACGCAGTGCCACTGCATGTTCGCCACCTTGTTTCTGGATAGCGGCTGCCACCATTTCAATCCCTTTGGCGGTCGCATCGGCAACCGCGAGGATGGCTTCCGCTTCACCTTTTGCGCGGTTTATCTGGTCAGTAAGCGCACCTTCAGAAGAAAGCACCACTTCCTGCTTTTTACCTTCAGCAATGTTGATCTGGGATTGGCGCTTGCCTTCAGATTCAAGAATAAGCGCGCGCTTCTGACGGTCAGCCGCTACCTGCAATTCCATCGCTTTCAGTACTGATGTTGGAGGTGTAATATTTTTGATTTCATAACGCATACACTGAATGCCCCAGCTTTGCGCCGCCTGATTGATGGAGGTTACGATATTGGCATTGAGGGTTTCGCGTTCCTCAAAGGTTTTATCGAGCGTGAGCTTGCCGATTTCAGAGCGCATGGTGGTTTGCGCCAGAAGCTGCACGGCATAGATAGGATCAGACACACCGTATGATGCTGCAACCGGATCAACAATACGCACGTAAAGCACGCCATCCAGACTGAGTGTTACGTTATCACGCGTGATGCCTGCTTGCTCCGGCACATCTACCGCCATTTCCTTGAGGGAATGTTTGTACGCCACTTTCTGATAAAAAGGGATAAGGAGGTTTAAGCCGGGCTCCAGCTTAGAGTCAAACTTGCCGAGTGATTCTACAATCCATGCCTGTTGTTGCGGCACGGTTTTAACGCCCATGATCACCAGAATCATGATGATGGCAGCTAGTGCGAGTAGTGGTTCCATGTATTTCTCCTTGCTAGTACCGCCGAATGGCGGGGTACGTTCAGTTTATTACGCGGGATACCAGACCCCGCAACAAGTGCGAGGCTATCCTTTCGGTTTTACCATCAGTGTAGTGCCGACGATATCAACAATCGTAACCTGCGAACCAGCTTCCAGTCTTTTGGCGGAGGAGCCGTTGGCAATCTGCGCTTTCATAATGGTGCCAGACCAGGTGACCTCGCCACCTTTTTCATCAATACCGCTGGCACCAACATAGGCTGTTTCACCAATCATGTTGTTATACCCCTGCGCAGGGCTGCGCAGGCGGAATTTTTGCAGTGGCTTCCAAAGCAGCACTGCCCACAGAGCCGTAGCGATAAAAAATATTACGAACTGATTTATAAGATGACCTTGCGACAACACACCATAATACACAAGAGAGCCAACCGTAGTCGCGCCAAAGCCAGCGAACAATAACCCAACGCCACTGATACCAATGGCTTCAAGTGCAAAAAATAACACCCCTGCAATTAACCAGATATACATCGCATCCATAAAGTTCCTCCGTTTGTCACCCCCCATGTATTACGGGGGCTGGTTCTTGTGGTACTTCATCCCCGATAAATGCTACCGTATTTTCGAGGATGACGGGGTTCTAAGCGGCAAAGCCGCTAAGATTTGCCGGTTACTTCAGTGTATTCAGATACGCAATCAGGTTTGCTCTGTCTTGTGGATTTTTCATACCAGCAAAAGACATTTTATTTCCAGGAAGGTATTTCTTTGGATTGGCAAGAAAGTCAGACATCTCCTGATTTCCCCACTTTTTCTTACCATGCTCTGCCTTGAAGGCATCGGAATAGGCATACCCTTCCATATGAGCGAAGCTACTACCCATCAGCCCCCACTGATTGGGGCCAACACCGTTCTTGCCGCCTTTATCGAACGTATGGCAGGCGGTACATTTTTTGATAAGTGCTTCACCGGCTTTTACATCCGCCGTTGCCATGAATGATGCAATATCAACAGGTTTATCATCCACGGGTGCTGCAGCCGTTGCATCGCCAGCGGTGTCAGCACCGGCAATAGTATAACCACGCTTTGCTTCTTCCTTGCCATGACCCATGCCACCCGCATACAAGCCTTCGCTCAGGAGGCCGGCTGTCATCGCAATTACGCCAGCGAGTAATATTGCGCCTGCAATTTTATTTAGTTCTAAGTCCGAATCATTCATAACCACTCGCAAAAAAATGTATACATGAGGCGATGTTATAATATGCTGGCCAAGCTCAATCAATACCGATTATAAGACAATCAGCATTTTATGAATCCGATCATCCTTATACCTGCTCGTATGGCGTCTACGCGCCTTCCAGACAAGCCTTTGGCCGATATTGGCGGCAAGCCCATGATTGTACATGTGTGGGAACGGGCGGTGCGGTCTGGTATCGGTGAAGTAGTGGTGGCGTGCGACAATACACTTATTCAGAACGCCATTGAGAAAGCAGGTGGCAAGGCCGTGCTTACGAATCCTGATCTGCCTTCCGGCTCCGACCGCATCTGGGCAGCATTGAAAGAGCTAAACAGCAATTACGATGTGGTGGTGAATGTGCAGGGCGATATGCCTACAATCGACCCATCCACAATAAAACAGGCTGTTTCATTACTGGAAAATGACACGGTGGATATTGCAACGCTTGCCAGCGTGATTCGCGATGAAAAAGAAATCCATGATCCGGCGGTGGTAAAAGTCGCCATCGCGGCATCAGGCAAGGCTCTTTATTTCTCACGCGCACCCATTCCGCATGGCGAGGGTGAATATTTTCACCATATCGGCATTTACGCGTATCAGCGCAGCGCACTGGAAAAATTTGTAAGCCTGCCGCCTAGCCCACTGGAAAAACGTGAGAAGCTCGAGCAATTGCGCGCACTGGAAGCTGGTATGCGTATTGACGTGGCAGTAATAGATACTGTACCGCTTGGGGTGGACACACCGGAAACATTAAAAAAAGCGAGGAAATGGTATGAGCAATACAACACATAAATATGACGTACTTGGTATCGGCAATGCCATTGTGGATGTCTTGAGTTTTTGTGAAGATGCTTTTTTAAGCAGCAATGATCTCGCTAAGGGTAGCATGATGCTGGTGGAGCAATCACGCTCGCAGGCACTCTATGCAAAAGTTGGCCAAAGTACTGAATGTTCTGGCGGTTCAGTAGCCAACTCGCTGGCTGGCCTTGCCTCACTCGGCGCAAAAACTGCGTTTATCGGCAAAGTGGCGGGCGACCAACTGGGCGGAATTTTTACGCATGATATGCGTGCGGTCGGTGTGCATTTTGATACACCACCAACCAAGGGCGATGTTTCCACTGCAAATTGTCTGGTACTCGTTACACCAGATGCTCAGCGCACCATGGCAACCTTCATCGGCGCCTGTTCGCTGGTATCGGAAGCGGATATTGATGAATTGCTCATCGCGCAATCATCCATCACCTATATCGAAGGCTATTTGTGGGATACGGAAAATGCAAAATCTGCCATCCGCAAAGCTATCCGTATTGCCAAAAAATCCGGCAGGAAAATTGCCTTCACCTTGTCGGATACGTTCTGTGTAGACAGGCACCGCGATGAATTTATGCAACTCATCACGCATGATATAGATGTGTTATTCGCCAATGAATCCGAAGTAAAATCATTGTTTGAAACCGATGATTTCGCCGCCGCCATGAAAAAATTGCGCGGTCTGTGTGAAGTCGCCGCCGTTACGCGCAGTGAAAAAGGTTCGGTGGTGCTTACCAAAAATGAAGAGGTGAGTGTACCGGCAAACCGTGTGGCACAGGTGGTGGATACCACTGGTGCCGGAGATTTATTCGCCAGCGGATTTTTGTTTGGCTACACGCGTGGGTGGGATATGGAACGCTGCGCGGCATTGGGAAATAATTGCGCTGGCCATATCATCGCCCAGCTCGGCGCCCGCAGCCAGATACCACTTAACAAACTAGTGGCTTAGAAAAATTACGCCGCTAACTTATCGGTTGGTTCGCTGATTTTTTTGCCGGTAGCAGCCGCCATGGCGCGCGCGTAATTTTGTTTAAGTCGCTCTTGTTTGGTTACTGTTTTATGCTCTGTTTCTGTAATTTTATGTGATTCAAGATGCAGGCCAATGGTATGCATCAGCACAAAAAAATCATCGTAATTAGGAAGCGATGCGATTTTAGCGCCGAGCTTGCTGTTTTTTGCTGCCTGTTTAGGTGCAAGCTCTTCCATCAATTCCCCCATAATCAGTTTGGCACGTGCTGCCGCTATACCACGGGCAGAATCTCCTTCGCCTTGCATTACCTGTTCTGCAAAGCCTGCCCATCTGCGCAGATACTGCATAAATTGAGCCGCCGGATTAAAGTCACCATATTTGGTGGCATCCTTCAGGCCGGTATTCGAGCTGCTTCTGTGGTTGCGCGCAAGACTTACCATTGCAATCATATCACGTACATAACCGGAGGCTGGAAATATATCAAA